>JBDRNJ010000023.1:0-22765 GCA_043811375.1 bacterium | reverse complement strand
GCCCGGCGACTGGGCCGGGATATAGGCGTTATACTCGTCGGTGCCGCCGGTCGCCACCAGCGTGTCTTCATACCAGGTCGAACTGATCTGATAGTACAAAAGCAACGAATCGGCCACCAGACCCGTGTCCGACGTTATCGTACACAATACCTCGTAGTCGTTGAGAGTGTCTTTCGTGTCCTCCAACGGGGTGTGCGAGATAGAAATACCGGCGGCGTCACGGCCATCAAGAACCAGCGTGCCGGTGTTGCCGGGATCAAGCCAGTCCTTGATTCGCGTTGAGGCACTGCCGCCGTAGTCCCATGACCGGGCAAATTTCCCGTACCAGTCAGGTGTGATGCTGGTGCAGGAGGCATAGCCGCCGTGCAGTTGTCCGACAACCCGGTGCTCAGTATTGAACAGGGGTGAACCTGAGGAGCCCGGCTCGGTAGTGCCGTCTTCCCAGTTACCGATCCGCCAGTGGGAATTGCCCGTACCCGGATCGCCGAGGTAATCGGCCGAGGAGTTAGGATTGTTGTCCCATGATATCTTCTTGATATCGCCGCTGGGATGGTGAATGGCCACCGAAGTGTCCGAAACCTGATCATCGGCCGCCCAGCCGGCGTAATAGACGTTGTACGAATCCGGCGGCGACTCGTCCAGCAGCAACAAGCCAAAATCTGAATAGGAATTATTGGCCAGCAGAGTCGAGCCGGAGGTGGTCATCCAGGTGGGGCCGTCGACATTTGCACAGCTCGGGCTTTCGTAATTGAACATGAAAACCCAGGTTTCCTCCCCGCCCAGACAGTGGTTGGCGGTCAGGAAGTATGGTGTCAGGTCCTGGTTGACGTTGTTCACCAGCGCTCCCGAACAAATCCGGGAGCCGCCCGATGTGGTAATCATAGCCACCGAACGTACTTCATCCTGCCAGTCGGCCGCCTCGGGGCAGTGGACATTGTTGTTGCACGAGCCCGATCCACCGAAGTCAAAAGCATCCCTGACCACACCGCGATCGAAGAGGTTCTTGTAGGCATGGATAACACGTTGAATATCTATTATACCCGGCTGATCCACACCGGCCGGCTCGTAATACTCGAGGATACTGACATCGCCCTTAACCAGCCCGGTGGCGAACTTCTCGTATTCCTTGTTATTGCGCGAAGTAAAAGCACCAATGAGATAGCTCTTGTCTTCGTTGTAGATGAAAAACTGTGCCCCTTCGGGCAGCCGGAAATTACGGTAGACGAGGTTAATCGAATACGCTCCGGGGCACACGATACGCAGCCGCCAGACGCGGCCACCGTCGGGGAGCTCCTCCCATGTGCCGGAGTTGTCCAGGTCGTAATTGACCTCGAAGGGATAGCCGAAGCGGTAGGGAATACCCTTCGACTGTTCGATCTCATCCTCAGCCAACAGTGCCGCGACGTCCACCGACGGCATAGTGACCGACTCGAAATCGGCCCTGAGCGCCTTGTCTAAACTGACTGGCGTGCCCCCGGCGCTGATCTGAGCGCCTGCCGAACCGGCCAGGGCCAGGCTCAGAAACAGGGCCATTGTGATTGATCTGGTTGCCTGCATGATTACCTCTCTACGTCCTTATTGAAGTTAGTATCGTCTTTCTGATTATGATTCCGACTGCCGATAGCGGCAGTATATACTCTAAATTCATTATTCATTCCGGCGGGTTGACCTGTCGGGCCCATTAGGTCCGGTTTTTGTAAACAGCCAACCGTTATATCCAGCCTGATCATGGCAGGCTAACACCCTGCCGGGACAGGGGTTGCATCAGTCATCAAGATTGTATACTCCAGCCGGACCGGTCGTCAATGGACGTCCGCTCCGCACGGTGGTTGTAGTCAGATGTGTAACTACTTTCCTATCATAAGATTATAAGGAAAAATCAGGGGAAGTCAAGTGGTTTTTAGCGGGGGATTAGTTTGAAAGCAACCGCCTACTGAAACACCCCCGGCTTACGTTACAAAGGGCTGCTCTACGAGGCTAGGCGTCTTTGTCTTGGGGTGTCTGCTTCAATACATAGTAGTCGTCACAGACAGAATCGACCAAGCCTGCCTTTTCGAATATCTTTCCAACAACATGAATATGGCAGCGGCGACTCATTTTCTCAGGAAAGAGCTCCTCAAACACCTTGTAGTCGTATATACCAGTCCGGTTCAACACACGCCAACATTTTTCCAGCATTGTCCACGTGATGTTGACGTAATTGTCTTTTCCGATCTGTACCCGAAAGTGAGGCGGAGGTACATCCTTTACATAGCGATAGTCAGACTTCTTAGACCTTTTTGTGTTTACATCTTTGCACACCCCGACATGTTTCTTTATTTTTTGTTTTGCCTCTTTCCATGTCATAATACAAACCCCCATAGTCATGTTCACGAACCCTCTCATAGTAGTTGTATCGGAGGTTGTCCTCGATAAGTATACTGATCCATCAGCCAAACTGCCCGCTACGGGTTTTACGGTGGGGGAGCAATTTGGGGATGAGGAGCCGTCAGGAGATGGTCGAGTTATAATTGGTATCAGGGAGAATCAGACGTGCCTTTGGAGATAAGCGGAATAGAATTGTGAGTGAGTGGTTTATTCGACACAACCCACAGCCCGCCAAAGGCGGGTGGGGCACCCACGCGTGTTTGTAAATTTTACCTAAAGATTATCAATATCTTTGATCATCGCTCGGAGCATATCAAGCTCGTCAAGTTTGGTCTTTTTATTTCCAAGACTTCTGCGAATTTCGAGAATAAGCCCGCCCCACAGACGCATCGTTTCTTTTGGGTCTTGTTCTACCCCTGTGGATTCGGCTTTGTATGTATGCTTCATAAGAGCATTATAGGCCTGAACTACCTCATCAGAGCCGAACAGGTTGAGATCAAAAGCAGTTTTCCTGTACTCATACGAAGTAATTTCTTTTATTGCCTGAGTTGGACCTTGGCCCTTAATGTCAGTGAAAAGACGAATATAAGGGTCCAATATCTGGCCGTAAATCTTCCTCCGCTCTTCTCGCAGTCTTTCCTCTGTAACACGGAGTTCTTCCACACGGGATTTAAGAAACCATGTTACAATTCCCCCGAGTACCATAAGTAGGGATGGCCCCAGAACTTGTAGCCAGTTCATATTTTCTCCTTACACATAACATAGTTTATATCTATCCGCATAACACCTGCGGTAACCTACAACCACCGTTCTCACTCCCCCGCTCCATGACATTTTTTGTACTTCTTGCCGCTGCCACAGGGGCAGGGGTCATTGCGTCCTACTTTGGCTACTTTGCGCTTAAAAGTGCGGGTTTGTTTCCCGGCCTGGGAGGCTTCGGCCATCGGGTTTTTCTCCTGAGGCGCCCCGGCCGGCGCCTGCACCGCCGAGGCATAACCCATGCCGGTGCTGTCGGCGTGCGAGGCCACCGCGTCCATCTCTTTGCGACGCTCGGTGCGTGATTTCTCCGGCACGTTGATCTGCAACTTATAGACTAAGTTGACGATCTCCCGGTCGCAGGTGGCGCTCATCTGTTCCAGCATCTTAAATGCTTCGCGCTTGTAGATATCAATCGGTTTACCCATACCTCCGTGGTAAGCCCGCAACCCGATGCCGGTGCGCAGTTCATCCATCTCGGCCAGGTGATCGCGCCAATGGCGATCAATGGTAGAGAGCACGGCGTATCGTTCCAACTGGCGCATGACCTCTTCGCCGTAAACAATTTCCTTCTGCTTGTAGATGTGCATTATCGCTTCCAGCACCTTCTCGCGGAGCGTCTGGCGTGTCAGGGCGGGGATGTCTTCCTCGCGGAAGCGGAGATTGAGCAGAAAAACCTGCCGCAGGTCTTCGGTAAAGCCGGTCAGGTTCCAGTTTTCAGCATATTCTTTTTCCGGGCAGTAGTTGTCGATAAGTGTGTCCAGCACCTGCTCGATCAGTTCGATCACTTCCTCTTTGATGGATTCCCGCTCCAGCGCCGCCAGCCGTCGTTCATATATCCATTTGCGCTGGACGTTCATCACGTCATCGTAATCGAGGGTATGCTTGCGGATAGCAAAGTTCTGCGCCTCCACTTTTTTCTGGGCTCGTTCGATAGCGCGGGTGACCATCTTGTGCGTGATAACTTCATCGTCCTGCACGCCCAGCCGATCCATGACGGTAGCCAGCCGTTCGCCGCCGAAGAGGCGCATCAGGTCGTCCTCGAGTGAAAGAAAGAAGATGGAGGAGCCGGGGTCGCCCTGGCGTCCGGCACGTCCCCGCAACTGCCGGTCGATGCGGCGGGCTTCGTGCCGCTCGGTGCCGACAATGTGCAGGCCGCCGCGTTCGATGACACCCTCACCCAAGCGGATATCGGTTCCGCGCCCGGCCATGTTGGTGGCGATTGTCACCGACCCGCTATCACCAGCGCGGGTTACTATCTCCGCCTCACGCTGGTGCTGCTTGGCATTGAGCACGTTGTGCGGCACGCCGGCCCGCTTGAGCATCCGCGACAACGTCTCGGAGACATCGACTGAAACCGTACCCACCAGCACCGGCTGGCCGGCGTTGTGTCTTTCAGTGATCTCGTTGATGATCGCTTTGTACTTCTCGGGGCGGGTGCGATAGATCTGATCCTCGTTGTCATCACGGACCACCGACTGATTGGTCGGGATAACCATCACGTCCAGCTTATAGATGTCGAAGAACTCGCTGGCTTCGGTCTCGGCGGTGCCGGTCATCCCGGCCAGCTTGTCGTACATGCGAAAGTAGTTCTGCAGCGTGATCGTGGCCAGCGTCTGGGATTCGGCCTCGATCCGTACTCCTTCCTTGGCCTCGATAGCCTGGTGCAGTCCGTCCGAATAACGCCGTCCCGGCAGTACCCGTCCGGTGAATTCATCGACGATCATCACTTTGCCATCCTCCAGCACGTACTCAACATCCTTTTCGTACAGAGTGTAGGCGCGCAGAAGCTGGTTGATGGCGTGCACTTTCTCGGAGCGTTCGCCGTGGATGCGGTAGATCTCCTCGGTCTTTTTCTGACGCTCCTCAGCCGATAGTGACTCGTCACCTTCAAGCTCGGAGAGCATCGTTGAGATGTCGGGAATCTCAAACATTTTCTGCTCGGCCGGACTGAGCAGGGCGGTGCCCTGATCGGTCAGGACTATAGCGTGCTCACGTTCGTCTATGAAGTAATAAAGACGATCATCAATTTCATCGAGCTTCTTGTCGCGCATGAAGACCGACTCAACGTCGTTAGCCAGCTTCTTCATACCGGTTTCCTTGAGGATCTTCAGCAGCTTTTTGTTCTTGGGCGCACCGCGGGTGGCCGCCAGCAGCAAGATGCCGGCTTCGAACTCATCTTCGCTCTTGCCGCCCGCCAGCATCTTCTCCGCATTGGCGATCATGTCATTGACCAGCGTCCTCTGCTTGCGCTCCAGTAAGTCCACGGTCGGTTTCATCTGACGGTAACGATCATGCACTGACGACTCCACCTGCCCGGAAATAATCAACGGCGTGCGAGCCTCGTCGATCAGAATCGAGTCGACCTCGTCGATGATGGCATAGTAGTAATTGCGGTGCACGCGATCCTCGGCGCGCTGGGCCATATTGTCGCGCAGGTAATCGAAGCCGAACTCGTTGGCGGTGCCGAATGTGATATCGCGCTGGTACATCTCGCGACGGTCGGCGTTGTTCATCTGGTTCTGGATAACGCCGGTTGTCAGGCCGAGATACTCATATATTTTCCCCATCCACTCCTGGTCGCGGCGGGCCAGGTAGTCATTGACGGTGACGATATGCACCCCTTTGCCGGACAGGGCGTTGAGATAGGTCGGCATCGTCGCCACCAGAGTCTTGCCCTCGCCGGTGGCCATCTCGGCGATCTTCCCCTGGTGCAGTGCCGCCGCGCCGATCAACTGCACGTCGAACGGCACCATGTTCCACTCGGTGGACATATCGCAGACGTCCCAGGTCTGACCCAGATGACGGCGGCAGACCTCCTTGACGACGGCGAAGGCTTCGGTCATAATGTCGTCGAGCGTTTCATCGTCGGCCAGACGTTTTCGGAACTCGTCGGTTTTGGCGATCAGCTCTTCATCAGAGAGGGACTGGAGCTTATCGAAATGTTCGTTTATTTCGGTCACCAGCGGCTGCAATTTTTTGACATCGCGGTCGTGTTTGGTGCCGAAAATGTTCTTGATCAGGTTTTTCATCGCAGGGCCATGTCTCCAATAAATATTAACCTGAAATAATACAAAAAACCAATAGCATTGGCAAGAGGGTACGGGCTGGGTTATTCCAAACCCCACTTGGTATCCGTCAAGGAAATAAAAATTGAATCGATGTAGTCTATTTTTGTTATCCAGGTGTACTCTGGATACCTCGAGACGGGCGCGGATACAATTCCAACAGCTTTGTAACCAAATTTGCCGAGACCCGGGTATTCTTTGAATACAATTCCTCCACTCATGCCTTCGTGGGCGATCTTGTCCATTACGTATGACATATTGGTTTCAAATGAAACAACACCAGAGGTTGCAAGTGGCTTCCCGCAAGCCACGAAGTCGAATATGCTCGTATCGGCAAAGCCAAAGGCGATCAGTCTGTCGCCAACATACACCGAATCACTAAAGGCGCATTGGCTTCTCGCAACGATTCTGATGACACCTTTTCTGGCGAAATTGTGACTTTCGACCCTCAACAATGCTAAATCCGATGTGTGACCACTTTCGTTTGTATAGGTCAACTCCAGTCGTCTGCCAACGCTATCAAACAGCGGAATGGGAGATTTCGTAAAATACGAGATGCTATCCTGCTCTCCACTAACTAGAAGGTCAATGGAATGAGGTCCTCTCAAAACATGAGTCGCTGTGAGTAAGTAGGCGTGGCCCTCAGCTGATCCATCTTCAGAATAATCCCACATGAGGCAGCCAGATCCGTAACCGCAGGCACGGCCTAATGAATCGTTGCATTGAACCAATAGCATTGTGCGCTCACGCAGACCTGTTATCGAAAGGTGACCATCCTGTGCTTGGATTTCTATCGCAAAACCAGCTATGAAACAGCATAGAATCGCCGGAAAGACAGAGTTTCCTAAGACTCTCTTCACCAAATACTCCTTTCCCATAACTAACAACACGAATGAATATGCTCTCCCTTGTACCAGCTTAGCGTTGTCGATCCCCTAATTTCAACATAAAAAAGGTGACCAAGAGTCGGGGGGGGCTAAACGGGACTTTGGTGCCCTTCCCACTTTTGCTCTTCCCACTTGCCATTTCCCGTAATTGCCGTATATTAAACCAACCACAAGGAGTACCAGTGGACAAATAAACTCCCAAAAGCCGTGATGCGGCAACCGCGAAGCGGCGGCCACGAAGTGGCACCTATCCAAAGATCAGCATAGTGCTGATCAAGAGCGCTTTAGCTTTGAACCCCCGTGACGCACGTCGGCATAAAATGTCGTTCGGCCGGGGAAAAACGGGAGTAGAAATGTCTCGTCAACCACTGGTAAACATTAAGAATCTTTCGATCGCCTATCTTGACAAAGTAATTATCAAGAAGCTGTCACTCTCCGTAAGCAGGGGCGAAGTGGTAGCCCTGGTCGGCGCCAACGGCTGCGGCAAGTCGACGCTGCTGGACGTTATCGCACATACGCACGCCAGTGACCAGGAATTCCTGTCGCGCTTCGAATTGCGTATCAAGGGCGAGTTGCACCTGGCAACCTCGATTGCGCTGGGTTATCTGCCGCAACATATCAAGTCGACCGGCAACAGCAGTACCGACCGTGAAAACGTCAGCCGCTTTCAACGTCTGGCGATTGCCTTTGGTCTTAATCAGGATATAGCTGGAGCCGATAATTCCTCGGACGGAGAGCAGCAAAAGCGGGCGATAATCGAGACTCTGCTGTCTGAGGCCGACTTGCTGCTGCTGGATGAACCGACCAACTATCTTGACATAGCGGGAATAACGGCTTTCGAAGAACAATTGCATTTGCTGCGTCGGAAGGGGAGTGGGGCGATCCTGGTGTCGCACGACCGCACCCTGATCAACAACCTGGCCGACCGGACCGTCTATCTGACTCCCAATGGTAACTACCAGACCGAAGGAGGTTTTGCCGCGGCCTGGTCACTGGTGAAATCGGACCTGGCATCAAAAAGCAAGCAGGCCCGCGTGATTCGCAATAAAATCAGCCATCTGCAACAGGAGATGCGGACCCGGATGAACTGGGCGACTCAGAAGGAAAAGTCAAAAAAAGGCGCCGGAGCAGATAAGCCACACATAGCTCGAATGGCGGCCAGGATGGCTGCTCGCGCTCAAACGGCACAGCGCAAAGCCGACCGGGAGATCGAGTGGCTCAAAAAGAGTAAACCGTTTGTGCCGAAAAAGCCGGCACTCCATCTGCGCGACTACCCGGTCAGGCATCGCGAAATTTTCTCCCTGCGGGACATTTCATTCGATTACGGACGATCAACTCCGCTGCTTATGAGTAATCTCGACCTGGTGGCGACCACCCGTGACCGGTTGTGCCTGATGGGCGGTAACGGCGCCGGCAAGTCGACCTTGTTTAAGATCATACTGGGGCAACTGGAGCCTCAACAGGGAGAGCGCCGTATCAATGAGGGGGTCAGGTTACGGTATCTGCCACAGGGACTGGCCGGTTTCTTTACGGAGCCGACGTTGCTGGCCAATTTCACCGATACCGGTTGCGATGAGACTGTGGTTCGGTGGCAGTTGGGCGGAGCCTTGCTCCGGGGTGACAAGGTCCATCAGTCTGTCGAGAATTTCTCCCGTGGTGAACTGGTGCGGGCTGCGATTGTGAAATGTCTGCTGCAGCAGGCGGAGTTTCTGCTATTGGACGAACCGACTTCACATCTGGATATCGAGTCGGTGGAGGTACTCGAGCAACTGCTGGACCGGTTCCCCGGCGGCTACCTGATTGTCAGCCATGATCGCTCGTTTGTGGAGAATGTATCCGACCGATTGTACACGCTCGATGAGGGCCGCTTGCGGTTGGTGTGAGCGGTGGCTGTAGTGTGCACAGCAACATCACGGCGGTCAGTCTCAACGCGGACGGCGAAGCGATTTCTCAGACAAACAACTTACTGCATCGTCACCCACATACCCAGCCGCCGGCGGCACCCATTCTATGAGATGAATCTCAAAGACTATGGTATCGACTGTGAAGTCACAGTAGTAAGTCAGCCCCTGGTCCTTATCTTCGATATACACGGAAGAGTCACCGGGAGGAGAACCCGGAGGAGCCGAATCATAACGAATGATGTCCGGTTCCCCGAACACAGTCCTAATATCCGAAATAGGCGAACCGACTCTGATAGGAACACTATCAGTGGTCGTCCCTTCATACACCGTGTTTACTATTACACCCAGCACACTCGAGCTGTCGTAAATAGTACGATCCATGTCGATATCGTAAACCATAACGACTACACCCAATGAATTTTCATAATCGACATAGATTATGGATTCGTTGGGATAGGTATCGACCGATCCCGGACCATTGAACTTTTTGACGTCGGCGTAGGTGTCATCAAAAAGCACGTATTGGGCCTGCCCGCCCGGACCGGGAATCAGCACGTCGGCGCGCAATAGAATCACCATTGAATCGACGCCTTCCACAACCAGGCGAACGGCGGCATGACCGGAGTCGCCGGTGAAGGCATACCAGAAACCGGCCCAGCCAGTCGAGCCGGTCACCACCGAGCTATGGCTGATCTCGCCATCTCCAGCCAACTGGTACAACTTGATCTGCCGATTGAGCAGACGCTTGTCATCTTTGTCCAGCACCGCGAACATAAGCACACTGTCAGCGATTGTATCCCCCATAACGCCCTTGTAGTACAAACCGTTAAGAGCGAATATCCGCGTGCTTTTACCGGAATCGGTCGGGTTGTCATCGCCGCAACTGCCCACCAGCCACACAACCGGCAGGATCGCCAGCACCACAAGGAACATCAAATGAATCCGCTTGATAGCTGTGTCTCCTCTGTTGGGGATCGTTATCAGCACCTGTTTACAGCCGGAAGTAGTATTTCAGCCCGCCCCCCAGACTGATATAGCGCGGCCGGTGGCTGGATGCCAGCACCTGCACATTATTGACGGTTGAGAGTGTAACAAATGCGCGATCTTTAGGCGCATTCCAGATCTTGAGATCGGCCCCAAAATTCAGACCGGCCGCCACCGTCAGCCAGTTTTCCGACACTGCTCCCGGTGCTGTCTGAGAAGTAATACCGCCATGAAAGCTGACGCCGAGGTAGGGAGCAAACCGAACCCGGGAGATATCGGTCGCCATAAAATTAACATTAAAATCAACATCATACTGATTGAACGAAGGCGTAGCCGGAGTAAACACCCAGGATGTCTGATTATCGACCACAAACGTGTCGAGCGTGGCTACCTTGGTATAGCGAAATCCGAAACTGTACAGCAGGTGTCCGCCGTGCAGTCTCCCGTAGTCAAACCCGAAATGAAAGGTTGGCTCGTAGACTTTGTCGGCATCGATCGCCACCACTGCACCTGTCGTACCTATGAACTCGAGACTTCCGATCCGGTGGTAAGTTCCAATCGGCGTCGAATAGCCGCCGTGAAGATCGATGACATTCCAGCTTTTGGCTACCCGCTTGATCCGCGCCTCGGCCGGCGGGCCGATTACAAAAACCAGCACCAGCAGCCCCATTGTAAGTCTGATTATTCTCAACATGGTCTCTCCCGCTATTTCCAATTCAGGTTGTTTTTCTTTGCGGACAATCGCTTCCGTGTTTTCTACACCTGTGGCTGCAAATCGCCCGATTTTACTGCTATTGCACCTCCGGCGGTTGTTGGGCTCCGGGGCAGGCCACCACCACCGACTGCTTCTGCTATACTTAGGAATCGAAGCAGCCGATTTAAAATACATTGCGGTCCGGCAAAGACAAATTATATTTGCCGATAATAGTTACAGCTGGTAAGGCGCATAATTCGAGGAAAGGTGATTAGAGTATGCCGACGGCAAAGATCATTATCATTGGTGCCGGAGTCATGGGCCAGGGTTTGGCGGAGGCTATCTCCAACTCCGGCAACGAAGTCATTCTGGTAGACAAAACTACCAAGCTGGCTGAGCGCGGTATCCGGGGAGTTGCCGAGTCAATCGACCGGGAAATACACAAGTGGGGTCTCACCCAGGCCGATAAGAAAGCCATACTGGCGCGAATTTCCCCCTCCTCCGACATCTCCCAGGCTGAAGACTGCGAAATTGTGATGGAAGCGATTCCTGAAAACCTGGAAAACAAAAGATCCCTCTTTAAGAAACTGGACTCCATCTGCACCCCCGATACTCTCATGATCACCAATACCGGAACACTCTCCGTCTCGGAGATCGCCGCCGTCACCGGGCGTCCCAGGAAGATTATCGGTATGCACTTCCTCAACCCGGTGACCAAGATTCCACTGGTTGAAATAGTCAAGGGACTCAAAACAGATGAGGAGACATTCAACAAAGCGGTCGAATTCGCCGAACTGCTCGGTAAGAAATGGATCACGGTTATTGAGTATCCCGGCTATGTAACGACTCGCATTATCGTGCCGCTGCTGAACGAAGCCATGCACGTTCTGATGGAAGGTGTCGCCTCTGCTGATGATATCGACGAAGCCATGAAACTCGGTTTCGGGTTCAATGTCGGTCCCCTGGCTCTGGCCGACATGATGGGACTCGACGTGGTTATGTCGTGGATGGAGAACCTGATTGAGGAACTCTCCGAGCACAAATACAATCCATGCCCACTCTTGCGCAAACTGGTCAGAGCCGGGAATCTGGGTGTTAAAACGGGTAAGGGATTCTTCCGGTATGACGAGGAGGGCAACCGGGTTTCGACTAAAGGGGAAACAAATCCATCGATAAAGGCAGGTGTTTAATAATGAAGATACTTGTTATTAACTGCGGTTCATCCTCGGTTAAGTACCAGCTTATTGATACCGAGAATGAGATAGCGCTGGCCAAAGGGTCGGTGTCACGTATCGGCATGTCGGCCTCCGTCCTGGCGCACAAACCACACGACCGCCCGGAATTCAAAAGGTCCCGTGAAATCCTCGACCATATTATGGCCATCGAGCAAATCGTTTCGTTGTTGCTGTCGGAAGAACATGGGGTCATCAAGGACCGCTCCGAGATTCAGGCAGTGGGACACCGGGTGGTTCACGGCGGTGAGAAATTCACCGATTCGGTTCTTATCGACCTGGAACTAATAAGGGAACTTCGTAACTTGATAGAACTGGCTCCTTTGCACAACCCGCACAACATCCGCGGCATCAATGCCTGCCTGAAAGCACTGCCGGATGTTCCCCAGGTGGCTGTTTTTGATACCTCTCTCCATCACACTATGCCGCCGTATGCCTATATCTACGGCATACCGTATGTCCTGTACAAGCGATATGGCATCCGACGTTACGGTTTCCACGGTATGTCACACCGCTATGTCAGCAAGCGGGCCGCCGCCATGGTCGATAAACCGATCACCGAACTCAAAATGATAACCTGCCATCTGGGTAATGGAGCCTCGGTGACAGCTTTCGACAACGGTAATTCGGTCGACACCTCCATGGGCTTTACGCCGCTGGAGGGATTACTGATGGGAACCCGCTCCGGTGACCTGGACCCGGCCGTTATCCTGCACATTATGGGCCACGAAGAGCTCAGCCTTCACGAAGCCAGCACACTCCTGAACAAGCATTCCGGCCTGGCGGGTATTTCCGGGATTTCTTCCGATGTGCGAGAGATTGTTGAAACAGCCGCTGAAGGTAACAACAACGCCCAACTGGCGCTGGATATCTATTGCTACCGGCTGAAAAAGTACATTGGTGCTTACGCCGCTGCGATGGGCGGGCTGGACGTGCTTGTTTTCACTGCCGGGGTTGGTGAGAATTCGGTTGAAGTACGCCGCCTTACCTGCGAGAATCTGGAATTCCTGGGCATAGCCTTAAACGATAGCAAAAACAGAGAAGCCCTGGCGGTCGAATCCGACATCTCCACCGCCGACAGCAAAGTGCGAGTGCTGGTGGTGCCCACCAACGAGGAGCTGGTTATCGCCCGCGACACCCACCGTATCGTCGAGCAACAGGTGGAGTAGACCCCGGCCTGACCGGCTGTCTATCCTACCGCACAAGCTACTCTGGCTCCACATCATCCAGCAGACAAGGTCGGAACCCCTGAGGTTCCGACTTTCTTATGCGCGTTGCCGACCCCCAAAAACCGCTTGAAAAGCAGCCCCGACGGCCGTAACTTACCTTCTGTATGACCGAGATTTAACCGGTCACCAACATCTGCAACCGCAATGAGAATGCGAAAGATGCTTCTTTTGTCATAACTGGGAGGATACGAGGGTGCATTTCAAGCTCCTGAGCGACCGAGATACCAGGGCTATCGATGCCCTGATCAACGCCTACAGCGGCGCCAAAGCGATCGGCGAAAAGATCACCGCCATGCGAGACTATCAGAACCGCAAGAAGATCGCCGCCGACAAAGGCTACGCTGATATGCTCGACCAGGCGGAAAAGTACGCAAAAGACTTCCCCAAAGTAGAGGCCTTTGTGGCTGCCGAAGGGATCAAGACAACGAAAAAGGGTGTCTGCACCACCCAGGTTTCCGGTTTCCAGGGCAGCCGCGTCACGCTGGACTGCATGCGCCGGATTGCGCAAAACAAGGACGTTCTTTTCCCGACCGAAATGATTTCTGTGGTAGCGTTGACCGACCACTACGTTTACAGTGGTGATCTGCAGGCCACACTGGCGATGGCGGAAAATATCCTTGGGGCCAGCAAGTTCTGCTCCACCAACCTGATCGGTATCCCGATGCTGGAAGATCGGTTTGCCAAAATCGAGAAAATCACCGGTGAGAAGTTTGATCGCCGTAACCTCGGCGACGGCCTGAGCCAGTTGATTCTAAAAAACATGGGTACCGCCTTCGGTAACTTCGGCGGTATCGAAGTCGGCGACAATAATCACCTGGTCTACCTGGACGGCATCATCCGCACGGCACTCGAAACCGGGGCCAACTTCTTTCTCAATCCGAGCTGGTCGACAATTATCGCCGCCTGCTACTTCGGCCGGCAGATTCCGCAGATCAGTTTCAAGATTTCCATGCTGCTGTCCACGCAGAATGCCATCCAGTTCCGGATGCTGATGAACATCGTCAAGGAGTACCTGCGCGACGACGGTACCACCCCGCTTTATGAAATCAATATCGGCAACGCCGCCGGCCCAGAGACTTTCATGCAGTGCTCCAGGGAACTCGAAGCCTCCGGGCTGCCGCCGATTTCACTGGCGGCCCACCTGAGAATCAACCCCGACCTGGGCATGGCCGACTTTGACTGGACCGAAAATGCTTTCCGGGTGCTCGACGGCGGCTGCGATATAACCATCAAGTACGAAAGCGACGGGCAGTCGCGCCCCTATGACACTATGGAGGCTTATTTCCTGTCAGACCGGGAACGGGACGAAAAGGCAGAACTGATCGGCGATGTCATCTACCATAAGTGCATTCGTTGCGACAAGGATACCCGCGAGATCATGCGTCGCGGGCATGACGCCCGATTTGCGAAAATCGCGTACCGATAGAGAGGATTACCATGAGTGAGACGAGAAAAGAGTGGGATGGTACCGTCTACCCGGATATGATCCGGGGTCTCCCTGAGATAGACATCCCCGTGGAGGGTGTTCGCGGCTGGTTGCTGCAGGGGGGTGATAAACAATTGGTCTTCTTTGATATTCAGCCCTCCGGGGGCATCCCGCCCCATTCGCACTGCGCCCAGTGGGGAGTGATGCTGGCGGGTGAAATGAAACTGACTATCGGTGATGAGACGAAGACTTACCGTCAGGGTGACTCATACTATATCCCGGAAGGGACCGTCCACTCGGCCACCTTCCTGTCACGGGTCAACGTCATCGACCTCTTTGACGCACCCGACCGGTATCAAACCAAGTAGGACGGAACCCAATGCGATTCGGCCTGCTGAAACCAGAAAATAGCAGAACCACAAGGAGGTTATCTCAAAAGGTGATGATTACAGCCAGCGTAGGATGGGGGCTTGTCTCCCACCAATAGAAATGGCGATGCCACCGGCGGACATAAAGCCCGCCGCTACGCGATATAGAGTAGTAGCGGCTTACCACCCCGCCGCTGCGCGGAGTTAATGAATCGCAGTTTTGTTTGGCGTGGGAAGTGACATAACCGGAACCTACTTTTAAGGCAACCTTCAAGGGGTTCTGCTCTACTTCATAGCGAAACACAGGAGGATTGAACATAATGCGTCTTTTGTTGATCGGTTTTGGAACTGTCGGTCAGGGCCTGGCCGAACTGCTGCTGGCCAAAGAGAAGGAACTGCAGGCCGATTACGGACTTGAGGTCAGCATCGTCGGCATCGCCGACATGCTCAAGGGAAGTCTGTACAATGCCGATGGCGTCGATCTAAAGAAAGCACTCAAGGCGGCCAAATCCGGAGGAAGTATCGCAAACTCGCCGGACAAATATGAAGGTGATGCCCTCAGCATGATTAAATCAGCCGATGCCGACATGATGGTCGAAATGACCTATACCGATATCAAGACCGGCAAACCGGCCACATCGCACATCCGCACCGCTATAGACAAGGGGATGCACGTCACCACCACCAACAAAGGACCGACGGCTCTGTATTTCCACGAGTTGTCCCGGTTGGCCGCCGAAAAGGGCGTCAAGTTCCTTTACGAGGGTACCGTTATGAGCGGCACGCCTGTTTTGAACCTGGTTCGCGAAACGCTGGCCGGTACTACTATTACTGAAATGAAAGGGATCCTCAACGGCACCACCAACTATATCCTGACACAGATGGAAGCAGGGATGTCGTACGAAGATGCCCTCAAAAAGGCACAGGAACTGGGCTACGCCGAAGCCGTACCCGATGCCGACGTGTTGGGCTGGGATGCCCTGGCCAAGGTGACGATCCTGGCCAACGCTGTCTTCGGCTCTTACTCCAAACCTGACGATTTCCCCTGTCAGGGAATCACCGGGATAACCGCCGACGCCATAGCCGACGCCAAATCGCGCGATAAGCGTTTTAAGCTGATCGGCAAGGTCTGGCGCGATGGCGACCAGATAAAAGGCAGTGTGGCGCCCGAAGAAATTGACCTGACCCATCCGCTGGCCGGTATCATGGGAGCCACTAATGCCATGACGTTTTCGACGGATGCTCTCGGTGACGTCACCATTGTCGGACCGGGCGCCGGACGAGCCGAAACCGGCTACAGCGCGCTGGTTGATATTATCCATGTGGGAGGCAAAAAATGAAGATGCTGCTGGATGGATGCTGGGTCGACCGCGACAAGACTATCGACGTAAACGACCCCTTTGACAACTCGGTTATCGATACTATCCCGGCCGGTTCGAAACAGGATGTGGAGGTGGCCCTGAGCGCTGCCGTCAAAGGTTTTGAAATAACGAAGAAAATGACCGTTTATGACCGGGCCCAGGTGCTGTACAAGGCGGCCGGGCTTATTTCCGGGCGCCTGGACGAATTTGCCACTATCATCGCACGGGAAGGATCAAAGACGATCAACGAAGCCCGCAAGGAAGCGTCACGGTGCGTCAATACGCTGATGATAGCAGCCGAGGAAGCCAAACGAATTCTGGGTGAGACTATACCGTTTGATTCTTTCCCCGGTGGTGAGAAGCGCCGGGGCTTTTATTACCGCTTCCCGATTGGCGTCGTGCTGGCGATAACGCCCTTCAACGATCCGCTTAACCTGGTAGCACACAAGTTGGGTCCGGCTATCGCCGCCGGTAACGCGGTCATACTCAAACCGGCTACCGTCACGCCGTTGTCAGCCATCAAGCTGGTGGAAGTGCTGGTGGAGGCCGGGTTGCCGCCGCAGGCAATCCAGCTCATTACCGGCTATGGTTCTCAGATAGGCGATCCGCTGGTCTCCGATGAGCGAGTTCGCATGATCTCTTTCACCGGTGGTGTCGAGGCCGGCAAGCAGATTGCCTCGAAAGCGGGCATCAAGAAAATAGGTATGGAGCTCGGTTCCGATTCGCCGGTGATCGTCTGGAAAGATGCCGACCTCAAGTTGGCAGTTGAGTCATGCGTCTCCGGTGCTTTCTGGGCGGCCGGACAGAACTGTATCGGCGTGCAGAGACTGCTGGTGCATCGTGACATTTACGATCAATTCACGGCTGATTTCGTGGCACTGACGAAGAAATACCAAATCGGCGACAAACTTAAAGAAGAAACCGATATGGGTCCGATGATCACCGAGACCGAGGCTGAACGGGTCGAACAGTGGGTCGCCGAGGCGGCCGACAAAGGCGCCAACGTCCTGACGGGCGGTGGCAGAAAAGGTGCGCTGGTCGAACCGACGGTGCTGGAAAATGTCCCCGACGATGTTAAAATCCACTGCGAGGAAGTCTTCGGACCAACCGTGAACCTCTACCCGGTAGACGATCTCGACCAGGCCATCGCAGAAGCCAATGCCCTGCCGTACGGCCTGCTGGCGGCAATCTTCACGCGTGACCTGGAAACGGCCTTCAAAGCAGCTTACGAACTGGACTGCGGCGGCGTCATAATCAACGACTCGACCGATTACCGGCTGGACTCCATGCCCTTCGGCGGCGTCAAGTACTCCGGTCTGGGTCGGGAAGGGTTGAAATTCTCGCTGCAGGAGATGACCGAACCGAAAGTCGTCTGCTTTAATCTGCCGGGAATGTAATATCGTTTATTTGTTGTAGTGAGTCACATCGCATCATGGCTCGACTCCGCTCACCATGACTGATACATGACGGTATGTCCAAAACTATGACGGCATGGCTAAGGTAGAAACGCTATACTAAAATGGTATCGCAATGTCACCCTGAGCGTAGTCGAAGGGTGACGGCATCTCTATTCCCTTCCCCTGTTGTATTGCGCTACAACCCAAAAAAGGTAAAACCCGGTCTTCGATTGATTATGATTACTTAAGACGAGACTTCACTTGATTGTCTGAAAATAGACAAAGACACACGCCAGGAGAATAAAAGCGGCAAAGATAAGTGTCAGCAGGAAGCGGCCGGGGGGCTTGCGCGACGGCGGTTGTGTCTGTGCTTGTTCAGTCTTGAAAGCCGCCATTCGGGCCAGCCATTCATCCTCAGCCTGGAGTTCCTCCACCGACTCTTCCGGCAGAGTAAAAACTTCCACTTCCGGTATGTCGGAAACACCGACCTGCTTGATTTCGATAACAATGATAGTGACGTTGTCGGAGCCACCCCGATCGTTAGCCAATTGTACCAGGTTGTCAACGATCCGGCTAATGTCGCTTCGAGCCCGGTCCGCCACCGCGAATATCTCATCATCATCGGCAAAGCCACACAGACCGTCGGAGCACAGAATGTAAACCTCACCCGGTTTTACTTTTACCAGGCGATAGTCGACCTCCACCGTTTCTCGAACACCTAAGGCCCGAGTGATGACATTGCGGCCGACAAACGAAGTGGCGTCCTTTTCCGACAGGTTGTGGTTAGCTTGCATCTCGGAAACCCAGGAATGGTCCCTGGTCAGCGGTTGCAACTGCCTTTCATCCAGGCGGTAAGCGCGGCTGTCACCAACATGTGCGACCGACATCAGGTCGTTTTGAAGCGCCACCGCCACCACTGTCGTACCCATGCCCGACAGCGAGGAGTCAGCGGCAGCCCGGTTGAATATCTGGCGATTGGCCAGCCGGATCGATCTCAGCAGTATATCACCATTAGGCGGCAGTGCCCTGCCGGGAGAAAGCCGGTCATCTCGCAATAAGTCGTTGTGGAACTGGTCGAACAGAACTCGAATCGTTTCGGAGGCGGTCATGGAGGCCACTTCACCGGCCTGATGTCCGCCCATGCCGTCACAGACAGCATAAACGGCGTTCTTATCATCCAGATGGAGGTAGTCTTCGTTACCCGGTCTGACCAGTCCCCGGTCAGTTCTGCCGACCACGATGTATTCAGATGCCACCGAGTGCTACTCTCTTTTAAGACCACAAAAATGACGACTACCGCCCTCCCCGTAGGTTTGCCGCCAATCGGTACTAACTTCAAGATCGGCCAAGGCTATATCAAAAACAAGAAAAAAACCCCGGCGCAAACCGGGGTTTTGTGCTGTTATAAAATGCCGGCGGCTATTTAAGCAGAACCATTTTGCGGGACTGACTGCCTGACTCGGTAGACAACCGATAGAAATATACGCCGGAGGCTTGATCGGAAGCATCGTATTCAACACTGTGATCATCAGCCGGTAGTACGCCCAGATCGCGACTTTCGACAACGTGTCCCAGTACATTATAGACTTCCAGCATTACCGCCGACCGCTCTGCCAGAGTGAATGATATGGTTGTGTTCGGGTTGAAGGGGTTGGGGAAGTTCTGGAGCAGTTGAAAATGACCCGGCAATTCAGCAAACGGCTCAGCAACGTCAGAAAACGAGATTATCACGTCGACGGTGCTGTCAACATGCTGGCTGGTGTCGAGATACGAAAAGACCGAGAACGTGATATTGTCCAGGGTATCCCAGCCCGGCCAGACCGGCGTGATAACATCAAAATACAACCAGGCGGTATCTCCGGTATCGGCATAGGAGAAGCTGTCCTGGCTGACTGTCTCCCAGCCCAGAAACGATGTCGCCGTGATGCCATAGAAATCAAGTCCGTCACCATCGTTGCGCACACCCACCCAGCAGCGGACAGTGTCGCCAAAAGCTGCTGACTGAGTAGTGGGCATAACCACTGGAGTCATTAGGATCGTCCCGGAGGCGTACAGATTCACCGTGTTGGTATCCCCGTGGACTCCCCAGATGACGTTACCACTGAGCGAATCGACCCACCGGCCGTTCACCTTGAAGAAGATGCTTTCACCCGGTTCGGCGCCTTCGTCGGCCGTGTCCGGGAATGAGTGGTCGTCACGGTAGACAGACATATAGCCATAGATGCCGGCCGAATCGACAATATCCCCAACGGTAAATGTACCGCAGTGAGTGCCAACGGAGTCGTAAGCATCGACCCGCGAGCCGACCGGAGCCGGTAGACCGTTGAAAGTAACATCTCCTTTGAAATTGACCCACTCGTTGCTGGTTTCTGCGTCCGCCCGGACCGCGGAAGCGACTCCCGCCAGAAGGCATGCTGTCAGCATCAGCGTCACAATGTAAGTCTTCACGTTTTCACCATCGGTTATTCCGGCCGGCCAAACCGGCCGACCGGAAGTGTTCGCAAAACCTCAATGAGAGGTCGAAAAACCTATTTCATCAGGGTCATTTTCTTGGTTTCTACATAGTTATCGGCCGTTAACCGGTAGAAGTAAATGCCCGTGGCAACGTTCTCACCGGCCTGGTTGCGACCATCCCAAACAATATTGTTCTCACCCGTACGGGCAGTACCGTCAAACGGCGTCGCCACCAACTTGCCCAGGATGTTGTAGATATCAATCCTGGCCTGGCCGGCCATCGGCAGCGTGAAGCTGATATTGGTCGACGGGTTGAATGGGTTGGGATAGTTCTGATTCAGCGAATACCCATCCGGCAGAACCTGTTGCGAACCGGCTTTGGCCGTCAGGGCACCAATCTCCATCCGGTCGCCGGTCTCAGTCCAGACGAATGTCTCGTTAGCGGCCACTCCGTTCACGGCGAGATAGAACCGTTCACCGGCCCTCACTCCCTCGATCTCAGTAGTAGCGTTATCATCAGCATAAACCGACATGAAGCCGAACTGACCGTCCCGAATGGTCGTGAAGCTGCCGATTATCCGGCCGTCAGGGTTGTGAGCCGTAATGGTTGCTCCAGCGGCAATCGTCGCACCATCGAGAGTCAGGTTCCGGGAGAAGACATTGACCCAGCGATTGGTCGCCGTCACACCCGCTATGGCGGCACTCATCACCGGTTGATGGCTCTTCTGGGGAGCCGTCACCACCGGGAATGTCCCTGGATAAACCAGTGATGTATCCTGCAGTACCTTGACCCAGTAACCCAGGCAACCGGCCATCGTATCCAGGCTGTTGTAAAGGTCTTCACCGGGCAGATAAACCGATCCGGAATCGTTTTCGTAACCCAGGGCCACGATCAACTTATCGCCCAATGATGCCAGAGCATTACCCGTCGCCATGGGTAAATCGGGCAGGTAGGAAACCAGGTTCCATCCGGCAGTCAGCGCGATCGGGGTCGTCGCCGCCACCGGCATACCGGCGATCTCCAGCGTGGTGTTGCAACTGGTCTTGATCCAGTAACCGCTCAGATGGTCGACCTCCCACAGGGTCGAGAACTCCGGCAGACCCGGATCGTAGATCAGACCACCCTGTTCAAAGCCCATTACCAGTTCGACGCAGCCGGATATGGAAGCCAGAGCATCAACGATGTTGTCGGATTCCTGATCAAGGTTCCAACTCACCAGATTCCAGCCCTCAAACAGATCACAGTAGGTGGTGTCGACCACGCCCACCTCAAGGCAGACTTCACTACTGTCACCATGATAGGTCCAGGTCGGGTCACCGGTGATCAGTGCTTCGATACCGTTAACCGTGAACGTGATCAGGTCACCCGGCTCGGCTCCTTCATCGGTAGTGTCATTGGGATAGTACGGATCGTCGCCATAGGCCAACAGGTAACCATAGGAACCGGCATGTTCCACAAAGAAGGTACCGCAGTGCGTACCCTCCGGATCGAAGGCATCAACCACCGAACCGGCCGGCAACGGTTCACCCATGTAGGTGTTGTCAGAACAATAGAACAGGACCCACTCGTTCGTCGGCGTAACCGGTTCGACCGGATACAGGACGATAGTGGTGTCGTCGCTGAGCAGGGCGTTGATATCTTCAACCAACGTCGGATAGTAGCCTTCGTGGTAAGCCCACAGATCAAACGGCGGCATCGCAAAGCCGGTAAAGGCAAAGGCTCCTGACGAGTTGGTCAGGGTCATGTCGTCCGGTGATCCATAGGGGAAACCGGCCCAGAGCTCAACGGTTGCTTCCGGTATCGGGTTGCCGACGGGGTCAACAACATAACCGCAGAAATAGAGAGTGGTGGTATCAACCAGGATACCACCGGGCTCAAATCCGGGGATAATCAACTCGGTGCCCTCGCCACAATCTTCTGAGAAAATCGGGTTCAGGCAACTGATGCACTTGAAATCGTAAATGCCGATCTCATAGAAACCGTGCGGCGCACCCGGCAGAACGGAAAAGTGCAGATTGACGAAATTACCCGTTCCCGGCAGAACATTGAGAGCCGTTCCGTCATTGGCTGCACCAACCGCGACTCGGTGGCCGACGTTGTCAATAGTATCATACTTAAGCAGGAAATCGACCAACCGCGAATCAACAAAGGAAACCGAATCGAGGGCGACGTAATCGGAACCCCAACTCAGCACCACCCCGATGCCCGAGAGATCGCAGCAGTTGGTGAAGTCCACCGGTACCATGGCCGGTGCACCGGGAACCGTCATCACCTCAGCCACCATCATCGAATCATGGCACAGGGAATCGACACCGGTGGTATCAACTACTACCTCGAGTGTGACATGGAAGAATCGCATATCGGGCTCACAGACGGTCTCGTCGCCCAACACCGCAAATCTATTCTGATACGTTCCCACTGCCAGTCCGCTGCCATCGGCGGTAAGAGTTACCGTCGAAGGTGTACGCCCAACTGAATCGACCACCGTCAGCCAGGTGGCCAACGTGTCATCGTACGCATAGATGACAAAGTTGAACTCATCACCGGAACTGGTAATATCCAGTGTAGCATCAAGCGCCATATTCGACTTGCCGCTCAGCCCTATTGTATCGACGAAGTGGAAAACGGAGTCGGACA
>JBDRNJ010000022.1:0-41213 GCA_043811375.1 bacterium | reverse complement strand
GCCCGGCGACTGGGCCGGGATATAGGCGTTATACTCGTCGGTGCCGCCGGTCGCCACCAGCGTGTCTTCATACCAGGTCGAACTGATCTGATAGTACAAAAGCAACGAATCGGCCACCAGACCCGTGTCCGACGTTATCGTGCACAATACCTCGTAGTCGTTGAGGATGTCACGTGTGTCAGGCAGGGGTGTATGCGCTATGGCTACACCACAGGGGTAACTCTGCATCACCAGCAGACTGTTGTAGACATTGAGCCGCCCACCGGTGACGGTGATGCCCGCCAGCGATGTGTTGGCGTCGACACCGTCCATGATAGCCTGCTTGACCATCAGCGCCAGCGAATCCGGATATGTCCTGCCCATCTGCAACAGTGAGGGGCAGGCAGCACCGTACATGAGAGCCACAGCACCGCACACATGCGGCGTAGCCATTGAGGTACCGGTCATGCTGCTGTAGCTGTTGCCGGGGATTGTGGAGTAAACACTGGTTCCGGGAGCACCCAGATCAATGGTGGTGGTTCCGTAGGCAGCGCCGGTGTTCTTGACGTCGTCATCGGTCGTATTCGTCACCGAGAGCAGGTAATCGCTGGGACAGGCAGTGGGAACGTCACCCTGAACGTCAATATCGATATTGATATTGGCCGTAGCTGCGGCAGAAATCATACCAACGGCACCCATCGAGTCGAACATGGCGCACCAGATGGGGAAATCGGCCGGATCGCCGTAATCGACACCGAACGAGGAGTTGGTCGATACCACAAAAGCCCCGCTGTCACCGTTGGTCTCGTTATAGCGGGCACGCATCTCATGAGCATAACCGTAAGCCTCGACCACGATCGACTCAACCGTAGATGATCCGGCAATCGGCATCACCTTGACGCCCCAGTTGACACCGGTTACACCGGTGCCGTTGTTGCCGATTGCGGCCGCAATACCGGCCACATGCGTCCCGTGTGAACTACTGGGAACACTGCCGTCGCTGTCATAGGCGTCCCAGCCGTCATAGTCGTCAACGTAGCCGTTGTTGTCATCGTCAATGCTATTGCCCGGTATCTCGTGAATGTTCTTAAAGTAATCGATGTCCTCATGATTGAGGTCGCAGCCGCCGTCGATAATGGCCACTACTATCTGGTCACCAAACGCCGTAGTATCACCGACAGTGATGTCCCAGGCTTCGGGTCCGTCGATGTCGGCGTCAGGAATGCCGCCGGTCTGACCGGTATTATGCATATTCCACTGGCTGCTGAAGCTGGGATCATTGGGAATAGTCGAACGCATCGATACGTGGTGATTGAACTGAGCCAGTTCCACCTGCCGATGGCTGCGGACATCACGAAGAATCATCGAATGTTCACTCGCCTTGAGATAGCCCGGGTCGTACTCAAAGAGCCAGATATTCATGCGCCGCGACAGCACCTTCACCGGTCGCAGGTTGTGCATGACGAAAGCGTTGGACAAAGATTGCACGTCACCGCCGGGCGCAAGCTGGATGATAAACTGCCCTTCCTCATAGGACGCTTCATCTATCGTCTGGCCGAACACGGGCAGGTTGATCAACAAGATCATAGCGAGAAGAATGCCTACCGGGAGTAGAACAGGAACTGTCAATCGGGATCGATGATTCATTTCATACCTCTATGTTTTGATCGGAAAAATATGATATTCTCTACTGTCTATTCTTGGCCAAAATGTGGGAGTAGGTGGGAACAAAGTCCACAGTACAAATGACTACTCCGTCAAGGATTACAATACGTAATATAGCCCATTTTGGTCTTCTGTCAACGATCTTCTTGATCGATGTTGACGAACTTATCTGAGGTTTTGACAGCGGCTTACTCATTAAGATTGTACCATTGAGCCTGTCGAAATCGACTTTTTGTTTTGAACTTGACAGCTTGAGACAGCACTTATATCATCCAGAAGGTTTATTTATTGGATACCATCGGGTAAGCTTTTGCTTGAATGAGAATGATTGTTTGTGACAGTGTAGATGACTGACAACCAGGTATATGCGGGTATTGATATCGGCGGTACCAACATCAAGTTTGGTCTGTTCGATAGCTCCGGAAAGATTCTACATAAGGAGCAGCGACCGACACTGGCTGAAAAAGGTGCGACACCGTTGATGCACCTGGTGGGCAACATAGCCGAGCGTTTGCTGTGCACTGCCGCCGAGGAGGATTTTATCATCAAAGGGCTTGGCGTCGGTACTCCGGGCGCAGTCGACATCCGAACCGGTACGGTCACCGGTCCCTGTCCGAATATCAGTGGCTGGAAAGGGATGGAGATTGGCCGGGTTCTCAGTGAGCGTTTGAATATGTCGGTCTGGGTTGATAATGATGTCAACACCGTAGCCCTGGCCGAGGTGAGATTCGGCGCTGCCACCGGTGCCGACTCCGCCGTGTTCGTGACTGTTGGGACCGGTGTGGGGGGAGCCGTCGTCATTAATGGCAAACTGTGGCGAGGCGCTACCGGTTCAGCCGGGGAACTGGGACATATGATCATAAACTTCGACTCCGACCAGGTTCACGCCGGTATACCCGGGACAATTGAGGCCTACTGCCATTCTCAGGCAATACTTGACAAAGTTGCAACTCGGATGCAGCGGGAAACATGCCCGATACTTGAGAATATACTTGAAGGTGGGTCAGCTAACCTGTCGATCCGTAAAGTATTTGCTGCTGCCAAGCGGGGCGACCGACTGGCAACCGATATAATCAATGAAACAGCCGGTTACCTTGGAATCGGGTTGGCCGGGATAGTGAATCTTTTGAACCCGGAAGTCGTAGTGATAGGCGGTGGGGTGGCCCAGGGCGGGGCAGGCTTTATTGAGGCCGTAACCGCAGAGATCAAGAAGCGGGCGTTTGAAACGGCCGTCGAAAAACTGAGTGTCGTCAGAGCCGCCCTGGGGAACGATGCCGGTTTCATTGGTGCCGGCTTGTTGGTTGATTGTAACTGAAAGATGTTTGAGAGGATACCTGGATATGTCTGACAAAAACAAGAGCGCTCCCTTGACCTACAGGCTGGCCGCCTGGTGGGGCTTTCTGTTTTCGGCGTTGTTTCTAATCTACGGTGTGGTGGAGATCATACTGGGGGTTCTCGACCGCAACTATAGTGATATGGGTAAGCCCATTATCCTGGGACTGATCGGCGTTGCCCTGATAACAGTAGCCTTTGCCTACCGGGAGCTAAAAGTCTGGGGATGGTACGGTTTGGCCGTCATCAACGCCCTGATTGTCGTGCTGGCTGTGGTCGGTTATCGGGACACACTCAATCTGTTGTTGATCCCATTCGCCGGGATTGCCTTTGGTTGTTTGCTGTGGCCGCAAACGAAGCAGTACATCTTCAGGAGACGGTGAATTTCGGTTGACATCCGTCGATAACCTGATTAATTCCGAATCTGAGTCTTAACTGACGATGGCGCCCTAGCTCAGTTGGTAGAGCAACGGACTGAAAATCCGTGTGTCCCCAGTTCAATTCTGGGGGGCGCCATTTTATTACCGGCAACCAAACTCCCCAAAAACGAGCGCAGGGCTTGTCCGGACTGCGGACCGGCATTTTTCAATGATATAACCAGTTAGGTTGTGATTGACAACCCGGTTGCTTCACGGGCAAAGGAGTTTGTGATTGTCATCAACGACCCGGACGTGATTGAGCGGGCCGTAAAGGCAGCCGGAAGCGTTGCTCCCTGCCTGAGTATTCTCATTCGCACCAGGTACTTGCTGGAAGCTCAGTCACTGGTGAACGCCGGGGTTCGAACAGAAGCCGCGTTTACTTCTCTTCGTCGTCCAGCTTGCGCAGTTCACGCAGAATACCCAGGGCGCTGTGGCCGGTGGCCAGCTTGCTGATTTTTTCCAGTCGATCCTGATCAGCCTCGAACTTCTTTTCCAGCCTGGCCTCATACGCCTTCTGGAGCTTCTCGAGGAGACTCTCAAACTCGTACGGCTTGGGCAGGTAGTCGAAAGCTCCCAGCCGTGTGCATTCAACTGCTGAGTCAAGTGACCCGTGACCTGTAATGATGATGACCTCGAGAAACTTGTGCTTCCTCTTCAGGATTTCGAGTACCTGCTTGCCGTTGAGTCCGGGCATTTTCAGATCCAGCAAGACCAGGTCGAATTTTTCCCGCCCGGCAATTTCCAGAGCCTCCTGGCCATTGGTTGCCTTGGTGACATCGAAGTCTCGCATTTCCAGTCGTTTGGCGATTGAATTGAGAAACTTGATTTCATCATCAACGATAAGGAGTTTAATTCCGTCAGACATATCCACCTTCCTATGTTTTCCTTAGAACCCTATCCAGCGCCAGTACCCAAGAAAGGTCCACAGCCAAAGTACGGCAAATGATAGAATCAGAATCATAAAGCCATGCTTGAGAAAGTCAGAAAGAGTTACCAGCTGCTCTCCGGTATGTGGGTCCTTGGCCAGGGCATAAGCAATAGCGTTGTTGGGAGTCCCTATGATCAACATGTGTGCGAACGAAGAAGAAAACGCCGTTGCCAGGCCAATCATCCAGGGGTGAGTTCCGGAGATCGTGGCCATCGGGATCGTAATCGGGCCGATAGCCGACACCGTGGCGCCGTCACTCATGAAATTTGTCGCTATCCCGGTAAACAGGCTGGTCGCGATAGCCAGTCCTTCACCGCTCCGGAAGAACTCGGGCAACAGGGAAGTGAAACTGTCCGCCAGGTAAAGTGCTGCGCCGGTGACCGCCAATCCCTTACCCATGGCGCAGGCGCTGGCATACAGTGCGACTACGTCCCAGGGGATACCGGCAATATCGCGCCAGCGTAAAATCCGGAGAATGTTGAGAACAACCAGGCACAATATAATCGGTCCTCCCATACCGAACAGATCACTGGTCGTAATCCACATCAGGATTAAGCCCACCAGGACAATCGCCGTGATGTATTCATTCTTGTTCATGGGGCCGATCCTCTCCGACGCCTGGCGGACCAGAGACGACACGTTCAGCCGCTTGACCTTCAGTTTCCGGCGGAAAACAATGAAGAAGTAGGCGCCAATAACCAACGCCATCACGGGGACGAACGGCAGGCCATACTGAACCCACTCCCCGAAAGTGGGAGGTATGCCGTAATCCGTAAGGATACCGAGCATCACGGCGTTGCGTCCACCGGCAGCCGGTGAACCCGGTCCTCCACAATTGGCTACATAACAAAGCGACAGCACGAACATCACCGCCAGAGCTTTGTCCTGTTTGATCCCGGCGGCACGCACGGACGAGGCATATACCATCATGAAAAGCGGCATAATAAAAGCGATAAGGGCATGTTCGGAAACGAACGAACAGGCTATACCGAGCATCGGCAGGAACAGGAACAGAAGCAGTTTCAAATTCTTGGACGGGCCCAGCAGCAGCAACCCTATCCTTCTATCCAGGCCTGTCTTGGTGATGGCAGTGGACATGGCGAGAACACCGAATATGAATATGACGGCATCCTTGGAATAAGCTTTGGCGATATCATCGGGACGCAACACTCCCAGGAGGTACATAAACACACCCACCAGCAGAGCCGTAATACCCACCGGCACCGCACCGGTTGCCCAGAAAAGCGCCGCCACGATCAGCGTGCCCAGCATGACCTTGGCCCGGAAGGCGGCATTGTGGGGACTCAGGGATTGCTGGATTTCGTTTCCCTTGTCGTCGACTACAGTCTCGGTCAGCTTGTACGTGCGGCTATAATAGTCGGCGATGTTCTCTCCATCGTGCATCTTCCGGTAGTCGGCATAACCCATTGAGGGGTCGGTTAATTCTCCTGTTTTAGGTGAAGACAATAGTTGTAACATCCGGTCAGGGGGCGGTGTCAGGACAAGCGCAGTGAACAGAATCAAACCAAGAATAATAACGCCCGGACGCGAATTGTGTGATCCTTTCAGCCAACTCCGGACGGAACCTTTCTCTATATGCGGGATTTCGTGGCGCGCCATCACATGGACCTTGTCTTTCCGCGCCGCGTCAATCACTTCCGTCAGCTTGTCGAAATCGTATGGTTTCTGCAGGTAGGTGTAGGCATCAAGTCTTCCCGTTTCCATCGCTGACTTCATCGTCCCGTGCCCCGTCAGCATGATGATCTGAAGCTCAGGGCGATATCGCTTCAGTTCCGTAAGAACCTGTTCACCGCTCAGGCCCGGCATTTTGCGGTCCAGAAGGACTACGTCGATATCCATGTCGCTCCGTACGAGCTTGACGGCATCTTCACCGTTATTCAGATCAACGGCATCATAGCCATGCAGTTTAAGACGCCGTGTCAGTGATATGCGAAACTTGTCCTCGTCATCAATCAGCAGTACTCTGGGCATTTATTCACTCCGATTAACCCATATTGATCAGTTTGAAAGGTCCTTCATATACTCCGCTATCTCCAGACAAAGGTCCGAAAGCCGCAACAACCCGACCACCTCCGTTCCTCTGGTCACCAGGACAGACAAGCATTCCCATTGAATTATTTTGGATATGGCTTCTCCCAGCAGAGTATTCTCGTCAATGCTTTCGCTGACGGGGTGCATCACGTCCTTAACCTTCCCATTGGCAGCCCGCAGACACAAGTCGGATAAGTTGTCCTGGAAGAATCGGGAATGATCCATCATCGAGGTCATCATCTGCTCGCTTACGCCGGCGCTGGCCAGCTTGTTTGTATCGCGGAGGACACCACGCTGAGGTTGGAGTGCTTTCAGGAAAGCCAATTGACCTAGTTTGCCTACGATTTTGTCGTTTTCATCGGCTACCAGCACAGATCGAAAAGGTTGCCACCGGCGATCACGCCGTTTCTGGGCTTCTTCCATAATCAGGATCGCCTCCAGCAGGGTGGCCTCCTGGGAAACCACTGCGTACTGGTCACGGGGCACCATCAGTTCCTTGACACTCCTTATTTCCACGACGACCTCCAGCAAAATATCAGGATAACCTGTTTCCTCACTCTCTGATCCCCTTTTAAACCTCGGCGCTTCTGACTTTCTGATTAATGGGAAGCACTATCTCGAATGTACTCCCCTGTCCGAGAGCGCTGTTAACCTCTATTTTTCCTCCAAGGTTCTTGACAATGCCGTAGCTGACTGAGAGCCCCAGACCGGTCCCTTTGCCAACCTCCTTGGTAGTGTAGAACGGCACAAAGATGTTTTCCAACTGCTGCCGATTCATCCCCTTACCGGTGTCAGAAAGGCTGATATGTACGCTTTTGTCTTGTCGGGTAGTTACGATCGAGATTCTGCCCGGTTCACCGTGCATGGCGTCCACGGCGTTGTTAAGAATATTCAACAGTACCTGTTCCAGTTGATTACCGTCGGTAACCAGCTCCGGAATGTCCGTATCGTATTTTCTCACGATCTCAATATTCGACACGATCAGCTCGGGTCCCAACAGACCGTCGACAACCTCGTCGATCAGCTCGTGGATGTCATGTTTTTTGAGATCAATGTCCGTCCTGCGGATAAACCCCAATAACTTGCGAGTGATATCCCGACACCTGAAAACAGACTCCTGAATTGAATCCAGGTAGTGGGTTAGCTCTTCCGGCTTGACCGGATCTCCCAGGTCTGGGTTCATAAGGTCTTTCATCAGCCCAGCCTCTTCGTTTATGGCAGCCAATGGGTTGTTGATCTCGTGAGCTATGCCTGCCGCCAGTTCACCCACTGATGCCAGCTTGGTGGCATGGCTGAGCTGAGCCCTGCTGATATCGGATTCTCTCTGAAGTTCGACTCGTTTCCGAGCTCGATTGACTATGACAACAAAACCGATGATGACCATTCCGGCAGCGATACCAATCACTCGCACTCGAAAATCTGAGAAGAAGCCCTGGTACTGTTCGGGAGATTTTTGAATGATCAGTGACCAGTCAACTGTGTGCAGCCAGGAGTAGCCGTATGTAAACGACGAGCTTTCAACAGTGGTTCTGGCTGCGCCCTGCCGAGGGGTCCGTGGTGGAATAAAAGAGTTGGTGTCCAAAGGTCTGGAGATCAACTCCGAAGCCAACTGGCATATCCCGTTCAGATTGATAATTGATGTGACTACTTCGTTGGAACCTTCTAAAGAGCTTATGTACTGATACATCTTCTGAGGATCGAGAGTAGCCCGCAGGACTACGGGACCCTCACGGGTAACCCTGCTCACCGCGATAGTGAAATGTGGTCTCTGTCGGAAGCCAAGGTAAATATCGGTGATGATGAAGCTGGACTGTTGCTCCCTCAGAGTGGAGTACCATTTCTCCGACCTGTAGTCCTGTTTCTCAAGAGATTCGTAGGGTCCGGCATAGGCCACCCGTACCCCTGACGAATCGAAAAAGTCGATATCAACAAAGGCGTCACTTATTCTGCGCAATCCCATCAGGTCACCTTTCAGACCGGCGGATGTGGGCGGGATTGAGAACATCGGGTCATCAATCAGGTTGGAGAGATTGACTTGCCTCTCAGATAAGAACAGATCCAGGGTGTTGGCCTGGCTTTCGGCAATAGCCCTGAGGTGGAGACGTTCACTTTCAGAAACAACTGCGTCATACTGAAGAATGAAGTATGCGGCGAGTATAACCACCGGACTCAGATAGATTAATGCCAATCGAATAGTGGTTCTTCGTCGGAGAATACGGTAATGTTCAGAACCCGCCAGTCCAGATTCATCGGACCCGTTTACCCGACCTGACGTATAATCAGCCGCTCGGGGCACTGTCCACCTGCCTGGTCATTCCTGCAATTCCCTCCTTCTCCGGAGCACCTGAGCTCATTTGCCGAATCCTCTCGTCACACCGCCGCAACCTTGTGAAATCGCTCATAATGTACCCGGACTGTCCCGGAAGTCAACCTTATTCGGAATCACCTCGATAGGCACTATCGTAACGATCTCGTTGTGACCAGATGATCTTCGGATCGCCCGGATGGTTGTCTATCGGGTTTGAAAACCCAACGGGTGTAGCACTGTTTGTTCTTTTACCCCATGTTTTTATTGTCTGTCATTCCCCTTTCTCCTATATATACCGCTGTAGATGAAAGGGAGTGTATTTGCCTTATGAGAGATGATGAAGTGCCTGACCGGCGCATCATAATAACCGGCGGAGCCGGGTTCATCGGTTCCAACCTGTTGCTGTACCTGGTGCCGAAGTACCCCGCCTACCTGTTTGTTAACGTGGACTGCCTGACCTACGCCGGTAATCTGGCCAATCTGAAACCGCTGGAGCAGGCTCCCAACTACGTTTTTGAAAAGATCAATATCTGCGATCGGGACAGGTTGGCGGACTGCCTAGAAAAGCACCGGGTAGACGCCGTCATCCATCTGGCGGCTGAGTCACACGTCGATCGCTCCATAACGGGACCGGCTGAGTTCATCCATACCAACATTATAGGTACTTTTAATCTGCTGGAACTGGCGCTGGCCAGGTTGAAGACTGCCGGTCGTTTTCGCTTTCATCACGTTTCGACCGACGAGGTCTATGGTTCGCTGGGTGCTGATGGTTCGTTCACTGAAGATTCACCCTACCGGCCGAACTCGCCCTACTCGGCGTCGAAAGCCTCCGGGGATCACCTGGTGCGAGCCTATCACCGAACCTACGGGATGGATACGGTGACGACCAACTGTTCCAACAACTACGGGCCGTTCCAGTTTCCGGAGAAGCTGATTCCCCTCATGATAAGAAACGCACGGGAAGGTTTACCCCTGCCGGTCTATGGCGATGGCCGCAACGTTCGGGACTGGCTGCATGTCGAGGATCATTGCCGCGCTCTGGACCTGGTGTTTCACCGGGGTAAGCCGGGAAGCACGTACAATATCGGTGGCAACAATGAGATCCAAAACATTGAACTGGTGCGGATGATCTGTCGGATAATGGATGAGAAGCTGGGTGACCCGCCCCATGAACGGCTGATTTCGTTTGTCGGGGATCGTCCCGGCCACGACCTCCGTTATGCAATTGACGCCTCTCACATTCAGGCAGAACTGGGTTTCAAACCGGAATATACGTTCGAGGACGGTCTCCGCCGGACAGTGCAATGGTATCTGGACAACAATCAATGGCTGGTGGATTGTGTTAGTGGCCAGTACCGGAAATACTACCAGGAAATGTACACCAACCGATAAGGAATTGGCATGGCAGGACCCGTACGCAAAGGAATCATTCTGGCCGGTGGAGCCGGCAGCCGGTTATATCCCATAACACAGATAGCCTGCAAGCAGTTGCTGCCGGTATATGACAAGCCGATGATCTACCATCCCCTGTCCACGTTGATGTTGTTCGGGGTTACGGACATTCTGATCATTTCCACCCCTCAGGATATGCCCAGTTTCCAGTCACTGCTGAGTGACGGCTCTTCCCTGGGGCTTAATTTCTCCTACCGGGTGCAGCTCCGGCCGGAAGGGATTGCCCAGGCTTTCCTGATCGGTGAAGAGTTCATCGGCAACGATAGTGTGGTGCTGATACTGGGCGACAATATCTTCTACGGTGTCTATGATTTCCTGCGCGAAGCCAGGGCTTTTCGAGAAGGTGCACTGGTGTTTGGTTACTATGTCAGGGACCCGGAACGCTACGGTGTGGTGGAGTTCGATGATGCCGGTCGGGCGGTCACCATTGAAGAAAAGCCGATCAAGCCCCGGTCCAATTACGCCGTCACCGGCCTCTACCTGTATGATTCCGACGTGGTGTCAATCGCTAAAGAACTCAAGCCCTCACCACGCGGCGAACTGGAAATTACCGATGTTAACCGGGCTTACCTGGCCAGTGGCCGCCTCAATGTGGTCAAGCTGGGCCGTGGAATCGCCTGGCTTGATACCGGCACCCACGACAGCCTGCTTGACGCCTGTAACTTTATAGCTACCATCGAGAAGCGGCAGGGCCAGAAAATTGCCTGTATCGAGGAAATTGCTTACCGGATGAGATTCATAAATCGACAACAAATGCAGACGCTCCTGGACGGCATGGGCGATAATTCGTACAAGAAATACCTTTTGGAAGTTGTGCACGAGGTCGATGGCGATTCGTAAAGTACTGGTAACCGGCTGCCGGGGTCAGTTGGGTGCCGATTTAATCAGCATCCTCAAACAGCAGTATACGGTCAACGGAGTCGATATCGAGGACCTTGATATCCGTGATTACCAGCCGGTGCTTTCATGCCTGCGACGATTTAAGCCCGACGCCGTTCTCCATGCGGCCGCCTGTACTGATGTCGACGGCTGCGAAACCGACCGATCGGAAGCCGTGGCTGTGAATGTCGTTGGTTCTGAGAATGTCGCCCGAGCCTGCCGTGAGATCGGCGCCGGGATGGTTTACTACTCGACTGACTATGTCTTTGATGGAACAAAGACATCTCCGTATGTCGAATCAGATGCCACCGGACCCCGGACGGTCTACGGCCAAACCAAACTGGACGGAGAGATGGCGGTGGCGGCGCTATTGGATGACTACGCCGTGCTCAGAATTGCCTGGTTATATGGCCGTAACGGAAAGAATTTTGTGAGCACCATGCTGCAACTCGGGCGGCGACAGATTGAGCAAAGCCGTCGGGGAGAGAAGCTCTCACAACTGAAAGTAGTCGACGATCAGTGGGGCAGCCCCTGCTGGACGGTTGAGATCGCCCGCCAGACGGGTGTCATTATAGCCAATAATCTGAAAGGTATCTTTCATGTGACGGCTGAGGGGGAAACAACGTGGTATGGGGTAGCACGTCGGATATTCGACCAGATGAATATGCCGGTACAGTTGACGCCCTGCTCGACTGATGAATTTCCACGTCCGGCGCCCAGGCCGCATCGCTCAACCCTTGAAAACAAGTGCCTCAAGAAGCTCGGTCTGAACATAATGCGTCCGTGGGAGGAGGCTCTGGACGAATTCCTGCGGCAGGAAGGAGAAGCGCTCAGACAATGAAATGTGAAATCAACGGTGTCATTATCAGGGAATTTCAAAGACACCACGACCAACGGGGCTGGCTGGCGGAACTGTATCGTCATGATGAGTTACCGCGCGAGTTCCACCCGACCATGAGCTATATCTCTATGACCCGGCCCGGTGTCACCCGGGGACCGCACGAGCACCGTGAACAGGCCGATCTGTTCTGTTTCCTGGGATCTTCTACTTTCCGCCTTTACTTGTGGGACAATCGCTCCGACTCACCCACCTTCGATCAGAGTTGGTCCATCGACGTCGGTGAAGAGCAGCATGTTCTGGTTATTGTACCCCCGGGTGTTGTTCACGCCTACCGGAATATCGGCGCCGTGGACGGGTTAGTCTTCAATGCTCCCAACCGGCTTTATGCCGGTGAGGGCCGACAGAGTCCGGTGGATGAAATACGCTACGAGGATGACCACGACTGCCGCTTTAGAATCGATGACTGAACCTGCTGTTTTTAGTTGATGTTGACCGCTCCACCTCGTTCCCTGCAACAGGAATAAAAAGGAGATAAGATGCTGTCAGGAAAAGCAATTCTGGTAACCGGTGGTACCGGTTCTTTTGGAAAGAAGTTCGTAGAGACAATTCTGACACGCTATCCGCGCGTGAGCAGGGTGGTCATCTTCTCTCGCGATGAGCTCAAGCAGTTTGAGATGGATCAACTGTTATCCACCCGGAAGTATCCCCAGATGCGGTATTTCATCGGTGACGTGCGGGATCGCCGGCGGTTGATGCAAGCTATGGAGGGGGTCGAAATCGTCATCCATGCGGCGGCTCTGAAACAGGTTCCGGCCGCTGAATACAATCCCTTTGAGGCCGTCAAAACCAATATCATCGGAGCCCAGAACGTAATCGAGGCTGCCATCGATCAGGGGGTGCAGAAAGTAGTCGCTCTCAGCACCGACAAGGCTGCGGCGCCGATCAATCTCTATGGCGCCACCAAGCTCTGTTCGGACAAGTTGTTTGCGTCGGCTAATAACTTCAAGGGCAAGCGGGACATCAAGTTTTCGGTCGTTCGTTACGGCAACGTGATGGGCAGCCGTGGCAGCGTGATACCATTCTTTATGAAAAAGAAGCACGAGGGAGTGCTGCCGATCACCGATGAGCGCATGACGCGGTTCAATATCACCCTGCAGGAAGGGGTCGACCTGGTCCTTTATGCTCTGGCCCACATGTGGGGCGGAGAGTTGTTCGTGCCTAAGATTCCCAGCTACCGGATCACCGAGCTGGCCGAGGCTATCGGTCCCGAGTGTCGACGGGAGATAGTCGGCATCAGGCCGGGTGAGAAATTGCACGAGGAAATGATAACGGAGACCGACGCGCTCAACACTATCGAGTTCGACAACTACTATGTTATCCTGCCCTCGATGCCGTTATGGGATCCCCGGCGTCTGCGGGAAGCGTTCGGTGGCCGCCCCTGTCCGGACGGGTTCAAATATAACAGCGGCACCAACTCCGACTGGCTCTCGGTGAATCGATTGCGAGAACTTATCAAAGAACATGTCGACGGCAATTTCTCCGTTGGAGTACCTTCACATGCGCATAACCGACGGCAACTCTCGGTCGTCCATACCAATAGTGAGACAGAGCACACGGAGTTGGTTGACGGAGGAAGTAACAATTGAATCCTAAAACCGGTGTCTCTCGCCGTCGGCGAAACCTCACCGATCCGGCCGGTACGACGGTCTCCGATCAGGAGCACCAGCCGCCTTTCTTACCCTATGGCCGTCAGCACATTACCGACGAAGATGTGCAGGCTGTTGTAGCGATACTGCGGTCGGAGCGGTTGACACAGGGTCCGGCTATTGAGGCTTTCGAGGATGAATTAGCCCGCCTTACCGGCGCTGCTGAAGCCGTAGCCTGTGCCTCCGGTACGGCCGCTTTGCATCTGGCCATGCTGGCCCTGGGATTGGGACCGGGCGATGAGATTGTAACCAGCCCGGTTACGTTTCTGGCCTCGGCCAACTGCGCCCACTACGTGGGAGCGGATGTTCGCTTCGCCGATGTCAATGCCGACAGCGGTCTGATGGACCCGGCGGCTCTGGCCCGCATCCTCGAAAGTGACCACGAACGGAGAATAAAAGCAATCGTGCCGGTGCATCTGGCCGGTCAACCGGTCGACCTGGCAGAAATATACTCGCTGGCCCACGAACATGGTGCCGTGGTCGTCGATGACGCCTGTCATGCTTTGGGAGCTGAATATGATTATGGCGAGAAGTCGTGGCGGTTGGGAGGAAGCCCGTACAGTGATATGACTACTTTCTCTTTTCATCCGGTTAAGCACGTGGCTATGGGTGAAGGTGGGGCTGTGACTACCTCTGATACCGACCTGGCACGACGGCTAAGACGATTTCGCAATCACGGTATGCAGAAGGAGGATTTTAGCTGCCCGGAGGAGGCACTGGCGCCGGACGGCTCTACCAATCCCTGGTACTACGAAATGCAGCAACTGGGTTACAATTACCGCCTGACCGATATACAAGCGGCCCTCGGTAAGAGCCAGTTGGGCCGTCTGGCCTGGTCGCTGAACCGACGCCGCCGATTGGCCGAAGAGTATTGCCGGTTGCTGGCGGACACCTTCGACAACGATCTCGTACGGCCACTGACGCTGCTGCCGGGCAGGCAACACGCCTATCATCTTTTCGTGGTGCTGATCGATTTTGATCACTATGGCATCCCGCGAGCCGTCGTTATGAAGAGACTGCGAGAGGCTGGAATTGGCACCCAGGTGCATTACATACCGATTCACCTGCAACCTTACTACCGTGAACGTTACGGAACCGGGCCGGGCGATTTCCCTCATGCGGAGCAATACTACGCTCGAGCGCTCAGCCTGCCGATGTATCCGGACCTAACTGAAGTCGATTGCCTGAGGGTAATCCGGGCACTGGAAGCGGCCCTGATGAGGGAACCATGAAGACGGTCGTTATTGTCCAGGCACGGATGACGTCGACGCGCCTCCCGGGAAAAGTAATTAAGCAGATATTGGGCAGGCCGATGTTTGAATATCAATTGGAGAGGCTGTTGCGTGTGCGCTGTGCGGACGAGTTGGTTGTCGCCTGCACAACCAATGTTACCGATGAGCCTATTGTTGACCTGTGCCGACGGATGGGTGTGGCAGTCTTTCGCGGTGCTGAAGAAGATGTGCTGTCTCGCTATCATGAAACGGCTCGGATTCACCAGGCCGACTTGGTAACACGGGTTTCGGCCGATTGCCCGCTGATTGATCCGCAGGTAATCGATACCGTGATTGAGAAGTATGGCGATACAGCGGGAAAGTACGACTATGTCTCGAATACACTGAAACGCACCTATCCTCGTGGTATGGACTGCGAGATGTTTTCTTATCGCGTTCTTGATGAAGCCTTTATCAGTGCCACCACTCGCCCGGAACGCGAACATGTAACCCCCTTCATCTATCGGCAGCCGGAGCGGTATCGGTTGGCCAACGTGTCTCTGGGTAAAGACCACAGCCACCACCGGTGGACGGTGGATACGGCCGAGGACTTTGAGCTCGCCAGACGGATCATCGAAGCTCTCTATCCCGCCAAGGCGACCTTTACGCTTGACGATTGCCTCAGACTGCTGGAACTGCATCCTGATTGGGCGGCAATCAATACACACATAGAACAGAAGGCTTATGGGCAATGAATATCGTTGTTCGCTCTGATGCTTCACACCGCATCGGCACCGGGCATGTCATGAGATGCCTGACGCTGGCGCACCTGCTGCGCGAGCACGGAGCGCAGGTCACCTTTATCTGTCGGGAGTTTCCGGGTCATCTCTGTGACATGATTAAGAGGAAGGGATTCACAGTCAAACGTCTTCCGCATGATGGTCATCCCTTTGATGATCCCGGTCAGCGCAAGCAGTATCTGTCCTGGCTGAGTGTTCCTAGGGATGTCGATGTTGGTCAGACCCGATCTCTCCTGGCGGACTTGCCTCGGGCACCTGATTGGTTGATAGTGGATCATTACGCCCTGGACATCACCTGGGAACGGGTTCTGCGTCCGCTGGTGAATCAAATCATGGTAATTGACGACCTGGCTGACCGGTTACATGACTGTGACCTGCTGCTGGATCAGAACCTGTACGAGAACCTTGAACATCGCTATGACGGGCTGGTGCCCGACCATTGCCGGTTGTTGCTGGGACCTCAGAACGCTCTGCTGCGCCCGGAGTTCATTGCAGCACGAGAAGTGATACCGGAGAAAAATGACAGGGTTGATCGCATTCTGATCTTTTTTGGTGGGGTTGATACAACGAACGAAACCGCCAAGGCTCTTGAAGCCATTCACTTGACAGGACGATCTGATATTACCGTTGATGTAGTAGTGGGTAGCGCCAATCTGCATCGGGAACAAATTGAAGCTGCAAGCAGCAGTATGCCAAATGTCATGCTTCATTACCAGGTGGAGAATATGGCTGAGCTGATGGTCCGGGCTGATCTGGCTGTTGGCGGCGGTGGGACCACCACTTGGGAGCGGTGCTGCCTCGGTCTGCCGGCTTTGGTAATTGCCGTTGCCGAGAATCAGATCGAAATAGCACAGCAAGTACACCAGCTTGGAGCCGTCCTTTATTTGGGTAGGGGGGAGGAAGTTACGATTGAGAATTTTTGTACTGCACTGAATAAACTCGTGGATAAACCTCTCGTGCTCCGCGACATGAGGAGGAAAGCTGTCGGTCTGGTGGATGGGGGCGGTGCTGGACGCGTCTGCAATATCCTCCATGAACGGTGTGGGGAGAGGGTTTCAATATGATGATCCTCCTCCTCGGTCCTCCGCGACCGGAGTTTGTGGGATACCTGGAGTCGTACGGTGATGTGGTAAAGATCACCAACGAGAGGTTGTCAGGCGGGTCTGACATACTTGACGGTGTTGATATCATTGTTAGCTACGGCTACCGGTATATTATTAGGGAAGCAGTACTCCGGAGGTTCCATGGCCGATTGGTGAACTTGCACATATCTTACCTGCCGTTCAATCGTGGGGCGGATCCCAATCTGTGGAGCTTTCTTGAAGATACGCCCAAGGGTGTGACAATACATTACATTGATGAGGGCGTAGACACCGGCGATATTCTCGCACAGCAAGAAGTTACTTATCCTCCGGATGCTACTCTACGTTCAACCTATGAAGAACTTTCCAGAGCCATTGAAAATTTGTTTCGGGAGGTCTGGCCGGAGATTCGGTCAGGGCGACGCCGCTCGTTCCCGCAACCGGAAGGAGGAAGTTGCCACCGCATGCGCGACCGAGCGCGGTTTGAACATCTGCTTACTCAAGGATGGGATACGCCCGTTGCGCAGTTGACGGGAAAGGCTTTGCAGCCGGCGTAAGGAGGAGGCCAATGCCACAAGCAATACAGATAGGTCATCATACAGTCGGGTCCGAGCACCATCCCTTTATCGTCGCCGAGATGTCCGGCAATCATAATCAGTCGCTTGAACGGGCACTTCAGATAGTCGAGGCAGCCGCAAAAGCCGGTGCTCATGCCCTCAAGCTCCAGACATACACACCGGACACGATGACGATTGATCTGGATGAGAGAGAGTTTCGTATCGATGACCCCGACAGCCTCTGGCAGGGCACGTCGCTCTACAATTTGTACGCCCAGGCCTGTACGCCGTGGGAATGGCACCAGCCGATATTCGAGCGCGGGCAAGAGCTCGGCCTGATCGTTTTCAGCACGCCCTTTGACGACACTGCGGTTGACTTCCTTGAAAACCTCCGGGCACCCGCCTACAAGATTGCATCGTTTGAAAACGTTGATCTGCCGTTGATTCGCAAGGTAGCCGCCACCGGCAAACCGATGATCATATCCACCGGCATGGCCACGGTGGCCGAACTCGATGAGACGGTGCGCGCGGCGAGAGAGGCCGGCTGCCGGGATATTATACTGCTGAAATGCACATCCAGCTACCCGGCCTCGCCGGAGAATACCAATATCCTGACCATTCCTCACCTGCGTGACCTGTTTGACGTGCAAGTGGGCCTGTCGGATCATACGCTGGGTATCGGCGTGGCCGTGGCCGCCGTGGCGCTCGGCGCCACGGTCATTGAAAAACACTTTACCCTGGCGCGAGCCGATGGTGGCGTCGACTCAGCCTTTTCCCTGGAGCCGCTTGAGTTGCGGCAACTGGTGCTCGAATGCGAACGCGCCTGGCAGGCGCTGGGCCGGGTTCACTACGGCCGGACCGAAAAGGAAAAGAAATCGCTGCAGTTTCGACGCTCACTTTATGTAGTCGCCGACGTCAAAGCCGGGCAGGAGTTCACGCCTGAAAACCTGCGTGCCATCAGACCCGGATTGGGTCTGCCGACTAAATACTTTGAAGTGTTCCTGGGCAGGAAGGCATCCCGAGATATCAAAAGGGGAACACCGGTGAACTGGGATTTGCTCTCCGATGGGAAATAAACGGCACTGACCATGCTGCTGGTAGCTGAGAGAAGTGACGTCCGCCAACGGGCAGGATACCGTTGGTGTCGGACCGGGGATACCGGTATTCAATATCAGGTTGACGATACTGAGTACTGCTACGAAGATGACCGGCTGATTCTGCTGCTGGATACGACTTTTGATCAGTCTCGGCGCAACGTTATCGAGAGGTTGGTCCGGCAGCTTTCAATAGACCTGGCCGATGGCCGCGAGGTCAAGTCGTTGCCGCTGGTTACTTACTTCGCGGTGCTGGTGGATAAAATCGGCAGGAAGATCACCTTGTTGAGAGATGTGGCCGGGATCAAGAGCGGCTACTACGGCATCCGCACCGGTTTTCTGTGTGTGGGCAACAATGTGCACCAGGTAGCCCGCGAAAGTGGTGCCACTGAATTCGACGACAACACTATCCATCAACTGCTTTACCTCAATTACACTTTTGACGGCTTTACGTATTACCGTGACGTGCGGGAAGTGTTGATCGGTGCAACTATGACGTTCGACGATAGTCCGACGGTCATCGATAGAGGGCAACGGCGGCTGAAGCTGGCCGATGCCGACAACGGACTTTCTTTCAAAGACAATGTTCTACTCCTGCGTGATAACATCGTAGCCGCTCACGAACGGCAGGCTGCCGCCGACAATGTCGTCCTCCTGTCGGGCGGGCTGGACTCGGCGGTAATGTTGATTGCGCTTCACGAGGTGGCGCCCGATCGGGTACGGGCCGTTTCCTTCCAAGTAAAGGGGACCGACGAAGACGAGACGGTCTACGCCCGCAGCATCGCCGATCACCTGGGTGTCAAATGTGATATTGTCGAGGTTGACCCCGAAGACGAGAACAACTTCGCCGATTTTGAGAGCCGGGTTCCGGCTATGAACAACCCTTACGTGGGGATGTGGATTTTCGGCAACCTGGGCCGACCATCGGACCATCAGACCTTCTTTGCCGGACAGGACACCAGGCTGCACACACCCGACCTGAATCCCGTCGACAAACTGGCCTTTCACATGTTCGGGCTGTGGCAATCACCCTCCGGCCGGACCGCAATGTCGGGACTGCATCGGGTCCTGTCGGCCGTGCGACCGGAGGCGTTGGTCCATTCCAATCGACGCTGGCTGAGAGGCATCAGTCGCGCCGTGGATGCCCTGAATGTGCCGGTTTACCTCCTGAAGTATTTCTTTCATGTTTGCCCTGAAGATTTCCCGGCCGACGGTCCCTGGCGATCTTACTATGAAGCTGCCCGGGATTTCTTCACGCTTGATATCAACAGAATTCGCACACAGCGTCAATTGTACAACGAGATAGTCAGACTCAAGTGGCAGCAACAGTATACCGATGACATCCGCTATCTTCAGGACCTGGCCCGTCTGCGAGGAACTTATATCGCCATGCCCTTCTATGACCCCCAGTTGGCAGAATTCTCTTCGGCGATACCTTTTCGACAGGCCACGCGGTTTATAGTCGGCCACGATCGATATACCACCGATCGGGTGCTGATAAACAAGTACCTGCTGCGGATGGCGTTTCGGGATCGGCTGAACGACGATATCTTCTTTCGGCAGAAAGCAGTATCCAGCAGCATGTACCTGCTGTTTAACGGAGCCCTGGGGAGAATCATCGACGATATAATCCGTCGGGATCTGGGCAGTGATGATTCGTTCCTGCGAAAATATGGACAGTATAAAACCGTGCTGCCCTTCCTGCACCCCGGTCGCTGGGTTTATCAGGACGAGAAGTACCTGTTGAAAATCTACACCCTGGCCACTCTCTGTCTCTTCAAAACCGAGACACTCCAATACCAGGGTGACCAGGTCGGCGCGGTTACACACCACCGGTCTCAGGACCCACCGGCATGACTCGATATGGCGATCTGATTCACGCACAGTCCGGGTTGATCAGCTACACCGTGCTGAATTACCTGGATAAGTCTCTCACCTTTGCCATACCCCTGTTGGTACTCTATGCCTTCAGGGACAAAGCCCTCTATAATGAAATTGAATACATATACTCCATCGCCGCTGTTGCCGCCGTGGCCATTGAACTCGGTGTCAGCAAATATTTTCTCTATGCCTACCGGCAGGCAGCCGATCGCAAGCGGCTGGTATCTGATGTTCGGGGCTGGTTCCTGTTGCAACTGGCGGCTTATGAATTGCTCGGTTTGGCACTGCTGTCGGTGGCGGCTCTGGCCGGAGTCGAGGTCACTCTCACCTGGCTCTATATTTTTATCCGAACGATTTATATGTTCTTTATGGCATTCTTTGTTATCTACTATCGCCTGATCGACAGACCGGCCAAAGTGTTTGCCTTCTCCATTACCGTTAGCACCATTACGATACTACTGCTGATTCTGGCCCGGAGTGTTCTGGGCGGTATCGATCTGATCTACCTGTTCGTTGGCCAGGCAGCGTTGCTGGCGGTAACCTTTGTCTATTATGTTACGCAGCGGTCGCGGATAAATCTAGCCGGTTTACTTGGTTACCTACGGCAGTCACTGGCTTTTGCCTGGCCGATTATTCTCAACATCTTCCTGTTCATGTTTATCAGCAACTACGGCAAGATCTATGCCCGCAATTTCCTTTCCCAGGAAGAGATGTTTCAGATTTCGTTTGTGCAGCGGGTAGCAATTATCATCCAACTGGCCCATGCCTCGGCAGTGGGGTACCTGTCCAAGAGAATCTTCATTGATACTAAGGCTGAGATAAGCCGGAAAGTGCTGGCTCTGTACACCACCATGATGTCGGTCAGCATCCTGCTGGTGTTTGGCGGCCTGGCCGCTATCAAGTTTCTCAACCTGTCGTTTACGGTCGATATTAACGCCGTTACCGTGATGATTGTTATATACACAGTGGCATGGTGTTACGTGGCATACTTCGAGTTATACATTAATCGCATGAATAAAAACCTCTATATTCTGCTGTTTTCTGTCGTTGCCGCGCTGATTTTTGTAACAGTTTTATTGTTGAACCCGGGAACGCCGCTATATACAATTTCCCTTGGGATGGTGACCGGGATGGTCTGTAACCTGGTCATGGTACTATGGTTTCTGCGATCCGGGTTTGGTCAGATATGCCAGGACTGAAAAGCATCACACTCGTCTTCATTGCCTGTATGCCGTTTAATGCTATCAGGGTGTTTTTGTACCGGACACTTCTTCGTTATGACATCACCTATGATTGCCGGATTGGTCCCGGCAACTATCTCTGTCTGGGAAGTTGCCGGTTGCGTGGTGTTACTATCGGTAAACTCAACTACTTCAATGTTGGTCATTTGAAGATGCACCCCGGGAGCGAAGTGAGGGTTCTCAACAAATTTCTGTACGTCAATGAATTGCGTATTGGAGCCGGATCGGCGGTAGTGTCCAAAAACACCGTGACCGGCAGCCGTCCCGGCGAATCTCCTTTTGCCGACAGTCAGAACTTGTTCATCGGAGCGGGGACTTTCATCACGCGCAAGCATTCGATCGACGTATCCGACACCGTTACCATCGGTGATGATGTCACTTTCGGCGGTATCGCTTCGGAAATCTGGACTCATGGTTTTGATTTGCAGCACGTTCGTCTGCAGGCACCGGTAACCATCGGGAATCACGTTTATATTGGTTCGCACTGCCTGATTCTACAGGGCGTGTCGATTGTTGATGAAGTCTCCGTTGGCGCCGGTACCGTTGTCTCCCGAACAATATCCGAAAGCGGCTTCTACGTATCGTCTAACCTGCAGCGCAAGTCCGACGCTCGATCACTGGCCGGGGAAGACAGTGTTGTAGAACACCGGGGAGGACGCTTTGTCAGGAAGTAACCTTTGCTTCATCTCCAACTACAGCAAGACTTTTCTGTTTGATGCCGTGGCGCAGCAGTTGCAGGAGGCGGGTCGGTCCGTGTACTGGATCGTTGTGAATCACAAATTACGGGAACACCTCCTGCAGCGATATGATTCCGAATGTTTGTTATACCTCAATAAGAAGTACATTGCCCTTCCCGGCGACAAAATTGGCGAGTTTAAGCTCAACGAACTGGTCTATGGTGATCGAGCGCTGGAGCATATTCCCGATGAGGGTGTGAAATACCTGCTGCATATCCAGAAGCCGATATATGATTTCATACAAACCAACAGCATACACTACGTCTTCGGGGAATTGACTTGGGCTCACGAACTACTGATCCGTCGCCTGGTCGAGCAGCGCTCCGAACTGCGCTGCCGGTTTCTGAACCCGGCCGGCATTCGTATCCCCAACGGCCGCTTCGCATTTTTCACCGATGAGTGTGAGTCTCAGATGTTGCCGGTGCCGGGAGATAAACCGTGGCCGACATCGGAGAAAACTATCGCCATCGAGAAGCCGGATTATCTGGCCGGTAACGACCAGTTGCTGCAACATTCGCGATCACTGCCGGAACGTCTTAAAAAAATGAAACGTTTTGTGACGGGCGAGAATATCGATGCACACGACCCGACACTGATCAAGCGTCGATGGGTCCGCCTTCTTAAGCGGGGCGGGGAAGAGGTGAACCGTGAGCTGTACCGCTTCGTTAAACGTCTGTCACTGACGGAGGTGGGGGAGAGGAAGTTCGTCTTTCTGGCGCTGCATAAGCAACCGGAGGCTTCGATTGACGTGATCGGACGCTATTACGAAGACCAGCAAGTAAATATCTTGAACCTCTGGCGAATTACTCCCGATGACTGGCTGGTGCTGGTCAAGGAACACAGCAATGCCATCGGTGATCGCGGACCGGGGTTCTACCGCCGGTTGGCACGATTGCCCAACCTTTATTTCATCCGTGAAGACGAAGACTCGCATGAGATCATCCAGCGCAGTGAACTGGTGGTTACGGTATCGGGTACGGTAGCGTACGAGGCGGCTCTGCTGGGGAAACCGGCGGTCACCCTGGCGCCGACGTTCTTTAATCGGGCGCCGCATTGCCGTCACGTCGGACTGGAGGATCTCCGGAAAGCGCGCAACATCTATGATATCATACCCGAGGTATCGGGCGATACCGCCGAACTTCAGTCTTACGTGATGCAGCACAGTTTTCCCGGCATCATCTCCGATCCTCTATCCGACAACCTCTGTATGCACCCGGATAACATCAGTTCTCTCGCTGCTGCCGTGAGGCAGGTAACGGCATGATCAAACCGATCGCCGTTGCTCTCATTCTGACTCTTGCCTGTACGGCCATAACTCTTATGACCATTGGTGAGGTACCGGTTTCGATTTTCCTGCTTGTTTCGGTGCCGGCCCTAACGCTGGCAGCAATCTATTTCTTTATCTGGCGTGGTCGCGTCAAGCTTTTTGGTGTCTGGGTGATCGCCGCCTATATCTGTCTTAGTTCTCTGATCAATCTGCACGATGCCAAATTGACATCGGTGATCTATTCGGGCATTTTTCTTCTGACCTTCCTGGTGTTGATGAATTGCCGACGTTACCTGCCGGTCGAGACATTCAGCCGCACTCTCAGGGCTGTAATCATTCTTTATTTTGCCAATGTCGTAATTTCTCAGGTGCTGGTGATGACGGGCGCAGCGGATGATGTTCTTGGAAACATCTTTCACCGTCTGTACGATGAGCGAATCGGAGTTGTGAGATACTATGGCTTTTCCTCGGAGCCGTCCTACGCTGCCTTTGTGGTCCTGGTCTCTTTTCTTGGCTGGTATTCTCTGCCGGGGGCGGCAAGTCGGCGGCAGTTGTTGCTCTATTCAGCACTGGTGTTGTACCAGGTGGTCGCGTTCAGTTCCATCTATGGTTATCTCCTGGCTGTAGCAGTAGCAGGAGTGATAGCTTACCGTGAGTTACCTCGACGGATCTTCTATCTGCTGCCGGCAACCTTACTGCTGGTGGCTGTGATGGCAGACTTTCAGACGGTGGTGGACAGTGGCAGCAGGGTTGTACGCATCGCCCAGGCCCTGGTATCCGGGCAGATTCTAAGTGCCCTTGACCTCAATGATATTGACTCCAGCCTGTTTTTGCGCATTGCTCCCTTTACCGAGTACTTTAACTCTTTGAACCCGGCCGACTACCACTGCTATCTTGGCCATGGCGCCATGGCGTCCACTTCTTTCATGACGGATACCTTTCTCAGTCATGTGCACCCCGATGGAGACACCGTACGGACCGGATTCATACCGGCCTTCCTCTATGACTACGGTCTGATCGGAGCGTCGCTGGTGATCGTTCTGTTGCTTCGGTTGATCAGCGGCCGCAAGTTCTCGCTGGCGGTGGTGATCTTTCTGGCCATGCTGTTCAATGCCAATTTCAATACACAACTGTTCTGGTATATCGTGATCGTCTTTGCGCTTGTCGGACTCTATCAACCACCACCGATTGAGATCAATACCGCCCACGGACGACTCCAGCCTGAAGAAGCCGGTGCCTGATGAAAATTGGCGTTGACTGCCATGTTCTCGCCGGTAAATTCCAGGGCAGTCGCACATATCTGGAAAACCTCTACCGGGAAGTTGTAAAACTCGATAACCACAACAAGTATTTGTTTTTCGGTCATTGGCGGGGGCACTATCCTTTTGGCGGGCCGGACCGGCATGTGGAGTACCGATCGCCCTCCCGATTGAAACGGCTTACATACCAGACCCGGCCGTTAATCAGACAGCATGATATAGAGCTGTTTCACAGCACCTACATATCGCCTTTGCTGATGCCGTGCGACCGGTTGCTGACGGTCCATGATCTGCTCTTTGAAACCCATCCGCAGTTCTTCAAGAAGGCGTTCGTGTGGCGCAGTCGTATGCTGGTAAGGCGCTCAGCCGTTCGAGCCCGGCAGGTTCATACCATATCGCAGTACTGCCGACAGATTCTGGTGGAGCAGTACCGATTCCACCCGGATAAGGTCAGGATTGTACCAGTCGGCGTTGATCTTGAAAGGTTTTCTACACGGTATCGATCAGACGCTTCTGAGTTGATTGCGCGTCGATTCGGAGTTAGGGATTTCCTGCTCACCGTCGGTCGCCTGGAACCCCGTAAGAATCATCTCGGTCTGTTTCGTGCCTATGCCATTCTCAGGCAATACTGCCCGGATGTTGGTCCACTGGTGGTAATCGGGCAGACTGATTTCGGATTCGAAGACATCCTCTCGGCCCCGAGAAAACTGGGCATCGCCGAGTACGTCCGTTTCCTTCCCGATGTCCCTGATAACCGACTGGCCGATTTCTACCGGGCGGCGACCATGTTTGTCTATCCGTCGTTTGCCGAAGGTCTCGGTATCCCGCCACTGGAAGCGATGGCTTGCGGCACGCCGGTGGTGACGTCGAATACAACCGCTATTCCGGAAGTAGTCGGTGATTGCGGTTTGCTGGTTGATCCGAACAATGTCGAACAGATCGCAGCAGCCATGAAATCATTGCTTGCCGATACCAACCTTGCGGCCGACCTCGCCCGGCGGGGCAGGTTGCGGGCTGAAGACTGGTCCTGGACACATGCGGCCAAGAAATATCTCCAGGCACTCGATTGTCTGGCCGCCGTAGCCGAGTCGGGCAGAAGTGCACTCAATGTGACCAGCGGTGTTAAATAAGTGAAGCGATCAGTCGATACTTATGGGAAATGGAAGATTCCCGACGCTCGGAAACACATTCGCATAATCGGCTGCATAATTCAGCCTTCACGTCCGGTCGGTGGCGACAGTCACCCCCCCCCGGAAAAACAGTAGCCTTCTGCGGCACTCGTGGCCTGCCGGCCAACTATGGTGGATTCGAAACTGCCGTCGACGAGATTTCCCGCCGCTTCGTTGACAACGAGTATGATTGCGAAGTTTTCTGTCGCCTTTCCGCTACCAAGCAATCTCTCTCAGAGCATCGGGGAAGGCGTCTGGTGTATGTGCGCGGGAGTAGTCATCGCAAGCTGGAGACGTTTGTATCATCCGTTCAAACCGGGTGGCACCTGCTGCGACACCGACGACAGTACGGTCATGTCTTCTGGTTCAATAATGCCAACTTCCCGGGAATCCTTCTGGCCTGGCTGGCTCGCATTCCGATGTCGGTTAACACCGATGGTCTTGAATGGCGTCGGGCCAAGTGGTCCTGGCCATTTAAATCATACTCTTACCTGTCCTCATTTCTTATTTCCAGAATGTGTCGAACACTGATTTCAGACTCTTGTGCTATTCAGGGCTTCTATCGCCGGCGTTTCTTCAAAAAAACCAACTTCATCCCCTATGGTTGCCCGGTTCCACCGACTATAACCCGGCGTGAAGAGGATACCATACTCAACAAATTCGACCTTGAAAAAAGCAAATACTTCCTGCAAATAACCCGCATCGAACCAGACAATCTGCCGGTTCGGGTGGCTGCGGCCTTTCACGAGTCGGGATTGGGTGAAACCGGTTTCAAAATGGTCTTTATCGGTTACAAGGACCCGACACCGTATGCTCAGCGCCTGGTTGCCTTTGACGGCCGGCACGGTGTGTGTGTTATGGAAGCCAACTATGACGCCGGGGTTCTGCAAGTCCTGCGCGGTAACTGTTTCTGCTATGTTCATGGCAACAGCGTCGGTGGCACCAACCCGGCGTTGCTGGAGGCGATGGCCACCTGTCCGCGTCTGATGGCGATTGACTGCGAGTTCAGCCGGGAAGTGTTAGGCAGTACCGGGATGCTGTTTGACCCGGCTGTTATTGCCGCTACTTTCAAACAAGTTCTGTTATCCCCGGATCATGCCCCGGCCATGCAACAGCGGGTGCGGCAGCATTATCAGTGGGACGCCGTGGCCGATGCTTACATTCGCCTGGCCAAGAACGCACCGGCTGACTACCGGGTGTCAGCAACAGAAATCAAGCCGCAGGCACAGCAGGAATATACCACCTCCCGGTGATTACCCAACTGTGCGATGGAATCACCTTTCTCTTTGACACGGAAACGTTTTCCATGATTACCGATTTACATTCAAAGGTTTTGCTCCACAGCCCGGCGCTCACAATTAACCTTATGTCACACAATGCGATACAAACACACACTCGCGCTTCGCAAATGGCACATTATTTGTAAGCATATTTCGTGTATTAATACGATTAGTGATAGACCCCGGACTCAGGAAAAAGCAGATATGACCAGACGGTTCAACGGTTCTGACAGAGGATATAACAACAACCCGGTACGACAATCGAGCAATTCGGAATCATCGCCGGAAACTGAGATTGATCTGTTTGTACTGACCGGGCTATTGGTGCGACGGAAGAAATGGATTGCAGCCATATCCGGGGCTGTGGTTGTGGTGGCGTGTGGTATCATGTTGCTGATGCCAAATATGTACACCTCCTCCGCAGTCATTCTGCCATCGGGTGGTGCCGACAAGATGTTTCAGCTAAAGGACCTGGCCGGCCTGGGCAGCCTGACAACCAGGGATGAGAACTCCTCGGAGTTGTTTCCGGTTATATTACAGTCGCGTTCGATACACGACGCCGTGCTCAAGCACGAGTATTCCTTCACTCACAGATCAGAGCCGATGAAACTGACGCTGGCTGAGTACTTCAAACAGGACAACCCCGACCGACTGCACCGCGCTCTCGCAGCCATCACTTCGGTTGCTCTCGACAAGAAGACGGGTGTGATCGGTATTTCCGTGGAGACGAAATACCCGGAGTTCTCTCAACAGGTTCTCAACCGGTACCTGGCTGAACTGGAAACTTTCAACCTGCACAAAAGGCGCTCGCAGGCCAGGGACAATGCTCGCTACCTGGATCGTCAGTTCAAGGCGATTGAACAGGAACTGGCTCTCTCCGAGGACAGCATGGAACAGTTCCAGCTTGTTAACCGTGACTGGACCGGCAGCACCAGTCCGGAGATACTCAAGCAACTGGCCAGATTTGAGCGGGATATCGCACTGAAATCCAAGACCTACCTGTTTCTGCGTCAGGAGTACGAAGTCGCCAAGCTGGATGCTCAGAAAGACGTACCCATCGTCCGGGTTCTCGATTCACCGTCGCTGCCGGTACAGAAATCCGGCCCGCGGCGTCTGATGACGGTTGTCATCAGCGGGATGGTGGCGCTGTTTTTGTCGGTTTTTTCTATCATCGCCCTGGAAGGTTTGAAAAAGCGCGGAAGCGGACCTGATCGGCAGTCTTACCATGAACTCACGTCCGATCTGCGCCGGGAATTCCCGCGGGTGGCGCGTCTGGTGACTCGTCGCAGCGGGGAAGAGGCGGTTCCGACAGATAATGCCCGAAACCGAATAAAAGAGAGCGGCGTTACGGCCGATTGAAACCTGTCTGATAGCTCGTTCAGTTTTTCCTTTGCTTTTCTAAAGTCATTGATATATAATCTCGACACTTATTGATACGGGGCCGGTGTCGGCACTGGCGCCGTTTCTGTTAGTAGCCTAAGGTGGGGTTCCCGAGTGGCCAAAGGGAACAGACTGTAAATCTGTCGGCGAAGCCTTCGGAGGTTCGAATCCTCCCCCCACCACTTTTCTTGGTAATACTGATTCAATCCCAAACAAGTTTCGGATTGCCAGCCGTTGGCGATGTCTCAAAGCATGGCCCTGTATATCGGTTCACAAACAAAATCAGCCCGGACACGATTGCATCCGGGTTGATTTATATTGCTATGATTACTGTGCTGTCTACTTCAATAACGTCATCTTCTTTGAGTCAATGTTGTCACCGGCCTTGAGGCGGTAGAAATAGACGCCCGACGCTAACTTGTTGCCGGCATCCGACGTGGCATCCCACTCGATATGGTGATGTCCGGCACTGCGGACTTCATCGATGAGCGTGCGTACAATCTGCCCCTGGATATTGACAATCTCCAGCGTGACATGCTCGCTCTGCGGTAAGCTGAAGCCGATGGTTGTCGTGGGGTTGAAAGGATTGGGGTAGTTCTGGGACAGTTCGAACTGGTCGGGCATATCCGGCTCGGTCGACTCTTTGGCGGCCGACTCGTCGCCTTCATCTTCAATACCTTCTAGCGCACTATCGTTACACTTGATCTTGACAGCTTTTTGTGTGCCGTCGGCGCTGGTTTCCACCGTGACCTCACATCCTTGTTCTTCCAACTGCCGGATGAGTTCTTCGTCAAGCTCCCCACCTTCCAGTTTCAGCCGGGCGCATATATCCTGCAAAGATCCATCTCCGGCTCCCTGGATCATTATGCACTTCTTAATGCTATCGTCGCCGATGATGTTCATATTGAACACCTCGTCCTGACCATCACTAGCGAGCTTAATGGCGATCTTACCGGAACCAATTCCATCACCACACAGCATGCTGTCTGTAAGGCAGTGCATCCAGGCTACGGCATCGCCGCCACACCCTTCGCCGAGTTGTTCCACCAGAATCTTGCGCATGGTGCCGTCATCCCGGCTCGCTTGCCCACGAACCACAATAGCGCACTTGGCTTGTTCCAGCAAAGAGCCTGATTCCTCCTTGAACACTTCAATTACCTCGCAGTCAAATGCGACCTTTCCGCCACTTGTAAACGCGGCTACGACCAGGTCGGCATCGCCCTGCGATTCGAGGCAACTGATAACAATCTCACAGGTGGTATCACAACCGACAACCTTAACCTCGGCCTTTTCCATACCCAGTTTAGCCAGCAGCGCTTCGACTCTGTCGTTGTCGAGGGCGAGAGTCGGATCAACACCGGCCACAGCCACCTCGTAGCCGACAGTGTGGTCAAACTTGAACGGTACCAGTGTCAGAAAGACCAGCATCGCGATGCCGAAGATAACGGCAGCACTCAGCCGGGGACGTTTCTTAAGGTTGCGAACAATAGTAGTCATCAGTGAAATCTCCTTGGTGTCTGGTTGATGTATCTGTGAGACGCGCGCTTCGACACGACTTTTCAGTATAGCCAGTGGCAGGCCATCTTCAAGATCATGAACAGCACTGGTACCGATATCGTGCCTGAGCAGCCGAATTGCGTCGGCCTGACGCGCACAGGCCGGGCATTGCCGCAGGTGCCGCTCGAGTTGCAGATCCTGTACCTGTCCCGGTTTGGCTAACCGCCATTCACTTAATCTTTGCCGGGCTTCATTGCAACGCATATACCATCCTCACATTTTCCTGCCGGCGATGGTCGCTCGGTCGGATTGAACCGGAAGCGCTTAATGATCGCTTCCCGCATCTTACGCCTGGCCCGCGACAGTTGTACTTTGACTGCCGCTTCGTTTTTGACGAAGAGCCGGGCCAGTTCGGCAATGGTCCAGCCCTCCATTTCAAAGAGGATGACCAGTGCTCGCTCATCGGGCGTGATGGCCTTAAAAGCTACTTGCAGCCGCCGCCGTGCCGCCTGAACCGCCTCGAGATTTCCGGTGGCTCGGTTTTCGGTAACTTCGGGTGTCAGCGACAAAAACCGTCGCCACCAGGGTTGCCGAATACAATTGCGGTAACTATTGACTGCAATCCGGTACAGCCAGGGCCGGAAAGCCGCTCGTTCGCGCAGATCGGCAAACTTCGACAAGGCTCTTACCAGCGTATCGTGGTAGAGATCATCGCCGTCGTCGCGGTTACCCATCAGCTTGCGGCAGAAAGCTCTGGCTCTAAGGTGCTCCGCTTCCACCAGCTTCCAAAACAGGATCCTATTGTCTGCCATCATCCTTTAGACACTTTGGTGGGGCAAAAGGTAACAGAAAAACTGGCGCTTGGGATAAGAAACTCGTGGCTGGGGACATGTGCGATGCATAGCTGTTGATATTGCTTCCCCCGTAACCCGGACCTATATTGAAACTGTGCTTATTTCCGTTATTCCGCTATTTCGGTGCTGCGTGGCCAGGCAACTTGCTCAACTATGACTCTCAATCGCCTGAAGCCCGTTTTAGATCGCGCTGAAGGTCATTGAGCAAGTTCTCATGAGGGCTTCCCGGCCATCTTTCTGCGTATGGGCGAATTAGAGTAACAGCCTCGCTGAAGATATCAACGGCCTCGGAGCGCTTGTCCGTGTCAAGGAATATCAGCCCCATGTTACGTAAGCTGATGGCCTGGTCAGGTTCAAACCGGTCCGGGTTGGCCCTGGCCAAATGGCGGCGAATCTCCGCCGCACATAAAATAACGGAGCTCCTCCTTTCGGAGAGACCCCGCGGCGTTCTCGGATAACTTCTGTCGAACAACAGGCCGATGCCTATTCTAATTGACCTCGCTCGATAACCTCCTTAGATTGTCGGCGATGAAAGGAGAGCATCATGAAAGCCAGTCTCATACTTGAGAAGATTAACGACACCGATTCGCAGCGCCAATGGCATCGATACCTGGATAAAATGGAAGCTGCGCTGCAGAAACTGAGAACAGCGCGGCAGTCACAGGGACGGGACCAGACGAAGCTGGAGTATCTGGAGGCTGCGCTCCGATTCTCGGAAGCGCGGGACGACGAAAGGAACTTTTTCTGGGATACCTTTGTCGAACCGCGTATCGATACCAGACGGTAGGATAACACGGCGTTTGTCCGGCAGCCTCTGCTAAATCTGAGGCTGTCGATCAGCCCACACGTCCGCTTATCAGACAGGGGGGAGAATCATTCCAATATCATTTTTCTGGTGACTCCATCACCCGAAGTCGTATATTTGCGTCAGTTGCTATTACCATTCATGTAAAGGAGATAACGGCAATGAACGATATTGAGAACTTTCACCGGATGCTCAACGAGGCGGTCGGTTACATACAGGGACAGGTCAAGCTGCAACCGGATATCGGGATAATTCTCGGTACCGGGTTAGGCTCGCTGGTGGATGGTATCGAGATGGTCGGCACCGTCGACTATGACAGGATTCCGCATTTCCCGGTGTCGACCGTTGAATCTCACGCCGGGCGACTGCTGTACGGCAAGTTGCGCGGTAAGCCGGTTGTTTGTATGCAGGGTCGCTTCCACTACTATGAAGGTTACTCATTCCAGCAGATCGCTTTCCCGGTGCGGGTGCTCAAGGCGCTGGGGATCGGCACGCTGATTGTCTCCAACGCCGCCGGAGGTATGAACCCTAACTTCAAGCCGGGCGACATTATGCTGATCAAGGATCATATCAATTTCTTCCCCGGCAACCCGTTGATCGGTCCCAACGATGACAAATGGGGCGACCGTTTCCCCGACATGTACGAAGTCTACAATCATAATTACTTACAAATTGCCAAAGATGTAGCACTAGAACAGAAACTGCGTTTACAGGAAGGTGTTTATCTCGGTTTGACCGGTCCCTGCCTGGAGACAGCTGCCGAGTATCGCTTTTTCCGGACTATCGGGGCTGATGCGGTGGGGATGTCGACTGTGCCGGAGGTGATCACGGCCCATCACCAGCACAACAAGATTCTGGCTTTTTCGATCATCACCGACATGGGCCTGGCCGACAACATGCACCCCTGTTCGCTTGAGGACGTCATCGGCACTGCCGCCGCCACTGAACCGAAATTGCGTGATTTGATCGCAGGTTGTGTGGAGAGGATGTAGGGGGGTAGATGCGGATATCTGAAGTCACGCGGCGCGCTATCATCGACACTCTTATTGAGGACAATGTCGATTGGAGCGGTCGGTTCGAAGAGCCTGAGTTCTTGGCTCGTTTGTACCCGTTGGAAGACTTACCTGACACAAACGGTCGTTTCAGGACTGCGGCAGACGACATTTGGCAGCATCGGATCAGTAACGTCGATTGGGAGGATGACTGGGTGTTTACTGATAACCGATTCAAGTTGCTCCACGGAGAGGATGAAGTGTTCCTCCGCTTTCTTTGCGAGATGATCCATCCAGTAGTTCGGCCGGATGTAGAGGAGTCCAGACGATTACAGGAGATGTTCAATACTCACCTGCTGGAAGATGGTTACAGAATCGTTGAGAAAACGCAGATTTCGGGGCGACCTGTTTTCGCGGCACAGCGGGCGGCAATCTGTAGCCCTAACGCGGCCACAGCGGCACGGGATTCACTCAAAGAGCTCAGTGGTTCATATTTGTCCCAGCAACTGACGAGGATTGAGGCAGCGATAGAAGATGACCCGGATTTAGCGATTGGCACAGCGAAGGAGCTTATTGAGACTATCTGCAAAAGCATTCTGGAGAAGCGTGGGGAAGAAGTCCCATCGTCAATAGACCTGCCAAAGCTCGTCAGACTCGCCAGTAAGACACTAAAGCTAACTCCCGCAGACATATCGGATGAAGCGAGGGCAGTCGAGACTATTAGGCGACTATTGAATAGCCTCGCGACAATCACACAGGGAATGGCAGAGCTTCGGAACCAGTACGGTACTGGACATGGCCGGACTGCTACTTCGAGAGGTCTCCAGCCTCGCCATGCAAAGCTAGCCGTTGGTGCTGCAACTGCGCTAGCTGTTTTCCTATGGGAAACTCACGAAGCCAATCTCACCAGTGGCCAAGAGCCGTCAGGCGACTCTGCTTGACAGCCCTTATGCCATGCCCACTTGCCAATCCGCACCCAATCCCATACCTTCCTCACATGTACGACATTCGCCCCATACCCGATGAGAGGCTGGATGAGTTTATCCGCATAGTCGCCGATGCCTACCCCGGCTTGAAACTGGTCACTGCCGAGGATCGCAAGAAACAGCTCGACAAGTTCATCGCCCAAAACAAGGACGTGCGCAACTCCACCTGGGGCTGCTACCGCGACGACACTCTCCTGGGTGGTCTCCGACTGCACGATTACACCATGACCCTGCACGGGTTCAAGATACCGGCCGGGGGCGGGGGATACCTGGCGGTTGATCTGGCGCACAAAAAAGAGCAAGTGGCCAGGGAGTTGATGCTTTTCTTTTTCCGGCACTTTCGCGAACAGGGCGCACCGATGGCCCTGCTGTGGCCCTTCCGCCCCGATTTTTATAGAAAGATGGGTGCCGGCTACGGTGGCAAGATGCACCAGTACCGGGTCAAACCCGGGCACCTGCCCAGAGGCGATTCCAAAACGCACGTGCGCACACTCACTCGCGATGATCTGCCCGCCCTGGTGGAATGCTACAATCGTTACGCCGACAGGACAACCGGCATGGTTGAGGACACGTTGATTGGTCGCCAAATCAGGTTCGATGACTTCCCGCGTTTCAAGTGGGTCGGCTGCGAACGTGACGGGCGGATTGAGGGCTACATCATGTTTGATTTTATCCCCGCTCAACCGGCGACCCCTCTCAATAACGATTTGCGCGTCCTGGAACTGGTCTTTGAAAATCCGGCGGCCCTGCTGGAGTTGATGTCTTTCCTGCACAGCCAGGCCGATCAGATCAACCACGTGGTTATCAGTACGCCCGATGACAATTTCCACCACTTGTTGTTTGACCCGCGCAACGATACCCGGCACTTGATCCCAGGTGTCTACCACGAGAGTCACACTTCCGGGGTCGGCATCATGTACCGGACACTGAGTGTCCCTCATCTGTTTGAATCCCTGAGCAAATGCGACTTCGGAGGATACTCCGGCACCATGAAGTTAAACATCACCGATACCTTTCTCCCCGAAAACGGTGGCAACTATCGGCTTCGTTTCGACAAAGGCCGTCCACAGTTGCTCAACGAGGGAGAGGCTGACATAGCTGTAAGTATGGACATCGCCGATTTCTCTTCGTTGATTATTGGTTCGGTGGATTTCAAAAGTCTCTACACATATTCTCGAGCCGAGGTGACTCCAATCGATGCTGCCGGTATAGTAGACCGCATCTTTGCCGTTGACCACAAACCGGTCTGTATGACCGATTTCTGATTGGGTAATTACAGAAAGGAACATAATGACAACTGCTACTGACTCCAAGCCCAGGGCGATCCCCACCCGTGACGAGATCGATGAACGGCACAGATGGAACCTTCAGGATATATACAAATCCGAAGCTGATTGGGAAGCTGATTTCGAGAAGATCCGGAGCCGGATTGAAAAGGTGAAAGAGTTCAAGGGGCAACTTGTTGCCTCGGCCAAGGTGCTTTACGACTGCCTGCAGATGCGCAGCGATATGCTGCTGACCGTAGCCAACCTGTATCAGTACGCACACCTCAACCAGGATTTGGACAACCGTGTCTCGAAATACCAGGCGATGACCGAGCGAGCAGCGATGCTGTCATCTCTGGCGGCGGCGGCTTTTGCTTTTGTGGAACCGGAGTTGCTTCCCGTTGAGGATGAAAAACTGCTTGAGATGTCGGCACAGTTTCCCCAATCCGACGTGCACGATTTCTATATCAGGGAATTCATCCGTTCCCGGGCACACATCCGCTCTCAGGAAGTGGAGGAACTGCTGGCGCAGTCGGCCATGGTCACCCGTGGTCCGAGTTCGATTTTCACTATGCTCGACGATGCCGACATGAAATACACTTCCATCAGGGACGAAAAAGGCGTCGAAGTCACTCTCACCAAGCAGCGCTATGCCAAATTCCTGGAGTCATCGAACCGCCGTGTCCGCAGCGACGCCCATCAGGCATTCTATTCTGTTTACAAGGATCACATCAATACGCTGGGAGCAGCTCTGTCGGCCGCCGTCAACGCCGATCTGTTTCAATCACGCGCCCGCCGGTTTGATAGTTGCCTGCACTCCGCCCTGTACCCTGGCAACATCCCGGTCTCTGTCTATCATGCCCTGCTGGACGCCACCGCGGCCAATCTGACCGGATTGCATCACTACACGGCCTTGCGTCGACGCGTGCTGGGGGTGGACACATTACAACCATATGATATGGTTTGCCCCCTCTTCCCGGAGAAGGATTACGAAGTCACCTACGATGAGGCGATCCGTAACATCCTGACCGCCATGAAACCGTTAGGTGACAAGTACTGTCAGGTACTGAAACAGGCTTTTGATTCCCGCTGGGTCGATGTCTACGAAACGCAGGGCAAGGGCAGCGGCGCCTATAACTGGGGTAATTACCAGGCGCATCCGTTTGTCCTGATGAACTACAATAAAACCGTCGACAATATGTTTACCCTGGCGCATGAGATGGGCCACGCCCTGCACAGCTATCTGGCCAATTCCACGCAACCGTACCCCAAAGCACAGTATTCGATATTTCTTGCCGAAGTAGCCTCCACTCTCAACGAAGGCCTGTTGCTTGACCACCTGCTTAAGAAAGCAATCGACAAACAGGAGAAGTTGTACCTGCTGAACCGGCAGATCGACAATACTGTCGGCACCTTTTTCAATCAGGTGATGTACTCCCGTTTCGAGTTGCGCATTCACGAGGAAGTGGAGAAAGGGGGAGCGTTGTCACCGGAGATGCTGTCCAAACTATGGGGTGAATTGACGGCGCAGTACTTCGGACCCGAACTGACAATCGACGACCTGATCCCGCTGAAGTGGAGCCGCGTACCGCATTTCTACATGACCTACTACGTCTATCAGTACGCCACTTCGTATGCTGCCTCACAGGTAATCCTGAATCGCATTCTCTCCGGCGAGGAGGATCTGATCGATCGTTACCTGAAAATGTTGTCGTCCGGCGGCAGCGACCATCCCATCGAACTGCTGAAGATATGTGGTGTCGACATGACCACCCCTGACCCGGTGGAAGCGACATTGAAGCTGTTCGCCGAACAGGTAGAGGAGATGGACCGGCTGGCGTGAAAGTCATCTTCTATCAAGGAATATTTTGAGAGCATATATCCCCACATATCGGGCCTGTTGATAAACCTAACAAACGTCATAGCGAGGAGCGAAGCGACGTGGCTATCTCGTTGACATTCAATATCCGAGATTGCCACGCTGTCGCTCGCAATGACGAGAATGGGACTTTTTCAACCGGCCCGTTGGGTGGGGTACAATCTTCTACTTGGCGACATTTAGTAGGTCGGAACCCTGTGGTTCCGACTGGCTCGGCTACAGTTAGAATCCCCCCTACCCCTTCATCACGCCCATCGGGCGCATCCGGGCGACTTTGCGGGCAATACCGGACTGATGCGAAATCTCCACTACCTTGTCGATATCTTTGTAGGCCTCGGGGGCTTCCTCGGCGATCAGGCGGTGACTCTTGGCGCGTAGATAAATGCCCTGGCTTTCCAGCCCGGCTACCACTTTGTCTGTAGGCAGGTTTTTCCTGGCGGCGGTACGCGACATCATACGCCCCGCCCCGTGACAGGATGAGCCGAACGTTTCCTTCATCGCTTTGTCGGTGCCGACCAGCAGATAACTGGCGGTGCCCATGTCGCCGGGGATGAGCACCGGCTGTCCGACGGCGCGGTACTTTTGGGGTACGTCGGGGTGACCCGGCCCAAACGCCCGCGTGGCACCCTTGCGGTGGACATAGAGTTGCAGCTTCCTGCCGCCGACATCGTGCTGCTCCAGTTTGGCCATGTTGTGAGCGATGTCGTAGATCAGGTTCATCCCCAGTTCGCGGGATGACTTGCCCAGCACCGACTCAAACGACTCGCGCACCCAGTGGTTGATCAACTGCCGGTTGGCCCAGGCATAGTTGGCCCCGCATTTCATAGCGGCAAAATAGCGCCGACCCTCATCGGATTCGGCCGGGGCACAGGAAAGTTCGCGATCCACCAGCGGGATGCCGTATTTCTTGTTGGCGCGGCGCATGACATCGAGATAGTCGGTGCAAATCTGGTGGCCGCAACCGCGTGAACCGGTATGGATCATGACCGTCACCTGATCGACCTCGGTAATACCGAATAGACGGGCAGCTTCACTGTCGTAGATTTCCTCGACACGTTGAATCTCGAGAAAATGATTACCGGCGCCGAGTGTACCCAATTGCGGAGAGCCGCGTTTTTTCGCTGTCTGGCTCACAACTGACGGGTCGGCACCTTCAATGGCACCGCCCTCTTCCATGGTGGCCAGATCCTCCGGCCAGCCGTAGCCCTGCTCGACCGCCCAGCGAGCGCCGTTTACCAGGACAGCGTCGAGTTGATCCTGAGACAGACGCAGCCTGCCCTTGGAACCGACCCCGGAGGGGATATTGGTAAACATGGTGTCGACCAGTGCCTGCAGGTGGGGGCGGATGTCGTCGATCATCAGCCCGGTGGTAAGCATCCTGACACCGCAGTTGATATCGTACCCGACACCGCCGGGGGAGATGATACCCTCGCCGGCCTCAAAAGCAGCCACGCCGCCTATTGCGAACCCGTAGCCGTGGTGGATATCCGGCATGGCAAAAGAGTAGCCGACAATGCCGGGCAGGGTGGCAACATTGGCCACCTGTTCGGGGGAATTGTCGCGCGTGATCGAAGCCAGCATAGCGTCATCGGCGTATATCAAACCGGGGACGCGCATCCTCAGTCCGTGATGTTTCATCAAACCGCTCTGGTACGACTGCGGTATCTCAAAGCGGTGGTCATCGATTTTATTGATCGGTCCGGGCCAGCTCATACTCTTCTACTCTCCCATCAGTGTGGATACGTCTGCTCCTGATTTTAAGATAACATATAGTTGGTTTTAGTGCCAGCAGCAAGGTGCTTGTTTTTGTTGACATCGAGGGTCCCGGATGCTATACTAAATATACTGTTCTTACGATCGGGAAGGAGAGGAATCATGCGTAAATACCTGTCAGTGTTTATTGTTGGTTTTCTATGTGTGGCAGGTCTTCAGTGCTCCGAATCCAACTTGCCGGACGAGCCGGAACAAGCGCCCGCGCTGTTGCGAACCCCGGCTCAACTGACACAACAGGAAACCGGCCTGCTCGAATCAGCCAACAAGTTCGGGCTGAATCTTTTCCGTGAGGTAGCCCGGCACACTCCCGCTACCGATAATATCTTCATCTCACCGCTGTCTGTTTCATACGCTCTCGGAATCTGCTACAACGGCGCCGATGGAGACACGCGGGATTCTATCGGTTCGACACTCCAGATGTCCGGGTTGTCTCTGGAAGAATTGAACCACGCCTATCGTGAGGTGACCAGCATCCTGACTCAGACTGATCCGCTGGTCGACTTCCGCTCGGCCAACTCATTCTGGTCACGGCAGGGGAAAGCTATCCAGCCTGCATTCATTGACCTGGCTCGGACCTATTTCGATGCCCGCGTCGAAGAGATCGACTTCCAGGCTCCCTGGGCGGCCGACACTATCAACGCTTGGGTTTCTCAAGCCACCAACGGGAAGATTACCGAGATGGTTCGTTCTCCCATCAACCCTTCCGTGGTCGCCATCCTGATGAATGCGATCTACTTCAAGGGCAACTGGATGTTCTCCTTTGATACCGCCAACACCGACACCGCGACATTCTACCTGGCTGATGGCGCCGAAACTGTGTGCCGGATGATGCATTTGAAAAAGGAAGAGCATGCAATCCAGATCGATGAAGATGTGACAGAGCCCGACACCAACGCTACTTATTACGAGAATGAGTACTTAAAGGCCGTCAGCCTTCCCTATGGACGGGGTGACTTCCGGATGACCATCATGGCTCCCAATTTGCAGAAGAACCCGAATCTCACCGTGGACAGCCTTATTGACCGGTTCACGCTTGAAAACTGGGACAGTTGGCTTGGCGGATTTCATCCTGTCTGGTTCGAGATCAACCTGCCCCGGTTCAAATTCGAGTACGAGGTAAGTCTGACGGACGTACTCAAGACACTGGGGATGGAGATAGCATTTAATTCGGGCCGAGCCGATTTCAGCAATATGTTTGTCGACGGCGACGGCTGGATTTCCAACGTCAAGCAGAAAGCGTTTATCCAGGTGGACGAGTTCGGCACCGAGGCAGCTGCCGTTACCCAAGTGAACATCATCGTTTGTCTCCCACCGCATCTTCTTTGCAACCGCCCCTTCCTGTTTGTGATCCACGAGGATGTTTCCGGGGCGATCTTGTTCATCGGCAAGATCGCCAACCCCGTCTGGGAGGAGTGAGGGGGGACGACATCAGAGCCTGGCGGAGTACCGCTAAAAAAACAAACAGGACTATTGCTATCAGGCAAATTGGGCCTTAGATTTGGGGGAGACCAGTCCGCTTTGTTTGAAAATCAACACTGACTGTCAACGCAGGGCTGGTTTAACTTTGAGTGCAAAACCATAACGAACTAACGTGAACCAACGTTAACGGGAGGTTGTAATGAAACGTCTGATTCTCATGGGTTTGGCAGCCGTCCTGGCTGTTCTACTAATCGCCGGTTGTGGTGACGATGATGAGTGCCCTGCTTGCCCGACTTTCGAGCAGCTCGGAACCATGCTCGCGCGAGCCGGGATTATTGGTGACACTATCGAGTTCGGCGGACAGTTGATCGGTGTTGACAACAAAATGCTGCAACTCGATTCAGTTACCTTAGACGGTTATCAGGCCGATATCTATCCCCTGGCCAATGGGATGATGGGCTATTGGTTTGAGGTCTTACGTTCGGCCGCACTGACCGGCTATCAATCGGGGGATACTGCTGATATCAGGATTTATACACCCCATGACGTCTGCACCTGTGAGCCGGTACTGCTCAACGTGATGGCTGACGTTCCATTCGTTCTCGACTGGAGCATGAACTATCCCGACTGCGACACTGTTGATATCGCGACCGAGATCACGGTTGATTGGCATACCGTGGGAAACGCTGACTGGTATGTATTCTATACGCTCTATATGTACGACTCACTGGGCATAACCAATGTCGAATCGGATTACTTCGTCGGCACTACCGACACAACTATCACTCGACCCGGCTCCGCTATTGCCTACAACGGTTTGCTGTATATTAAGGTCATTGCCATGACCGGACCGATGTTCGATGCCACCACCGGGAATGTCTCGTGCGAGATTGTCGGCGGCTCGATTCACAGCATGGCGGTGCATGAGGGTTTTTACATCGCTGTCGGTACCGGAGGCACCAGCCGCGGATCGCTGGCCGGTCATGACCCGCTGAAGGAGTTGACATTGGATAAGCTGCTCCGGAGGCTGAGGCGGTAAGAGGCAACTATCCGAGAAACCCACCTAAAAGGTGGGCCACCCAGTCGGTATAAACCGTGAACATAGGTAACAGACTAGACCGTAAACATAGGTAACAGGTTAACTTACGGTACGACCCAAGGAGGTGTTCAGTGCCGTGGAAAGAGACCTGTACAATGGATCAACGGATGAAGTTTGTAATTCGT
>JBDRNJ010000021.1:0-97936 GCA_043811375.1 bacterium | reverse complement strand
CGTGGGCGGATTGCTGGGTTTCCTGTTTGCGTACGGTCTGGTGCAGGTGGTACCCATGTTCGAACTGGAGGAATATATCGGCGTCCCCCGGGTGGACGTCTGGGGCGGCATCATGGTTGTCATAGTGTTGGGTCTGATCGGTCTGGCTGCCGGTCTATTTCCGGCCCGACGGGCGGCCAACCTGCAACCGGTACAAGCTCTGAAACTGTTTTAACAGGATGTTGAAGAAGTGTTCCATTATGCTCAATTGTTAACACACTCGTCATCCCCGCGAAGGCGGGGATCCGGCGGCAAGTCTGGTAGATCAAACCCCTGTGGTTCCGACAGAGACTCGGCAGTCTCTGCGAGACCTTTCCCACTCATACTGTTCTAAGTTGATATGAAATTATCCATTATCTACAACGTGTTTATCCGCGACTTCCGCAAACAGAAAAAACGCATTACCCTGACCCTGCTGGCCCTGGGCTGGGGGACTATCTCGATCATGTTGCTGTTGGGTTTCGGCGAGGGACTGCACCAGCAGATGACTATCAACAGCCGGGGTCTCGGCGAAGGTATCGCCATCATGTGGGGCGGGCAGACATCGATTCCCTACAAAGGCATGGGCAAGGGACGACAGATTCACCTGTTCGCCGATGACATCGATTATCTCAAGGCGAGAATCCCGGAGATCAAGGAGATCGGCGGTCAGTACAACCGCTGGGGCTGCAAATTGAAGTACGGCGACAATATCGTCAGCGAGCATGTCGTGGGAGCACCGCCCAACTATGAGCAGATGCGCAACCTTATTCCCGAGTCCGGCGGCCGCATGGTTAACGACCGGGACGTGATGCTCAAACGCCGCGTCACTTTTCTGGGCAATGACCTGAAAGAACGATTGTTCGGCGATGAGGATGCCGTCGGTAAGCAGATGTTGATGAACGGGATGCCGTTTACCGTCATCGGCGTTATGAAAGAGAAACTGCAAAACAGCAGCTATAGCGGGCCGGATGAAAACATTATGTTTATCCCCCATACCACTTTTGTAGCCCTCTTTGGCGATCCCTACCTGGATAATATCGTCTACCAGATTCGTGATTTGGACGACAATGAACTGGTGGAGCGGCGGGTTTTCGAGGTCATGGCCGCCCGGTACAAGTTCGATCCCGACGACGACCGGGCACTGTCGATCTGGGACACGGTGGCCAACAAGCGCGAGTTCGACAATATCATGGCCGGGATCAGGATATTCATGGCCATAATCGGCGGCCTGACGCTGCTTATTGCGGGTGTGGGGGTGGCCAACATCATGTACGTGTCAATAAAGGAACGCACGCGCGAGATCGGCGTCAAGATGGCCATGGGCGCCCGACGCTCGTATATTCTGACCCAGTTTCTGATCGAAGCGCTGATAATAACGTTTGCCGGTGGTGCTGCAGGTATGGCCGTCAGTTATGTACTGACCGAGTCTTTCAAGCGCATACCGATTGAATCGGATGTATTGAACTTCCTGGGCCGACCGACCATTTCGCTGGAGATCGGGCTATTGGTGATCGGCATATTGGGGATTATGGGCGTGGTGTCCGGTCTGTTTCCAGCCATGAAAGCAGCCTCGGTCAACCCGGTTGAGTCGCTGAGATATGAGTAGAATAACAGGATATCCGGAAAGTGAGGCAGCAAAGAGCGGTATGAGCATTGACATGCGACAGGTGAACAAGACTTACCTTACCGGCGAAGTGGAATGTCAAGCCCTCAGGAGCATCGATCTCAAGATCGACAAGGGAGAGTTTGTCGCCGTGATGGGACCATCCGGTTCCGGGAAATCTACGTTGATGAACATCATTGGTTGTCTGGATGTGCCCTCCTCCGGAGAGTACCTGCTGGAGGATCGGGCTGTCAACGCGTTGTCATCGAATGAACTGGCCGATATCCGCAACAGGAAAATCGGCTTTGTCTTTCAGGCCTTCAATCTTCTCCCCTATGCCACTGCCTTTGAAAACGTGGAAATACCGCTGCTGTTTGCGGGCGCCAAAGCCCGGTACCGCCGGGAACGTGTAGCCCAACTGCTGGCCCGGGTTGGTCTGGCAAACAAGATGGCCAACCGACCGACGGAAATGTCCGGTGGCGAGATGCAAAGAACCGCCATTGCCCGCGCCCTGGCCAATGAGCCGGAAATCATACTGGCCGATGAACCGACCGGCAACCTCGATACCGCCTCGGGAACAGAAATCGTGAAGATATTCCGGGAACTGTGGGACCTGGGTAAAACCATCATTATCATCACGCACGATGCGACTATTGCCTCGCAGGCTCAGCGGGTTGTCAAGCTTCGGGACGGCCTGGTCGAATCCAACGGGCAGGGAGTGTAATTCTGCCAGGGCGGCCACCCATTCCCAGTCTGACCGCTGCCGGCGGCTATTCCCAATTGTAGGTCAGGAGTCTTGTACTCCTGACTATTATGTCCTCGCCCCAGGCGTCAGGACCACAAGGGTCCTGACCTACTCAAGCTGTCGGAACCACAAGGGGTTCCGACCTACCAAGCTCATACATGTTCGTTTCGCGTATTGCGTTAGAACTGTCGGGCAGAGTCGCCCGACAACACATCATTATTTACAAGGCAACGAATGTCGTCACCCTGAGCGGAGTCGAAGGGCGAGTGGCATCGCCACTTTGTATTGGCATCGTCACTTTTATTGGCATCGTCACTTTTTATCCCGCGATTCTCATCATCTCGTGCTTTTGGCAGACGACATCGAGGAGTCTCCCGGTCGGATATCGGCAGACATAACTCGTTGCGCGGCAAAGCAAGAAACTTGGCCTTTTCCGGTGAAAGCGGTTGACAAGATTAGCCAAACCAATATATTAACCGCCTGCGCCGACCAGATGTGAATTCATTCACAATACGGGTTGGCGAAGAGACCGCAAGTTATTGAACAGTTAAGGCTTAACGGAGTAGCTGATGGCCAGATCAAACATATTCAAGAACTTTATTAACGGCGAATGGGTCGACTCGAAATCGGGGCAGACGTTTGAAAATCGTAATCCGGCCAACAACGATGAAGTTGTCGGGGTTTTTCAAAAATCAACGGCTGAGGACGCTTCGATGGCTATCGAGGCTGCGGCCGAAGCTTACAAGAAGTGGCGCCTGGTCCCGGCTCCCAAGCGAGGAGAAATCCTGTATCGGATAGCCTCCAGGCTGACGGCGGAGAAGGAAAGTCTGTCACGCGACATGACGCGCGAAATGGGCAAAATTATTCATGAAACACGCGGTGACGTGCAGGAAGCTATCGACATGACTTTCTACATGGCCGGAGAGGGACGGCGGCTGTTCGGACAGACGATGCCTTCCGAATTGCCCAACAAGTTCAACATGACGGTGCGTCAGCCGCTGGGTGTCTGCTCCTTCATTACTCCCTGGAACTTCCCCATGGCCATCCCGTCATGGAAAACGATGCCGGCCCTGATATGCGGCAACACGGTTGTAATCAAACCGGCCACGGACACACCTCTGTCGGTAGCCCGGTTCGTGAAGATTTGCTACGAGGAAGGTCTCCCCCCGGGTGTTGTGAACATGGTGACCGGTTCCGGTTCGGCACTGGGCGATCCGTTGATTAAGAACCCTCTCGTCAGGATCGTCTCGTTCACCGGCTCGACCGAGATCGGACGCAAAGTGTCGCAGGGATGTGCTACCGATTTCAAGCATTGCTGTCTGGAAATGGGCGGCAAGAACGTCCAGATCGTAATGGATGACGCCGATATCGAACTGGCGGTGGATGGTGCCCTGTGGGGTGCTTTCGGCACCACTGGCCAGCGCTGCACCGCCACCAGTCGCCTGATCTGCCATCAGGATGTAGTGGACAAGGTGACCGCCAGGCTGGCGGAACGCGCCGAGCAACTGAAGGTTGGCGATGGTCTTGATGAATCCACCCAGATGGGACCGCTGGTCAGCCAGGCGCAACTCGATACCGTTATGGGTTATGTCGAGATCGGCAAGAAAGACGGCGCCCGGTTGGTAACCGGCGGTGAGCGACTCACCGGCGGAGCTTATGATAAAGGCTTCTTCATGAAACCCACGATTTTCGGCGAGGTCACACAGAAGATGCGCATCTGGCGAGAGGAAATTTTCGGGCCGGTGCTGTCGGTGGGTACTTTCGGCACTTTCGAAGAAGCCATCGAGATGGCCAACGACACCCCCTACGGTCTGTCGGCGTCCATCTACACGCGTGATATTAACAAGGCCTATACGGCCATGCGCGACGTTTACACCGGCATCTTCTATGTGAATGCCCCGACGATCGGTGCTGAGACACACCTGCCGTTTGGAGGCACCAAGGAAACCGGTAACGGTCACCGCGAAGCGGCCACTGCCGCGCTGGACGTTTTCAGCGAGTGGAAATCGGTTTATGTCGATTTCTCCGGCGCCCTCCAGCGGGCTCAGATCGATAACGCCTGAAACGAAATGAAACGACGGCAGTGAAAGGCAAAAAAATCATACTCGATCGGCAACACCGGTACCTGTGTTGGTACCTGCTGCTTTTCATATGGTGGGCATCTTCGATATAGGTCGACTACTATGTTCTCACCGAGCAAGCTTCCCGGAAATGTTCAAATGCAAACCTGAGTTGCCTGGAGTAATAAAATGACTAAGACAAGAAAAAGAGTGATTATAATGGGCGCCGCCGGGCGCGATTTCCATAATTTCAATACACTGTACCGGGACAACAAGGCGGTCGAAGTGGTGGCCTTTACTGCCACCCAAATTCCTGATATTGAAGGACGCACCTATCCGACGGTGCTGGCCGGCAAGCTCTACCCCAAGGGCATTCCGATTCACCATGAGAAAGACCTGCTGGAATTGATCGCCAAACATCAGGTTGATGAGGTGATTTTCTCCTATTCCGATGTGCCCTACCATTATGTAATGGAGAAAGCCGCCTACGTCATGCAGGCCGGAGCACGCTTTGCCGTTGAGGGCGCGGCGCCGACAATGATCGAATCCAAGCGTCCGATGGTGGCGGTGTGCGCCGTGCGTACCGGTTGCGGCAAGTCTCAGACGACGCGGCGGGTAGCTGAAGTGCTGCAGGAACTGGGACAGAAAGTGGTGGCGATTCGCCATCCCATGCCTTACGGCGACCTGGCCAAACAGGCTTGCCAGCGCTTTGCGACACTGGCCGATCTCGACAAGCACAAATGCACGATCGAAGAACGCGAAGAATATGAACCCCATATCGTCCGCGGCATAACCGTCTACGCCGGCGTCGACTATGAGATGATCGTGCGTGAAGCGGAAAAAGAAGCCGATATCATCCTCTGGGACGGCGGTAACAACGACCTGTCGTTTTATCGGCCGGACCTGATGATAACGGTGGTGGACCCTCACCGGGCCGGACACGAACTTTCGTATTACCCGGGGCAGGTCAACCTGCTGCTGGCCGACGCGATTATTATCAACAAGATTGATTCCGCCGACGCCGAAGACATATCGGAAGTTCGCGCCAACATTGCCCGTTACAACCCCCGGGCGGCGGTGATCGATGCCGCCAGCCCCATCGCCGTGGATGGCTGGGAGAAGATTCGCGGCAAGAAGGTCCTGGTGGTCGAAGATGGTCCCACACTGACACACGGCGAAATGACGTACGGCGCGGGTATCGTGGCGGCGGAGAAGTTCGGTGCCGCCGAATTGGTTGATCCGCGACCGTATGCGGTCAAATCGATCGCCGCCACCTTCGAGAAGTATCCCGATATCGGCGTACTTCTGCCCGCTATGGGTTACGGAGCCGATCAGGTCAAGGACCTGGAGACAACCATCAATCGGACCAAATGTGACCTGGTTGTAATCGGGACACCGATTGATCTGTCCCGTCTGATCAAGATCAAGAAACCGTCGGTTCGTGTTCGCTACAGCCTGCAGGAAATCGGTCACCCTGATCTGATGTCGGTCCTGACCAATTTCCTGAACGAGCAAAAGCGAAAGGTCTCGGGGAAAAAGAAGTCTCGTAAATAGCTGTTATGATAAAACTGCGGGTCGGTTGATGCCGACCCGCTGCCAATTGAAATGACTGGTAAGGAAAATGGAATTGATCTGATGGCCGACAGTCGAACAGCAGTTGTTGCCCTGGGTGGCAACGCCATCTCCCAATCCGAACAAGAGGACACCATTGCCAACCAGTTCGCCAATACCCGCCAGTCACTGGAACCGATCGTTCAACTGGTGCGTGATGGATTCAACCTGGTGGTTACGCACGGCAACGGCCCGCAGGTCGGCAATGCCATGCTCCGGATTGAGTTGTCTCGTGGCAAAGCTCCCATTCTGCCGCTGGGAATTGTAGTCGCCGACACCGAGGGCGGCATGGGTTACATGATCGAACAGTCCCTGCAGAACAAATTGCGCTCCGAGAAGATCGATCGGGAGGTGGTGACTATCATCTCTCAGATGCTGGTCGACCAGAACGATCCGGCCATCGACAATCCAACCAAGTTTGTCGGTCAATTCTATACCGAACAGGAAGCGCGGGAACGGGCGTTGACGGCAGGTTGGAAAGTGCGGCAGGATGGTGATCGCGGCTGGCGTCGGGTGGTGCCGTCGCCCACACCGATAAGGACCATCGAAGCTGAGACTATCCGGGCACTGGTGGAAAACAAAACTATTGTGATTGCCGGCGGTGGCGGTGGTATCCCGGTATACATCGACGAGAAAGGCAACTACGAAGGAATCGACGCCGTTATCGACAAGGACCTGGCCTCTGCTGTAATCGCCCGTGAGATCGGCGCCGATATTCTGGCAATCCTGACATCGGTGAACAAGGTGGCGATTAACTTCGGTCGTCCGGACCAGAAAGAACTCGACCAGGTGACGCTATCCGAGATTCAAGAGTACTACCGACAGGGTCACTTTCCGCCGGGATCAATGGGACCCAAAATCGAGGCGGCTGTCAGTTTCCTGAAAGGCGGCGGCAAGATGGTCACTATTTCGTCGATAGCCGATGCACGCGAGGCGGTGTCCGGGGAGGCGGGAACACGAATCATACCGGATTGAGAATGTGTAAGTTGTCACGGCAGACCATTGACGACATCCTCGCCCAGGGCTCCATATACGAGGTTGGCGGTGCCGTGCGCGACGGTTTGCTGCTGGATGGGCAGACGGCCCAGGACCGCGACTACCTGGTAACCGGTATTCCATACGATGAACTGACCGAAATCCTGCGCCACCATGGTCAGGTGAACCTGGTCGGCAAGAGCTTTGGCGTTGTTAAATTCACGCAGTTTTCATCCGGTAAACGAAACACATTTGATATCACGCTGCCTCGTCGAGAGCACTCAACGGGGATCGGCCATCGTGATTTTGACGTTGCCTTTGACCCCGATCTGCCCGTCGAGGATGACCTGGCCCGCCGTGATTTCACAGTCAACGCCATAGCCCTGAACCTGGACAACAACGAATTGATCGATCCGCTTGACGGCCGGCAGGACATCGAACGACGGCAGATCCGTATGGTGTACGAGGCATCCTTTGAGGACGACCCGTTGCGGATGCTGCGGGCGGCCCAGTTTGCGGCTCGATTCGAGTTTGACATCGAGCCGACCACGCTTGAAGCGATGCGCCGACATGCCGGACTGATTGAGTCGGTCTCCAAAGAGCGCATTGCCGAGGAACTTAACAAGCTGCTGCAATTGGCTCCCCGGCCATCGGTTGGCTTACGGCTCCTGCAACAGACCGGTTTACTCAATGAGTTTCTGCCGGAACTGGTTACCTGTGTGGGTGTCGATCAGCCGGGCGGCTATCACCGCTGGGACGTCTTTGAACACAGCCTGCGGACAATTGATGCCTGCCCCGCCCGTCTTCTCCTGCGGCTGGCAGCGCTTTTCCATGACATCAATAAGCCCCAGGCCAGGCGACTGGTAGATCAGGGAGCCACCTTCTACGGACACGAGATCACCAGCGCCCGTATTGCCCGGTCGGTGATGCAGAGCCTCCGTTACTCGCACGACCTGACTGACGAGGTCGTCACTCTGGTGGAACGACACATGTTCACCACCGACGTCTCCGACAAGGGCCTGCGACGTTTGTTGCGGCGAGTGGGAACGGAACTGATTTTCGATCTGCTCGACCTTCGCCGTGCCGACGTCGAAGCGCAGGGAATGGGCGGCACCACCGAGGATGTAGATTGTTTCGAGCAGCAAATCAGGGCTGAACTGAAGCGCAAACCGCCGCTGACGGTGTCTGACCTGGTTCTCGACGGTCATGATGTGATGGCCATGTTTGATCTGAAACCGGGACCACTGGTGGGAAAGATCATGGACCATCTGCTGGAAAAAGTTCTGGACACCCCCGGCAATAATACTCCTGAACTGCTGCGGCGGTTGGCTGAGGAGTTCTTTACGAAAGAAAACAAGAAGGAATAAACAACGTCAGAACCAACAACGTTGGTGACAAGGAAAAACGGCAATGAAAATCCACGAGTATCAGGCCAAACTGCTTTTCGCTGAAGGCGGCATTTCGGTACCGCCCGGCGAGATGGCCACAACACCGTCCGAGGTAGCGACCATCGCGGAGAAAATCGGTGAGCCGGTTATGGTCAAAGCCCAGGTGCATGTCGGTGGCCGGGGCAAAGCCGGCGGCATCAAGTATGCCGAAAACGCTGAGGCGGCCAAAGTCCTGGCCCAAAGCATCCTGGGGATGGATATTAAAGGGCTGGAAGTTAAAAAAGTTCTGGTCACGGCTGCTGAGGATATCATCTCCGAATCGTATGTGGGAATTATCCTCGATCGGGCCACCAAACAGCCGGTCATAATGGTTTCGCCGGCCGGCGGCGTTGATATCGAAGAAGTTGCCGCCAAAACACCCGAAAAGATATTCAAGCTTCACGTCGACCCGGTGGAGGGACTAAAAAGCTACCAGGCCCGCAACCTGGCCTACAAACTGTACCGGGAAATCGCGCTGGTCCGCCAGGCGACCGACATAATCCTGAAACTGTATGACGTCTTCTGGAAAATCGACGCATCCCTGGTCGAAATCAACCCGCTGATAACCAACCCATCGGGCAAAGTAATCGCCCTTGACGCCAAGATCAATATCGATGACAACGGACTCTTCCGGCAACGGGACGTGGCCGCCATGCGCGACCTGGACGCGGAAGAACCGGCCGAAGTGCTGGCCCGCGATGCCGATCTGTCCTACGTCAAGCTGGACGGCAACATCGGCTGTATCGTCAATGGTGCCGGCCTGGCCATGGCCACCATGGACCTGGTCAAACGCTACGGTGGCGAACCGGCCAACTTCCTCGATATCGGCGGTTCTTCCAGTCCGCAGAAGGTGGTCACGGCTCTTAATATCATTCTTTCCGATCAGAACGTAGATTCCATCCTGATCAATATCTTCGGCGGCATCACTCGCTGTGATGACGTGGCCAACGGCATAGTCGAAGCTTTCCGGCAGTTCAAACCATCGGTGCCGGTGGTGGTCCGGTTAACGGGGACCAACGAGGAGGCGGCTGTCAATATCCTTAAATCTATCCGGCTGCCGTTTGCCGATACGCTTGACAATGCCGTCAAAAAAGCTATAGAAATGGCCGGACAACAGTAACGGTTGAGAACAAGGAAAAATAAGCAATGTCGATATTTATAAACAAGAAGACCAGGGTCCTGGTTCAGGGTATCACCGGCCGTGACGGCTCGTTTCATACTCAACAGATGAAGGAGTATGGCACCCGGGTGGTCGGTGGCGTCACTCCGGGGAAAGGCGGCACCAAAGTCGCCGGTGTTCCGGTGTTTAATACGATGGAAGAAGCCGTAGACAAGACCGGCGCCAATACTTCGGTAATCTACGTTCCGCCGCCGTTTGCAGTAGACGCCATCTACGAGGCGGTCGATGCCGGGATCAAACTGGTGGTATGTATCACCGAGGGTGTCCCGGCCAATGACATGATGAAAGTATATCCGTACGTGAAAGCGCGGGGCGCACGCCTGATCGGTCCCAACTGCCCCGGCCTGATTTCGCCGGATCAATCCAAAGTGGGCATCATGCCCGGACCGATCGTCAAGAAGGGCGTCGTCGGAGTCGTTTCCCGCTCGGGAACACTGACCTATGAAGCTATCTGGGCCCTGACTCTGGCCGGTCTGGGACAGACGACCTGCATCGGCATCGGCGGTGATCAGGTCATCGGCACCAATTTCATCGATTGCCTGGAAGCATTCGAAAGTGACCGATCCACCAGGGCGGTGGTAATGATTGGTGAAATCGGCGGCAACGACGAGGAGGTTGCGGCGAAATATATCAAGAAGCACCTGACCAAACCGGTAGTGGCTTTTATCGCCGGTCAGACGGCTCCTCCGGGCAAACGGATGGGACACGCCGGGGCTATCATTTCCGGCGGTTCCGGTACTGCCGCGGACAAGATAACCGCTCTGAACAAAGTGGGCGTGCCCGTAGCCGGTTCCCCTACCGAGATTCCCCAACTGGTTAAAGATCTTCTGGCAAAAAAGAAAACCACCGGGAAGACGGTCTCGAAGAAGACGACCGGCAGTCGAAAAATCACAAAGACTGCTCGCTCGGCCACCAAACCCAAAACCAGGAAGACAACTACCGGGGCGACTACGAAGAAAAAACCGGCCGTTAAAAAGACGACCGGCAAGAAAAAGAGATAACAGAGACGATACTCTGCTTGTTGAGACTGACAACTTGATTAGTTGAGGATGTGCTATGACAGAAACAGATACGGTCGGAGCTTCAGACAAAAAGCCCGCCGCCAAAAATAAGTACGATTACTCCAAAGGGCCACCCCCTCTGGAGGTGAATCTCGCCTGGTGCAAGGCTTGTAACATCTGCATTGCGCTGTGTCCCAAGCAGGTGTTCGAGCCGGACCGGAGCGGTAAACCAATTTTGGCTCGTCCGGATGATTGTACCCAGTGCACCATATGCTGGGTACACTGTCCCGATTTCGCCATAATATCGAATTACAAGTAGGACATGCCGGGCATGTTCTAAAGGAAGGAAATATGGCTCAAACCGAAAGACAATTGCTGCTGGGAAACCTGGCCTGCGTTCAGGGAGCCATCTACGCCGGGATGAGATTCTATGCCGGTTATCCGATCACACCTTCGACGGAAGTCGCTGAAGGATGTGCTCGGGAACTACCCAAAATCGGCGGCCGGTTTATTCAGATGGAAGATGAGATTGGCTCCATCGCCGCGGTCATCGGAGCTTCCGTGGCCGGGGCGAAAGCAATGACGGCCACGTCGGGTCCCGGGTATTCTCTTATGGTAGAGAATATCGGGTACGCCTACATGATCGAAGCCCCCTGCGTCATCGTCAATGTCCAGCGGGGAGGACCGTCTACCGGGCTGCCGACCAAGGTCAGCCAGGCGGACACTATGCAGGCTCGCTGGGGACCGCATGGTGACTACACTGCCATCGCGGTGGCCCCATCGACGGTAGCCGACACCGTCACCGAGACAATTCGAGCTTTCAACCTGGCGGAAAGATTCCGCACACCGGTCACGGTTCTCCTGGACGAAGCCATCTCCCATATGCGGGAGATGATCCCCCTGCCCGAACCGGGCGAGTATGAGATAATCGAACGGGAAAAACCGACCTGTGCTCCGGAGAATTATATTCCCTACGAACCGACCGAACGCTGCGTGAATCCGATGCCGGCCTTTGGCGAAGGTTTCCGGGGATATGTGACCGGGCTCACTCACGACGCCCAGGGATTCCCCACCAACCGCTCGGATGAGACCGTGATCAAGCTTGACAAACTCCACGACAAAATCGACAACTACAAAGACGAGATTTTCAAACTGCGCCTGGAGCAGATGGACGATGCTGAGATCGCCTTTGTCTCTTATGGGTCCGTGTCACGGGCGGCTTTACTGGCGATAACCCTGGCCCGTCAGGCCGGAGTCAAGGTCGGCTCGGTGCAACTGTACACCATCTGGCCCTTCCCGTTGGAACCTCTTCGTAAATTGCTGCAAAACTGCTCGCACGTCATTGTCGCGGAACTTAACATGGGTCAGATTATCGGTGAAGTGGAACGAGTAACATCTCCGGAGACCACGGTACACAGCCTCCAGAGATACGATGGTGAGATTCTGACACCGATGCAACTGTTGGATAAGCTCGAGGAGGTGATATCATGACGACTGCCGCCAAACAAACGGGCGCCAAGCCAACCAGCCCCAAGCAGAAATCCGATGTCATTCTGAAGTACCTGCGGCCAAAGAAGAAACTCCCCAACGTCTGGTGCGCCGGCTGCGGCAACGGTATCGTCATGGGTTCACTGATTCGCTCCATAGATAAACTGGGGCTGTCCCGCGACAACGTGGTCCTGGTGTCGGGTATCGGCTGCACCAGCCGGATGCCGGTTTACCTGGATTTCAGCGCTCTGCACACTACCCATGGCCGGGCACTGGGATTTGCCACCGGCGTCAAGTTCGCCCGACCCGATATGAAAGTGATCGTCATATCCGGGGACGGTGACGCTCTGTCCATCGGAGGCAACCACCTCATCCACGCCTGCCGCCGCAACATCGACATCACCACTATCCTGATCAATAACTACATCTACGGCATGACCGGTGGTCAGGGCTCCCCCACGACGCCATACAACGCCTACTCCACAACCACGCCGTACGGCAATGTCGAGAAACACTTCGACCCCTGCGATCTGGCCAAAGCGGCGGGTGCTTCTTTTGTCGCCCGGACGACGGTCTACCACACACCGCAGATGGACAAGAACATCCAGGCCGCCATCGAACATCGTGGTTTTTCCCTGGTAGAAGTCATTTCCAACTGCCATACCTATTTCGGCCGTCTTAACCGCCTGGGTCACGCCATGTCGATGATCCGGATGTTTAAGGAAAAGGGCGTCATGGCGGGCATGGCCAAGAAAATGTCCCCGGAAGAGCTCGAGGACAAATATATCATTGGTGTGTTGCACCGCGAAGACAAGACCGAATTCTGTGACGAATACCAGAAAATTGTCGACGCTCACCAGGGAGAGAAGTAACCATGGCACACAAGTCACTTCGTGATATTGAAATCCCCCACGACCGTTATGAGTTGCGCCTCTCCGGCTCCGGTGGTCAGGGAATGATCCTGGGAACAGTTATTCTGGCCGAGGCCATAGGCGCCGATCCCACCAAGAGTGTGATCCAGACGCAGTCCTATGGCCCGGAAGCTCGGGGCGGAGCCTCCAAGTCCGACGTGGTCATCTCCACCAACGAAATCTATTACCCTAAGGCACTGACCCTTGATTTGTTGCTGGCCATGACACAGGAGTCAATGGACAAGTACTATGCTAATCTCAAACCGGGCGGGATACTTATCATAGATAATACCCTGGTGACGGAAGTTCCGACCGAAGACTATTATGGTCTGCCGTTCACACAACTGGCCCGGGAAGAGGCCGGGCACGTGATGGTGGCCAACGTCATCGCGCTGGGAGCTATTGCCGCCCTGACCGATATCGTCACCAGGGAAGATTTGATCAAGGCCGTCCTCGCCCGGGCGCCGCGCGGCACGGAAGAAAAGAACAAGAAGGCGGTGGAAATCGGTTTCCGGGAAGCGTTGAAGATTAAGAAATAAACATCTCTGCCACACAGGAGTGAAGATGAGCCGGACGCTTTTAATCATAAAACCCGACGCCGTCGAGCGTAACCTGGTCGGCCATGTCATTCTCCGCCTGGAGAACTCCGGGTTTCGGATCGTAGAAATGCGCCTGGTGCGACTGAGCGAAACTGAGGCTCGAGAGTTTTACGCGGTACACCGGGAGCGGCCGTTTTATGAACCGCTGGTGGCCTACATGAGTTCGGGGCCGGCGATACCGATGGTGCTGGAAAAAGACAACGCCGTTCAGGCTCTGCGGACTCTTATCGGCGCCACCAACCCGGCCGAAGCCGCCTGCGGCACCATTCGCTACGAGATCGGGCAGAATGTGGAGAAAAACTCGGTCCATGCCTCCGATTCGGATGAAAACGCCGCCAAAGAAATAGCCTTCTTCTTCTAAGGAAACGAGCGCAGATCAGCCTGGTCGTTATCACCTTGAGTGCAAGTTGTCACTATGTGTTGGTATTTGTCACCCTGAGCGGAGTCGAAGGGTGAGTGTCGTCGCCACATTTAGCTTCGCGCAATGTACGCAAGATTGAAGTTAATACTGTTGTCATGGTTCGACTCCGCTCACCATGACTGACTTGCACCAGAGAACATCTGTTGCGCGCAACATAGGATTTGACCGGCGCCCATGAAAATCGAACTGGCTTATGACAGTGGTCAACTGACGCTGGATCTCCCGCTGAATGTTCAGGTCGACACCTTCCGTCCTGCGGTCGTATCGAATCCCCCCGACATTGACGATTTTTCCGACGGTTTTGCACGGGCCGGCGGGGATACCTTCCTTTCACAGGGACCGCCATTGATAGTGGTCAACGACGGCCACCGCAACACGCCCACCGCCACTATCCTGCAATGGCTGCACCAGCAGTATCCGGACTTGATTGAGTCAGCCACTTTCTTGGTTGCAACCGGCACTCACGACCCGCCCAGTCAAATACATCTGCGCAAGATATTCGGTCCCCTTCTGAAACAGTTGGAAGGGCATATTTCGTACCATGATGCCATCGACAAGTCCCACCTGACAGCTATAGGCCGCGACAATTTCGACTGTGAGGTTATGGTAAACACCGCCCTGACGGAACACCCCCGGGTGCTGATTATCGGTTCGGTGGAGCCGCACTATTTTGCCGGATTCACCGGTGGCCGAAAGTCGATCTTTCCCGGTCTGGCTGATTTTGAAACCGTGGCGCGCAATCACAACCTGGCCAACTCGCTTCAGGCGGCGCCGCTGAAACTGGCCGGTAATCCGGTGGCGGAGCATTTGGATTCCCTGCTGGGTCTGCTGAATCTAAAGCGATTTTTCGCCATCCAGGTCATCACCGACTCGCTGGGGCGGATAGTTGACCTGTTCTTCGGCCCTCTGGACAGTGCCTTCCAACAGGCAACAGTCGTAGCGGAAAAAACCTATTCGTTCCCGGTGAAACAGCACTACCACGCTGCCATTTGTGAAGTCCTGCCGCCAATGGACAAAAACCTCTACCAAACCCAGAAAGCGCTGGAAAACTGCCAGGCAGCAGTCCGAGACGGCGGCCACATCATTATCGTATCAGCCTGCCGCGAGGGAATCGGATCGGAACATTTCTACCAACTGGCCACCGACTGGGACCGCCAGACCAATCAGCCACACGACGGCCGACCGCAGTTCGGCTCACACAAGCTGTCACGAGTGATTGCTCACAGTCGGCGGCTCGGCGTTTGGCTGTATTCCACACTGCCGGACGAAGTAGTTCGCCATGTATTCTATGAACCGCTTGACAATCCGGAGATTTTTTTATACTCAGCAGTTAAAAATTGTCAGCCTTGCCGGCTGGCGGTCGTTTACGACGCCGCCAATACCGTGTTAAGAGCCGGCAAAGACTGAACCTGTAGCTCGACTGAATTGGAGGAGAGATGAACAAGAAGATTGCCGTTGTCGGCGCCGGAAACGTGGGAGCCACCTGCGCCATGTACCTGGCCGAAGCGAATTTCGCTGACGTCGTCATGGTGGACATTATTGATGGTGTGCCGCAAGGTAAAGGACTCGATCTGACCCAGGCCGGTCCGGTCCGCGGTTACAATGCCAGGGTCACCGGCACCAACAAGTTCAGTGACATCAAGGGTGCCGATATCGTCATTATGACGGCCGGTCTGCCTCGCAAGCCGGGCATGTCACGTGAAGACCTGCTGAACAAGAATGCCGACATCATTGCTTCGGTGGGCAAGAACATCAAGAAGTACGCCCCCAAGAGCTTCATCATCATGGTGTCGAATCCGCTCGACCTGATGACCTACCACATGCAGAAGTCCACCGGGTTCCCGAAAGAACGGGTCTTCGGACAGGCCGGAGTGCTGGATTCAACACGTTTCCGGGCTTTCATCTCCATGGAAATCGACGTCGCCATGACCGATATCCAGGCGATGGTGCTGGGTGGCCACGGCGATACCATGGTACCGCTGCCGCGTTACACGACGGTTGGCGGAGTGCCCATTTCGGAATTGATTCCCAAGGATCGCATCAATGCTATCGCCGACCGCACCCGGGCGGGTGGCGGCGAAATCGTCAAGCTGCTGAAAACCGGCTCAGCCTACTACGCCCCGGCCGCAGCCTCGGTTGACATGTGCCGCTCGGTGTTCAACGATGAAAAGAAAGTGCTGGCGGCCTCGGCTTACCTGACCGGTCAGTACGGCATCAAGGACATCTACATCGGTGTGCCGGTGGTGCTGGGTGCTAAGGGTGTGGAGCGGATTCTGGAGTTGAAACTGTCCAAATCGGAGCTGTCAGCCCTGCAGTCCTCAGCCAAGACGTACAAAGAACACCTTAAGATTCTCGGCTACTGAGGAAACTGTTATGGCGAAATACAAACATATCGTTGTCCCCAAAGACGGCACCCGTATAACGGTCAAGAACAAGAAGCTCTCGATTCCCGACAACCCGATCATCCCGGTCATTGAAGGGGACGGTATCGGACGCGACATTATGAAAGCCACCCGCCGGGTGGTCGACGCGGCCGTTAAGAAGGCGTACAAGGGAAAGAAACGGATTGCCTGGATGGATATCTACGCCGGAGAAAGAGCCAACGAGCTCTATAACGAATGGCTTCCCCAGGAAACGTTTGATGCCATCAAGAAATACGTGGTGGCTCTCAAAGGTCCCTTAACAACGCCAATCGGCGGCGGCTTCCGATCCCTGAACGTAACGCTACGGCAGGTGCTGAATCTCTATGCCTGCGTGCGGCCGGTGCGTTATTTCAAGGGTGTCGGTTCACCGGTCACCCACCCGGAGAAACTCGACGTAATCATTTACCGTGAGAACACCGAGGATGTCTACGCCGGTATCGAGTGGCGCAAAGGCACTGCCAACGTGAAAAAGGTCATCAACTGGCTCAACAAGAACATGAAGACCACCATCCGCGCCGACTCCGGTATCGGCATCAAACCGATCTCGGTAACCGGAACCAATCGCCTGGTGCGCAAGGCCATCAACCATGCTATCGACAAGAATCTCCCCTCGGTGACGCTGGTCCATAAAGGCAACATCATGAAATACACCGAAGGCGCCTTTCGTGACTGGGGTTACAAGCTGGCCAGGACGGAGTTCCCGGGCAAAGTCATTACCGAGGACGAACTCTGGTCGAAGTACAATGGCAAGCAGCCCAAGAACAAGATCGTAATCAAGGACCGTATCGCCGATTCGATGTTCCAGCAGATACTGACGCGCTCGGACGAGTACGATGTCCTCGCCACCCCCAATCTAAACGGCGACTACCTCTCCGACGCCTGCGCCGCGCAGGTCGGCGGGCTGGGGATGGCGCCCGGCGCCAATATCGGAGATTACATCGGTCTCTTCGAGGCTACTCACGGCACCGCTCCCAAGTACGCCGACAAGGACATGGTCAATCCCGGATCGTTGATCCTGTCGGCCGTGATGATGCTCGAGTACCTGGGCTGGGGCAAGGCCGGTGAGCTGATCGCAAAATCGATCGAGAAAACGATCGGCAAAAAGACCGTCACTTATGATCTGGCCCGGCAGATGAAGGGCTCCAAAAAAGTCGGCACTTCTGAGTACGCCACGCAGATCATTAAGAACATGTAGTCAATAGTCTGTTCGGATAGTAGCATTTGATGAGGCGGAACCATCAGGTTCCGCCTCTTTTCTTTGACAAAAAACACGGACAATGGGGATGCCGTATGGGCGGCAAACTGATATCAAGCTTCTGAAGTGGTATTTCGGCACAAAGGATTCTCTTGACTTTGAAGGACCGCTGTGCTTAATCAATAAGGCAGCAAGTTGTCAATTGACTCACATCCCACCAGGAGGGTACAGAGATGAAAAGGAATCTGGTAATCGCATTGTCAGGGCTACTCATTATCGGGCTATGGGGCTGTGGTTCCTGGAAGAAAAGGGACAAAGGCGCCATAATCGGTGCTGGAGCCGGGGCGGTAATAGGCGGGGTCATCGGTGACAAAGCCGGTAATACTGCCGTTGGCGCCATTCTCGGCGCCGTTGTTGGCGGCGCAGCCGGTGCCTATATCGGCAATTATATGGATAAACAGGCCGAAGAAATCGAACGCGACCTCGAGGGAGCACGAGTCGAACGCATCGGAGAAGGTATCAAGATTACCTTTGAATCAGGGATTCTGTTCGATGTCAATTCGTCATCTCTCAGACCGCAGGCAAGAACGAACCTGGGCAAACTGGCCACGATTCTGAACAAGTACGAAGACACCGAAGTTCTGGTCGAGGGGCACACCGATGCTACCGGATCAAACGACCACAATCTCGACCTCTCGATGCGCCGTGCGCAGTCGGTCTCCAACTACATGGCCGGCCTGAACGTACCGGCCAACCGTTTTCGCATCATGGGCTACGGTGAGGATCAACCGATCGCATCCAACGAAACAGCGGAAGGTCGGCAGGCCAACCGCCGGGTAGAAATAGCGATCTTCGCCAATGATAAGCTCAAAAAGGCAGCTCAAGCCAAGACAGAAGGCTGATTGATATTCAGGTATTGACACGGTAAATCGAAGAAAACGATAATCGTGAGGTGCCAAAATGGAAGGCTTAACGGACAAGATCATTGAATGGGGCGCACTGTACGGCATGAAAGTCGTCGGCGCCCTGGCGATCTTCATTATCGGTCGCATTGTCGTCAGCATCCTGACCGGAATTGTCAGACGAATGATGAAAAGATCCAAATCTGACGAAACACTAATCAGGTTCATAACCAGCCTGACCAAAACAGCGCTGCTGGTCATTCTCTTCATCGTTGTTCTGAACCAACTGGGCGTGCAAACCACGTCGTTTGTGGCAATTATCGGTGCCGCCGGTCTCGCGGTTGGTTTTGCCCTGCAGGGCTCGCTGGCCAACTTCGCCGCCGGTGTCATGCTCATAGTTTTCAGACCTTTCAGGGCCGGCGACTTTGTGGAAGCGGGCGGCGCCACCGGCGTCGTGGAAGAAGTCGGTATCTTCAGCACCATCATGAAAACCCCTGACAACAAGAAGATCATTATCCCCAACAGCGGTATCACCGGCGGCAATATCGTCAACTATTCGGCCAAAGAAACGCGGCGCGTTGACCTGGTGTTCGGTATCGGTTACGAGGATGACCTGAAGAAAGCCAAGCAGATACTCGAACGGCTGGTAAGCGAAGATGACCGCGTTCTCAAGGACCCGGCACCAGTGGTAGCAGTATCGGAACTGGGTGATAGCTCGGTCAACTTCGTGGTTCGGCCGTGGGTCAAGAGCGCCGATTACTGGGCGGTCTATTGGGACCTGCAGGAGAAGGTCAAGCTTACGTTTGATGTTGAAGGCATCTCTATACCGTATCCGCAGCAGGATGTTCACATGCACCAAGTAACCGTTACTTAAGGGAGACAGACGATGTATCATGGAAAAAACTCACTCGTTATGGTCATATTGCTCGCCATGTTCACTATGGGAACCACCGTTCAAGCCGGTGATACGACTATAACCGGTTGGAAGAAATCACTGGTTGTGGACTTCATTGTCACTCAAACGGCCTACTCGGATTCCTGGGTCGGTGGTGAAGTCGGTGCCATTAACTGGGTCAGCAACCTCAACGGTTCGGCGGAAAAGCAACTCAAAGACTGGCTTAATTTCAAGTCGAGGCTGAAACTTTCCTTTGGCCAGACCATGACGCAAACCACCGACATCATCGACCAGACCAGGCACTGGAGCAAACCCCAGAAGTCCACTGATCTTATTGATTGGGAGAACGTCGCACGTTTCACCATGCATAAGTTCGTAGACCCTTATGCCGCCGTCAGACTCGAATCGCAGTTCCTGGACGCCTCCGTTGAGGCTAAGAAACGTTACCTGACGCCGATTAAGCTCACTGAGTCGGCCGGTATTGCCCGACAGTTTCATCAGCGTGAAAAAGACGAGGTGCTCAGCCGACTGGGGCTGGCCCTGCGCCAGATAATAAAACGAGAGATCATCATAGACCCAACGACGCTCTTTACTACCGATTCAACATACATTTACGGTGGTATTGAATCGGTAACGGATATAACTTTCGCATTCAACGAGAGGCTCCTTTACACCGGCAAACTGTCTCTGTACAAGGCTCTTTTCTTCTCAGAGAAAGACAAGGTCAAGGGAACTGACGACGAAGATGAGTGGAAAGCAATAGATGTTAACTGGGAGAATATCATCACCGCCTCGATCTCAAAGATTGTTACGGTGAATCTCTACACCCAGTTTCTGTACGACAAAGAGGTCGAACGCCAGGGGCGTTTGAAGGAAACGATTGGAATCGGATTCATTTTCAAAATGATCTGATTTATCGTGCCCCCCTCTTTTATGCGCGGTCAGGAATCCTTTCCTGACCGCTCCATATGTACGAGTAGATTCTTGAGAATTCGAAGTAACTTTTATTTTATTATGACGTTCAATGAGATAAATAATTTTTCTTGAAACTCTTATATGGGAAATTTCAGATGAAACGTCTTATTCTAATCCTCATTCTGCCGATCGTTGCGCTTCTGTTCGATCCTGCCGTTCTTCTGGCGGAGGAAGGATTCCCGGATTCACCGGCCGGCAATCGGGCCGAGGAGGTCTTTGAGCTTCTCAACGGTACGAGCAGTACTACGGTCGAAGATTACGTTCAAAACAGTTTCACCCCGACCTTCCGTGATGCGTTCCCTATGGATATGCATCTGGGACTGTTCGCTATGGTCCAGGAAAGCTTCGGCAAACTCAGGCTCGTTTCAACCGAAGAATTCGTGGCTAATCAGGTCGTCGTCGCGGTATGCAATTTGAACGGCGACAAGTATCTGCAGTACACTATTGATGTGGAGGCTGATGAACCTCATCGCATCGCGCGGATGGGTGTAACACCGATTCCATCTCCGGAAGGTGCTCCGCCGCCGAAGGAGTCTGAGGTAAAGAGTGAGAAACAGCCGCCTGAGGAACAGGAAATTAAGGACTTGGACATCGACGAACTTCGTGAGTGGCTTGATACCAAAGTCGTAAACGACGAATTCTCAGGTGTGGTGCTGGTAGCCAGAAACGGTGAGAAACTGTTTCACGAAGCATACGGCCTGGCCTCAAAGAGATTCAATGTTGAGAACACGCTCGACACCAGGTTCAATCTTGGGTCCATCAACAAGGTCTTTACATCGGTGGCCATATCGAAGCTGATGGATGGGAGTAAGGTTTCCATTGACGATCCTATCGGCAGGTATCTCGACATCTTTCCGGACGACATATCCGAGAAGGTCACGGTGCGACATCTTCTGAACATGGAAGCCGGTTGGGGCGACTATTGGGGCAACGAGTCATACCTTGCCAAACAGAACGATATACGAGCCATATCCGACTACATGGAGTTCCTCAAAGACGTGCCTCTCGACTTTGAACCGGGTGCAACCAATCAACACTGCAATACCTGCTTCATGGTACTGGGAGCGATAATCGAGGCCGTCACCGGCAGGAATTATTTCGACTACATCCGGGAGACTGTCTACCGACCGGCCGGGATGATCAACAGTGATTCGTATGATCGTGACAGTCCGGTGCAAAACATAGCAGTTGGCTACACCCGGCAGAATCCTTATATCCCTGAGTCTTCAGAGGAACGGTGGGCCAACACATACCTGTTGTCACCGAAAGGTGCGGCCGATGGGGGTGGGTATTCGACGACCGAGGACATGCTGAAATTCGGTGCCGCCCTCCGTCAATACAAGCTCCTCAGCCCGCAGTACACACACTTCCTGCTCAAGCATTTCAGGGGATCGCCGGAAGATGCCGACGAGTTTCCCAATGGACCGCTTCGTGTGGCAGGTGGCGCACCCGGAGTCAGCACTTCCGTCAACCTCTTCCTGGCCGGCGGCTATGACGTTGTAGTCCTGTCCAACTATGATTTCCCCGCAGCTATGACTATAGCCAATGAGATCATTGCAAAGACAAGGCCTCATTAAGGGGAATCACGACTATATCATACGCTGTGAGCGGTTTATAGCGATTCCCTTCATTTATATGACCATCACCTGGAGATCGCCATGACAAGCAAGGTGTGCCCGGCAATAACGGTTTCCTCTTTTTCAACAAGCCCGTAATCTGTCACTTCCAGCTAACCGGTGTCCTCATTATATAAGTCAGAGAGAAAAAACAGGGGCGGTGAATCATTGAGAAACATTTATGTAAGTGCTTACGTATTATGGTCTGATGACAGACCTTATACAACAACTGGGCACTCTGGCCCTGGCCAGCCGTCTCAAGCGCCTCGGTGAACTCCTGCAACGAGACGTATCGCAGGTCTATCAGGACCAAAAACTGGATTTTCATGCCCGTTGGTTCCCGGTCGCCTACCTGCTATCTCAGTTTTCCGACCTGCCGGTCACCACTGTCGCCGATAAACTGGGCCTGACGCACCCGGCCGTAAACCAGATTGCCGGACAGATGTCACGACGCGGTCTGTTGACCTCCCGCACCGATCCCGACGACGAGCGGCGACGGCTGTTATCGCTCACCTCCAAAGGTAAGAAAATGGTGGAAAAGCTGCGACCTTTGTGGATCGCAGTCGAGACATGCACTTCCCAGGTGATCGAGGCTTCCGGTTGTAACTTGCTGGCGGGGATCACCGCTATTGAACACGAACTCGACCGGCAGTCGATGTACGACCGTATCCGGGACAACCTGGGCCTGGATCGCGGTCAATCGAAGCCAGACAACGGAAATCCGGGAACAAAAAATAAACGTCACAACAAGGAGAGAGAAGTATGAAAACTATCGGAAGGGTACCGGTTGGTGAATTTGGCAGCCGCCGACAGCACTGGTTTCACATCCCGGTTCTGGTAGTATGTCTGGCAATGTCGGGCATGTTCGCATCAGCCACAACCTGGGCACAGCCGGCACCGGCCAACGCCGAGGATCGGCAGCTTGATGCCGCCCTGCAATCCGAAATCATCGACAGCATCGCCGCCGCCCTGAATGAAATCTATGTCTTCCCCGAGGTGGCTGAAAAAATGGTGCAAAACATGCGTCGGAAACTCAAAGACAAGGACTACCAGGACCTCACCGGCTGCCGCGAGTTCACCGGGCAGCTAACAGAAGACATGAAGGAAATCAGCAAGGATGGTCATCTGCACTGTCACTTTGCCTCTGAGGAACTGATTCAAATGCAAACTGGTGACACGCTGACTGACGATGCCCGCCGGCAGGAGCTGGAGGAAGCCCGTAGCATGAATTTCGGCTTCAAGACGGTACAACTGCTTCCAGGAAATGTCGGCTACCTGGACTTCCGCAATTTCTCCGGATTGCCTGAGGCCGGGCCAACCGCCGTGGCCGCCATGAACTTCCTGGCCTATGCCGATGCCATCATCTTCGACATGCGAGAGAATGGCGGCGGGTCGCCGACGATGATACAACTGCTGACCAGTTACCTGCTGGACGAACCGACCCATCTGAACAGCTTCTACATTCGCAAGGAAGATACCATCAAACAGTTCTGGACCCACAACTGGGTCCCCGGGCCGAGGATGCCGGATGTTGATGTCTACGTACTGACCAGTGAATACACGTTTTCGGGAGCGGAGGAGTTCACTTACAATCTGAAAAATCTTGAACGCGCCACCATAATAGGCGAAACAACCGGCGGCGGCGCCCATCCCACCGACCGCCGCCTCTTCGCCAATCTCAACGTCTGGATATCGGTGCCTTTTGGAAGAGCGATCAACCCGATCACCGGCACCAACTGGGAGGGTACCGGTGTTACACCACATATCGAAGTGCCCCGGGAAAAGGCTCTCGATGTCGCCTATATGAAAGCGTTGGAGAAATTACTGAAAGAGACTGATGACCCGAGACGGCAAGGCACTTATCAGTGGGTGATCGACGGCAAAAAGGTGCTGCTGGAACCGGTCACTGTTGAGGTGAGCGCGCTGCAGGACTATGTCGGCAGCTACGGCCCGCGACAAATCAGGCTTGAGAACGACCAATTAGTCTACCAGCGCGAAGAGAGACCTCCCTATCGGTTGACGCCGATGGGTGACGACCGCTTTCTGGCCGGCGACCTGGAATACTTCCGGATTCAGTTTGTCAGGGATGATGCCGGACAGGTAGTGAAACTGGTCGGGCAGTACGACAACGGTCGCACCGACAGCCACGAGCGCGACAAATAACACCGACTCCACGGTGTCTTCTACGGAAGGCGGGACTCTCACAGTCCCGCCTTTCTTTATTGGCGCAAGAATCCGGAACGGTGCGGACGGGGACGTCCGCACCGCACAAATTCGGTTCACTACCTCGAGTTCACTGTCATGACGGATATACTCGGCAAACAGGTAGGCCACGTCTGAGAACAGACCTGTCCCACTAACACTTCCCCAGCTAACAAGTGCCGCACTCAGGTCGACGAGTCCTGTAGGATACACGAACCTTGTAAGACGTAGATTTTCCCACTAACCCGAAGTTTGAGCCATACCAACAATACAGAGTGCCAGCCTCACACCCCTTGACGTATCGAAAGAAAAAGTAATTATACACCGTAATCCAATCCCAGAAGTAAGACCATCCCCGGACCGTCTTCTTGCACGGATATGGAATAAACCCCCATTTCCAGCAAACAGTCCAGTACGTATAATCCACTCTACTAGGCATTCTACCTACCTCCTTTGATTTGATCGAGATTTCCCATATAAAGGTTTCAAAAACACGGTTTGTCCCTTTCAGTATTTTGAATATGCAATAATCTCCTCGAACGGTCAAGATTCTTCTCGTTTCCCTGAGTGATCAGTTCTATGAGCACAAAAATGACGGCGTTTTGCCTCTGCCAATTCTCCTGAGGCTGTTTCTGGGCATACCCTCACTGTCTGCCCATCAGCCAGAGACATTACGGTCACTATCACTCTTCAGCAATCACCCATCGTTCGAAGTATTTCCCGTCTTTATAAATTCCTGTCGAATAACGCATCACCTTTCCCGTTACTGTATCCAACAAAAAGACGGCAATCTCTTTGTCTGCTCTCTCATTCTTAGCGTCTAAAGTCGTGAAAGTACCTTGAAAAAGCTGATACCTTCCCACTTCCGGTTTTTCCATTACTTCATCTGCTCCAAAGCTCTTTAATGCGGTGAGCAGAAGACCAACTGCTAACAGGGTGATAGCGATCATACTAGGTACCTGTTTCATAACATACTCCTCCCAAAAAACTCAAAACTGCATTGTTGTTTGCAATACCCCGCGGCGCACTTGCTGCTTAGGATACACTTCTTTCCACGATAGCACTCAAGTTTTTGCGCAGACCTTCTTCGATGCGTTTCTTGCCGGAAATACTGTTCTCATAAAAGAGGACTCGAAATGGGGAAAGGTCAAACGGAAGTTGAGTGTTCTCTTCCGCGATGAGAATAGTTGGTTTTCCTAAGGCATGTGCATAGCCAATTTCATAATATACATTTGGGTTTTCTGGGGTAATCTCCGCGATAATGAGCTGGGACTCGATGATTTGTGTTATTATGTCGGCTATTATCAGGCCAGGGCCGCAGACTTCGTCTACTCTGATGGCTTTTATCCGATAATCTTCACAAACAGGGATGATCACATCATCGTAAAGCTCATTGTACAGAGTGGAGAATTGCATAACCACGAACGCCTTTGTTGCCTCACCGCGAACATCAAAGTCGGTAACTGTGATGTATGACAAGGAAGCACACCATAGGCCGACTTGGCCCAGCGTAAGTTGGAATGGCAGATTTCTTGAAAGGACGTCCACCTCATCAACTGTTAATGTCACACGCGAGCCTGATAAGGAAACCTTCATCCAGTATTTCTTATGACGTTGAAGGTTCGATCTGTCACCTACGGTACCGTGAAGAAACCACTGATTTTGGAATTCCCGAATGTTATACAGGCCTGCTCCTCCAAGACCTGCCGTCAGCATATAATCGCTTGCTGGGTTGTGATAGAGAATGATTTCGCACGTTGTGTATTGGTCTATTTCTGCGAATTCAAATTCAGTGGTAATAGTGCCGCCAGCGAATTCGCTATCAGTGATGAATTTCCCACCGGCACAGACCTGTTGCCCTGCTACCTCTATCAAGCCACCCTTGAATATCAACTCGCCATCACTTATTTGACATTTGCCCAGAAGAGGTGCCCAATTAACTTCCACCAGATTTTCCCTTCCTGCTTCGATGCCTCTAGCCCACCCAACGGTTGGGGAGTCATTGCTCTAACAAATGTGATAAATTCCAGTTGCTCTGTCAAGGTATATCCACCCTGCAACTCTGTGACGAATTGCCTCACAATGAATGTTACCGAAGGGGGTCGTATTGAGGCTGTCAAACCTAGTAGGGCAGAATCCGCAGCGGTTCCGCCAACTAAGACAATGGCAGAAGCACCGAGGTTTCTGCCCTACTTTGGCTGTACCGGCACCAACGGCAGGTAGGGTTCGGCGTTGATAACCATCTCCGAAGCTCCTTCCTTTCGGTAGCGGAGGTAGCCGGCGGCGGCGATCATGGCGGCGTTGTCCGTACATAATTGAAGCGTGGGGTAAAACAACCGGCGACCGGTTTCCCGAAGGCGTCGCCGCAGGAGTTCCCTCAGGCGACTGTTGGCCGCCACTCCGCCGGACAGTGTGACATCTTTAACATCGGTGGCTGCCGCAGCGCGCATCGTCTTTTCCACCAGCACCGCCACCGCTGCTTCCTGGAACGAGGCGGCTATGTCGGCCCGGTGTTTCTGAAGGTCCTGTGAACTGAGCTTTTTAATATGCAGCACCACGGCAGTCTTAAGTCCGGAATAAGAAAACTGATAGCCCAGCTGCTTCATAACCGCCCGTGGAAAGTGAACATAGTCCGCATCGCCCGATTGCGCCAGCCGATCAAGTTCGGCTCCCCCGGGATATCCCAGCCCCAGCAGTTTACCTACCTTGTCAAAGGCTTCACCGGCAGCATCGTCTTTCGTCTGTCCGAGTATCTCATACTCGCCAAACTCCTGAACCAGGACCAGCATGGTATGTCCACCGGAAACTACCAGCGTCAAATGGGGCATTCCCAGATCGGGGTGCTGCAGCAGATTGGCGGCGATATGGCCCTCGATGTGATTCACCGCCACCCAGGGAAGCCCGGCCACCCATGCCAGCGCTTTGGCGAAGGTCAGCCCTACCAGCAGAGGTCCCACCAAACCCGGGCCCATGGTCGCTGCCACCAGGTCGATATCGCCGAGGGTCACCTGAGCCTCGGACAAAGCCTGCCTGTATATGGGGATTATCGTCTTCAGGTGCGCCCGACTCGCCAGTTCGGGAACAACACCGCCATACTTGCCGTGAATAGCCTGTGACAGGATAACGTTGGCCAGGACCTGACGGCCGCCCCGCACGACCGCTACCGATGTCTCATCACATGAGGTCTCAATCCCGAGTGTGAGCAATTCACTCCCCGATGACTGTAACCGTATCCACTGAAATCTTCTTCACCTCAAACAGTGTCGGACAAATCACGGTGACCGGTCCCCGGCCCCGGGAATCAAGCTCACTGTAGTCAACGGTAGCATTGATTGAATTACCGCTGAGGGTGTCGATATCATCCGGCGGGCCGGTTAGCTCAACCTCCAGTTGGGGCGGGAACACGATCAGATGTCGATCGGCCGGGGCGTTTATGACCATTACCGGTATGGCATCAATAACCCGAGTCTTGACCGCCACAATGGTTATGGCGAGCGTTACCGAATCCGGCTGTAGGATAACCTGATACCCCTCCGGCTCAGCCAGCGGCAGCGTGATTGTAAGATTGTCTCGCAGGTTAGCCAGCACCCTGGGTTCGGTGACGACATTTGTTACTTCCCGCACCAGCGACCGGGCACCCCGCAAGGTTACCTCAGCCGGCTGAGGGGGAGAAATGGACAGCACCGCAAAGCCTTCGTCGGGTACAGCCGAGACATCCGATCTCACAGCCACCTTTCGTTCGGCAATGTAATCAACACTGAGAAGCATCGAAGTCGGAGAAACAACCTCCTCGAGCCGGACAAAGCCCCCCGGATTGGACAGAAAAGTATTGGTTGTCGTCAGACTGAGAGTGTGGCGGCCGGGACCCAGTTGGACAGCCATTATCCTGATACCCCGTCGACGCCACTGGCGCCGCAGCAACTGTTTGCCGCTGGCGGAAACAACAACCGTGAACGAATCAGCAGGTGCCTCGGCCAGTGTCAACTTCTCACCGAGAGCAATATCGGTAATGGGAAGCGCCAGCCGGTACTTATAGACCTTCTCCGTGGCCACATGGAACCACAGCAGCAAACCCATAAGCAGGGCAACAATTTTTATCCAGGCGTTCTCCAAAACTCACATCCATGAACACCCCGTGAGGGGGCACTTGTCAATGGCTACAATATGCTCAATCAATACATAGTAACACATTGCCTTCGGGTGATCAACTTCAAAGCGTCACCGGCTCGGTACCGGTGACTGATCGGATCTTCGGCTCGGCCTTACCGTCAACGAGGTTGATATTGAACTGCACCCGACACCAGTGTGAAAGGAAGTTCAGTATTAATGGCGACGGAATCAGAATTCGACCATTTCAGGGTAGGTGCAGTAAACGCCTTCCGTAAGCGCAACACGCTATCATTCACTGTGTTAGCTAAACTAAATGGAGTTAATGAGAGGATCGGCCCGAAAATTGCATCCAAACAGAGGACGGAAAAGTTCTGTTGTTGACATTCTCAATGGAACCTTGTATTATCGAATGACTTATACTTTAATAAAGGAGTGACTATAGAGCTACGGCTAACGGTTGATCTATTTTAATTGCTGTCCCGGACAGCTATAGTTTGATGGCCCGATAACCGTGGCTTTGGTTTCTCTGCGGTTTCGGAGTCGAGTGGAGTGCTCGGTCTCTGATGAAACAGTATTGGTATAAGTCGTTTCTTTCTGTCCTCCTGGTTTTATCCCAGACAGGAATATCTTCCGCGCTCAGTTATGATAGCGACCTTGAGGTTCTCTCATCGAATCGAACCGAGTTTCACTTCCGCGTGACTATAAGACCTTCCAATCTCGAACAACAGATAGAATCAGACTCGACGGTGACATTATATTGCAGTGTGCCGGTCGGTATTCCCTTCGGTTCCCGGGTTACGCTGCTGGAAGTCACCGCTGATTCGCTGGTTCCGGCGGGCGGCCAATCACCGGCTGTCGACAACTGGTCCGATCGGATTCATCCGCCGGCAGTCGTCACCGATCCTGTAACCATCCGCGGGCGGCAATCAGTAGCAGTGCAAATCTTCCCCACTGTCGGAGACGCCATTTATCATTCAGTTACTGTGCGTCTGCAGTTTACGGGTGGTTCGGCAACCGGCGCGGCTGTATCTGACCCGCTGTTTGATCGCATATTTCAATCTTCGCTGGCCAACTACAACCAGTTCCGAACCTGGTCGACCATGTCTGTCCAAAAAACGCCAATTGCCGCTCCGACAGCCCACCAACTGGAGGCCAGTTCCGTCTGGTACAAAATTGCAGTCAATCAGACCGGCCTGGTTAAAATTACCGGCGCCCAATTGGCCCAGGCCGGGCTTATTCTGGATGACCTGCCCTCCGACTCGTTGCATCTGTTCAACGCCGGGGGACTGCAATTGCCGATTGACAACAGCCAACCCCGCCCGGAACTGATCGAGATGGCTATCGATGTACAGGACGGCGGCGATGGCGTTTTCCACAGCAACGACTACTTCCTGTTTTATGGTGAAACGGTCGATCGCTGGCTGTATACAGCCGATCAGTCTCCGCAATTCATCAATAACCACTACTGTGATCGCAATATCTACTGGCTGACGGTTTCCGGCTTGGCCGATGCCGGCAGGCGGATGACTCAGGTGGATGCAGGTACCGGTGGCGCCGTCGACACCGTCATCACGGCTTTCAACCGCCACGTTCACCTGGAACAGGATAATCTTCTCCGACGACTCAACAGCGGCCACATTGACGATTACTACCGCTGGTACTGGACCAAAGAGACCGACCTGACATTCTGGGTATCCGCGCCGGGGAACATCACCGGGGATATCGATAGTGTCCGCCTGACCGGCCTGACCAACGACAACAACATCGTGGACGATGATTATGGCTTTATCGACCTTTACGTAAACGGTGGTCATGAACTGGACGGCCTGCGCAGCCGTACCGGCTGCAGCTACCGGTCAACCCGTTTTGTCGATGGGGCCAATGAAATTCGACTGCGACTCTGGAAAGAATTCAACGCCCCCCCCTATTTCGACCACTTCGACCTGGTTTACACCAGTCGTCTGGTGGCCGATCATGGTCAACTGGACATAACGCTCGGCAACTTTACGGGAGCGGCCCGGCTCTCCGTTGTGGACAGTTTTCCCTCATCGGTAATCGTGCTGGACCTGGCTGATCCGCTGCGGCCGGCGATGCTGACCGGGTATGAACGTTCGGGAGGGATGCTTACGTTGCGGCATTATTTCAGCATCGGCAGCCCCAATCGACTTTATCTGACATCGGTTGATCGGGCCGACAATCCCGCCGCCATAGAAAGGGTCAGTCCGGCCAATCTCAAATCGAACAACACCCGCGCCGACCTGCTGATCGTCACCGCCCATCAGCTAAAAGACGCCCTAGCAGACTACGTGGACTATCGCCGCGACCGGGGTCCGGCAGTGGAGGTTGTAACGGTCAGTGACATCATGGATAATTTCGGATATGGTTTATATGATCCCACGGCGATAAGGGATTTTCTCAAGTATGCCTACGAGCATTATTCACCGCCGGCGCCGGCCACCGTCCTGATGGTGGGTGACGCCAACTACGACTTCCTGAATCATCTGCGAACCGGAGTGAGCAACTACGTGCCGGCGTACATTCATGCTTACGACCAGTCGGCCTCCGACGACAACTACGTCTACTTCGGCAGGTATGGCATACTTGACAGCGACACCAGTTTCGATACCGGCTATGTCTCACCCGACCGAGGTTATGACATGCTGGTGGCCCGCTGGCCGGTACGGACGGCAGGTGAAATCAGTACCATCATGTCCAAGATCAGGTGTCACGAGTCACCGACCAGCCTGGGACTCTGGCGAACCAACGTCACGCTGGTGGCCGACGATGAGTACGGCCGTTACAGCAACGAGACTTTCCACGTCACACAGACGGAAATATTGGAAAAAAATTATCTGCCGCGGCTGTTTAACCGCAACAAGATCTATCTCTGGGAATATCCTCTCGTCAACATGAAGAAACCGGCCGTGAACGATCTGATTGTCGATGCTTTTAACGATGGTTCCCTGGTGATCAATTTTGCCGGTCACGGCAACCCCGACGTGTGGACGGATGAACAAGTATTCACCCGGACGGGTGACTTGTCCCGATTGCGTAACCAGGATCGGTTGCCGCTGATCTTCAGCGCTTCCTGTGAGATCGGCTTTTTCGACGATCCCGGCCGGGAAGGAATGGCCGAGGATCTGTTGGTTTATCGTCAGGGCGGAGCTTCCGGAACAGTAACCGCCACCCGGCTCGTGAACTCTTTTGACAACGCTCTGTTCAACCAGAAATTCTTTGATGTTCTGTTCAAAGACAATTCTCTCTCAGTGGGCGAGGCCGTGTATACCGCCAAACTACTCCGGCAGTATGGCAGTTCCTCGGTCCCCAGCCAGAAAAAAAACGATCAGGCCTATCTCTTCTTTGGCGACCCCTGCCTGAAACTGGGTGCTCCTCGTCTGAAAGTGGAGTTCTCCGAACCACCCGACAGCCTCATCGCCCTCGGGCGAACCCATGTCGTCGGTCGCGTTATTGACCAAAATGACCAGCTCTATGAACGTGACGGTTCCCTGATGATCAACGTATTCGACTCCGAACGCTCCAGGACCCATCGGGTAATAAACAGCTCCGGTGATATCACGCAGGAAATCGACTACACCGTCACAGGTCCGACCATCTTTCGCGGTTCCGCCGGTATCACCGGTGGATTTTTTGACTTCGTTTTCATCTGCCCGCTTGACCTCGGCTATGGAGGCAATGGCGCCCGGATTGTGGTCTACGCCGTACTCGACACTATCGACGCGGCCGGACTGATCGATTCTATAACCGTATCCGACAGCATAGTGACAGTGTCCGATTCCACCGGACCGGACATAGAATGCTCCATACCCGGTCGTGCCGGATTTGTTTCGGGAGATATTGTCAGCCGCCATGACCGGCTTCAGATCACGCTGTCTGATTCCTCCGGAATCAATCTAACTGCCGCCCTCGGACACGGAATCACTCTTGAACTGGATGACCGCAGCGAAAACACCTATGACCTGACCGAGCTTTTTGAGTATTACCAGGATGATTACACCCGCGGCCAACTGATTTACCCGTTTGAGGATATGCCTCCGGGAAAACACACTTTCAAGATCAAGGCCTGGGATAATGCCAACAATTCCGCCACCCATGAGTTCTCCGCCGAGGTGCTGACTGAAGAGAAGCTGGCTATCATCGAATTGTTGAATTACCCCAATCCGATGAAAGACTTCACCCGCTTCTCCGCCCAACTGAGCAGGCCGGTAAGTCAGTTTTTGCTTGAGATTTTCACCCTGTCGGGGCGGAAAATAAAAAGTTTTGGTCCGCTGTATCCGTCGGCCGGGTACTATGACGATATAGTATGGTATGGCCGCGATGACAGCGGCGACCGGGTAGCCACCGGCGTATACATCTACCGCGCCACGGCTGTGCCCGCCGATGGCGGTGAAACCGTTGAATCGTTTGGAAAAGTAGTAGTCATTAATTAGATTTCACAGGAGACACCCGTTATGACAACCAGGAAACTCTACATAGTCCTGATCACCGCCGTCACCGTGATGGCATCGGCGACAGCCAGCTATGCCGATATTTCCAACGCGGCAGTGCTCTTTCTCAGGATTGCTCCGGGAGCGCGAGCAGCCGGGATGGGAGAAGCATTTGTGGCCATTGCCGACGATGCCACCGCCACTCACTGGAACCCGGCCGGACTGGGTGCCTATCCTCTGGCCGATACCTGGGTGGAGGTGAAAGTTCCGGCTCACCTGCAACCGCTGAAAAATATCGCAACCTTCCGCAACGAGGGCGGGCAGGAGTACCAGAAGTATGATATCTGGGCCATAACACCGCAAGGCCTCGCCCGCTACGACCATCGTCGATGGCACCTGGGAGAGATTTTCAGCCTCAGAACCGACCAGACTGTCGCTGGAGTCGTGAAATCCTACTTTGGCATTGAAGATGAAGAACTTCTGGCTAACATGGTAGCTGCGGTAGCTCAGGCCAACAGCGCCATGACCCCGACCGCCCTGGAGGAACTCCGCGACAGCGTCCTGGCAGTGGTACCGGCGGACTATGACGATACGGAATCGCTGCGCATAGGGTTCGACAGTCTGCTGGCTGTCTACGAGCAGTGCCTGATCAATTGGGAAAATGTCTCTGAAATTACCCGGTTGTTGCAGGCAGGCCTGAGGGACAGCGTGCTGATTGAGACGGAGGTGGAACGCATCAATATCGCGGTGGAGCGATCCCAAAACCGATTTGTGCCAGAAGAACTCACGATCCCCTACTCAGCGCTGTTCGGCGACAACCTGACCGCCCTGGTGTCCAGTGAAGATGCCCTCATGGTGGGAACCAACGATGGCCTGTATGTCTTCAACGGACGACGCTGGCGATCTTTGAGCATGGCGGACGATCTGCCCTCTCATAATATACTCTGCCTGCACGCCACCGGTTCCGGCATCTATATCGGCACCGATCATGGTCTGGCCCGCTTTGCAGGCCAGCAGGTGGTGCCCATAAGTGGCGGCGACCTGCTTCCGGATGGTGCTGTGACAGCCATTGGTGCATCCGGCAGCAGCGACTTATGGATAGCCCTCGATCAGGACCTGTATCACTTTGACGGCAAGACCTGGACCAACTACTTTGAATACACTGTGGCCCTGGACGACACCCCCGAGAAGATCGCCGAGAAATTCTCTCTCTACGGTTCGCTCATCGAACAGGAGCAGTTCGTAGAGAAATTCCATCTGCTCAACCAGCAGCGAACAGAGGACACCGCCGGTGTTGCCGTTGCTGTTGACTCGACCAGTGTCGGGGATCTACCCGAAGCCGATTCGGCTGTTGTCGAAGTTGAATCGGAAAATGTCGTGGAAACGACACCGGAAGCTGCCATCCCTGATAGTGACACACCGGATTCGGCCGGTCCTTCAGTTGCTGAGGTTGATTCTGCTGATGTTGCGGACACCGCACCGGAACCCGTCATTGAGGAAAGCGACACCGCGGCTTTTGCAGATACTGCCACTGCCGGGATCGAAGCTGCGGTTGTTCCGCTCGAACCGGGCGACCTGACTCCCGGCTCCGTAGTGAGAGTACCTTACGTGGCCGAGATCAAGGGGCGTGTCGATGCCATCTACCCGGCCCACACCAAGGTCTGGTTCGGCACCGAATTGGGACTGCTGGTCTTTGACCGGGACCGCTGGTTCACACCCGGCTACCGCGAGTACATAGTAGAGGATGGCCAGACCCTGTCTGACCTGGTGGGAATGAAGAGACATCGTGATTCCACCAGTGCGCGTCAGTTCGCTGACAGAATCAAAGCAATAAACGACCTGCCTCAACAGCCTCTGGCTGCCGGACGGACGGTTAAGATTCCACGCAATCCGATAGCGACGCCTGTCCGTGCCATCAGCGGCACTCGTGACCGCGTCTATTTTTCCACTGCCGACGGACTGGTAAAGTTTGACCAGGATGGCTGGAGTCATGTTTATCAGTATGGAATGGACCGAACCAGCGCCGTGCAGGTGATTTCTCACGACGATGGGCTCTGGGCCGCCGGCAATGACAAGGTCGTCATCAAGGCCAACGGTCGGGCCGAGATCGCCTTTATGTATGCCAAATGGCTGCCGGAACTGGCTGACGACCTGTACTACGGATTCGCATCGGTGGCGATCAACAGCGGCAATTGGGGCACTTTCGGCGGCAACATCACCTACATCTCATACGGCCGCTTCGCCCGCACTCTCAACAGCCCGGAAGTAGTCGGCGAGTTTGAATCCTTCGATGTCTCCATGTCCGGTTCGTACGGTACTGCACTGACCTCGAAGCTTAAGGGCGGTATCTCCGCCAAAGTGATCTACTCCCGTCTCACGGACCAGGGTGCCGGCCGGGAACAGGGGCAGGGTACCTCGACCGGCTTCGCCATCGATGTGGGCTTGTTGTATCAGATGAACCTGCGCTTCAATTGCGGGCTGGCACTGACCAACCTGGGACCCAAAATGGCCTATATCGATGCCGCTCAGGCCGACGACCTCCCACGCAACCTTTCCCTGGGCTTTTCCTACAAGCTGCTGCAGTCAGACTACTACTATGTCCTGTTCGCCAGTGAAGTGAATAAGCTCATGGTGGGACTGGGAGACGGTATCAGCGAGGAGCTGAAACAAGTCACGTTCAACACCGGCTGGGAAGTGATGTACGCCAATACTATCGCCGGACGGGTCGGCTACATTCATGACGAGGAAGGTAAATTGAAAACCTTCACCTTTGGTGTCGGTCTCTACATGAAAAATGTCTTCAAATTCGACTTTGGATACTACTTCGGTAGTGATGTCAATGAATCCCGGAAAGGAATCAAACCGTTGACCTTTTCGGTGATAATTCCGTGATTTCTTGTGGAGGATAGGACCCTGAGAACAAGAAAGTACACCATCGTCGCGGCTGCTGTCGTCATGACCGTTATGGCGGCGACTTCAAACGTGGTTGCCGAGGACAAGCTGCTGATAATGGAGAAGCAACGAGTAGCCGAGACACCCGGTGACAACCGCATCAGCCGGCGCGGCCTGACCCCGGATCGCTACCAGCCCGGCGGTTCCGCTCTGGAAAGGAAACATCCCTGGTCGCTGCCCAAACAGGCGCTGGAGTCGACTTTCCTGGACACGATCAACGTGCTGGTGCTGCGGTTCAACTTCCAGCAGGAGATCCCGGACGATCCCAACACCACCGGCAACGGTCATATGGACCTCTCCGATCCGATGGCCGATCCGGTTGACTCGATCAACTACTTCAATCGTGTCAAGCACTGGGTGGACCCTCCCCCGCACGACTCGGCCTATTTCGACGCCCACATGCGCGCCCTGCGACGCTACTGGGAGTGGGTATCGGAAAGCAAAATTACACTGTCCTGGGATATCTTCCCGCCGAAACACGACAACGTCTATCAGCTGCCGCAGCCAATGAACCACTACGGAAAATGCGACTTCAACTTAGTGGTATCGGGTTTGGAGCAATACTTCATTGATTGCATTCAAACCGCCGACGCCATGTCCCCGGAGATTGATTTCTCCGACTATGAGGCTATTATTCTGTTCCACGCTGGAACGGATCGCCAGATGGACTGGATGGACAACAGTTGTTCCGATCTGTTCACCGGCTTTATCGCTTTTGGCGATTCCATCGCCGTTGACGACAGCACCCACTACGTGCGTACGGCGTTGATGATGCCCGAAGCGGCCAGCCAGGATAACCGGGCGACTGCCCTGAACGCCGTCCTGGCGCACGAGTTCGGTCATCAGTTGGGGCTGGTCGACTTTTACAACACACAGACATTCATGTCGCAATTGGGCGATTTTGCACTGATGGACAACAACGGTTTCGGCACCGGTGTCGACTTTAACTACCCGGTGGGACAAGTGTTTGGAGCGATACCGCTCTATCCAACGGCCTGGTCGCGCGCCTTCCTGGGATATGTCGAGGTACACGACTACCGCCAGGGCAGTGATATCCGGATAGTCGCGGCGGAAGTGGCCTCACTGGGCATCAAGGTGGCCCGGGTGCCGATATCGGAAAACGAGTACTACCTGATTGAAAACCGGCTGGTGGAAACCGACGGTCAGCTCACCGCCATGCGGGTTGACTCCAACACCAACGTCTTCCTGGGACCGATCAATTATAATCGCGAATACACCGGCGAGTACGATTTTCTCATGCCCGGTGGCGGGATGCTGATTTACCTGGTTGACGAGGCGGTTGCCGGGCTGGACTACGACGGTGACGGCCTGAATAATTTCGATGACAACGACCTGCAATGGACCTGGGATTACGTCAGACAGCAGCGACCCGGCCGCAAGTTCATAACACTGATCGAGGCCGACGGCCTGATTAATTTTGGCGGCTACTATCGCTCGGGTTGGGGTAAACCTGAGGACATGTTCCGTGACGACCGCACTAACTCGTTTACACCCAACACCAACCCGGCCACAATCGACAACTCCGGCAACAATACACACATTTACATTACCGGCATCACGCGTGATACGGCTATGATTACCGGTATCCCGGTGCTGCTGGACACGGTGATGGAGTTTGATGTGGAGACGGAATGGCTGACTACCGGTTACCCGGTCCGCGCCGGGCGTCCGCTGATCGGCCTGTCACCGATAGTCGACGATCTGGATCGTGACGGCACTGATGAGATCATTGTCGTGTCCGGGCCGAATCTGCTGGCAATCACAACAACCGGTGAGAACTTCCTGCGTAATTACACCGGATGCACGTCCTGCCCCCTATACTATGACACTACTGTCGCCAGCGTTTACCCGGCCGACAGCCGACGCTTTCCGCTGCCGATGTACGCCCAGGTATCAACCGACATGATCAGCGCCGGACCGGTAACGGGGGATTTCGGCCTAACCGACACCAACCGTTTCGTAGCCTTCGGTTATGCCACCGGCAGCAACAACGGACGAGTCGACATTCGGGCTCTGCACGACAATAACCTGGATGGCCAGGCTGATCCGGCCGGACAGATTGCCACCCAGGGGACGCCGATAGCGCTTTCTTTCGGCACTGTTCTCTATGCCCTGACCGACCAGGGCCAGGTCTATCTTAAAGACGGCCTGCAATCATCGGCCGTCGTACTCGGCACGGTCACTAATGACGAGTACCACGGGCTCTGTCGCCTCGGCGACCGGTTGGTGGTCATGGCCGGAGACGCTGCTGTAACCTGGCTGTACTGCTTTGACGGTGTCGAAACTGACTCGTTTTCTCTCGGCAGTTACTTCAATTACGGTCCGCTGGTAGTGGATCTGAATCGCGATGACACTCCGGAGTTAACCGCTTTTTCACCTGACGGGCAGGCTATCGTGGTTACGATCGACACCGGTTCGACACCCCCGACTTTTGCGATACTCCACGAAAAGGAAACCGGCTTTGGAATAACAACCAACCCGGTAGCCGGAGATATCGACAACAACGGTTACCCGGACATAATCGTCGGTGGCTTCAACACCATCCTCGCTTTCAACCGGGAACTGACCCTCATGACCGATTTCCCCATCGAAATCAACGACCGTTTCCCCAACGATCGGGTTGAAGCGGCGCCGGTGCTGGCCGACATCCGCCGGGGTGGTCCACCGGAAGTAATCTTTCCGACTTTTGTCGGCAACGTCTATTCGTTCGGACCCGACCTGTCGTATGGTTTCCCCCTGTCGGGCGGCGAACAGGTGCGCGGTACTGATGCCACGGTCTGGATCGGTGGCTACTATGGGGCTGGCTCACCGGTGATATTCTCCGATTACACCGGCGGCAAGTTAGGCTACCTGGGCTCCGACGGCTGGTTTTATTCCTGGGAAGTGGACCTCGATACAATCACGAATTACTGGCCCATGAACGGACACGACCCCGAAGCTTCGTATGCCTTCGAGTCGTCCGGCCTTTCCAGTCCCGAGAAATATACCACTCTGCTGCCGGAAGAGCGATTTTATAACTACCCCAACCCGGTCATAGACGGGCAGACTACTATCAGGTATTTCCTCGGTGAGAATGCCGAGCGGGTTGAAGCGAAGATTTATGATCTGTCCGGCGTTCAGGTGGCGGCCCTGACCAGTTCCGGTATATCCGGCGGCATCGACCACGATGATCTCGTCTGGAATTGTTCTGATGTTACACCCGGTGTATACCGTTGTGTCCTGGAAGTTGACTTCGGCGGTCAGATTGAGACCGCCTTTACAGATATCGCCGTCATTAGATGACGACGGACAACAAAAGGAAGAAAACAATGACCCCAAGATGCCTTGCCCTGCTAACAACCATGACGGCCGTTCTGACCGTCAACACTGTCTCCGCAGTGGAACTCAAACAGTCTCTGTTCGATCGTGAACAGAATCGGATCAAGTACCTTTCAGCTTTCCAGGCAACCGATGAAAACACTACCCCGAACGACCCTGAGGATCTGTCCGGGATCATAACCGGTGGCGACAAGCCCGAAGTCAAGTCGCCGGGACGGGCGTTTTTCTATTCACTGGCCATTCCCGGACTGGGGCAACGTTACTATGGGAGCAAGATCAAACCGTTTGTCTTTTTCTCGTTAGAGGTTACCACCTGGGTGCTGTACTTCAAGTGGAACGGTCAGGGTGATGACCTGACCAGCGACTACGAAGAGTTCAACCAGGAGCACTGGCTGCCGGCTAACTATGAAAGACAACTGCGCTGGACGTACAGGGATCAGTTGCTGGAGTATCATGAACTTGACAGCCTGGCCGATATCGATTCCGCCGGTATTGTCGGCGACGACGACATTATTAAATCCACTGAGATTATGCACCACTTGCCGGACGAGAGAAATCAGCAGTACTACGAGATGACCGGCAAATACGACCAGTTCGCCTGGGGGTGGGATGATGCCAAACTGGGTGGCGACTCTCTGGACAATTTCAGCCAGTACGACCCACCGCCTACAACTCTGGATGTCAAAGACGTACCGACCTCGGCCAATCGGGATACCTACGAAGGGATGCGCCACACCGCCAACAAGCGTTTCGACAAAGCTCGCCGCATGATCTTTGCGTCGTTGGCCAACCGGTTGATCAGCGCCTTTGAGGCTTTCTTCACGGTCAAAAGACAGAACAACAAGATCAAAAACGAGACCTGGGACATCTCGCGATTGGACGTGAAGCCCCGGCTGAAGTCAGTTTATAATTTCGGCGACACACCCTTTGTAACCTTCAGCTACAAGTTTTAGAGGTGTGCCCCGTGACCAGGTTGACATTGCTGATCCCGGCAATAGCGCTGTTACTGACCGGCGGCACGTCCGCCGTAGAGTTGAAACCGACACCGATACAATCCGCCCTGCAGACCCGCCTGGCCACCGGCACGGGAAGCCAATTCTACGCCGGTGGTGAGAACTGGGATGAAGGTGACGGACTCCAGTGGGGCAAAGACGACGATCAGAGGAAGTCAGTCGGCAAGGCCGCCCTGTACTCGGTGCTGCTTCCGGGATGGGGTGAGTATTATGTCGGGCATAAGCGCAAGGCCCGGGTTTTCTTCGCTGTTGAGGCTCTAAGCTGGATCGGCTTCGCCAGCTTTACCATCTACGGCAACTGGAAGGAGAATGACTACATTCGTTTTGCCGCCGAACGGGCCGGCGCCGACCTGCACGGCAAGGACCAATGGTTTAGGGATATAGTCGGATTCTATGATGACATCGACGAATACAATTCTTTCGGCCGCGTGTACGACCCGGACCGCCCCTATCTGGACGACAACCGCGCCAACCACTGGCGCTGGAAGAATCAGCAGGACCGGACCATTTATCGGCATCTGAAGAACCGCAGCCACGAAGCTGGGCGGCGAGCGGAATTCATGATCGGCCTGGCTATTCTCAACCGGGTGGCGTCGGTAATCGATGCCGTCCGTGACGCCCGCCGCTCACGACGAGCGTTCGACGATACTTTTGGCGCCACCGGCGGATCATCCTGGCGCCTGGAAGTTAATCCACTGGCCGGCCGTCGGCAGGTCAATCTCACGTTCGCCACACCATTCTAAACGGGCCGGATGAACGCCTGGCCACAACCATTCCTGGCAGTGCTGCTGTTGCTGGTGTCGTGTGGCCGCCACCCTCAACCCCAATTGAAACAGGAAAGCCCCGGTGCAACGGCAATGGGTCTGCTGGTCGAACGGGAAATCGCCGGTCCTTTATTGGGGAAACCCCTGCAGCATCCACGGGGTCTGGCTGTGGACTCGCGGGGTCTGGTCTATGTCTGTGATGCCGGCAACAACCGCATTATCAGACTGGGGTCGGATTTCAGCGCCGAGGCCGAGATCGGTGGTCTCGGATCACACGAGGGAGCCTTCAACCGACCGGCTTTCATTACCATAGACAACGATCTCAATCTGCTGGTCTGCGATCAGGGGAACCGCCGTATTTGTCGCTACAACTCACAACTTCAGTTTGTGGAAACATTGCCCTTCTTTGACGACGAAGAACCGCTGCGGTTCGGGCATCCCTCCGGGGTGGCAGTCACCGACTATGGCGAAATCTGGGCTGCCGACCGCGATAGAAACCGAATTGCCTTGTTCAGCAACATTGGCGGGTTTGATCGGTTTGTCGGTGACTTCGGTGACCCGGGAGGGCAGCTACTGAACCCTGAGAAAATCCTGCGCAGCCCCCGAGGCGGTTTTATTGTCTGCGATGCCGGTAACAGCCGGGTAATTATCTACGATGAGTACGGCAACTTCGTGCGCGACGTACTTGATCCGGAACTGGACTATCCGGTGGCGGCCGCTGCCGACACCGACGGCATCTGGCTGTTGGATCGTGCCACCAACAGGGTCTTCCGTTTCGACCGACGGGGACACCGGTTGCTCCAAACCGGACCACTTTTGGTGGGAAACGGCCAACCTCTTAAGGAACCATCGGACATTGCAATGCTGCGTGACGGGCGGCTGATTATTGCCGATACCGGCAATAATCGTCTGTTGTTGTGTCGCATAATTCTCCGTCAACAGTAAGAACCGGACCTATGCAGCGGCGACCGACGACAATTATCTCTTTCCTGGTCGTCCTGCTGACTTTGTCAACGGTTACGGTCGCTTCTCACATGGAGTTGGTGCTGACCGACGATGAAATCCCGGTTCATCTGTCGCTGGATCAGCAACGTTTCTTCTCCGGATCGGATTCGCTCTACCTCAACGGACAACTTTTAAGCCGAGACACCGACTTTTCCTGGGATGAGTCCCTGTTACAATTTGATTTATCCCGTCTGAAACGTGGTGTCCATGACACATTGTTGGTGACGTATGAGCCGCTACCGGATTGGATAAGCCGCTCTTATGGCCGTGCTCTGCCACCGCCGGTGCCGCGAACGACCGCCTGGATAAGACCCGAACCTTCGTCGGAAATACCGGTCAGGGAACGTCAGGGAACCGATATCAATATCACCGGAGCCAAGTCATTTCAGTTCACCGCCCGGTCGACCGGCGCGTCCAGTTTCAGTCAGTCGCTGGACCTGCGGCTGCGGGGTGAACTTTCCAGTGGTGTCGAAATCAGCGGCGCCATATCCGATCGGGGTTACAGCCCATCATACGGTCCGGTCAACAGTCGTCTCAACGAACTGGACCGAATCAACCTGCGGCTACGCTCGTCGCTGGTGCAGGCCCAGGTGGGTGACATAGTCGTCGCCGGTCGTCTGGATATCGGTCCCCCACGGTCCAAGAGAGTTACCGGCGCCGGCGCCACCCTGCAAACATCACACTGGTATGTCCAGACAGTGGCTGCCAGACCCAAGGGCACTTTCCATACCCAACGACTGACTCCCCTCGACGGTCTGCAGGGACCCTACCAGGTAGGTGAAGGAACGGCGGTACGACCGATCGTTCCCGGTTCCGAACAGGTCTGGCTGGATGGCCGACAGCTGCTGCCCGGTTCGGATAAAGACTACACCATTGACTATCCTACCGGACGGATCACCTTCAGCGCGGCTCATCCGATCGATCGCCGCAGTCGCATCGAGGTTGACTACGAACCACGTGAAACCGATTACCGTGGTGAACTGTATTCGCTTGGCGGCGGCGCCAGTATCGGCGATTCCACCTTTTTTGTCGCTATGGAATATCTCCGGGAAGGGGATGATCACAACCTGCCGGTAAGGGGTGATCTATCGGACCTCGAAAAGGACATCCTCGCCGCCGCCGGAGACAGCTCCCATCTGTCCCGGCGCAGCGGAGCGACCCCGGACAGCAGCGGCAACTATCTGCTGGAGATCGACAGCCTGCCCGATTCGGTTTACCGGTACGCCGGAGAGGACACGGGCGATGATTCGTTGCGCTTCCGGATTCACTTCAGTTATGTCGGCGCCGGGGAAGGTGACTATCGATTCCTGGGCGGAGATCGATATGAATTTATCGGTCGCGGACTGGGTGATTACCTGCCGGTGGTGGTAGTGCCGATACCGACCCGGACCGACTACTACCGAACCCGCTTCGGCCTGCGTCACCACCTGGCCGGTGAGGTAACGGCCGAAATACGCCAGACCGTTTACGACCGCAATCTTTTCTCCGACCGCGACGACCAGGACAATCGCGGGGCCTATTACCTGGCGCAGGCACAACGCCAATGGCAGTGGCATGACCAACCCAACCACTACACTTTCAAGACGCGACATAAAGAAGCTCGTTTCCATTCACGAGGCCGACTCTACGCCGCAGATTTCCACCGCCGGTTTCTTCTGCCGGATAATGACAGTGCTGTCGTCGGTGACGAAAGTCTGCACCAGTTTGATATGACCGTCAGTCCGATGTCTGCACTTACGCTGTCACCGAGAGCGTCACGACTCGAGTACTCTTCCGGGTTGACATCATTACATGGAGGTGCCGATATCCGGATCGTGCCGCATCGACGGCTGGAGACGACCCTGACTTTCCAAGCTACCTCAACGGCCAGTGACCACAGCACCGAGTCACCACAGGCACAAGCAAAAACCTATGGCGCCGGTATGGGCTACCGGCCGCTACCGCAACTGAACCTGCGAACCGAGTATGAACACGACCAGCGCGAAAACGACTATTCCGGAGAACCCCGGGGGACTCGTTACCAACGATCTCGATTGATGCTGGAGAGCAGGCGAGAAACACTGGCTTATGAATACTTCTCGGAGGACTCACTCACCGATGACTGGTTGTGGCATCTCTCGCGCCACCGTCTCTCCGCCGGTGCCAATCGCAGAATGGGCAACCTTACCGGCAATGTCCGGCTGACCAACCAGTGGCTGCTGCAGACCGACATCAGAGAGACGAGTTTCCTGGGACAGTTACATCTGTCGTATGACAACCTTCCCCGGCGGCTGCAGATAAGCACCTCCTATACCCTGTCGGAAGAAACGCGCCATGCCCGAGGCGTTACCTACCTTGAAGTCGAACCCGGGCAGGGACATTATATCCTTGAAGATGGCGCCTACCTGCCGGATCAGGACGGCAATTATATTCGTGCGGAAGAGATTCTCTCCGGGCTGTCGCGAGTTTCCCGTGGCGAGAAGAGCTTTCAAATGACGAAGGACTTCAAGGTAGCCCTGGTGCGATGTCACTCGGCAGTGCGTGAGGAACTTCTCGCCGAGGGTCGTCGATCAATCTGGTGGCTGCTGCCCTTCTTTTCCGATAACAACCAGCCTTACCTGTACTACTCGCGCCGATACGATTTCGACCTGCACCTGATTCGGCTGCGCGGCAGCCATGTAGTGAACATAACCCTGTCCGAGGATCGGGAACAGCGCTCCCCTGGCGGCGGCACCAAAGAACGTTACCTCGGCTCAGCGCGGCTTATTGTCAGACAGACCGTAAAGAACACCTACTTCTCCGAAAGCCTGGAACTGTTTGAAAGCGAACGGGACGAATACTTCACCGGCGGCGGTCGGGTGCGTGGTTACAAGAGCGGCATCACCGTCAAACAACAGTTTTCCTCGCACGAGGTCTCAACCGGCGGCAGCTATCGACGAGCCACTACGCCGGATGAGGACAAATCGGAAATATACGCCCTTCAACTGGAAACCCGGTTACGGACGACCGGGAAAGCCCATTTGCGTGCCTCCGTTGAGTTCTATTACCAGCATCTCACCGACACTACGGCGTTCCCGTCCTTCCTGCTGACGGGAAATCGATTGGGCAAACGCGGCGCCGTCTGGTCCGTCGAATTGCGCTACGGTCTGAAGGACGGCCTGCGCTGCAATCTTTCCGCATCCGGGCGACACTCCGATGATCGCCGGGCTCGGGTCACGGCCCGGGGAGAAATGGTGGCCGGGTTTTGAGGACGATCAATCAAATCCTCGGCCACGCTGTGGCCTTTGGCCTGTTGACCATCGTGTCGCTGTCGACCACTGTGATGGCCACTGACAACTCACATCCGTCATTGACAGCCGCCGCCTGCCGGATCGATACGATCTACGTCACGGAATCCGGTCGGCGTGATACTCTGCTCGTGGACCTGGCTTTCACGGCGCAGCAGTTAGAAAAACTGGCTCGAGACATACTGCGACCATATCAGCAGCGGGGTCACTATTGGGCTACGGCTAAGGTGACGACCGTGCGCCGGTCAGCGAGTCGAATAACTCTCGAAATGAACGTTGTCGGAGGACCACTGGTAACGCTGGCTGACTGTTTTTATACCGGCCTGACACGCACTAATCCGGCTCTGGTAGCACGTTATCTTCCAATCCACACCGGTGATACACTCACCGAGGCACTCGTTGACCGAGCGACGACAGCAGCAGCCGGGCTGGACTTTCTGACTTATCACTCGCCACCGGTCATCAGGCCGCTGGCTGGATACACCGATGCCGACCTGCAACTGCACTTTTCCGAGAAACGACAGTTCACTTTTTCCGGTGGCGGCGGTTATCTTCCCGATGATGACGCCGGTCTGGTGTGGCACCTGAACCTCCGTTTCAACAATCTTTTCGGCAGTGGTCGCCGGGCGGCTGTCCGGTCTCAGCGCCTGCAGCAGGGACACCGGCAATTGCGCCTGCATTATGGGCAACCTTTGTTTCTGATTGGCGTCGGGCAGTTGGACATCGAGGTCGGCACCCGTGACTACCGGGATATGTTTTACGAATTCTCCCTCGAAGGCAGCTATGTATTGCGACTGCAGACGCGCCTTTCGGCCGGCCTGAACCTCGGCTGGCGTAACGTGGCAAGCGCCACCGACCAGCCGTCGTACTCCCGTTTCAGCAGTGGTTTCTCCCTGGAGCGCCGGGCACGCGATCACCCTCTCAATCCTTCGCGGGGGCACTATCTGAAGTGGTCAATGGACTATTCGTACCGTCGCTATCGTGGAGAGGGACCGGCTGAATCTTCCGGCCAGGCAGCTTTCAATGAAACCCGCGTGTCCGTTGTTATGGAGTGGTATCAGCCCCTGGTGGCCGGACTGGTGGCACATCTGGCGCTCAAGTACCGAGGTCTTCAGACCGATGAACGCCTGCCGCCGCCGGCCGAGCTTATCCTCGTGGGCGGACCGGGAACAGTTCGCGGATTCCGCCGGGAGCAATTTGCCGCCGTCCGATCGGCTTGCGCCACACTCGAACCCCGCCTGCGCTTCTCCCGGGGTTACCTGATGGCGTTTTATGACGCCGCCTACATCAACAACCGGGTGGCCGGAATTGCCGGTGCGGTTCGCACCGATGAGTTATATCGGTTCGGCTACGGTATCGGCATCGCCTTGCTCAACGACGGACGCGCCATCAGGCTCTCTCTGGCCTGGCAGCCCGACCTGCCCTTCGATCAGCCCTGGCTGTCGGCTGAGTTCTCTTCCGACATATAAAAGTTGACGCTGCCTTCGGCAGCGGATATCCTTTGATCCATGCTTCGCCTCCGGGAAACTCTCAAACTCATACGAGTGGTAAACTGTCTGCTGGCTATGGTCGGCGTCGCCGTCGGTGCTTACCTGACCTGGTTGCAGCCAAGCTACTACGGTCCGGCAGTAGCATCACTGGCGGCCTTTCTGATCTGCGCCGGCGGTAACATCGTCAATGACCTGATGGATATTGAGGCCGACCACGTCAACCGACCCCACCGAGTTCTGGTGCGCGGAGCGCTCAGCAGGTACGAGGCGATAGTGCTGGCAGTGGCTGTCAACATGCTGGCGCTGATTCTTGCTATGGCCGTAAACATGCTGGTTGCGATTGTAGCGGTGGCGGTGATTCTGTTACTGCTGGCTTACAATATCCGGCTGAAACGGGTGCCGCTGGTCGGCAATGCCGTCATAGCCATTATGGGGGGGCTGACTTTCCTGACCGGAGGGCTGGCGGTTGATCATATGCTGGCTCTCACGCTGCCCGGACCGTTGATACCGGCCGGTTTCGCCTTTTTTTTCCACATCGTACGCGAAATCATCAAGGATGTGCAGGATATGGAGGGTGACCGCCAGGTGGGCATACGGACTTTACCCCAGGTAGTTGGCGTGCGGCGTTCATTGTCACTGGCCCTGGGGTTGTTTGTATTGCTGGTGCTGCTGACCTGCCTACCTATTCTGTTCGGCTGGTACGGCAACACCTACAAAATTATCACCGTATATATCATCGACCTGCCGCTGCTATTATTGCTGATTTTCGTCTGGGGCAACCCCACACCGACTATGCTCAGGGCTGCCTCGGCCGGACTTAAAGGAGGTATGGCCCTGGGCATTGTGGCTTTGCTTCTGGCTTGATAATCGAGGAAACATTCGTTAACTGAGACGTATAAACTGAATTATGGTACTGCAATACACATCAGGTACAACCGGACCGGGCCTGCAGACTGGTCGCTGTAACTGAGATGACGAGTCTGACGAAATCGGTCCCGCCTGCTACTAACCGACACCGGTTGCCAATCCCGGCACTGGTGGTCACCGCCGTCATGATATACCTGGTCGGTGGCGTGAGGGCCGAGGGGATATCCGTCTCCCAGTCACTGGATCGCAGTCAGATACCCTTTGAGGACAGTGTCCACTTCGATTTAACTCTCCAGTGGGCAGGATCGCAGACGGCTTATCTTTTCGAGGGTCCCCTGTCCCCTGTCCTGGGGCAGTTGAAGGTGCAGGGGTTCACTTCGTCCATCAGTTCTTCGGGGCCGGTCGGCAACGAAACGACCACCAAGCGTTTCCGCTACACGCTGGTACCGACGTCATCGGGCCAGGCCCGCATCGAGTCGGTTCGGATCGGTTATGTTTCCTGGCCGGACAGTATCCCCGGTGAGCTGGTCACGGAGGCAATGACTGTCCAGGTCGCCCAACCGCTGCCGCCGGACAGGGAGGAAAGCAGCGCCGGTGTATGGCTAATCATCACCGGTCTGGCGGTAGTAACCCTGGTCGTTGTCGCCATAGTGGCTGTCCGCCGCCGCCGTCCAAAAGAGATAATCAAGTCGCCGCAGGAGCAGTTTCTGGAGAGTCTCGACGAACTTAAGACCGACGCGGCAGGTGACTTCCGGAAATTTCAGACCGGTCTTTATGACAGCCTGTCGGTTTTCCTGACGGCTCGTTATGATATTATCGTGGATCGACTGGGCGATGACGAAATAATCGCCGCTCTGGATGCGACCGGTCTTAACAACGGTCAGAAACAGCAACTTGGCACCTGGCTGGTGCAAGCCAGGCAGGACAAGTTTCGTCCGGTGGCCGGGAACCCGGCAGACATAGTCCGTTTGGAAACTGAAATTCGTGGTTACTTTGAAAACCTTTAGCAGTTTGGAATAGATGGAGGTTCGATGCACACCGATATTCAAGAGATTCAGACCCGAGTTGTAGCTGAGTCGTCATTTGTTCAACGGCTGACCGGCGAGATCAGCTCGGTCATTGTCGGCCAGAAATATCTCATTAACCGGCTCCTGATCGGCATACTGTCCGACGGTCACATCCTTATCGAAGGTGTCCCCGGCCTGGCCAAGACGCTGTCGGTCAAGACGCTGTCCGACGCCATGAAGGCGAAATTTCAACGTATCCAGTTCACGCCGGACTTACTTCCGGCTGATCTTATCGGAACCATGATCTACAATCCCCGGACCGCTGAGTTCTCCGTCAAAAAGGGACCGGTGTTTGCCAACATCATACTGGCCGACGAAATCAATCGAGCTCCGGCCAAGGTACAGTCGGCGCTGCTGGAAGCAATGCAGGAACGCCAGGTGACGATCGGCGAAGGCACTTACAAACTGGACGATCCTTTCCTGGTGCTGGCTACCCAGAACCCGATCGAGCAGGAAGGGACCTACCCGCTTCCGGAAGCGCAGATCGACCGGTTCATGCTTAAACTAAAAATTACCTACCCCAACCCGACCGAGGAGCGCGAAATCATGGATCGCAATACCACTTCCGGAGCGGTTACCGTGTCGCGAGTGGTTTCCACCGAGGACATCATTCGGGTCCGGGACGTAGTGCGGTCGGTTTACGTCGACGACAAGGTCAAGGAATACATCATCAATGTCGTTTTTGCTTCTCGCGAACCGGCCGCCTACGGACTTAATGACCTGGCTGACCTGATCGCCTACGGGGCGTCGCCGCGCGCCAGCATCTACCTGAACCTGGCCGCCAAAGCGCACGCCTTCCTGAAGGGCCGGGGCTACATTACTCCGGAGGACATCAAGGCTATCGGCCCCGATGTGCTGCGGCACCGGATTCTGATAACTTACGAGGCCGAGGCGGAAGAAATCAGCAGCGACGACATAGTGGCCAAGATATTCGACGCGGTAGAAGTTCCTTGATCGGCAGACTATGATTCCCAGTGAAGTTATCAAGAAGATTCGTCGTATAGAGATACACACCAAAAAACTGGTGAACGATCTCTTCTCCGGTGAGTACCATTCCACGTTCAAGGGACAGGGGATGGAGTTCGAAGAGGTCCGCCAGTACGAGCCGGGTGACGACATCCGTCTGATCGACTGGAACGTTACCGCCCGAACCGGCTACCCGCACATCAAGAAGTTCCGCGAGGAGCGCGAGTTGTCGGTGGTGCTGCTGGTCGACGCTTCATCATCGGGTCGTTTCGGAACCAGGGATCGTTTCAAGAGCGACACGGCAGCCGAGCTGAGCGCCCTGCTGGCCTTTTCCGCCATCAAAAACAATGACAAAGTCGGGCTGATTATCTTCACCGATACTATCGAGAAATTCGTGCCGCCACAGAAAGGCCGCGGCCACGTACTGAGGCTCATCCGGGAGATTCTATACTTCCGACCCAAAGGCACCGGTACCGACATCGCCGGCGCCCTGGAGTATATGAGCCGCGTTATCAGGCGCAAGTCGGTCGTGTTTCTCATCTCCGACTTTCTCTCCGAGGGTTTCTACAAGCCGTTGCAGATCGCCAATAACAAGCACGACGTAATCGCGATGAAGATAACCGATCCCCGGGAAACCAAATTCGACAACGTCGGCCTGATCGAACTTGAGGATGCCGAAACCGGTGAAGTCCTGATGGTCGATACCGGCTCGAAACTGTTCCGACGCGAGTTTGCCGCCCGCGCCGAGGAGGATACCATGTCACTGAAGAAAGGTTTCAGGTTGATCAATCTCGATTTCATAGACATCCACACCGATCAGTCGTATATCGTACCGCTGATCAGTTTCTTCAAAGCCCGCGAAAGACGGTTGTAGGCAGGTGCCCTGATGAAAAGACACGACAACCGCTGCCGGCGGGCATTCGGCATCGTCATTCTGACGGGACTTCTGCTGATGCAGGTTTCTTGCGGCGGCGCGGACCGCAACGACGACGCCATCGACCGGCACCAACGACTGGCCGGAGAGTTGCGGAACAATAAGCTCTACCATGCCGCCATCGAGGAATACCGGGAAATCCTTCGTGATGAAACATTGGACGACGGCAAGCGGGCCAACATCAACTATCTCATAGCCAGAATCTACTTTGACAATCTGGAGTCGTATGAAGAAGCGGCGGCCCACTATGTTCGGGCGCGGACGCTTGACCCGGAGGCGTCATTTGCCGCCGAGGCATCGCGGAAACTGGTGGCCTCCCTGGAGAAGATGGGACATATGCTGGATGCCCGACGCCGGTTGGCCGAGGTAGTGGATATCGACAGTCCACCATCCGACAGCGGTGACGTAGCCGTAGCCCGGGTAGGCGGCGTACCGATCTGGTTATCGGAGATCGAGCAGCAAATTCAGATACTGCCACCTCAGATACAACAACAGTTTGTCACCCGACAGGCCAGGGTTGAGTTCGTTCACAATTACGTCGCCACCGAACTTCTGTACCATGCCGCCATCCGGGAAGGCTATGATAACGATCCTGAGATCAAGAGACAGGCCCGCCTGGTTAACAAGAAATTGCTGGTGGACAAGTACGTGGTCGACAAGGTAATACCGCAGGTGCGTATCGATTCCACCGATGTCCGCAACTACTACCTGGCCCACCGTGAGGACCGCTACCGGAACGCTCCCTATGATTCGGTTCAGGCGGCTGTTTTCCTCGATTATCAGAACGAAAAGGCTGAGGCGACCTTCAGCAACTACATCTCGCAACTGGCCAGGGTGGAAAAGGTGGAGTTTCTCGATCACAACGTGAAGTGAACCTATGTTGAATTACTGCAAACAGAAAGATACCGACATACGAACGAGTTTTCCAACGGACTGCGTTCACATAGCAGCGCTGGTCTGGCTGGTTTCCGCTGTGATACTGGTTTTCACGATAACGGCAGGTGCGCAGGATACGGCCGACACCGTGACCTCCCTGCCGGGAATTGAAATACAGACATCGGTTGACCGAGCCGATGTTTATATCGGCGATCTTATCACCTACCGTCTGACAGCTATCCATGATTCGACGGTTGAGCTGGTACCGCCGCCGCTGGGCGCTAACCTGGGCGCCTTCGACGTTAAGGACTACCGCTCGGATATCAGGTCGACGCTGCCCGACGGTCGACTGCAAAACATCAACGAATTCGTGCTGAGCACATTCACTACCGGCGACTACGTGATACCACCCATCCCGGTGATGTTCATTCTTCCTGATTCCAGCCGGAAAGTTGTATTGTCGGAAGGGGTGCCGATCAAGGTCAATTCACTGCTGGCCGACGGGACCGACTCAGCCGACATCAAGCCTCTGAAACCACCGTATGTGTTCGCGCGCGGCCTGACCTGGTACTATATCTGGGGCGGCCTGGCGCTGGTCGTGCTGATTGCAGTCGCATCGTTGCTATGGTGGCGACGACGTCGCCGTCCACACACCGAAGCTCCGGTCGACCTGCGTCCGCCGTGGGAGATTGCCTTCGAGCTCCTAGCCCTGTTGAAACAGAAATCACTCGTGGCGGATGGCGCCTTTAAGCAATACTATATTGAGTTGACGGAACTGGCCCGCGATTTCCTGGGACAAATCTACGAGATCAACGTACTGGATATGACCACCGAGGAATTCCTTTTCCGTTTCACGCAGGAGCAGCCGGCGCCCGACCTGCATGAGGACATCAGCCGCTTTCTGCACCATGCCGACCTGGTGAAGTTTGCCCGGCTGATACCACCGGCTGAACGCGCCGACTCCGACTTTGAGTATGTACACGGCATGGTCGAACGGCTGCGTCTTGAGCGGCAGCACCGCCGGGGGGAAGCGATTGGCGCTACCCGGGCCGATTCCCCCGAAAAGACCGAGGTAACGGCGTCATGAATCTCGATTTCAGCGGCCTGAGTTTCAACATCTTTGACCTGGTGGAGACAACCATCCCTCCCATTGTCATATTTGTTCTGGGCGGACTGGTCCTGATCGGCTTGGCCTGGTTTCATCTTCGACACCGGCGGTTCAAGTCGGCCACCATTAAGTATTCCGATATCCGGATCGTCCGCCGGGCGTCGGGCACTCTCCGTCAGAGATACCGCTTCCTGCTGACCGTCCTGCGGATTGCCGCGGTGGCGCTGTTTCTGGTGGCTTTTGCCCGTCCCCGTTCAGGCACGGAGTATACCGAAGTAACTTCCGAGGGGATCGACATCATGATGGCGCTGGATGTTTCCTCGTCGATGCAGGCCGAAGACTTCAAGCCGCATAACCGCCTGCACGTCGCTAAGGAAGAGATCAAAAAGTTCATTAACCGACGCGTCAATGATCGTCTCGGACTGGTAGTGTTTGCCCGCTACTCCTATACCCAGTGTCCCCTGACGACCGATTACGGGGTACTGCTGAACTTCGTCGATCAGGTTGATTTCGGAATGGTTGAAGACGGGACTGCCATCGGCATGGCCCTGGCCAACAGCGTCAACCGGCTGCGGGACTCCCAGTCAAAGAGCAAAGTCATCGTACTGGCTACCGATGGTGACAATAACGCCGGTGAGATCGATCCCATAACGGCGGCCAATCTGGCGGATGCTTTCGATATCAAAATCTACACTATCGGTGTGGGCAAATCGGGCAATGCCATGTTCCCTTACCAGGACCCGATTTTCGGCAAACGTTATGTCTACCAGCCGACCAAGATAGATGAACCGACGCTGCAGGAAATTGCCAAACGAACGGGTGGCAAATATTTCCGGGCTCGTTCCGGGAAGGAACTGGAAGAGATATACTCAATAATCGACAATCTGGAGAAAACCGAGATTGAGATCGCTTCCCACGTGCAGTACCGAGAGTTGTTTCATTACTTTATATATGGCGGTCTGTTGCTGATTGTCCTGGAAATGCTGCTGGCCAACACTTATTTCAGGAAGCTGCCTTAGGGCAACGAGGAATTATAGATGCGTTTCGCCGAACCGATGAATTTCCTGATCCTGGTGGGTGTTGTTCTCCTGGGACTCTTTGTGCTGGCGGCGCTGCGGCGCAAAAGGAAGCTGATGAATCTTTTTGGCGACCTGCCGCTGATAATGAAAAACGCCCCGTACATTTCGTTCGCCCGGCTGAAGACAAAAATGGCACTGTTGTTGATCGGTCTGGCTCTGGTTACGGTGGCTCTGGCCCGGCTGCAATTTGGCACTCACATGGAACTGCTGAAACGTGAGGGCATTGATATCGTTATAGCGCTGGATGTTTCCAACTCCATGCTGGCTCGCGACATGAAGCCCAATCGTCTGGAAAAAGCCATACTGGAGATACGCAGTATCATAGATCGTCTGCGGGGAGATCGCATCGGCCTGGTGGCGTTTGCCGGGGAAGCCTTTATCCAGTGTCCGCTGACTCTGGATTACTCGGCCGCTCGATTCCTGCTGGGAGCAATGGACAACACCTCCGTCAGCACCCAGGGCACGGCGCTGGCGACGGCCATTGAAATGTCCTCCCGGGCCTTCGACCAGAGGGAAAAGAAACATAAAGTCCTGCTGCTTCTGACGGACGGCGAAGACCATGAAGGCGGCGCACTGGAAGCTGGCGAAGAGGCCCGCCGGCAGGGCATCAAAATTTACACCGTGGGCATAGGCAGTCCCCAGGGTGAACCTATTCCGGTTCTGGACCGTAAAGGTAATCAGGTAGGTTTCAAGAAGGATGAGGCGGGCGAAGTAATAGTCACCCGGCTGGACGATGTTACGCTGCAGAAGATATCGCTGGCCACCGGCGGCAAGTACTACAACGCCACCGCCGGCGAGATTGAACTGGATCGGATTTTTGACGAAATCTCTGCTATGGAAAAGAAAGAACTTGAGGGCACGCTGGTGACGCGCTATGATGATCGTTTTCAATGGCCGCTGCTGGCAGCTATGCTCCTGTTTGTCGGTGAGTTCTTTCTTTCCGAGAGGAGAAAAAAACGACGGAGTGAAACTGAAAGTGAGAAGTAAGACGCTTCTTTTGATGGTACTGCTGCTGACAGCAGCAACTGCCCAGGGTGACGATCATATCGACCTGGTCAGAAAAGGCAATGACGCTTTCGCCAATGGCAAGTACAATGAAGCATTGGAATTCTATCACAGTGCCGAGGTCGACCTGCCGGAATCACCGGAACTGAATTACAATATGGCCGGCGCCCACCACCAACAGGGCGGGTATGAGGAAGCCGTTGATAACTACACTCGCTCACTGAACACCACCGATATCAATCTGGAATCCGACGCCTATTACAATCTCGGTAACACCTATTTCAGGATGCAGGATTTCGAGAACGCCATCAAGAGTTATGAAAGTGCGCTGAACCTCTGCCCCGAGGACATGGACGCCAAATATAACCTGGAACTGGCGCGCAAGATGCTCAAGGACCAGATGCAGCCTCAACAACAGGAGCAGGAGCAGCAACAACAGGAACAACAGCAGCAAGAAGAACAACAGCAGCAGGAACAGCAGCAGCAGGAACAACAACAGCAACAGGAACAACAGCAGCAAGAAGAACAACAACAACAACAGCAGCAGGCTCAGCAACAAGAAGAAGAGAAAGAGATGTCGCCCGAAGATGCCGAGCGGATACTAAATGCTCTGCGGGATGATGAGGGCGATATCCAGAAAAAGATAAAAAGACAGTCCAAAACAGGTGGTTATACCGGTCACGACTGGTAAAGAATCTTTATATGCAGTTGTCTCGATTCTCATCAACCTTCATAGCCCTGGCTTTTCTTATCGCAATAATACCGGCGGCGGGACAAGCAGCGGATGAACTGACGGTGGAGGTTTCTCTAAATCGGGATTCCATCGGGCTGGATGAGCAGGCTGTCCTGGAGATTGTTGTCTCCGGCGCTTCCCAGAACCTGCCGGCACCTCAGATGCCGACACTACCGATGTTTGAAGTCTACTCGCAGGGTAGTTCCAGCAGCATCAGCATCGTCAACAATAACGTCAGTTCCTCGGTAACTTATCGCTACATGCTGCTGCCCAAAAAGCCGGGGACGTTCCCCATTGACCAGATCGCGGTGGTGTACAATAACCAGCGGTACAAAGGCAAACGATTGGAGTTGACCGTACTCGACCAGGGTCAGTCGGCGACTCCCCACCTGGAAGAAAAAGCGGTAGACCGCGACGGCAAAAGCCGGGACTACTTCTTCCAGGCCGAAGTCGACGATGATGAACCCTATGTCAATTCGCAAGTGACACTGACGCTTAAGTTCTGCACGGCGGTGCAGTACCACGGCAGCCCGGAACTTAGTGAACCTGCCACCACCGGCTTCTGGACGGAGGTCCTGGGCAACAAGGCACCATACCAGCAAAAGATCAACGACCGCACCTACAGGGTTATCGAACGCAAATACGCCCTGTTTCCGACCCAGACCGGCGAGTTGACCATCGGCCGGGCGACTATCCGTTTTGCTGTGGCTACACGCAGTAAACGGGTCCGCGACCCGTTTAATATCTTCGGCAACATCTTCGGCACCAGCGAGGTGGTATCAGCCGGCAGCCGACCGCTGACGATCAACGTCAAACCTCTGCCCCGTCAAGGCCGATCGGACGATTTCACCGGCACTATCGGCAGCTTCCGTATCAACGCCACGATCAACAAGAACCAGGTGGAAGTCAACCAGCCCGTCACGGTGACTATCAAGATAAGCGGCACCGGCAACATCAAATCAGTGGCCGAACCACCCATCCCGGAGATGGATGATTTCCGCATCTACCGCGCCTCCAGCAGTGAGAACATCAACAAACTCAATGACCGCCTGGGCGGCACTAAAGTGTTTGAAGAGGTGTTCATTCCCCGCCGCCCGGGTCGGCTGGAGATTCCCGCACTGAGCTTCAACTTCTTTGACCATGAGCATCATCGCTATCGGACGCTGACGACCCAGGCCATGCCGCTAACCGTCATCAAGCCGGAGGGGTACGTAGCATCACCGGAAGTCCCTTACGGCGGGCCGGATATCACTATCGGCAGTCAGGCTCGTGACATTCGCTTCATAAAAGAGAAAATTGGCTCGACGGCGCCGGTCGGCCAATTACTTATTCTTACTCCCCTGTACATCCTTGTCAACGGCCTGCCGGTGCTGGCGTTGGCGGCACTGGTTCTGATCCGTCGCCACCGGGAAAAACTGACCAAAGACATCGGTTACGCCCGATCCCGCCAGGCTGGCAAGCTGGCTCGCAAGAGGCTGGCCCGGGCTCGGTCAATGGCTATTACAGACCGAACCGGAGAGTTTTACGCCGAGATCCACTCCGCTTTATCTTCATATGTGGCCGACAAGTTCAACCTCTCCCCACACGGACTGACGACCGAACGTATAGCCGAATTGCTGCATACCGGAACGGCCGATCAGACTTTGGCGGCAAACGTGACTGATCTTATGGCCAGGTGTGACTATGCCCGTTTTGCACCATCGGCCAGTTCGCAGATGGCTATCGACCAGGATCTGTCACAAGCTGAACAGATCATGATCAGCATCGAGGAAATGAAACTTGGTTAGGTTCACAGGCAAAGGTGCGACCGTTCTGCTGATGGCAGTATTGTCAATCGGGTCAGTTGGTTCGGCAGCGACGGTCAGTGATGAATTCGCACTTGCCAACAGCCTGTATGAACAGAAGGAGTACGAGGCTGCAATTGAGACCTATACCGGGATTGTCAGGGCAAAAGTGGAATCGGCGGCTCTCTATTACAACCTGGGCAACGCCTATTTTAAGCACGGTGACCTCGGACATGCAGTCCTGTACTATCTTAAAGCCCGACGGCTGAATCCGTCTGACGAAGATATTCTGAGCAACCTCCGTTTCGCCCGCCAGTTCTCTCGCGTTCAGATGGAGGGTGTCCAGCTCAACCCCATTAACAGCTTCATGGTTTCGCTGGTCGATCCTTACCGCCTGGATACACTGGCCTGGCTTTCTTCCGCCATCTTTGCGGTGTTAATCATATCGCTCATCCTTCGCCTGGGGCTGGGGATAGTGGGTACCGGCCTGCGAGCAGCTATCACCGGCATCCTGATAGTACTGGTGGTGTCGGTGAGCTTAACTACATTCAAGTACCGTCATGATTACCTTACCCAGCGGGGTGTAATCATTGCCGAAGAAGCTCCCGTATTTACCGGCCCGTCGGATCAGTCCGACATCGAACTGCAGGGAGCTCCCGGAGTGGTCTTTGAGATTCTCTCGGAAACCGACGATTACTATAACGTCCTGTTTGAAAACAAGCGACGTGGTTGGGTCGACAAGCAGTTAGTTGCTGAAATCTAACGACTTACAGTCATCGCCTCCCGTTTATTTAATTGACACTTCGGCAGGCAGTTTCTATCTTGCCGCCTGATACACCGGCACGAATTAAGGCTGTAAAAATATGTTCTGGAAGAAAAAACAGTTCTGGGGGGTTCTTATTGCGGTAGCCCTGCTGGGATACTGTCTCAAGGATATCAGAATCAGTGAGATAGAGTCTCTTCTCGGACGTATCGAGTATTTGTACTTTATCTTCTCGGTGGTCTGCTCATTTCTTTTTGTTATCTTTCGTGGCCTGCGCTGGCGGCTGATGGTTATTCAGCAGAAGGAAATAGGCTACAGCCGTGCCGTCTGCCTGTTCTCCGCCGGTCAGATTCTCAATATCATCATGCCTGCTCTTACCGGCCAGGTCGGGCGCATGTTCCTGTTTGCCCGGAGAGAAGGCCTCAAAAAGAGCTTTGTCTTTTCGACCATGGTACTGGAGGTTCTCTTTGACGCCATCACCCTGGTCGTTTTCCTGTTATTGACATCCCTGGCTTTCGTTTTTCCTGAGGAATACCGTACCCTCAGCATAGTCCTCTCAGTGATTACCATTACCCTGCTGGCACTACTGTACCTGACCCTGCATTTCCAGACGCGACTGGAAGAGTTCGGCCGCCGGCACCTGCGCCATCGATGGCCCGGAATCTATATCGGCGTCAAGAAATTCATCCGTTCATTCACCAAGGGAATCGAGCTTCTGCGTTCCAGCCATCATCTGCTGGGCTCATTACTGTTTTCTTTGTTGTCCTGGGTCTTCCACATGCTGGTTATCTACTTCCTGTTCCTGTCGTTCGGCTTTCAACTACCGCTGGCTTCGGCGGCGGCCGTTATGATCATCAACACCCTGGCGGTCATGATTCCCATCACACCGGGCAACGCCGGCACCTTTGAGGTGGCGGTGAGCACCACCCTTATCGCTTTCTCGGTCGGCCGGTCCGATGCCGTTCTGTTTGCCCTGGCCCTACACATGCTGGACCTGTTGCCCGTCTACCTGATGGGTTTCAGTTTCCTGCGTTTTGAGAAGGTCTCGCTGAAGGAGATCAAATCGCAACATGAAGACGAGTTTGTCCTCGACCGCGTGTCTGAGAACGGCGCCCTGATAACCTCAGAGGAGGAGAAAGTATGATCAAGTCGTTTCTCTACCTCCCGGGCGACGGTGTCAAGATCATCGACGGCATCGCCGATTTCAACCGCCTGACCAGTCAGGAAAACTGCGTGCTGTGGGTCGATATGTGCAAGCCGACCGACGAGGAATCGTTTGTGCTGACTCATGACTTCTCCTTTCACCCGCTGGCAATCGAAGACGTCATCGCCGAAAAACCGCACACCAAAATCGATGATTACGACCGCTACCTCTTTCTGGTTTTCCAGATCGTCGATTACGTCGGCCGCGAAGAGGGCCTGAAGATCAGCGAAATCGATATGTTCCTGAGTAAAAATTCAGTTGTAACGGTTCACTACGATGATCACCGTATCTTCGACTACCTTTACCATCGCGCCCAACGTGACGAACGGCTGCTGTCACGCGGGGCCGACTTCCTGTTTCACGCCCTGATTGACGCTACCGTCGACAATTACAACGCCACTCTCGATATCCTCGAGTACGAAGTCGACCAGGTTGAAGACGACGTTCTCAGCGGTCCCGACGAAGAAACGCTGAGGTCGATCTTCACCCTGCGCCGGGATATCGTCCATCTCAAGCGGATCGTCATACCGCAGATGGAAGTGCTCAGCCACTTCTCCCGGGACAAGTTCAAGCTCATCACCAGTAAGGCGGCGGTCTACTTCTCCGATATTCATGACCACCTGGTGCGTATCAGTGATATAGCCGAGGTTCACCGGCAGATTCTCAATTCCTCCCTGGAAGTGTATTATTCGTCAGTGTCGACAAAAACCAACGAGATCATAAAAGTACTGACGATCTTTACGGTTCTGTTTATCCCGCCCACTTTTCTGGTGGGGTTGTGGGGGATGAATTTCGACTTCATGCCGGAACTGGACTGGAAATACGGGTACGTTTTTGCCCTGGTGATTATGCTGACAATCGTGCTGTCCCTGGTGGCCTATTTCCGCAAAAAGAAGTGGCTGTAACCCTCAGCCCCGAAACATTTCTTGACAAAATCCGGATAATGTGGTAGATACCAGTCGGTAGGTATGTAATGACGATAAACAGACGATAAAAAATATGCCGGGCATTAAACAAAGTCCCAAACTACCGGCGGAAACACGCCGGAACCAGCTTCTCGGTGCCGCTCAGACACTGTTTATTCGTAACGGTTACCGGGCAACCTCTATTGAGTCCATTGCTCGGCGAGCCGGGCTGACCAAAGGCGCGTTCTACTACCACTTCCGCAGCAAAGAGGAGATACTCTGCCGGTTACTGCAGCGAATGGCTGATCAGTTCTCCACCGCTTTCGAGTCTGAAACTGATCGAGACCTCAGCCCCGGATACGTTTTGAACTTATTGAGAAATATCGACCTATGTCGCAATATGCCCCGTACGCGGCACAGTCTCGATTTGCAAGCCGAAGTGCTCAAGTTGCCGCGTATCCGGGCGCACATCAACAAAGTTTTTCGCAAGGCCATTGACGTGGTGGCGGCTCGACTTGATCCGTCTTTTGGCCGAACCCTGCAACAACGACGCCAGTTGGCGGTACTGATCTTTTCATTATACGACGGCCTGGCGTTGCGCAAGTATATGAGCCCCAAACTCGTGGATGTTGACCGCCAGGTACGTCTCTTCAGTTCATTGTTACAGCAGCCCCGTTCAGGTAAACTGACTGCCGGACGCCGGAGTAGCCGCTGATCATGATAGTATCGCAGCGCCGTTACCCAGCCGACTGGCGTAATCATGTCCGTCTCCTGCTTGTTGCCGTCCTCATCCTGGTCGGTCTGACCCCGGAAATCTTCGGCTCGACAATACCGCTTACGATCGATGACGTACGTCAGCGGACAATGGAGTCCAACCGGACCTACCTGGCGGCTCGCGAAGAGATCACCAGGGCACAAAGCGAGATAATCAAGGCGCGCGCCGGAGCCTTTCCCAAGCTGGACGCGACCGGTTCGTACTCGCAGAATTTTATCATCCCTTCGTTTTTCATTCAGTCCGAGGATGAGACGGTGGAATTCAAGACCGGGTTCAAAAACAGCTTCGGCGCCTCAATCAACCTGCGGCAACCACTGTGGCAGGGGGGAAAGGTGTTCACGGCCCTGTCGATAGCCAAACTTTACAGGCAATACTCCCAGCAACAGGCCGAAGCTACCCGGACAACCGTTGTATACGACGCTGAGATACTCTTTTACTCGGCCGTACTCCGGAAATCCAGCCTGGTGGTGCTGCAGAAAGCGTTTAAGGCTGCCGACCACAACGCCGGGGTGATCCGGAAGTTGCACTCGCAGGGGATGGTTTCAGAGTATGAAGTCTTGCGGGCTGAAGTCGAGCGGGCCAATCTGCTGCCGGCCATTGTCAGAGCGGAATCGGAAGTGTATCTGTCCGAGAAGCGGCTGAAATCATTCCTCGGTATTGATCTCAATGATGAGGTCACACTGATCGAACAACAGGATGACACGTCCCTGGCAGGTCTACCGGCGCTCGAGAACCTACTCGACACGGCTTTATCGACCAGCCCGGAATTGCAGCAGGCCGACCTGATGACGGAAATCAGGCGCAAGGCTATCCGGGTAGCCCGGGGCGGTTACTACCCCTCCCTTGATGCCGTGGCCAATTACAGTTGGCAGTCAGCCTCGGACGATTTCACCCTTAAAGACCACACCAGTGAGTCCTGGACCGCCGGAGTCACAGTTTCGATCCCCATTTTTAATGGTGGTTACACACATGGCGAAGTGAAGCAGCGTTCTTCCGAATACCACCAGGCTGAGCTAAGGTCGGCGCAACTGCGCGACGACATCAGGCTGGAGGTGCAGCAAGCCTTCGATCAACTTCGTCAGGCCAAAGAAGCACTGGATATTCAGGCAACGACCATTGCGCAGGCCGAGGAAGGATTACGCATCGCCGATCTGAGATATGAAACCGGGGTGGGAACCCTGCTTGAGGTTCTTTCGGCGCAGGCGGCGCTTACGAAGGCTCGCGATATCCGGTCTGAAGCGCTCTTCTTCTTCCGTCAGGCTCGTTCGCGGCTAAAGATGGCAACTACTTTTGATCTCAATTGACTATAGGAATGCAATGGATAGAATGAAACGATCTATTATATGTCTTGGATTGCTGGTGCTGATATTCGGCTGTTGGTCATGCGCCGGTAACGAAGAGCAGGTTGCCACCGAACGGCCAACTCTGGCCGTCGAGGCGATGGTGGTGATGCTTTCCGATGAAACGATCGTGAAAACGTATACGGGGACACTGGAAGGCGAGAAGCAGGCGGTTATATACGCCAAGATCACCGAGGCGGTGGAATCCGTCCACGTTCGTGAGGGACAATCGGTTCGTGCCGACCAGGTGATGATCTCGCTGGATCGGACCGGTCCCAGTTCACGCTACCAGGAAGCTCTCTCGTTGTATCGCAATGCGGAGAAAAATTCGCAGAAGATGCAGTATCTTTTTGCCGAAGGAGCCGTCAGCGAGTCACAGAACGACGCTGCCCGGACGGAGTACGAGGTTGCCCGGGCTGGATTTGAGGCAGCTGAAAAACTGGTGGAAGTACAGTCGCCCATTGACGGCGTGGTGACATCCCTGAAAGTGTCCCGCGGTGACTTCCCCACTCCCGGTCAGGAACTGGCCACCGTAGCCACAGTCGATAAGTTGCGGGTGAAGTTTGATATCAACACTGCCGACATGCGCCTGGTCAATGAAGGCGACTCCGTCGTGGTCTCGTCTGAAATGATTGACAGGGAAACCGCAGGCGTCATCGTAGCGGTGGCCCGTTCGGCCGATCCAACAACTCGCTCATTTCAGGTGGAAGCGGCCCTGGACAATCCCGACGGCGCTTTCCACCCCGGTATGTTTGTCAGGATCGATCTGGTGCTGCAACGTTTATCCGATATTATGGTGGTTCCCCGGGGCGCTGTTCTGTCAAAGACGGCTCAGCAGATCGTCTATGTCGTTTCCGGCGGCGCGGCTCACCATCGAACTGTCGTCCCGGGAACGGATATTGATGGCCGGGTGGTGATCTCTTCGGGCCTGGCTCCCGGTGACACGCTGATTATTACCGGTCAGGATTACCTGGAAGATGGTGACCGGGTAAGTATTGCCAATCTGAGCGGCGGACAATGAAGCTGGCGGAAATATCAATAAAGCGTCCGGTCTTCGCCACCATGATGATCGGAGCTCTGCTGGTCCTGGGGATGTTCTCCTACACGCAGCTTCCTATCGATCTCTTTCCTGAAATTGACTTCCCGATTGCCACCGTCGTAACCATTTATCCCGGCGCTTCGGCGGAGACGATGGAAAGCGAAGTGACCAAGAAGATCGAGGATGCCGTCAACGAGGTCTCAGGCATCCGTCATATTACTTCGCGATCACTGGAAGGGTACTCGCTGGTCATTATCGAATTTGAACTGGAAAGAAAAGGAATCGAAGCCACCCAGGATGTGCGCGAGAAGATATCCGGGATTCGGGCGAACCTACCCAATGACGTAGAAGAACCGGTCGTCAGCCAGTTTGATCCCATGGCTAGGCCGATTCTTTCTATTGCGGTTTCCGGAGAGCGATCAGCCAGAGAGATCACCGAACTCGTCAAGAACGTCATTAAGAAACGATTGGAATCGATTCCCGGAGTGGGCAACATCACGCTGGTCGGAGGGCAGGAACGTGAGATATCGGTTGCCCTCGACCCTGATAAGATGGAGTCGTTTGGGATTACAGTACCGGACGTGCAAAGCGCCGTGGCCTCCGCCAACATGGAGATACCGGGCGGGCGTGTTGATGAAGGATGCCGGGAATACGTCGTGCGCATGACCGGCCGGCTCGACAGAGTATCGCAGTTTAATGACGTTATAGTAAAAAATCCAAAAGGCTCCCCGGTGTATCTGAAAAACGTAGCTGTTGTCACCGATACGACCAAGGAACAGCGCTCGCTTTCCCGCTACAACGGGCGTCCCGCGGTGTCACTGGACATTATCAAGCAGTCGGAGACCAATACGGTAGAGTTGGCTCGTAGAGTCAAAGGGGCTCTGGTACTACTTCAGCAGGAGCTGCCACCCGATGTACGCATTGAAATCGTTGATGACAACTCCGTCTTTATCGAAGACTCGATCCACGAGATCTTGTTCAATATCGAGTTTGGTACTCTTCTGGCGGTTATTGTCATCTTTCTGTTTTTGCTCAATATACGTCCGACTATCATCACCGGCCTGTCCATTCCCATCTCACTTATTGCCACTTTCACGCTGATGAAACTGCTGGGCTTCACGATCAACATGATGACCCTGATGGGATTGTCGCTGGCGGTGGGGATACTGATCGATGACGCCATCGTCGTCATTGAGAACATCTACCGCCATATGGCCCAAGGCAAATCGGCTATGGCAGCCGCGTTTTCGGGCACCAAAGAGATCGGCCTGGCGGTGATGGCCACCACGTTCTCCATCGTGGTGGTCTTCGTGCCGATTGCATTCATGTCGGGAATCGTAGGACGATTCTTTTACCAGTTTGGTATGTCGGTCGCCTTTGCCGTCCTGATTTCACTTTTCGTGGCCTTCTCGCTGACACCGATGCTTTCTTCGCGTTTTCTCGAAAAAGGGAAAATATCTGCGCGCCAAAAGGGCCCGCTCGGTGCCGCGGCTCGCTTTCTCAGCGCTGTCTGGAAACCAATAGAGAAGGTCCTCAGTTACTGGAATATCTTCTTTGAGGCCGTTAAGCCGCACTACAAAACCCTGCTCGCCGGTGCCCTGAGAAAGCGCTGGCTGGTGATCCTGGTAGCGACCCTTTCGATTGCGTTTGCAGTCTATGTGACTCGCTTTATCGGGACGGAATTCATGGCAGAGACCGACCAGGCAAAACTTGCCATTGATATAGATACTCCCCCGGGAACAACCCTGGTTGAAACCTCCAGGCGCTTTGAGGAGGTGGAAGGCATTGTCAACGGATTGGTCGATGTCACGGCAACCTACGTTACAATAGGCGCCGGTAACGATCCGGTGACACAGGGCCGAATTCTGGTCAAATTAACTGATAAGAGTGAAAGAGAGTTCTCTGCCCGTCAACTGATGGACTCTGTTCGCGTCATGTTGCGGTCGGTACCGGGAATCAAGTATGCAGTAGGCCGTGGTGAGGGTGAGGGCGGTAGTACAAAACCTGTTGAGATCTCCATTCGGGGAGATGATATCGAGGTATTGACACAACTGACCCACCGAGTGCAGGCGGTTTTTGATGACGTTGAGGGAACAACGGACATCGACAACACCCTCCAGGAGGGCAAACCGGAAATCCAGATCGACGTTAACCGTAAACTGGCCAATGACCTCGGCTTGAATCTCGGTGAGATCGCCATGACAATCAGGTCTCTGGTCGAGGGCAAGGTGGTCACCCATTACAAAGAAGACGAGGAGGAGTACGACGTTCGCATCAGACTTGACCAGAGTTTTCGCTCCTCGAAGGACGACGTGGGCCGAATCCTCATACGCAGCCGAAACAAGGATGATAGAGACAACAACCTCCTGATTCCGCTGGAGCGTGTAGCCCTGCTGGACAAGGCGAGCGCCATTGGGGAGTACAACCGCTTCGATCGTCAGCGAGAGGTGCGCGTCAATGCCAACGTGCTGTCCACTGCTTTTGCGGGAACGGTGACGAACCTGATAGAAGAGCAGACTCTGCAAATGGAACTCCCGCCCGGCTACAAAATACTGCCCGTAGGTACCGCGGAGATAATGAGAGAAGCCTTCACCAACATCTTTATGGCTCTGGCGCTGGCGGTTATTTTCATATATCTGCTTCTGGCATCGTTGTATGAGTCTTTTACGGATCCTTTCTCGATTATGGTCTCGCTGCCGCTGTCACTGGTCGGAGCCATACTGGCACTGTTGGGATCCTCGTTTTCGATGATGTCCCTAATTGGAATGGTCCTGCTGATGGGGCTGGTCACCAAGAATGCTATTCTTTTGATCGACTTTGTGAAACAGCAACGAGCCACTGGTGTTTCAAGAACAGATGCTATCCTGAAAGCCGGTCCGATCCGGCTGAGACCAATTTTGATGACCACTTTTGCCATGGTTTTTGGGATGCTGCCGCTGGCACTTGGTATCGGACCCGGTGCTGAGATACGGGCTCCGATGGCCAGAGCCGCGATCGGGGGTATTATCTCGTCGACGCTGCTGACGCTGGTGGTGGTGCCGGTTGTCTACACACTGATCGATGATTTTGTCGGGCTGTTCAAAAGGAAAAAACCACGAGTGAACCAGGCTATAGAGGAAACCGGCATTCGTGACTGAGTTGATTGCCCCCTCCAAATCACTGGGCTACACTGATCTGTACCTTGACTTCCTGGCCGGGCGTCGGGCGGCCAGGCATCTGTATGCCTCCTCGGATATTGACGACACCGCTGCCCGCCTGGATGAGATCACATACGACCGGGAACGGCTGGTGAAAATCCTCGAAAGACAGAATCGCTCCTTCGGGGCTTCTCAAGCAACGATGGCGAACATCACCAGGCTCCGCGACAATCGCGCCTTGTGCGTTTTCACCGGACAGCAGGCTTGTCTTTTCGGAGGTCCGTTGCTGATTCTGATCAAGGCTCTGGCTATCGTCAAAACGGCAGACATCTACTCACGCCGACTCGGACGACCGGTGGTTCCCATATTCTGGATAGACGCCGATGATCACGACTTCGAGGAAGCCAATCACACCTTCGTGCCTGACCGCACAGGCGAACTGGTGCGGGTTGCCTATGCGACTTCTCCCCTGTCTCCGTTGCCGCTGTCGGAAATCACGCTCTCGGACAACGCGGAGCTAAATCAAGCCAAAACAACACTGATGACAGCCCTGGGGGAAAGTGACTTCACGGGTCAACTTCGGGAACTTATTGACCATTGTTATACACCCGGCGGCAATATGGTGACGGCTTTTGCCTCCCTGATGGCGAAGCTGACCGAACGGTTCGGTCTGGTCCTGTTTTCACCGGGCAATGCTGAGATCAAGCAGATAGCGGCGCCGTTCCTGACGGAGATTCTCACCCGGCAGGATGAACTGCGACGGGTAACGACCGACACCAACCGGCATATCGAAAAGCACGGTTACCATCTGCAGGTTCACAAAAAAGACGACCTGACCCACCTGTTCCTCAATCTCGAGGGACGGCAGCCGGTCGTTCGTCAGGGCGAGGACTACCTCGTCGGCAACAGGCGCTTCACTCACCGGCAACTGCCGGCACAGATTGAGCAGCACCCGGAAAAGTTCTCACCGGACGTTTTGCTGCGACCGGTAATGCAGTCGTACCTGTTCCCGGTGGTGGCACAATTAGGCGGACCGTCGGAGATCGCCTACCTGGCCCAGACCAGCCCTCTCTTTGCTCTGTTTGACCTGGTCGCGCCGTACAACGTCGGGCGACCTTCACTCACTTTTGTAGAGAAACGTTTTGAAAAGATAATGGCCGAGTACTCAATCTCCTTTGATGAGTTACCGGGTGATGTTGAACAGATCGTCAACCGGGTCCTCACCGCCACGTTTCCGGACGACCTCGAAAGCCGGTTCGGCCGGTTGCGCGACGACGTAAGAGGAAGTTTTGATCGGTTCCTTGACGCCTCACTGGCTTTTGAACCGAACCTCCGACAATTCGGAGGACAGACACAGGGCAAAATCGACTACACACTAAAGCAGTTTGAGAACAAGGTCTTTGCCGCCCATAAGAAGAAATCAAAGCAGACACTCGACCGCATTTACCGCCTGTGGAGCGCCCTCTACCCTGACCGGGGCCTTCAGGAACGCACGTTAAATGTGACCTGTTTCTTGTCGCGTTACGGGCTGAATTTCTTATCCTTCATGTATGACAGTATCGACTGCGAACAGACGGCCCACCAGGTGGTAGGGCTGTCGGAGTACCCGACCTGATGAATATAGGTATTACCTGCTACCCGGTTACCGGCGGTTCGGGAATCGTCGCCACCGAACTGGGGCAGCAACTTGCCCAGCGTGGACACCAGGTGCACTTTGTTTCTTACGCCCTGCCGTTTCGACTTGATCGCTACCAGACCAACCTGATGTACCACGGTGTGGAAACCACTGCTTATCCACTGTTCAAGTTTCCTCCGTACACGTTGACGCTGGCCGCCAAAATGGCTGAGGTCACGCGCAATTTCAAGCTGGACATCCTGCACATGCACTACGCCGTACCGCACGCCACCTGCGCCTACCTGGCCCGACAACTTCTGGCCGCTCAAAAGAAACACCTGCCAAAAATAATCACGACCCTGCACGGCACCGACATCACTCTGGTCGGTTCCGACCCGTCGTTTTATGACATCACGCGTTTTTCCATATTGTCTTCGGATGGTTTGACGGCGGTGTCGAAGTACCTGGCCGATGAAACCAGGGAAGTCTTTCGCATCGAGAAAGAGATTCGGGTTATCCACAATTTCTTCGACCAGAAACGTTTTGCCAACGGGAGTTGTGATTGTCGGCGTTCTGAGTTCGCGGCGGACAACGAGTTCCTTATAGTACATATTTCCAACTTTCGTCCGGTCAAACGCACACTGGACGTGCTGGACATATTCGACCGGATTAACGCCGAACTCCCCGCCCGTCTGCTCCTGATCGGTGAAGGTCCCGATACCATCCTGGCGCGGCGACAGATAAGCAAAAGGCGCCTGGGTGACAGAGTTGTTTTCCTTGGCAATCAGTCGCGGGTTGAGGCGGTGCTGCCATGCGCTGATCTCTTCCTCATGCCGTCCGAAGAGGAATCGTTTGGATTGGCTGCTCTGGAGGCATTAGCCTGCGGCGTGCCGGTGATCGGCACCGCCGACATCGGTTTGACAGAGGTGGTAGATGACGGGGTTTGCGGATTCCTGTTTCCGGTCGGCGATACGACCTCGATGGCCGGCGCGGCCATCTCTCTGCTGAAAGATCAACCACGCTTAGAGCAGTTCAAAGCCGCCGCCGCCGCACTGGCGCAGCGAAAATTCACGGCAGATAAAATCGTGCCCGAATATGAACGGTACTACAAGGAAATTCTTGATGGCTGAACCGATCAAGCTCGATATCCTGGCTATCGCCGCCCATCCCGATGACACTGAAATTACCTGCGGCGGGCTGTTGATCAAAATGACCGGCCTGGGGCGGCAAACCGGTGCTCTGGATCTTACACGCGGAGAGATGGGAACACTGGGTGATACTTCCGACCGTGATACCGAAGCGGCGGCAGCGGCCGAGATCATGGGTTTGGCCTGGCGAGAGAATCTCTCTCTGCCCGACTCGGCTCTGGACTACTCTCAGGAAAATAAACTGAAAATTGCGACCGTCATCCGCGCCACGCAACCGGAACTGGTCCTGCTGCCGCACCGGCAACAGCGCCATCCCGACCACGCCGCCTGTTCCCGATTGGGGTATGACGCCTGTTTCCTGGCGGGACTGAAGAAACTTGACGTTCCCGGCGAACCATATCGACCGCGCAAGATCATCTATGTATCGTATTTCCGCAATACCGACTATTCGTTCCTGGTGAATATCTCCGACGAGTTCGAGCGCAAGTGTGAAGCGGTGGCGGCCTATCGGTCACAGTTCGGCAACGCGGTCACGACCAGGAATATCTTCCAGCCCGGTGTCGACATTTTCGACCTGATGCGCACCCGAGCGGCGGCGTTGGGACAACTGGTCGGCGTCAGATACGCCGAGGCCTACACCATCAGAGAACAGATATTGATTGACGACCCCCAGAAGATGCCGGTCCGGTCGGTGTAGGGCAAGTAGATCACAGGTTCTCAGAGTACCCTCATCCGATATACCGGTATTTTTGAATTTGTGGCGCCTTGTCGATTGCCATATATTCGCCCAAAAGCTGGAGAAAAAGATGTCCGACCGGGTACAACAGTTCAAGAAGGAGCGGGAAAAGCTCAATGAGTTGATCCTGTCTCGTGATAATCTTGATATCAAGCGGTTTTTCGGCCTCGACTCAGCCGTCTACCGCGACGGCGCTCTGGACGCCAAAACCAAGCATCTGCTGGGACTGGTGGCATCGTTGGTACTGCGGTGTGATGACTGCATCAGCTACCACGTTGTCCGGGCACAGGAAACCGGCACCAGCGACGCTGAGTTCGACGAGGTCATGGCTATAGGTTTGATCGTCGGCGGATCGATAACGATCCCGCACCTGCGGCGGGCTACAAGACTTTGGGAGGAGATGAAAGACTGATGCTGTTAATTCTGGTTCTCATCTGTACGCTGGCCGTCACGGCAGTGGCTCAGCCCCCGGCTGACACTTCAGCCTCCACGCTGCGTGACTGGTATGTTAAACACTACGATTTTTTCACCATGCCGGACACGGCTTACACAATCGAATCGGAATTGGAAATACCCGATGGTTTTCATCGACCGGATTCCGCCGGTCTGTCGCCCTTCCAGAACTGGGTTTCGCATTTCCCGCTGTGGCACAAATCCAAGCCGGTCGGAAGCTGGAAAGGCCGTAAAGCATTTGAGCATAACCAGATTTCGCGAGCTGTGCATCTTCCCTGGCCTAACCGGAATTTTACCGACCGGGCCATTCCGTTACGCATCCTGGCCGAATTCCTGCATTATCAGCAACGCCAGTTGAACCTGGACATCATCCTCACAAACGAAGATACGCTCCGCTACCACGACTGGCTGCAGGGCGATCTGAAGTTTACCAGCCGGGGACGGATTTTCTTTGAGCCTACAGGACCACGATCACCGGATGATTATGAGTATTACCGATTCCTGGACTTCTGTATGCTGCACACTTCCTACGCCAGCTTGCAACAGAACTGCGACTCTGTCGCCGAGACTGAGATTGGCCCCGGCGACTTGTTCATCGCCCGCGATGAACGGGGCCGGAAGGGCAAGGTATATGTAATCCTGGCGATGCTGGTCAATGACGACGGCGAGCAGCTGTTCACTGTCGCCACCGGGTGCGGCGAGGCCTGCGATTTTCATATTCCGCTGTTCGGTTCAAACCGCCGCAATCCCTGGATAACGATTGATCGCATCCGAGAACTCGGAGAGGACTGGCCCCTCCGGGGTTTTTATCGACTGCACCGGATATAGACTCCTTTACCGGGACTTGACATGCCCGGCAATCAAAACGTATGTTGCCGTAGGAAAACGGATGCCCGTTCCCTGCCGCTCGGTGGGATCAGCCGGCGCCGGGAACCCGGCAACCTTTTTGTTAATCGACTGTGAAGGAATCGATCTGCGTTGAACTAAAACATCGGTGTCGTTCGGCAGAGATCGACACCGGACGAACCGGTAGTTGAAAGGGCGGTGCTGATGGAATACCACCAGCTTCATGACTGGCCGACAGACAGAGTTGAAGCATACGCTATCCAGGAGACGTTAGCCAAACAGGTCCAACTGCTGCCCGGGGCCGGAAGCCCGGAACTGATTGCCGCCGTCGATACCGCCTACGGCTATGCCGCTGAAATTATATATGCCTCAGTAATCGTAACAACATTCCCTGATATTGAGATTGTCGAGCGTACCCAACATTACTCCACGGTCAGTTTTCCATATATTCCCGGTCTGTTTTATTTTCGTGAAGGACCGGCCATTATTAGCGCCCTTGAGAAAATCCAGTGTGATCCGGATATGATAATAGTACGCGGTCACGGAGTGGCTCATCCCCAGCGATGCGGCATGGCTTGTTGTATCGGTCTGGCATTTGACAAGCCGACGGTCGGCTGTGCTCGACGGCAATTGGCCGGACACCACCAGCCGTTGCCGGACACTAAAAACGGCTGTCAGCCAATAACTCTCAATTCAGAGAAGGTAGGCTATGCTTACCGCAGTCGGGAAGGCGTCAAACCGATTTACATCTCTCCGGCACACAAGTGTGACCTGCAACAGGCCAAAGAAGTGATAGTACAGAACCTGCGCGGTTACCGTCTTCCGGAACCGCTGCGCCTGGCCCACCTGTTTGCCAACAAGTTCCGCCGACAGGTTGAGAAAAAGAAACAACCGGCCGGGAACTCTCAACGAACCATGAACCATCACCATGACTGACGGCAACCCTGACAGCAATCAGATACTGCGGTTGGTCCACCGTTGGCGACGACGTCAAATCTCATGGTGGCGACATCTGCACCGGTATCCTGAACTCTCTTTTAATGAGTACAAAACCACTGCATTTCTGAGCCGGACAGTTGAAAAGCTCGGTCTCAGGCTGTTACCGATCAAACTGGAAACCGGCCTGCTGGCGGAATTGAAAGGCGGACGACCGGGCTCTACTGTCGCCATCCGCAGCGACATCGACGCCCTGTCGGTAACCGAACAAACCGACCTGGACTTCAAATCCCGCCGGGACGGCTGTATGCACGCCTGCGGACACGACATTCACATGGCGGTTGTATTGGGCGCGGCCGCTGTGCTGGCCGGGATGAAAACCCGCCTGCCGGGGAAAGTGCGCTTTATCTTTCAACCCGGCGAAGAATCACCACCGGGAGGAGCCCAACCGATGATCGGCGTCGGCGCACTCAAGTCGGTAGCAATGATTCTCGCCTTGCACACCGATCCCACGGTGCCGACAGGCAAAATCGGCCTTCGCGACGGTGTCACCATGGGCTCAGTCATCGATTTTGACCTGGATATATACGGCTCAGGCGGTCACGCGGCCAGACCGCATCTTGGTGTAGATGCCGTCGTTACGGCAGCGGAGATTGTCGAATCGGTACAAAAGGTGGTGTCGCGCGAGGTCGACCCGAATACTCCGGTGGCGATATCGTTTGGCACCATTCATGGCGGCTCGGCCCGTAACGTCATCGCCGATCACGTCAAGCTGCAGGGAACTGCTCGTGCCCTGTCGAGATCAGCCGCAAGAGCTCTTCCCAAACTCATTCGCAGAACTGCCGCCGCCATCTGCAAGGCTCGTGGCGCCAGACTGAAAATGACTACCATCCCGGGCTACCCGGTCCTGAAAAACGAGCCGGTCATCAACAACCTCCTGGCCCGGAACTACCGGTCACTTTTTGGCAAAGGTAAGATCGTACTGACAAAGCAGTTTTTGGGAGGTGAGGATTTCGCCTGCTATCTGGAGAAAGTACCCGGCGCGATGTTTCGGTTAGGCGTCCGCAACAGCAACATTGGAGCCGACCAGCCCTGGCATTCAGCGCGGTTTATCGCCGACGAAGAAGCCATGGTTTTCGGCACCGCCTTGCTGGTGGCCACCGTGATTGATTTCCTCAACAATCATAATAAGCAATAGTTATGATTCGCCTGATGGCAGCGGTTATTGTCTCCCTGGTAACATGTATACCGGTGGCCGCCGACTACCTGCCGAACCAGGCGGTATCCTGGGCTGACTTTTCCTGTGTTAACGACATTGCCAGTTCCGGCAGTTACGTGTATTTCGCCACTACCGCCGGAATAATCCGTTATGATAAAATCCGGGACCGCTGGGAAGAGCCCCTCACCGGCGCTGCCGGTCTTCATGATGATAACATCGCCAGAGTCTGGGTGGATGTTTTCGACAGACGTCTCCTGGCCGAAACATCGACCGGCCTGTTTGAGTATGACCGGCTTCTGCAAACCTGGTATCCCGTTGACGAGTTGCCGTCCCTGGAAAATGACGACCGTCATCTGCAGCCGGAACCGGACATGCACCCGCCGTTTGGTTTCAATTATGGGGTAGATGGGCGACTGATCGATCAATATAATCGTCCCTACACTGTCATTGATGTTGTAGATGATCAGGCCGGTCGGCTGTGGCTGGCGGTCTGGGGACTGGGTGCGGCGCAGGCCAACAGCACCACGCAAATGGTGGAACTGATGCCCTACGGCCTGCTGCAGAACCACGTCACTACGATGTTGATACATGACGGGTTGCTGTGGGTGGCCGGTCCGAGCTATGGCAGTCGGCGAAGCGGCATAACCGTCTACGATATCGAGGATAACAGTTTCCAATACTATGAATCGGGACTGACGACGGACTTCCCGGCTGTTGATATCAATTGTCTGCAAGTCGATGATTCAACTGTCTATGTGGGCACGATGAACGGATTGCTCTGCCTTGATCGGGAATCCGGTCGTGTAACGCGACATCTGCCACGCCGCTCAGGTCTGAACGACAGTGAGGTTTACTCTATCGCGTTATCCGGCGATTCCGTCTATGTGGGCACCGCCGACGGGCTGAATCTCATAGTCGGCAATGATGATACTGTCCGCTACGTACGGCCGGGTCAATTGGGATATCAGCCGATTCACGACCTGCAAAGGTTCGGCTCCTCTCTCTGGATTGCGGCCGCCTCCGGTGCCTACCGTTTCCTGCCGGGTAGTCGAACTTTGAAGAAGTTGCGTGATCCCCATCAGGTGCTTTTTGGCGACGTGTATGACATTGAACTCATCGACAGCAATCTCTGGTTTCTGGCCGACGATGGCGTGATGCAATTGGATGCCCGAACCGGGGAAACCGAACCATTTCGTCTGCCGGTGTATGGTCCGGCTCCGCGATGCCTGGCTGTAAACGACACCATCGCCGTCGTCGCCTCGGACAAGGGTATGACTATTGTCTTCTATAAGAACACCACCGTCTTTACGCGCGACTTCACTGTCGAAGACGGCCTGGCCTCCAACGTCGTCTACAGTCTGTTACTGGATGGGGATTTCATCTGGATCGGGACCGATCGGGGCCTGACCCGCTTCCACTGGAACAACCCCGATCGAGTAGACTGAACGATCCCGACTGAACGGTTAATATCGCGCCGACTCTTCCTTTACGGCGTCGCTGAGCGTTTCGATCTCGCGTTGTGTTTCGTGTAAGGCCGTCTCGTACTTCTCCACGTCACCGGCCGGGTAGAAAACGGTACTGTAAACTCGATAATACTAGTCGGCCAGTTTCTGCAGCATCTGAAGAAAACCAGTGTCGAAAAATCCTGACTCCTTGATCAATTGCAGGGCGTATTCGAGGTTATCTTCCCAGGCACTGAGAATCGGTTGCTTATTCTCGGTCCAGGCGGCCACCACCTGACGCATTTCGTCATCGGGCACATTTTCGCCGCGTCCGGCATTGCCCTGACGCCATTCGTCGACAACTTGAAAACCGTATGCAATATACCGGGCACCGACCGAGTCAATGTGGCGCACCAATAACTGCACCATCTCCGGCGGAGAAGCCGGTTGCAAACGATCGGCCCACTCCGAGCGGATTCTTCGAGCCTGCGATTCCGAGGTCGCGACCGCTTCCTGCTGTGTCTGCCCGGTTTCTATCTTGATGGCGCTGCACGCGGCCAGCATGACTGCCGCCAGGAGCACCGCCGACAGTATCGATAACCGGCAGGCGGCCATACAGCTAACTCTCCACTCTCGTCGGAGAGGGATTGACCGGCGCCAGGTCACAGGTGAAATGCCGCAGCAGCGGGGACTGCCTGGTAATCCGGTAACCAACCAGAGATTTCTTGCGCAGCACAATGCGCTCGGCGGTTTCGGCCACCGCATCGTAATGTGAATTGGTGTACACCCGGCGGGGCAGGGCCAAACGTATCAACTCCTGCCGGGCAAGAATCTTCTCTCCCGTTACCGGATCAATCCCGCCGAACATCAGCGACCCGATCTCCGACGCCCGTACCCCTCCTTCACGGTAGAACTCAATACTTAACACCAGTCCCGGAAATTGCTCCGGTGGAATGTGTGCCAGCAACCGGCCGGCATCCACAAACACGGCGTGCCCTCCGGTCGGTTCGACAATCGGCATTCCGGCCAACTTGATCTGCGACCCCAGGTAGGCTACCTGCTTCACCCGGAAATCGAGGTAAGGCAGTTCCAGGACTTCCTGAAGCCCCACTGCCAGAGCTTCCAGGTCGCGTCCGGCCAGACCGCCGTAAGTGGGGAAACCTTCAATGATAATCATCAGGTCGGCGATACGGCGATACAGTTGTTCATCATTGAGGGCGATGAAACCGCCGATATTGGCCAAACCGTCCTTCTTGGCCGACATCATGACACCGTCGCAGAGGTCAAACATTTCGCCGGCGATTTCTGCAATTGTCTTGTCGCCATACCCCGGCTCATCGCGCCGGATGAAGTAACAGTTTTCGGCAAAACGAGCGCTATCAAAAAAGAACGGGATGCCGTGTTGCCGACACAGGTCCGACACCTCGTGGATATTGGTCATCGATACCGCCTGCCCCCCGACCGAGTTGTTGGTGACCGTCATGATCACCAGGGCGATCTTCTCGCGACCCTGCTTCTGGATGAATTGCTCCAGCCTGACTACGTCCATGTTGCCTTTGAACGCCAGCGGCTCGGATGAGTCCGATTCCGGACAGGGCAGATCAACGGGTAGACCGTCCTTGTGGATGGTATTGGCACGGGTGGTGTCAAAATGGGTGTTGTTGACGACATACTGACCCTTCCTGAGTATCGTGCTGAACACCAGGTTTTCGGCCGAACGGCCCTGGTGACAGGGAATAACGAACTGCTTGCGGAAGATGCTGCGGACAGTCTTTTCAAACCGCCGAAACGACTTCGCCCCGGCGTATGATTCATCCCCCTGCATAACGGCGGCCCACTGGCGGGTCGACATGGCCGATGTACCGGAATCGGTCAGAAGATCGATATATATGTCGGCGGCATCGAGCCGAAAGATATTGTATTTTGCCTCGATCAGCTTCTTCTCGCGCTCACTGCGCTCAAGACAACTGATCGGTTCGACTGATTTTATGCGGAATGGCTCCGCCGGCTGGCGGTTTTCTTTCATGGCTTATCTCCTTGCCTTAGAGTTTTCAGTTACCGCTGCAAGGAGATAATGTTATGTGGCGCGCTTGATCCGGCGACGACGATAGGCCAGATCCAGGTGGTCGCAAATACGACCGGCGAAACTCGGGCCGACTTTCATCAGTATTTCCTCAATTCAAACTCCGCTGCCACTCGGCCGGTGACTATTCCCCGGCACTCGCTGTATTGACATCATGGCCCGGTCGCTTTTCTGCAGGCTCTGGTGTCTCACCAGGGTAATATAACCATAATCGGCCTGCCGTGGGTCGGTTTTTTTGCCGGTAGCCTTTAATGAGGCTGCCTCCATAGGTTACTGGCTTTCATCCGACCGCCGCGGAATTCCTCTTGCCAGAAAGATGTTTTCGGGCTATTTTACCGGCCACTTAAATTGAGATACTTGTAAAGCCAGTGGAGATGTTTGCACAGCAATGTACATACTTTCAAGATCATATCGTTTCCTGCTGGCAACGATGGTTCTGGCGGCAACGGTTTCCCCTGATGTGTTCGGTCAACGAGACCCCGTCTCAAAAGAGGAGCTTTCCTCAAAGGCTGCTGCGATACTGCCTTACTGTATCGCTGTGCATGATGTCGGGCGGCTTGTCTTTGGTATTACCAACTTCGGTCGGGTAGGCCTGGGCCGAAACCGGGCGCCCAACCACGACTGCTTCACCAATTTCAAGGCACCGCTGGGTGAGTACCCCAAGGGTTCCAATACCACCTATCTATATAAGGGCGCTTTCTGGGTGGGAGCGGTAGTGGGCCGAGATACTCTGGTATCGGCAGGCGCCGAATTCAACAACAAGGTCCAGGAGTTCCATCCCATCACCGGAATGAGGTATCGATCCAACCTGGATCCGGATTCGTACGATGCGATCGGGGCGGTCTCGGAACAGGACTACATCGCCGTCTACGCCGATACTTTCATCTCGGGAGTACCCAATCCATCCTTTGACGCGCTGGAAGGACGCCGGCACAAGCCCCTGAACATCGAGGTAACCCAGCAATCCTACGCCTGGTCGTACGGGCACACTGACGATTTCGTTCTGATAAACTATGACATAAAGAACATCGGCAACAAAACCCTCAGAAACGCCTATTTTGGTATCTACTGGGACGCCGACGTGCACGTGGGCCAGTTCTCGGTAAACATCTCTCAGGACCCCTATGGTGGCAAGGGAGTCACCAACGGCAAGGATGACTTCTGCGGATATCTGTATTCGGTGCCGACCACGGTGGCCGGCTGCGACTTCCGCGATACACTGGGTATTGCCTGGACCTCCGACAACGACGGTGACCCCACCCAGGCCCGCGTGCTGCAGGTTCCCAATATCACCGGCATACGTTTCCTGGGTACGGCTCCTTACCAGCGGCAGGTTTCCTTTAACTGGTGGACCTATAATTACATACCGACATATGATTTCGGTCCCCAGCACAAAAAGAATTATCGCAGTATGGGCAATGGTACCGGTACACCCTACGGCGACAGGAGTAAATACGCTCTGCTGAGCAACGGTGAAATCGACTATGACCAGATTTATGCGCGGACTATCGGACAGTTCGATAACACCTGGATTTACCCCAATCCCCGTGTCGCCGGACGCGTCTGTAATGGCAGCGACGTTCAATTCGTGCTGTCCATAGGCCCGTACGACATAGCTCCCGGCGCCTCGGCGTCATTGCCGGTGGCATTCGTCGGCGGAGAGGATTTTCACACTTACTACCGCAATTTCATCGCCAACATCCGCTACCACTACCAACCCGAAGAGTATTACCGGACTGTCGACTTCTCCAAATTTATAACCAACGCCGTCAGGGCCGAGCACGTGTACGATATTCCCGGAGTCGACACCGATGGCGATGAATATGCCGGAAAATTCCATATCTGCGTGCTGGATTCGGAATATGTTGACGGCCACTGGGTGGCTGCCGACGCCGAGACCACCTACTATCAGGGCGACGGTATCGCTGACTGGAAAGTTTCTGAGCCGCCCCCACCGCCTGATTTCTGGATCGAGCCCACGTCTCAAGGATTCCGAGTTCGTTTCAACGGTGAGCGTTCGGAGAACACCGTCGACATCTTCTCGCGTGAGATTGATTTTGAAGGCTACCGCATCTATATCGCCCGCGACGACCGGGAAACCAGTTATTCACTGGTAGCGCAGTATGATCGAGAAAACTATGACAAGTGGATCTATACTACCAGAAAAGGCATTCCACCCGGCTGGCGCCGGTTCGACGACCCCATTACACTGGAGGAACTGCGTTGTCTGTACGGCAAAGGCGCCAATCCCTGCGCCGACAGTACCTTCGACCCCTTTGCCTATTCGGCAGATCACCCCTATATTCATCCGAACTACCCTGATTCCCAGTTTTACTTCGAAACCCATGACTACAACCGATCCCGTTTCGGCATTGATACACCCATACGCCGAATCTACCCCGATGAGCCCCGGCCGCCGTCCTCCTCAGGCGACATTAAACCGGATGCCTACACCGAAGACGGGTATCTCAAGTATTATGAATACGAGTTCTACCTGGACAATCTGCTGGCATCAGTGCCCTACCATATAGCCGTCACTGCTTTTGACCGCGGATCGACGGAAACCGGCCTGTCACCGCTGGAATCGTCGAAAACTCTGACCGCCCAATATGCCTACCCCAACAACGATCTCGATGAGGCACCCGACGATGTCCGCAATGTTTATGTCTACCCTAATCCCTACCGTGATGACGCCCACTATCGTGTCCTGGGGCTGGAAGGCCGGGGGGAAGAAGATCGAACGCGGGATCGTGTCCGCAAAGTCACCTTCGCCAACCTGCCGGCCCGATGCACCATCAGGATTCTTACGCTCGACGGTGATCTGGTGCGCAAGATCGACCATAACGTCGATCCGATTGATCCCAATTCGTCCTACCATGAGTGGGATTTGGTGACCCGCAATATCCAGTTAGTGGTTTCCGGGCTGTACTACTGGGTGGTGGAAGATGATCAGGGCCGTACCCATATCGGCAAACTGGTAATTCTGTTGTGAAGCTCCGACCGCCTGATGCCGATTTGTGACCCGGTAATATGAATTTACGCACAATTATTAAGGAGAAAGCAAAATGAGAAGGAAGTTGTTGATTGCGACTCTGCTGGCCTGCCTGGGCTCATCGGCTTATGCCCTGACGGTGGATGAAATAACCAAAAAGACGACCGCTGCCCGAGGTGATGCTGACACCCTGAATAATCTGAAGACCAAAATACTCAGTGGCAAGACGGTTATGCGGGGAACTGAGTTTCCCTTCACTATCCAGCAGAAACGGCCCAATATGATCAGGATTGAGACCAGCATTCAGGGCATTCAGGTGGTTCAGGCGTTTGACGGAGAAACCGGCTGGCAAATCAGTCCCATGAGCGGTGGCCAACCCCAAAAGATGTCAATCGGCCAGGCCGGCGCCTTCAGAAGTCAGGCCGATTTCGACGGACCTCTGATGGGCTTTGACAAAGCAGGATATAACATTGAACTGGTGGGAAAGGAAGATTCGGAAGGAACAGCTGTTTACCACCTGAAGTTATCGATTGCCGACGATTCCTTGCGCGCCGCCACCGGCGATGTTGTTACTCATATTTACGTCGATGCCGAGTCTTTTCTGGAAGTGCGGACATCTCAGCAAGGCGATATTAACGGCACTCCCATGACAATCGACAGCTATTATGGCGATTATCGGGAAGTCGGCGGACTCATGATGTACCATTCGCTGGCCACCAAGATGGGCGGCCAGATCGTTTCGCAATTAAACATTGAGAAAATCGAACTCAACACCGATATCGACGATTCCGTATTCCAGCTACCTCAAGAGGAATAAACGCGACCTGGACGCTATTACCATCTGACCTGTACCCGGCCGTTCACCCTTCGACTCCGCTCAGGATGACGACATTTCCACGTGCGGTCAGGAATCCTTTCCTGACCGCACCAAGTATAGCCGTCACGGAAGGATTCGTAACGGCGCAAGAAAGTAACAACTTACTAACTCCGCGTAGCGGTGGGCTTTATGTCCGCCGGTGGCGACGCCACATCTATTGGTGGTAGGCAAGCCCTCACCAACATAAGTAACTTGCCACTGGTATCTCAGAAAACCAGACCCAGGCTCACCCCGATACTGGCCTGCCGGCTGCTGATCTCATGCGGTATGCCGGTAACTTTACGCCCGGTATCATCAACCCCCGGAGTCATAGGGTCATCGCCGTACCAGGTCTGCTGCTGGTCACCGGAGGCATGGAGATAGAGATAGTCACCAGTCAACTCCAGAGTCGGTCGATGTCGGCTGGGGCAAAGAAGGAATCGAAGTTTGACCCCGGAAAGCACACCATGACCGATTAGACTGGATTCGGCAATCTTATTTCGCAACACATGATCGTCGAAATCGGAAGTTATTACCGGCGCGTAGGCAGCCCTCAGTTCGAGCGAAATATCTCCGTCGGGGGCAATATCAGCCAGTAGACCCAGATGGGGTTGTATGTGGGTTACCTTGTAGACTATTCCGTGCAGGGTACCCCTCCAATCGTACCGCACCAGATTGGAATCGAGGTACCAGCCGTCCCAACCGTTGATATCCTGATGGATGTGCTGATAGCGCAGCCCGCCCCACGCTGAAAGATTCACATACCCGCGCTGGAGAAGGCGTCGACCACCTTCCAGCGTCATCAGGATCGACTTCATTTCAACCGGAGATTCCGTGTAGAAGTCGTCTATGGCTCGATTGGGAAGCCGTTTACTCCAGTCGGTATCTTTCATGACTTTTCCAGGGTTGTCCAGGCTGGCAAAGACACTGCCCTCCAGCCACCAGACATTGCCGCCTTTGGTCGTCATCTGAAAGCGAATCCGGCAACCCGCCATGGCGACATCAACAGGAAACTCCAGCCTGCTTCCCAACACCGCCAGTCCGGTGTCGGTCATACCGCGCAAGTCCATTTCGTATTGCGTGTAGCCGGAAAGTTGCAGCAGTTGCGCGGCCACAGTGATCTCTACCACTTGGCCGTCCGGGGTTTCTCCGGCAGCCGGAACACCGTGGGCGGGAATCAACAGCAATAGTATAACGGGCATGATGAGTTTCATCCGTTTGTCCTTTAGCAAGATGTTCAGGGTGCTGTATTATAGCCGGCCCGGGTTCGACACCAAACAAAAAAACTGCGTGTGCCACCCTCCCTCCGTTCGCCGGTAGCTCGGCTACGATTGATTCGACCGCAAAAGAAAAGCCGACGTGATACACATCAGCTTTCTATAGTAACAATAGTAACAATCTGGATTGTCTTATCAAGGCGTGGCAGGCGGCGCTCCGCCCTGGAAGAGATAAGCCACCAGGTAATTCAGATCGCCGACGTCGTGGCTGAAGTTGAAATCGGCATCGCCGGCCTGTATCGTTACCGGCGGCGAACCGCCCTGGAACAGATACGCCACCATGTAGGTCAGGTCGCCCACATCGATAGCGGTGGTGTTATCGGCGTCCCCCCTGATGACGGGCCGGGTCTGTATCAGACCGGACAGGCTCTGGGGTTCATAGTCGAGTTGATCCGACATCATTTCCAACGTATACTGGGCAGCGGTCGTATCAATAACACTTGTCAGCCCTCCGAACGCCAGTTCATCAATAGTCAGATATATGCGCATTATCTCCCCGGTTCCGGGTGTTAGCGGCGGCGAGCCGCCGCCGTTGTCCGCTCGTAGGCTGACCGTGAACTTGTTATTGGCCGGATCGAATTGGAGGAAGTTCAGTCTCTCGAAGTAACCGGTGCGACTGCCAAAAGTGATTGAATCGAAATTCAAACCCATCATCGGAACTTCGTCGTAGGTTATCGGTACGATAATCTCGTTCAGCGCCTGCGAATTGACGGCATCGACAGAAATGACCACCTGCTGCCCTGCATAGATCGGATCGCTCCGGAAGGTTATCGTGTCGCCCAGCAGAATGATGAAGGCCGCCTTCTCGCGAGTGATATCACCATAGGCACTGCCAATTGTAAGCGACACGTCATACGCCCCGGCCAGAGCATAAGTATGGGACGGATTCTGAGTATAGGCCGAATCATTATCACCGAAAGACCACGCCCACGATGTCGGCGTTACGGTCGAGTTGTCGGTGAATTGAATGGTCATCGGTGGCTCACCGGTTGTTATATCAGCCGAGAAGTCGGACCCCCAGCCGAGGGCGGCGTCGGCATTAATGATGCCCCAGCCATAGGTATTGTCGGGAGTGGCGGCATTGTCGGCGGTTTCCATCAGCGCCTGACGAATCAGTTGTGGAGTGAAAGTCGGTCGCGCCTGGATCAGCAGGCAGGCCGCTCCGGCCACCAGCGGCGTTGACAGCGACGTTCCGTTGACGCTGCTGTAACTGGCGTCCGACCCGGTAGAGGCGCAAGCCGTGGATACTCCACGAGCACAAACTTCCGGCTTGGTACGGCCGTCATATGAGGGACCCCGCGATGAGAATGAGGCTATCGTCCCCGAAGAACCGACAGCTCCCACGGCCAGTATATCAAAGGCATCGGACGGCGCCAACAGGGTACCCGATCCTGATCCACTGTTGCCCATAGCGTTACAGACGACAATTCCCAAACCGGCGGCCGTGTTGGCGGCCAGGGTGATAGTAGCAGTATTGCCGTCGAAATCTGCATATGTATACCAGTCAGAGTAGCACAATGATGAAGTAATTACGTCGGCCCCAAGGGTATCGGCCCACTCCAGCGCTGCCACCCAGTTGTCCTCTTCCACCGGTGTCTCGGAGCGTACGTCCTCGGTCTTGGCCAGCAGGAAATTGCCCTTAAAAGCGGGACCATAAAGGACGCCGTCCTTCAGACCGCCGGATGTCGACCAGATGTAGGTGCCGTGATTCCACTGGCTGGACCAGTCCTCGCCCTCGTTGGCGGTGTTGCCGTCATTGAAAACGAAATCCCATTCGGCCAGTACGCGTCCCTCAGCATAGTGTTGGGCAAAAACTTCATGGGATTTGCGGTAGCCGGTATCAAAGATCGCCAGCGTAACGCCTTCACCGTGATACCCCTTGTCATGTACCGCCGGAACATTGATCTGTGTAAGTTGCGCCAGGGCATTTCCGTAGTCAATCGCCAGCGGACCTCGGTCAGGTATCAGATCGCCGGATGGTTCCGGTTCAACCGGTTCTGGTGGTTGAGGCCCCGACCGGAAACCGGCCACCGGGCTGAGGTGGTGAACAAAAGGCAGGGCTTCTATCTCATTGAGTTTTTCAACGGATACCGCAAAGCTGGCGGCGTTAAGATACCGGGAACTATGTCGCAATTCGGCTCCCAGATTGACTACCTGGTCAATATAGCTCTCAACAACCGGCAGGTCGGCAAAAACTACATCGGGCAGTCCCATTTTGGCCCGCCGGGCCATAACTTTCTCGCTGAATTTGACAGTAGCCGCCTGGGAAATAAACTGATCTTTCGTGAAAACATCCTTATCGGTAAAGAAAACCCACACTTTGACAGTCTGGCCATCTCTCTGTATGAGATATTCCATAGCCCGGGGTGAGAGCGTCTGCGGCGTTTTCTCCAGGACCACCGGCTCGTCTATCAAAATTGAAGGGCTGCCGCCACCGTAGGCGAGGACAGTTGGTGTCACCAGGAGCACCAACAGGATAAAACACAATCGCTTGTTTAATCTGGTCATATATTAGTCCTTATCGCTGAAGTTGGTCAATCACTTAATAAAGCACCGCAAGTAAGTACCTATTGTTAAGTTAAGGGCATTCGCCGTTTTGTCAACATCGAATTGAGCGCTCCCCACTGCAATAGGGAAACTCCCATACTTATGCAACAACTGCCGATCGTCATTTGTTCTTGGCAGCACTTACCCGATTCCCGGTTGGTCGTTCTAAGGCGGTGTCCGATAAGGCAGTGTCAACCTCCCCGAGCGGGTCCCGGTCATTTCTGCGGGAAAGGCACAGGTTGTGCTAAGTTTGTCTCAGACGTGGTCTTGCTCAGCCGGACCAGTTCCCCGGTCTGATGTATGGCAACATCGGCAGCAGTTAGGCACAGGCTGTCGAAATACTCAAGAAGGTGGTGGAGAATGAAATCCAGACTTCGTTTTAGCCGAGGCGTTACGCTCATAGAAATGATGACGACTGTCGTCATCGTCGGTATAGTGGCCGGCATGGCCATGCCACGATTTCAAACGGCATGGGAGAGGATAAAGATACGCAGCACCAGTCGCGATATCGTGTCCACCCTGCGTTTGGCCCGGTCAATGGCCCTGACCGACAAAAGTCAATTTGGTGTCCATTTCGATCCCGACGTCAGGTGTCTCACCCTGTTTAAGGACCTGGTTAACCCGACCGGTGGAAGTTTCGAGGTGGGGGATTCCGTTGTCAGAATCGACACGCTGCCTTTTGAATTCATCTATCTGGGAACCGACATGACTAATGATGCCCTTGTTTTCCGACCCAACGGATCCTCCAGTTTCCAGGGAGGCGGCAACATCTGGGCCATGGCCTATTCAGAAGCGGCAGCGGGATTTCTCTCTTACAATGTACTGGCCTCAACGGGTCGGGTCCATTCATATGCACATTTCTATTAGGTAGCATCTCGCTATCCCGATGATAAAAAGGCCCCTCGTCTGCTCGAGGGGCCTTTTTATTGTCTATCGACAACTTTCAAAACAACTGGAAATCCCTTAAAGGAGAGACCCTGTGTGTCCGATAACTATTCTGACTGGCCGGAGTGAAATGAATTCCGGGTTTTCTGCCGGAAAACAGTCTTTGATCAGTAGAACCGTAAAATGGTGACTGATAATGCCGATAGATAGATCATAACTTTAATAATGTGAATTGAAAGTAGAGAGAAACGTATGTTGTTCTCGCGTAGTAGCAAAAGCACCGTTGGGCTGGATGTAGGCGCTTCCTCGATCAAACTGGTAAAACTGGATCATACCAAGTCGGGGCATTCGGTTGCTGCCATAGGTATTCGAGAATTACCCCCGGAAGCAATCGTGGCCGACGAGATTCGGGACCGGGAAGCCGTTATCTTCAATATCCAGTCTCTCATCGATCAGACCGATCCCAAGATCAAAGATGTTGTGGTCTCGATCTCCGGCCATGGAGTCATCACTGATCGCTTCACTATTGATCGCAAGACCGGCTCCGAGGCCGAGCAGGCCATCCTGTTCGAGACTGAACAACGAGCCCCATTTGACGTGGATGACGTCAGCCTGGACTACCACATCATTAAGGACGACGAAGCCACCAACAAGATGGACGTTCTGCTGGTGGCTGCACGAAGAGAATACCTGAGGAATTTCCTGGAACTGATATCCGACTGTGGCTTGCGGCCGGTGATCGTTGATGATGACGCCCTGGCTATATTCAACGCCTACGAGAACAACTACGAAATCGACCCTACCCGCGTCACGGCGCTGGTCAATATCGGCCACGATGTCACCAACGTGACGTACATTATGGAAGGTTTGTATCAGTCGACTCGTGATGTCTCGGCCGGCACGCGGGAAATCTACAACGCCATCCAGAAAGAGTTCCGGTTGAACCCGGAACTGACAGCCAAAGCCATCAAGGGGGAAATGACCGATTCGATTGACCAGGACATGCTCAAAGCTACCATCGTGTCCGCCACCGAAGAGTTGGTATCGGGAATCGAACTGGCGTTTTCCTATCATAAGTCCCAGACCAATACGGAGGCCCTCGACTGGGTCGTCCTTTCCGGCGGCGGAGCCCTGGTACCTTATCTACCGGAGTTCTTGCAGTCGAAGCTGAATATTCCGTTGGAAATCGCCAACCCCTTGCGCAAGGTCGACTATGACCCGGAGTTGTTCCAGTACCTGGAACCGGAAAAGATAGCTCCCCTGTTGACTGTGCCGATCGGTCTGGCGATGAGAAAGGTGAGGTAGAGATCCCATGATAGAGATAAACTTACTACCCAAAGAGTATCTCAAGAAATCCCTCAGCTTTTCTCTGGGAAAAGCCGGACTGTATGCCATCATCGGCGTGGCCGGGGTGGCCCTGATGCTGATCGGTATAACTGTGTACCAGATACATCAGATAAGCAGTCTGGAGGATAATATAGAGAGTGCCCAGCGGCGGGCGGCCATGCTGGAAAAAGACATCCAGTTGGTCGATGCTCTTACTGATGTCAAGTACAAGATAACCGACCGGATGACGGCCGTGGAGCGGCTGGACAGTCATCGCTCGTCCTGGGTACGCATCCTGGAAGATGTAGCCAGAAATGTCCCGGAATTCGTCTGGTTGGGGCATTTCAAGGAGGAACCGCTGGTCGATAGTGCCGCTATCGCCGGTCAGGCTGCCGGCCAGTCCGATTCTCAACAGCCGGCAACACTGTCCGGAGAGCCCACCGTACGAAATGCGCAGGTAAAAGGGTACAGTTTTACCCTCAATGCCCTGGCATCGTTCATGATAAAAATGATGCGCTCCGACTATTTCGAAAATGTCGAACTGGTCTCCAGTGACGAGGTCAAGTTCCAGGATCAGAAGGCATACAATTTTGTCCTGACCTGCAACCTGCATTATCTCTCCGAAGAGAGCATGCGGAACCTATTGGCCCACTCAAACAGCCCCGGCGGCACCGGAAACGACCGCTCCGGCCACAGGAATTTGAACTGAGGAAGGGCAACCTATGGATTTCAAAGACGCAAACACACAAAAAATAGCGCTGGCAGCACTGGCCTTTCTGATCGTTGTTTATTTCTGGTATTCCCGGCTCTACACGAGTTACGACAACCAGTTAGCTCTCAAGAGCCAGGAATTCGAGACGATCACCACCAACTTGAGAAACGTGGAAATGAAAGCCAAGTCGCTCGACGCTCTGCGCGCCGAATACAGCGACCTGGTTGACCGCTACCACGAAATCGAGGCCTTGCTTCCGGAGGTCAAACAAATCCCCTCACTGCTGGTTCAATTACATACCGCTTCATCGCTTACGGGAACCAAAATTACTCGAATCCAGCCCCTGCCTCTGGAGGAGGAGCAGTTTTACAACATTGCCTCCTTCGAGGTCGAGATGACCGGGACCTATCACGATTTCGGGCGTTTCACGGGCTACATTGCGAATTTCCCTTTCATTGCCAACATCTCCGACATGGAACTGACATCCCAGAATGTGGCCATTGGAGCCACCGTTGCCAGTGAAGATTCGGGGCTGGAGGAATTGAAGAAAAAAGAAACAATGTCGGCCGTCTTTAAGCTTTCCACCTACTTCGTGAAAGAAAATGAACGGCTTGATGAGCTTGTCCTTTAGGAGGTTGACGGACCAATGAGAATTACAGCCAGTCTCATATGTGCGATTATGCTCTCCGCCCTGGCCTTTGCGGCGCCGTCGCAGGTGACCAACGTGGCGTTACAGTACCAGGATGGTTCTGCCACAGCCCGCATTGACATCAAGGGGCCTGTTCGATTCACCCACCAAACCGAGGATGCCAAAGACGGCAAACCGTTTCGGGTGATTGTCGATATCCTCTCGGCCACTCATCAGTTACCGGCCAAAAACTATACCACGTTGCCGGAATGTCCGGTGGAGAGTATCCGCAGCAGCCAGTATGCAGTCATACCCGAAAAGGTGGTTCGCCTCGTGTTTGACATGGAGCAATCGACCTTTTACCGAGTTACATCAGGTGACGACCATATTAGTTTGTTCTTCCCGGACAAGCTGCACCGCCAGTTTACTGCCTGGTCATCCCGGGAGTGGGCTGCGGCTCAGGGTAAGCCGGCGGCAGACCAGACGAAACCGGAAGACCCGACGATAGTGGTATCCGTCGACGGCAAACAGCAGCCGATCAGGAAGACTTCAACCGAACTCAATAGCGCTATCGACCAGGATCGCCTGTTTAGTCTGGCCGGCGAACCGGCGCCGGAGAAAGCGCCCTCCAAATCTGCACCACCCGTAAAGAAGCCCCCGGCAGTTAGAACTACCTCCTCCGGTGACGTTCAAACGACAACCCCGAAAACACCGACGGTGACAGAAGCACCGACGGTGTCGGTAACGGTTGTAGACACACCCTATGGGCCGGAGTTTGACGAGAATTTACTGAATCTAACTGTGCCGCAGCCTCTTACCAGTGAATCCGGAGTTGACAATAAACAGCCGCCGGAACCGGTGTCTGCCAGGAAGAGTCCGGTTAAAACCCCGGTGGTTGCCGAAACCTCCGCGAAAACATCGACCAAACCTGTTGCTACAACGGCCGGTACGCCGGTACCGGAATCCCAAGCCGGTTTCGAAAAACCGGCGGCCAAACCGAAAGCCCCGTCATCGCAGATACTGACCCGGAAACCGAAAACAGAAACTCCCGCTCCCTTGGTCTCGATTCCTGCCGGGCAGAAACAGACCTCAACCAAGGCAACTCCTGAAGCGCCACCGACAAGCGCGACCCTGGCGGTGACAGACAATCAGCCCAGCCAGAAACCGGCTGTGGACAAGCCCGTTGAGAAAGCACCGGATCGTAAGCAGGCGGCACCGACGAAGACCGAAAAATCAAAAAGCTACAAAGATACTACCGGAATGCTCAAGGAAGAACCGGGGACCGATAAGGAGGATAAGTCCACCTCGCGGTTCCGTCGCAGCCCTACCAGTCCCACCAAGATCAAGGGGACGCTGGTGGCTGAGTTCCCCAAGCGACTGGTTATTAAGTACAAAGTCGGCAACTCTCGCGATCCCTTTGAAACGTTGATCAACGAGAGCAAAGTCTCCAACAATCCTATTGAGAAGAGGATCCCGAATGTTGAGGGACTGGAGTTGGTAGGTGTGCTCGAATCGGAAGCCGGCTCCAACAGCGCCCTGTTTGAGGATAAGGACGGCTATGGCTATATCCTCAAGGAGGGAGACAAGGTCAGGAATGGATACGTACTGCGGGTCGAATCTGACCGCGTGTACTTCCAGATATTTGAGTATGGCTGGAGCCGCACGGTGGCTCTCAATATGGACGAATATTGATGAAAGGCAGGAATCAATGATGGCGAGGAGATCAAACCATAAACTGTTGTTGCTGGTGGGACTGCTGGCAGTTCTGCCGTGCCTGGCAGGTATTACTGTAGCCGAGGAAGATAAGGATCCGACCACCCCGATCAAGAACCTGCAGTTTCAGTCCGCTGATATACGGTCGGTGCTGACTTTCCTGGCCGACTATGGCCAGGTCAACGTGGTGGTCGCCCCTGAAGTCAGCGGTACTGTGACCATCAAACTCAGCGACGTTATGTGGCGGACGGCTATGGACATCATTGGCCGGACTTATGATCTCGCCGTGGTCGACGAAGAAGAGGGTTATATCCGGGTGCTAACGAATGAGGACTTCCGTAAAGAACTCACCGAACAGGAGAAGCACCGGACATCCCAACGGCAACTGGCTGAACTGGACACCAAGATCGTCGAAATCTCCAATTCGACCTCGGACGACATCGTTCAGGCAGTAAAGTCCCTGTTGACTGAGCGTGGTCAGGCTACCAGTGATCCCCGGTCGAATTCGATCATCATCCAGGAAGTCCCGGCCAACATGGAAAAAGTGTTAGGCTACATCAACAGCCTGGACCGCCCGGCTCGACAGATAAAGATATCCACTCAGCTTCTGGAAATCTGGTCGACCGACCTGGAAGAACTGGGTGTCAATTGGACAATAGAGGGCACCTCCTCGGTTACAGAAACCGATGCCTCCGGTAATACACAAACTGTTCGTCAGTACGACCAGAAAGGGGAAGTGATTCCGGATCTGGCTACCAATTTGGCCGGGAGATACCATGTCACGGCTCTGCAGCGCGGCTGGTCGGCCGATGCCATCGTAGCGGCGATTGTAAACAACCGTAAAGGTAAGGTCATCGCCCACCCGGAGATCACAACCATTGATAACACCGAAGCCAAGATACAGATGGGGCAGAAAATCCCCGTCAAACAGTTTGACGAATCGGGGAACGTGGTCATCAAGTTTGAGGAAGTGGGCACGATGCTCAAGGTCACCCCGCACATTACTGCCGAAAACCAGATTCTGATGAATCTCAAACCGGAAAGATCGACCTACGAGTTTGATCCCAACGGTATCATCATCAATACCAGCAACGCCGAAACCAACGTTATCGTCGGCAGTGGTCAGACGGCTGTTATCGGCGGATTGACAACCGAGGACGAAGTGGAAACGGAGATCGGCGTGCCGCTTCTTAAGGACATCCCTCTTTTAGGGAGGTTGTTCAAATCTACCACTAAGCGTTTGGAAAGCCGCGACCTGGTGATTTTCGTCACACCCACTATCGTCGACCAGGAACTGGCCTCCGGTCGGTGAAACGAGACACCGGAAGATATTATTAAATGTTGTCTGAACAGGGAACCGATCAGGGAAAAGCAGGAGAAATCATGAACAAGCGAAACGCGATACTATCGGTCGCCCTGTCGGCGGCTGTAATCAGCCTGGCGATTTTGGTCGTAGTCGGCTGCTCCTCCAAGAGCGTGCTGGAACAAACATCACAGAGCGCTACCGTCACGGTATCGGCCAGCCCCAATTCAATTGTCACCGGGTCGACCTCGGTGATCGAAGCCACCGTCACCAGTGGCGGCAACGGCCTGGCCAATCAGGCGGTGGTCTTCACGGTCAGTCCCACCAGTGCCGGGTACTTCACACCCTCGGTGGACACTACCGACGGCTCCGGTGTCGCCGCCGCGGTGTTTAGCGCTACCAATACCGGTTCAGTAACAATTTCGGCCGCCGTCTATGGCACTTCAGCATCATCATCGGCGGCACTGACGGTAACAGAAACCCAGCAGAGCGGCTCCGGAAACGTACAGATATCGGTTTCACCAACCCTGCTGCTGGCCAATGGGTCCGACACCTCCGTCGTGATCGTTACCGTTCAGGATGGTAACTACCAGCCGGCGCCGGACTCCACGCTGGTGAAGTTTACTTCCGGTGAGAAGTTCGAGGATGTCGACGGCAACGGTTACTGGTCTCCGGGAATCGACTCGCTCATCTATGACGCCAACGCCAACGGCCAGTGGGACGGTATCGGCCTGATCCCGTCGACCTCTCTCATTTCAGGCGGCGCCGGTCAGGCGGTGGTCAATTACATCGCCGGCAGCGACGCCCTCACAGTCTATATCAAGGCCACCGTCGACGACAACGGTATCCAGGGCGCAGCCGAACAGTCGGTCCAGCTTTCGCCTGATGCCGCCATCAACTCGATATACCTGGCTTCTGATTCGATCAACCTGGTGGTCAGGCAAACCGGCGGTATCGAGTCGGCCCTGCTGTACGCCATCGGTTACGATATTAATGCCAACCCGGTACCGGAAGGTCTGACCATCAACTTTATCATCACCGACGGCCCCGGTGGCGGGGAACATCTCGGTACCGTCGGATACGGACCCTACGCGGCTATCACCAACAGCCAGGGTATAGCGACGGTGACGATCCATTCGGGGGACATCTCGGGAACGATACGGGTTCGCGCCTACGCCGACACCGTTCTGTCCAACGCCACCCAGGTGATGGTTTCCGCCGGACCACCGGCTCAGATAGTGGTCGGCTCCGAATTCTGCAATGTCGATTACTGGGATGACGTGGGTGAGAAAGTCATTGTCACCGCAGTAATCTCCGATGTTTATATGACCCGGGTAAACGACTCCACCGTCGTTTACTTCACTACCGATGAAGGCACCATGAAGTCCCACGAGGAACGAACGCGGGACCTGGAAGGGATTGCCAAGACACTCTGGATATCCGGCACCAACGTCGGTACGGCTGACGGTCGAGTGCTGGTTATTGCAGAGACCGCCGGCGGCACCGTCGCTGATACCGGCATGTTCTACAACTCTCACGTACCGGATACACTGATCGTTTCGGGTATCCCCGCCAGCATGCCGGCGAACGGCATAAGCAAGGCGGTCGTGTATGTCACCGGGCTCGATCTCAATGGCAACCCGGTTATAGACGGCACCGCCTTCAAGGCCGACGCCACCTACCTAAACGTGGAGGCCGGGACGCTCACTGACGGTTGCTACACCTCCTCGGATCGTGTCAAGATCACTTCGACTATTCTGCTAACCGATGAGTCCACGCCCGGCGGCAACGACGATGGTATCGGCGCTTACGATGTCATCTACTACTGGTCGGGATCCGCCATATCGACTTACAATGTTACGCTAACCACCGATTACGCCTACCGGGGTAACTGCCTGATAAATGGGCTGGCATCGGTCATGCCCGGAGATGTCGTGTACTACAGCGTCAGTATCAAGGACCGTTACGGCTGTCCGCTGGGTGATCACACCCTGGTTATGACCGCTTCCGCCGGGACTGTCAGCGGCGCTACCCAGGACACCGACAGCTACGGCGAGGCCGAGGGTTTTGTCTGGACGGCGCCGGCTACGCCGCTCACCTATACTCTGACCGTCACCGATACCGATCCCAGGGGCGGTATCGTACTATCCAAATCGGTCACGGTACAGGAACCATAGCAATCGATCAGACAGACAATTTTCAAACCGCTGGAGTTTATCTCCGGCGGTTTTTTTGTTCGTCCGACAACCGTTAGGTTGAAACCGGATATCATAAGCCGACGGCCAATCGAGTTGACATTTCCCCTGATCCGTATAGATTACCATCTCAGCCAACGGTAACAGGCTGTGGCTGACGAACCGATTGAAGGAAGGTGAAAATGCGTTTGTACGAATTTGAGGGCAAAGAGCTCTTCAAGAAATCAAGAATCCCCGTCCCTGACAGCCGGTTGGTGACCGATAAAAACGAGGCGGTATCGGCAGCTAACGAAATCGGTCTGCCGGTAGTGCTTAAATCACAGGTGCTGACCGGTGGCCGGAGCAAAGCCGGCGGTATCAGGGTCGTGACAGCAGGTGATGAAGTCGCCGAGGTAGCTACGGAGTTACTACAACTCACAATCAAAGGCTTCCCGGTCGAGTCACTCCTGGTGGAACCGAAACTTGACATCAAGCAGGAGTACTATGTCGGTGTCACAATAGACCGCGCCGCCTACAAACTGGTGGTGATTGCTTCCGGTGAGGGCGGCGTCGATATCGAGGAAACGGCCGCCAAACATCCGGAGAAAATCGTCCGCAAGTCGCTCGATCTCAGCGAGGAGTTGTACGCTTTTGATGCCCTAGGCATTGCCAAAAAGATCGGTATCCCCTCTCCCCTTTTGAAGAAGGGGGCCGCGATCATTGTCAACCTCTACAACATGTTCCGCAAGTACGACGCCAAACTGGTCGAGATAAACCCGCTGGTGCTGACTGCCGACGATCAGCTTATCGCCGCCGACAGCCGCGTTTCGCTCGACGATGACGCCGTTTTCCGCCACGCCGACCTCAAAGAGATGGGTATCGAGATGCGCCATGAAGAAGGCGAGATGACTCCCCGCGAACGTAAAGCGAATGAAGACGGTATCCCCTATCTCGACCTCGACGGTAATATCGGCATGTTCCCCGGTGGGGCGGGATTCGGTATCATGGGCAACGACTTCATCCACTACTACGGCGGCCGACCGGCCAATTTCATGGACTCCGGCGGCGGCCCCTCGCCGGAACGGCTGGCGAAAATGCTGGTGCTGCTGGATGAAAACCCCAACGTCAAGGCGATCTTCGGCGCTCGTTTCGGCGGTATCAGCCGTTGTGACGATTTCGCCAAGGGCGTTATCATGTTCCTCAAGGGGCACGGCCTGTCCAAGCCCCTGGTTATGCGCATGACTGGTAACATGTGGCAGGAGGGAGTGCGGTTGTTTGAAGAAGCCAGGAAGGAGAACCCCCAATTGTTTGAACGAATAGAATTTCACGGCATCGAAACGCCCATCGAAGAGATTTCCAAACGAGCCGTCGAACTGGCCGGGGGAAGTAACTGATGGCAATCTTAGGGCAACTGATCGTAGGTCGGGTTCCGAATCCCGCTTTAGCGGGAGAAGAAACCCGACAAGAGACTATGCAATGTACGTCTGGCGGGAGGTCAAAGGATACTGATGGCAATCTTGGTTGACAAAAACAGCAACGTGATGGTGCAGGGAATCACCGGCGGAGCGGGGAAATTTCACACCGGGCGGATGCTGACCTACGGCACCAATATCGTCGGCGGCACCTCCCCCGGCAAAGGCGGCCAGATCGTCCACGAAAAACCGGTCTTCGATACCGTGGCCGAGTGCGTCGAAAACACCGGCGCCGATGTCTCGGTCATTTTCCTGCCGGCGCCGTTCGTCAAGGAAGCGGCTATCGAGGCGATCCGGGCCGGGATCAAGTTCCTGGTGGTCGTGCCGGAGCATATTCCTATCCACGACATGCTGCACGTTCGCCGCGAGGCGGTCGCTCACGGCGCCACGGTTATCGGCGGCAACACGGCGGGAGTCATCACACCCGGTGAGGCTAATTTAGGTATTATGCCGGATATCGCCTTTAAGCCGGGACGGGTCGGCACCGTCTCGCGCTCCGGTTCGATTACCTACTACGTGGCCGACACCCTTACCCGCAGCGAATACGGCGAGTCGACCTGTGTCGGTCTGGGCGGCGACCCGGTGCTGGGCTCGACATTTAACGAAATCCTGTGGAAGTTCGAAGAGGACGACAAGACCAGGGCGGTCATTATGTGCGGTGAGATCGGCGGCGTCTATGAGGAAAAGGCGACCGAGATCATCCCCAAAATGAAAACGCCGGTGCTGGCGATGATCGGCGGCATCTACGCTCCTCCCGGCAAACGTATGGGCCACGCCGGTGCAATCGTCGAAGGTAAGATGGGCACCGCCCGGGAAAAACTCGACGCCCTGGCTGCTGCCGGCGCCCACCCCTGCAAAACATTTACCGACATCCCCAAGACACTGAAGAAGTTGGGGGTGTAGTGGTGCGAAAGAGTACGGTTGTGGCTGCATCCACTTTATTGCTTATCGTACTGAATCTGGGATGCGGAGGCGGGAACCAGCAGGCCAATAATGTGTCAGACAGTAAAGAAGCTGCAAACGTTGAGCGGGGCGATAAGGCATCGCAAAAGAACGACACTACGCACGTTGAACAGCCCGGTTGGACGTTGCCGGCCCTACGGTCTGGGAGTATTTCAAGCGGGTCTTTTGAGTCATGGGTGAACTCTTATCTCGAGCAAGTGCACATACTGTGGCGCGGGCTGGCAAACCCGAAAAAGGGCCCATATGAAACCTCGTCTGAACACGCAGATCGAAGGGCGGAAGGCTATTTGGTGTACAGGCAGACTCTCGTGGGACAACATTCCAAAGTAGCTCGAGTTCAGCAGACCGAAAACCCACAACTGATCGTAAATATAACGCCTCCAGTCGTGCATTACGATGCAGATCGTGAACTAGCGTTCGCTTCGCTCAGCGCTATTGACTTCTTGGAGGAGGCGTGGGGACCGGACCTGCAGTTCGATGTGGCACCCTGTATTACTGCAAAACAAGAATGGGTAGACCCGCTCTGGGGCCTGATGCCGGAAGGGCGTTATAAAGGACTTCAGACGCCGCGTCTTGAGTTCTGCGACTCACTGTTTAGAGCGTCTCTCCCGCGTGATCTTGCATCAACCCTTGATATCGTAAATAGTAGGGGGTTTGTCCAACTTACGTTTGAAATGGGCTTGACTGGCCTTGGCACCGACTCCTATCATAACCCTGTCCAGCCCGTCCTAAGACTCTGCTCCTGGGAATGGAGGATCTGGGACCAACAACTCCAAGCGCAAAGTGTCTTATCACGGTGGCTACGATCCCAATGATCTATGTAGTCTATATGGGTCGAAACCACACCGACTTACAAGAGTTGGGAGGTTGTTGGTATGGAAAAAGAAAGGATCAAAACACAAGTGAGATATAAGAAATGAAGGCAAAAACAATCAGTCTCTGGTGCGAAGCACTGGCCATCACCAACTTGGTGTTGTCAGGAGTTGCAGCGATCGTGATTCCGTTCATCATTACGAGCACAGAAACAGTTACAATGAGAGGCATTCTCACGGATCTGCCTGTTACCATTCAGGAGGAGACATTTAATCCTTTCAGTCTCGTTGTCAGTGCTGGGTTACTTCTCGAAGGGTTGACGATTTTCTTCCTGCTTCACGGCATCATCGCAATATTATTTCGACTCGAACAACTTAGAAATGGCTGATGGGATTGCGTGAGTCAGCTTTTGGGTATTAGACGGAGGAAATACGCTTTGAAAAAGTGTCCCTATTGTGCAGAAGAAATTCAAGACGATGCGAAAAAGTGTCGATTCTGCGGCGAATGGCTAGAAAAAGAGGGGGAACAGAGCAATGCTGCCGCATCTACTCAGGATGAACGCGACAGTCCCGCGGGTACCACGAAACTACAAGCTTCAGAAACAGATTATTCGTGCCCGGCTTGTGGAAACGATGCTTTCCATTCACAACTTGTTAGCGCTGCACCTGGGACAGGCGTAGCACTTATTTGCGCAGGTCTCGTTTCACTATTGCTGACAGGAATAAGTATTCTTTTTGCACTTTTTGGAGTAATCTTGGTTTTCTTCGGAATTAGAGGCTTCATAGATAAGAATACTGTACGAACCTGTACCAAGTGCGGAAGACAAGAAACATTCTAAATCCCACTGTGTGTGTGGCCGCGATCTGTGATCGCGGTTTACGCCAAGGGGTGCACCACCCGACACTAATTATTACTGATTCTAAAAAACATACAAGCTAATAAAATGATAGGTAACTTTTATGACAAAGTATGAGAAAATAAATTCATTGGAATTGGTACCTGATTCAAGGATACTAAAATCATCACCCCTCAAAAACGAATTTAAGAAACATTACAGAAATGCTGCGTGTTATCAAGGATCAAACTCTAAAGGTATGATTGAAATATTGATGTTGAAAAATGATAATACTGCTCTAGTTGCTTGGCAAGGTTGGAATAATGGCCAGGTTGTAACAATAATAGCTGATAATGAAATTGAAGCTCTAAATAAGTACTATGAACATATTGAAGAATCCGAATAAGGTATATATACATCGCTTGGAGTAACTAAGAGTTACGACAGGTCTTGACACCGCCGCAGGTGGTGGTGTGACCTGACGAAATATATTCCCTACAAAACCTGTGGTTTCCGCTGCTCCATCGCTCAATTGAGCACCATGTCGTATCAGTGCACAAATTTGAGTTCGGCAATCATATTCGGAGGTGAAAAAACTAAAATTACGAAACAAACCCATTTTCACATAACCGATCGGGCAATGGTAGGGATTATCTTTCCATATCATCCCCGCGCAGGGGAATGTTGAAAGACATAACCATCGTCATAGCGAGGAGCGAAGCGACGTGGCTATCTCGTTGACATTC
>JBDRNJ010000020.1:0-9138 GCA_043811375.1 bacterium | reverse complement strand
GTGGCAAGTCAGAACTCTCCAGCAGGCGCACCGCATTGAGCTTGAAATCTCGGTCAAAATGACGTCGTAACATTAAAAACACCTCCTCAGGTCAATCTAACACGACCTTCGTAAAGTGTCCACTTTATTGGGGCAAGATCAGTACAGACCTACCGGCCACAAGTGGCTTTTATGACAAGTCCCGTAAGTCATTCCAACCCAGCAGACTGACCTGCTCCCGGCAGAGACAAGTCCTGCCGCTACGCGATTAAGGGCGGCTTGCCGCTCGGAACCACAGAGATTCAGAGCTACTATTTTACTGCAATGTTGTCGATTTGCGGTCAGGTCACACCTCACCCGGAGGTGAGCCAAGACCTGACCGAACTATCGGAACTACGGAAGTGAGATTGTCACGTCGCTGCACTTCTCGCAATGGCGTGCAAATGAGTTGCTACTCAATCCCCTCCAAACGAGTTTGTAGGGGCCACCCGGTCACAATGACGTTTTCAACATGCGCTGTGTTGTCGGTTCATTCAGGCCAGGTGCTTTAAGATCGTCTCCGCCAGCTTCTTGTTGATGCCTTTGATGACGGTCAGGTTATCAGCCGAAAGTTTGCGGATGGCGGCGACCGAGCCGAACGTTTGCAGCAGCAACTGCCGTTTGGCGGGGCCGATACCGGGGATGTCATCCAGTGCCGATTTGATCGTTCGCTTGCTGCGTACTTTGCGGCCGTATGTGATTGCGAAGCGGTGGGCTTCGTCACGCAGTTGCTTCAGCAACAGCAGAGCCGGGGAACTGCGGTTGATGATGATAGAGTCGCTGGCTCCCGGCACGAAGACTTCTTCGAGGCGTTTGGCCAGCGCCAGCACCGGCTGCTTTTCAAAACCGAGCGATTTCAATTCCGCCACTGCCGCCGAGAGTTGTCCCTTACCGCCATCGAGCACCACCAGGTCGGGAGGCTCGGATTGTTCTTCCCGAAGGCGATGAAAGTAGCGCCCGACCACCTGGCGCATCATTGTAAAATCATCCTGTCCGACAACGCCCTTGATTTTGAAATGCCGATAGCCGTTTTTTTTCGGTTTGGCATTCTCGAAGTAGACGCACGACCCGACGGCGTCAGTGGCGCCGGTGTTGGAGATGTCAAAGCAGACAATACGCCGGGGAGAGTGGGGGAGTCTCAGTTCGTCCTTGAGGGCGGTGACCATTTTGCTGGTGCGCTCGGACTGCCGGCGTTTCTGGATGAGCAATTCGTCCAGCAACAGCCGGGCGTTGCGGGCGGCGAGTTCGACCAGCCTGACTTTGCGCCCCTTGCGGGGTGTTACGACGGTGATCCGGCTACCTTTCATCTGGCGGAGCCACTCCAGCAGCAGTTTTACTTCGGTCAGTGCCAGAGGCAGGTAGATTAGCTCGGGAAGATTGGGCTGGTGGTTGTAATACTGGGTGAGGAACGTTTCCAGCACGACCTCGTCGCTGTCCTCGATGTCGGCCGTAAGTTGGAAATCCTGCCGTCCGATAAGCACCCCCTCGCGTATCTGCATGACGACGGCGACGGCGTGGCGGCCCTCGCGGGCCACCGAGACGATGTCATGATCGACCACCTCACCCAGATCCACGTTTTGCTTGAGCCTGATCGCCCGGATGGCTTCAATCTGGTCCCGGCAGGTGGCGGCTGATTCATATTCCATGTCCCGGGAAGCACGTTGCATTTTCTCAGACAGGCGGTCGATCAGCGATTGCGACTTGCCCGACAGCGCCATCAGTACCGACTGCACCAGCTCGCCATATTCCTCCTCGCTCTGCAGATCGACGCATGGCCCGCCGCAGCGGTTGAGTTGGTAGTCCAGGCAGAGTTCGTGCTTCTTACCTTTGGGGTGGGGAATGATCAGGTCGCAGCTACGGATTCGAAACAGCCGGGTCAGAAACGCCACCGTCCGGCGCATCGCTTTGGCGGCAGTGTAGGGACCGAAATAGGTGGCGCCATCATTTTCAAGGCGGCGGACAATCAGCACGCGGGGGAAAGGCTCGTTGGTGGTGACCTTAATATAAGGAAAGTGCTTGTCGTCTTTGAGGGAGACATTGTACCGGGGTTTGTGCTCGTGGACGAGGTTGGCCTCGAGGATGAGGGCTTCGATCTCGTTGCCTGTTTCCATTAACTCGAGATCAGCGATCCGCGATACCAGGCGGTTAGTCTTGGCATCGTGACGACCGGGCGACTGGAAATAGGTGCGCACCCGGTTGCGAAGGTTCTTGGCCTTGCCGATGTAAATGATCCTGCAGGTGTTGTCCTTAAACAGATAGACACCGGGGGCGCCGGGCAGGTTCTTTAGTTTTAACTCAAGTTCTGCTGATATAGTCGGCATTGGTCAGTTCCGGTTCTTCGGCAGCGCCGTTGCCGCCGGTGTTAAGGCAGAACCCGGCGGGCGCCGGCGTATTTCGGGGCCCAGTACTTATCACTCATGTCACTGATTATGACTCCACTTGAGGTGGAGGCATGTATAAAACGTCCGTGGCCAACGAAGATGCCGACATGCGATACCCGGTTTCGTTCCGTCCTGAAAAAGACCAGGTCACCAAACCTCAAACGCTGATAAGCCACCTCCCGGCCGGTCTGGAACTGTTTACTGACGGTGCGGGGCAGTTCAGTACCGTTGAACTTCTTGATTGTTTCGCGGGCGAACAGTGAGCAATCAACACCGCGAATGAACAGGGAAGCGCCGGAGTATGGTTTACCGAGGTAACTCTGGAGAATCAGCCCCATGTGGAGACAGTCGTTGGTCGTCAGGTTGTTGTCGGCGGTAACCACCTGCAGCGGCTTTTCCGGTCCGCCGGTACGATAACGCGGGTAGCTGGTGCATCCGATCAGAGGGATCAACAACACCATCAGAACTGAAATAAAACACTGCCTCATGTCAGTTTCGGGTAAACCATATTAAATCGTTTCCGGTAATATATCCGGCAGGAAACCAGCAACACAACGATAAACAGCAGGTAGCCGGGGTAAGCATATCCGGCCAGCAGGGTCAATAACAGGACGGGCAGCTTGGCGGCCAACAGCTCCCATCGGCTTGACTGTACCAGCAGTGTTACCGGTACCGGTAGAATAGAAACCACAGCCAGACCGACCAGCGCATACCTGCCGGCCGCCAGTCCCGCCAGGCCGGCCAGGGCCGTCAGCAACATGGCCAGCAGCTTAACTGTAACCGGTGATAATATCACCGCCGTCGTCCTTTTGTCGACGGCCTTATCACCGGCGCGATCAGGAATGGTAGTCAGCAGATGTATGGCGGCCACGGCCAGGAAGAAGTAGAGTGCTTCCTGATGGCCGAAGCGCCGGAGCCCGCTGAGAGACCATTCCGATACCAGTGTGAACGGCACCAGGATTCCGAAGCTATAGGCGTTGGCAAGCAAACCGGCCAGCGGTCGGTCCTTCAGCCGTAATGGCGGCGATGAGTAGGCATAACTGAGCAGGATTAACTGCATAAAAATCACCGTCACCAATGACGAATGGAATAACGAACTGATTAACGCTGCCGCCGATACGGCGATACCGACCACAATCAACTCTCGTTTGGTGAGCAGGTTTCTTTGGAGAAAACCGAGCTTGCGGTTGATGCGGTCTGATTCGTAATCAAACACCTGGTTGAAGTAGTAAGCGCCTGAGGCCATCAGGCTGAGTGCTGCCAGTATCAGCAGGTGCGACCACCCGAACCGGATGTCACCGGGTTCCCCTTGATAGAACAATGCAACCAGATAGACCGACCAGATCGGCAGGTGCAACATCGGTCGAGCGGCAAAGATCAGGTCAATCAGCTTCATCGTTGAGTGAAATAGAGGAATACATACATAAACGGCGCTGCGAACAGCAGTGAATCGAAGCGGTCTAATACACCACCGTGGCCGGGTACCAGGGGGGAGGAATCCTTGATACCCAGGGAACGTTTCCACATCGATTCCACCAGGTCACCCAGTTGCCCCAATACCGAGCAACCGACAGCCAGGATCATAACGTTGAGGAGGCCGAGGTTCTCGAGTTTCCAGAAGTATATCAGGACGCCCACAGCCACCGCGCCGGCCACACCACCGACAAATCCCTCGACCGTTTTATTGGGCGAAACGGTGGGCGCCAGACGCCGGCGACCCAGCCACGACCCGACCGCCATAGCGGTCGTATCGCCCACCCACAGCAGACCGAAAAGGAACAGCAGGCAATCACCGCCGGAGGCCTCACCAATTCCGTTGCCGATCAGGTAGACGATTGGATAGAGCAGACCGACATAAAGCACACCCCACACCAGCCGGCTGTGACGTTCAAACAATTGAGCCGGAGACTGTCGGCCGATAGCACTCAGCATAGCGGTTAGCGTAAAGAACAAGATGATGATGCCGATGGCTAACGTGGAACCGTTCATTGTGGTCAGAAACGTCGGGAGAAGTGAGCCCGAGGTGTCAGCTATGACTGCCAGCAGCAATAAGGTGCACACCAGAGCCACCCAGAAGAAAACCTGCCGGGGGGAGATGCCTTCGTTAACGAGATACTCCGATATCGCCGCCAGCGCCAACAGACCCAGTAGTCCCAGCAGCCACCAGCCGCCCTCGTATGAGATCCAGAGAATGATCGGGATGGCTACTGCCGCGACCAGAATCCGCGTGATCAGATTCCGGCTCATTGGCTGTCCCCGGGGGTGACTTCTCCAAAACGGCGTTCTCTCTTCTGGTAATCAAGAATCGCCTCATACAGTTCTCGGGCACCGAAATCGGGCCAGAGGGTGTCAATAATATGCAGTTCAGTGTAGCTGGTTTGCCACAACAAGAAATTGGAGATGCGCATCTCACCCGATGTTCTGATCAGCAGATCGGGGTCGGGGATATCGGCCGTGTACAGGAAACTGGAGAACAGGGTTTCATCGATGTCGGGCACATCCAGCATCCCGGCTTTGACGGTGTTTGTGATTGCCTTGACGGCGTCCAGAATCTCCGTACGACCGCCGTAGTTGAGGGCCAGTATCAAAACCAGACCGCGATTATTGCGTGTCCTGTTTACGGCATCTTTCAGCACGTGTCGGCGTTCAATGGGCAGTCCATTGATCCGCCCGACCGTAATGAGCTTAACATCGTTCTTGATCAATTCATCCAATTCGCGCAGCGTTGTCCGGGTCAGCAGCGACATCAACGCCGCCACTTCGGATTTGGGGCGTTTCCAGTTCTCGGAAGAGAAGGTGTACAGAGTGAGATACTTGATGCCGATCTCAGAAGCGGCCGTTACTACCTTTTTGACGGCCTTGACACCGGCTTCGTGCCCAAAAGTACGTGGTTTGTTCCGCTGCGCCGCCCAGCGGCCGTTGCCGTCCATGATAATAGCCACGTGGTGCGGTAACGAGGCTGCCCGTGACAGGACGGCAGCTTTCAATTGGGCGACAGGGTCGGTCATAACTTACTAACATACTGATGGTGGTCCGTCCTGGCAAGCCCAAAGCATGCGCTCGGCGGAAGCCGGATACAGTTAGTGTGCCGGTTGTCAGTCAGGCTGCGCCGGAGAAGGATGTCCGGCGATGGTTATTTCGCTGAAGACCGTCTCCACGCGGTAGTGCTCGGTGGAAAAGACGCCGTCTTTGGAGGCTGATTCAACAATGCTGACAGGGAAAAGATATCCGTCCTGCTGCTGAAAATGCAGCAATCGTGTGAAGCGGCGGAAACCGGGTTTGTTCGGATAGAACAGATACAGTCGGCGCAGATGGTAGTCGTAGCGGTCAATTATAGCCAATCCCACCGGTTGCTGGTCACCGACCGTGTCGCGGTCGAAGCCGATGGCCAGGTCTTTACCGCCGGTGTCGTTAGGGTAGAACGTATATTGATGATCAAGATCAAATACGTTTGGGTAGAATACGTCGTTCCCTTTCGGTTGCCAGGAGGTTGACTCGACCGTTCGCTGGGAATCCAGCGTACCATTGCTGAAGAAGTAGTCAATGACGGCAGAATCACCACGGGCACTGTCGTCCATGTTGTGCCGATAGGTAGTGGCACGAAAGGAATAAGTCAGCGCCTGTTCATAAGGGTGCTGTGCCGCCACTTTCAGGCGCGCCTGTTCGCAGTAAAACTGCAGAATCGCATCGGGGCCGCCGTTGTCGGCCAACAGCGGGGATACTAATCCGCCCAACACCAACAGTGCGAGGATTTCGAGAGGCCATTTTTCCATTGACATAGCAGGGGGAATATACGTAATATTAGATAAGTTGCCAACCTGATCAACTGTGCGGACCAACCAGGGGGCGCTGGTGCAGGTCCATCCCAATCAATCTCTATCGGTTGGCGGCGTACGAGGATGTACAAGATTCAGATAAGGGAGATAACAAAATGAAAGTCAAGGACGTACTGCAGAAGAAGAAGCGTGAGTTGATCACGGTCGATGGCTCGACTGATATTCTCACTGCCATGGAACTGCTGATCAAGAACGAGATCAGTTGCCTCCCGGTGCTGGGGTTTTCCGGCCAACTGGTGGGGATTGTCAGCGACAAGGATATTTTTCACGCTGTCTTCAATAACCAGGACAGTTTCCGATCACTGAAGGTCAGCAATCTGATGACGACTGATCTGCTGGTTGGCCTGGAGGATGACGAGATCGATTATATCGGCGGTGTCATGACCAATAATGGCATACACCATATCCCGATTGTCGAGAAAGACAAAATCATCGGTCTGGTTTCTCAGGGTGATGTAGTCAAGGCTGAGATCAAGCGGATTAAAATCGAAAACCGCTACCTCAAATTATACATGGAAGGCAACTATCCCACTCAGTAGGGTGTTGAAAAAGTAATTGCGAGGAGCGGAGGCTTTCCTGCTGAGGCAACGCGGGAGTCGGAACCACCCTTCGGCAAGCTCAGGACAGGCAGGGGTTTCCGACCTACTTCAACTTGTCATGTGTGTGGGGTATGTTCACGGGCGGCGCGTGTTTCCAGCAGTGAATCGAGATCGTCACGTATAGGTGTGGCTCGCCATCTCGCGATGGGCATGAAACGCAGTAGACGCGGGTCACACTCCGGCGACATCACCACCGTTGTGAGAAATCCGATACATTCGGATGAAGGAGAAAATTATGGAAGATATCCGGGTTGTCTTCATATCCGTACCGCGTGAGGAAGCCAACAATCTGGCCAAAGGGATAGTCAACGAACGCCTGGCCGCCTGCGTCAACGTGGTGCCCAAAATCGAATCCTGGTTCCGGTGGGACGGCAAGCTGGAGCACGACAACGAAGCCATACTGATTATCAAAACCACGCAACAGCGCTTTGACGCTCTGAAAGACTGGGTAGTCGTCAACCACCCTTACGGACTGCCGGAGATAGTCGCCCTGCCGATCTCCGAAGGCCTCCCCCAATACCTCGCCTGGGTGAGGGAGGAAACGGGGGGGTAGGGGGAGGTGGATAATACAACTCTGATAGCGCTGGTTGGAGTGGGTATTGCAGCCATTGCTCTTATCGCGAAGCTTCTGATCCACTCCGACAAAAAGAGGCGGGAAAGAAGGCACGACTCCAAGGACGGCGAGATCACGAACCTCAAAGATCACATCGAGGAACTCAAACGAGAAAACGAGGGGTTGAGAATCTACCTTGAGCACAGCGACATCATAGTTGATGCGAACAACCCTGCGAGCGCTCCTGAGAAGTATGATGATTACGAAGGGGCGGTTAGTGCCTTCATGATAGAGGGCGGTGGCCTTGGTACTAGTGAGTTGATACGAATCGGCAACGTGGAATTTGGCCGCAGCAACTATAACAAAGCTATGCACTACTACAGTGTTGCCCTGGATCAGGCGAAACAGCAGGGCCATAGAGAGACAGAAGGCGCTGCAATGGGCAATATGGGCCTGATATTTCAAGATAAGGGGGAACTCGACACAGCACAGAAACATCAACAAGAAGCATTGGAGATTGCCAGAGAGATCGGCTACCGGCAGGGAGAGTCCTCTGCCCTTGGCAATACTGGCAACATCTATTTGCTCAGAGGTGACCTCGACACGGCTCTCATGCATCATCAGGAAGCGTTGGAGATTGATAGGGAGATCGGCCACCGACAGGGTGAAGCCAGCACGCTTGGCAATATGGGCCTGATATTTCAAGTAAAGGGGGAACTCGACACAGCACAGAAACATCAACAAGAAGCATTGGAGATTGCCAGAGAGATCGGCTACCGTCAAGGGGAGGCCACCGGCCTCGGCAATATCGGCCTGATCTATCAAGACAAAGGTGACCTCGACCGGGCGTTGAAGTGTCATCAGGACGCGTTGGATATCGACAGAGAGATCGGCCACCGGCTGGGAGAGTCCACTACACAAAGCAATATGGGCAACATCTATCTGCTCAAAAATGAACTCGACACGGCGCTGAAGCACTATCAGGATGCGTTGGATATCCATAGAGAGATCGGCTTCCGACAGGGAGAAGGGTGCACGCTTGGCAATATGGGCCTGATCCATAAAATCAAAGGCGATCTCGACAGGGCGCTAAAGCATCTTCAGGATGCGCTACAGATCCACAGAGAGATCGGTAACCGACGGGGGGAGGCCACCGGTCTTGGCCATATCGGCCTGGTTTACCAAGACAAAGGTAACCTCGACCGGGGGTTGAAGTGTCATCAGGACGCGTTGGATATCCACAGACAGATCGGCCACCGACAGGGGGAAGCAGATCAGTTAGGCAATATCGGCCTGATCTACAAGAACAAGGGTGATCCTGACCGCGCGTTGGAGCATCATCGGGAAGCGTTGGCGATTGACCGAGAGATCGGCTACCGACAGGGTGAAGCCATCGCGCTTGGCAACATCGGCCTAATCTACGAAATAAAGGGTGAGAAAGCCAAAGCGCTCAAGTACCTCGAAGATGCCCTCGCTATTCTTGACAAGCATGGCCTGGCGCAGGGCCGGGAGACTATTGAAAACGCCATCCGGGAGATTGAGGCGGGGGAGTAGGTGGCAAGCCACGTCTAATTTCCGTGCTGTCGGGTGACCCGAGGCTGTCCCAAAAGTTCATTGTTCTGTCAGTTCTTGCGTTTGGCTTACCAAACGTGTGAACTGACAGTTTAGCGATTCTATTGTCTATTCAGCACTTCCAGAGTTACCGCCAGGTCATACCTCCGACTTCGTCGTCGGCAAGACCTGTCGGAACC
>JBDRNJ010000019.1:0-103754 GCA_043811375.1 bacterium | reverse complement strand
GTGGTAATCGTTGCATTCCAAGCAGACCGTCTTTACCGTTGACAACGTTGAGACATTACTACTACATCCTAATGAAATAACTGATCTATCACCTCCTCTCAAGTTGCTTTAGTATTTCCTACTCTGGGTATTTCTTTAATCATGAAACTGGGGATCACTTTGATCCAATTATTCTCTTTCATTTTATCATTTATTCGTTACTTAATGCTTTTCTTACTCCATTAGCATACGCCGGATCGGCCTTTTTAAAATGCGTCATCTGTCGCTCGATAATTTCCCCAGGGACTCCTTCCATTGCGCCGGCAATAGCCTTATGAAGTCGATCCTTTTCATCGTTTGGCATCAGCCGATACAGATTACCTGCCTGGGTATAATCATCATTTCCCTCACGATGATCATATCGGTCAGCGTCACCCTCGATTTTGAGCGGCGGTTCCTTGAATTGCGAGTCTTCAACCGGGCCGTCAAAACTGTTTGGATCATAATTGACAGATCCACCGGCATTACCGTCAAATCGCATTTTACCGTCACGATAATAGGTATTGGCTTCGCAGTGCGGTTTGTTTACCGGAAGGCTCTCATAATTCACTCCCAGACGATAGCGATGTGCGTCGGCATATGAAAAAACGCGAAATTGAAGCATCTTATCCGGACTGTGGCTGATACCGGAAATAACATTGGCCGGAGAGAAAGCTGATTGTTCGACTTCGGCAAAATAATTCTCGGGGTTCCGATTCAACTCCAGAACACCAACATCAATCAACTGGAACTCATCATGCGGCCATACTTTGGTTAAATCAAATGGGTTGTAAGATGTATGTTTCGACTGTTCCTCGGTCATTATCTGTACTTTGATGTTCCATTTGGGGAAATCACCTCTTTCGATCGCATCGAACAAGTCGCGCTGATGACTCTCGCGGTCATTGGCAATAATTTCGGCCGACTCGGCGGCGGTCATACACTTAATCCCCTGCGCGGTTTTAAAATGGAACTTCACCCAGAATCTTTCATTCTTAGCATTTATGAGGCTGTACGTATGACTGCCGTAACCGTTCAAATGACGGTAACTGCGGGGAAGCCCCCGGTCGGAGAAAAGAATGGTTACCTGATGCATACTCTCTGGCGAGAGGGACCAGAAATCCCACTGAGCGATGTTGCTTCTCAGGTTGGTTTTGGGATCACGTTTTTGGGTGTGGATAAAATCAGGAAACTTATATGGGTCCCTGATAAAAAAAACCGGGGTATTGTTGCCCACCAAATCCCAGTTACCCTCCTCGGTATAAAACTTGAGAGCGAATCCGCGGACATCACGTTCGGCATCAGCCGCGCCCCTTTCTCCGGCTACGGTCGAGAAACGATGGAAACACTCGGTTTTTTTACCGATTTCAAAGACTTTGGCTTTAGTGTACTTGGTGATATCGCCGGTGATAGTCAGGGTACCGTAAGCTCCCGAGCCCTTGGCGTGAACGACTCTCTCGGGAATCCGTTCCCGGTTGAAATGAGCATGTTTCTCAAATAGTTGCCAGTCCTGAACCAGGAGTGGACCTCGCGGTCCCGCCGTCAGCGAGTTTTGATTATCTCCGACCGGTATACCGGCTGAGGTAGTCAGTTTACGTTTTTTCTTGGCCATGTTTAACTCCTTTTTTCTATTATGTTCCTATATCATCTTTTATTTCTTGAACTTCGTCTTACAATCCAGGCATAGGCTGCGGATCTCAACATGTCTTGAATTCATTTTTGCCCAGCCGTTTACGGAATCCGGCAACTTCATCTTATCAAAAACCGGCCAATAAAGATCTTCTATTTTATTGCATCGTGTACATATCAGATGATGATGAATCGATAAATTAACATCAAATCTGGCTGAGTTATCAAGTATTTGAACCCGTTTTATCATACCATGTTCTTCAAATGTCGCGATTGTACGATACACTGTATCCAATGAGATCGTTTTCAGGCGTTTTCGGACTCGGCTGAACACATTCTCAGCGGTTGGATGGTCTGGATATTTGGCCAGTTCATGGAATATTTCTGATCTTTGATGAGTTATCCGTAAACCTTTCGACTTGCAAACCTGTTCAAAACCTTTCATTAGTTCAGAAATTTTCATCTTATTTTCTTTTACCATTCTAATTCCAGTTGTCGTATCATTCCTATTTAGTATAGGATACGCAACAAAATAGCGGAAAGCTGGTATTTTTTCTAACAAATCACTATAATGTACTCGGCGTTGAGAGAGACAACAAACGTCGACAGGAAAAGATGTATGGCAAAAACGCGAGTTGTTGTGGTCGGCGGCGGCGCGGCCGGTTTGATGGCGGCCGGGCAGGCGGCGCTGAACGGCGCCGAGACGATGATTCTGGAAAAGAAATATCGCCCCGGCCGCAAGCTGCGTATTACCGGCAAGGGACGGTGTAACCTTACCAACAACGCGCCGGTGGCTGAGTTTATCGATCGTTTCGGCTCCGGCGGTAAATTCCTGAGGCAGTCGTTCGCCCGTTTCTTCGCATCAGATCTGATAGAATTCTTCACCGAGCTGGGTATTGTCACCCAGTCGGAACGCGGCGGACGTGTTTTCCCGGTCGACAACGACGCCGCCAAAGTCGTCGATACCCTTGACCGCTGGGTGCGAGATTGCGGGGTCACTGTCCGCACGCGCTCACCGGTGGAATTGCTGCTGGTAAAAGAGGGACACATTACCGGGGTGCAGGTTCCCCGCCGACAGGTGTCACGTATCCAGCCGCTGATGACCAGCCGCTCAAAAAGCAGTCGTGAGAACGCCCGGTTGTACCGAGCCGATGCCGTTATCATTGCTACCGGCGGAGCTTCCTATCCGGCCACCGGTTCGACCGGCGATGGTTACCGGCTGGCCCGGTCGGTCGGACACACCGTCATTGCCCCCCGACCGTCACTGGTGCCGATTGAGACAGCCGGTGATATAGCGCCGCGCCTGCAGGGCCTGAGCTTGCGCAACGTCAGCGTGCACCTGCGGATTGACGGCAGAAAGCAGGATGAAAGATTCGGCGAGATGCTTTTCACGCACTTTGGTCTTTCCGGCCCGATCATTCTTTCACTCAGTCGCAGGATTGTTGATGCCTGCAGGGCAAAAAAAAGGGTCGTGCTCTCAATCGATCTCAAACCGGCTCTTAACGAACATCAACTCGACCAGCGCCTTCTTCGTGATCTGCACCTGCACGGCAAACAGACCTTCAGCACGCTGCTCAAACAATTGCTGCCCCGGAAACTGATCCCGGTCTGCCGGGAGTTGACCGGAATCGACCCGGACAAACCCGGACACCAGATAATGTCCGGGGAACGCCAGAAACTCGGCCGGTGGCTCAAGGATTTTCGGTTCGAAGTCAGTGGTTATCGTCCCTTCGAGGAGGCGATCATCACCGCCGGAGGTGTCAGCACCAAAGAGATCGTCCCGCAGACGATGGAGTCCCGGCTGGTCAGGGGGTTATATTTTGCCGGTGAAGTGCTCGATATTGACGCCGACACCGGCGGGTTCAATCTTCAGGCGGCCTTCTCCACCGGCTGGCTGGCCGGCCGCTCGGCCGCCGGGAGTTCTTGCTGAAGTAGTTGGGGGTCAAAAATGGTGGGCCACCGGACCTGACTTGCGGGAAGGTTTGCAGTCTGCTCTTGATGCCGTTGACACTGGCCTTCCGGCAGGCTATACTACTACGAGAATACGTTGTATAGTATTATGTTGGTATAGAATATTATGCAGAGAAGTCAGTGGGCTGCATTCGTGTTCATTATTGCGACAGTAGTGGTGCGCGGTTTCTGGCCTGAAGAGTTTTTTCTCGATTCGTATTCAGTAGGTCTGGTTTTCCTTCTGGCGATTCCTTTACTTGCACCTTTTCTCAAGAAAGCCAAGTGGTTTGGAGCTGAGTTTGATTTCAAAGAGAACATCCAACAATTGGTCAATCTTGTAGAAGAATCTAGAGAAGAGAAAAGAGAAATAGAGGAAGAAAAGCGACCTGTCGATATCATAGAGACATTCTCTGCTGAGTCTGCGATGAATCTAGTCGAGCAAGATCCGAATTTGGCACTTGCGGCTCTCCGCATCGAAATCGAACGAATCCTGCGCCTTGCCTATCATACTCTCATCGATCCTGATTCATCATCCAAGAATGGAATCGGTTTCCTAGTTAAAAAACTTCATGAACATGATACGATTGGCGATCACCAGAGAGATGCAATCCATCAGATCACAAAACTCTGTAATGAGGCAGTCCATGGAGGCAAAGTTTCGATACGTGATGCCATTGAGGTCATAAACCTTACAATTGAACTTAGTCAGAGTTTTTCACTCGGATATTCTATCAACTTCCAGCCTAACCCTGAATATGAAGAACAGGGATTACTTTGTGAGTGGGAGCATTGCGTGGAGCATTTTCCTCTGAGAGAGAATCGTGATGATAGATCATGCCATGTTTTCGGTCATGATTGTCCGGGAGGTATCGGAACTCGGGCCAAGTGTCACAAGTCAATAGACGATTTGCCCGATGAGTGGTTCGCGAAGAGCTAAACTTCGGACCCGCTGGCCCATCCGCTTGTGGTGGGTTTCACAACCCACACTCCCCGAAAAAATGTGATTGGCATAAGCCGGGAAGCTGTTTTCTTAATAGAAAAACAGAGGATGAAGTAAATGACCAAAGTAGCAATACTTTCAAAGGTGTTGTCTGAAAAGAAGCTGTCTTCGGTGCGGATACCCCTGTTCAGCGAACGGGTGGCCGCCGGGTTTCCGTCGCCGGCGGATGATTATCTTGAGGGGCCACTTGATCTGAATAAGCATCTCATTCGACACCCGGCGGCGACTTTTTTTGTGCGAGTAACCGGGGACTCGATGATCGGCGCCGGGATTCATTCCGGGGATATGCTGATTGTTGATCGCGCCCTGGAACCGGCAGACCACAAGGTGGTCATAGCGGCGGTCAATGGAGAGTTGACGGTCAAGCGGCTGTGCCGGCAAAATGACCGGCTGGTGTTGATGCCGGAAAATGACGAGCATAAACCGATTCTTATCGAAAACGAGACCGACTGTGAAATCTGGGGTGTCGTGACCAATGTTATCCATCCGTTGTAATGACTGCCGGTATCGGGAGCATCCGGGTAAGTGGTTATGAAACCGACAGCATCCCGGGAGATAATTTATTCCTCCGGGGCTCTCAACGGTTGTATAGCCCTCGCGGATTGCAATAATTTCTATGCTTCCTGCGAACGGGTGTTTAATCCCGGACTGCACGGCCGACCCGTGGTGGTCTTGTCCAACAATGATGGTTGTATCGTGGCGCGCTCCGGTGAGGCCAAAGTGCTGGGGATTGGCATGGGACAACCGTTTTTCAAGTGTCGTGATATTATAGAGAAGCATAACGTCCACGTGTTTTCTTCCAATTATGCCCTGTATGGCAATATGTCCGGACGGGTGATGACCACGCTGGCGCAGTTCACACCGGAGATGGAGATTTACTCGATTGACGAGGCGTTCCTCGACTTGAACGGCTGCGACCGTCTGCACGGGCATGACAACCTGACCGAATACGCTCGCACCATTCGTGCCACGGTGATACGATGGACCGGTATTCCGGTATCGATCGGTATTGCCCGCACCAAGACGTTGGCAAAAATAGCCAATCGGCTGGCCAAGAGATCAGTCAAAGCCAACGGGGTGCTTGATCTTGTCGACTCACCATATATGACCCGGGTGTTGGAAAAAGTTCATGTCGGGGATGTCTGGGGAATAGGCCGACGATCAACGAAATGGCTGGTTGGCCGGGGCATCGACAACGCCCGGCAATTGCGGGATATTGATGACAGAGTAATTCGCAAACGGATGGGGGTGGTCGGTTTACGCCTGGTCTATGAACTACGGGGAATATCCTGCCTCTCACTTGAAACCTGCCCGCCGCCACGCAAAGGGATCATATCATCGCGTTCATTCGGGCGACAAATCGAGTCACTTGAAGAATTGCAGGAAGCCGTGGCGGCCTATATCACCAACGCCGCAACCAAGCTTAGAAAACAGAACCTGGCGGCACGGCTGCTGACCGTCTTTTTAACGACCAACCCTTACAGCAAAAGTGACGGACAGTATAATAACTCGATTGCTATCCATCTGCCGAGAGCAACCAACAACACCGCCGAGTTGCTTCACCACGCCGGGCGGGGGATGGAGAAGATTTTCAGGCAGGGTTTCCGATACAAGAAAGCCGGGGTGATGCTCGATGATCTCATCCCGGCCGGCCAGGTGCAGGCGACTCTGTTTGGTGACGGTGATGCCGGGCGCAATAAAAAGCTGATGGCAACGGTTGATTCGGTGAACGACAGAATAGGTTCGGGAGCTCTGAGATACGCCGTCCAGGGTTCCACGCAGCCGTGGCGGGGGAGATGCAAAAATTGCAGCCCGCGCTACACCAGCAGCTGGGAAGAACTGGTTAATGTCACCGCCGATTAGTCTGTTGTAATTACGCTGGGTGGCTCACCCTTAAGTCGGATGATCGGGTGGCCCAGCCTATGAAGCGTAGCGTAATGCGGTCAGGTGGAGCGCTCTGTTAGAGCGCTTTTTCATCACGTGGTGAGTTTCTTTGCGATCTTCGCGACATGCTCACCCTGGTACCGTGCTCCCGCCAGTTCGTTCTTGTTCGGGAATCTACTGCCATCACCACCCGCTATTGTCGATGCACCATACGGCGAACAGCCGCTGATCTCGTCCATTGTCATTTGTCCCTGAAACGCATATGGTAACCCGACAACAACCATGCCGTGATGCAACAATGTAATATGGAAACTCAGTATCGTAGATTCCTGTCCCCCGTGCTGAGTATTTGAGCTTGTTACAACACTCCCCACTTTCCCGACCAACGCTCCTTTCATCCACAGTTGTCCTGTCGCGTCAAGGAACTGTCTCATTTGGCCACACATATTGCCGAAGCGAGTCGGTGTCCCAAAGATGATTGCATCGGCTTCTCCCAGTTCATCTACTGTGCAAAACGGTGCATGGGCCTGGAGCTTTTGCGCCTCAATCGCCCCCATTTTCCCCAAAACGCTTTCAGGCAGAGTTTCAGGAACCCGGCGCAGCACTGCTTCCACATTCTCTACCGACCGTGCTCCTTCGGCGGCTGCTTCCGCCAACTTGTAGACGTGTCCATACATCGAGTAGTAAACGACCAATACCTTCATGAGAACTTCCTTTCTTGTGCTCTAACGGCAAGTTAAGCAATGCCTCGCTCAGATCTCAAGTTCCTTGCCCCGCGTGCATCTCCCGCAACCGCTGGAGTGCTTGACCATACGATGCGTTCTGCCCTGACCATTCCAGTAGACGATCACAAGGAAACGTATCGCACTCGGAGCAATGCCTTAGACCTTTGTCATCCACACAACACTTCAGTATCCAGCAGTCCGCCGACCAGTGAACGGAGCGATCGCCGTGGCAACCTTTGCAATACATCGATTGCTCAAGAACTTCGGTGAACCCTTCATCATCCTTGAGCCATCCTTCCTTCTTGAACCACGCCACAACCCGATCAGCGGCATCAGTATCGAAGGGCAACCTACGGATCGCGCACGAAGTGCAGTCCAGCCCACAGGCAGCGAGCATACGGGACTCAGCTTCTCTCATGGCGACCGCGCTTTCTTCATGTCAGACCAATGGAGTATCTGTCTGACATAATACTATACAACATCTTTCTACAACAACTCATCTGACGGACGAGTGGCCACCATTTATGGCGGACAAGCGTTACCTATCTGCCCGGGCCGAACCATTAGAGAAAACCACCGCAAGCGGATGGGCCACCCAGCCCGGAAATCCTCAAGCGGTGCTCATTAACCTTCTATATTGGAAGTGCAATTAGGGCAACGGACCGCCTTAATTGGAATTGCAGATAGACAGAAAGGACAGTCCTTCGTTGTCGGCTCTGCGGCCGGTGCCGGCTCTTCCCTTTTCATTTTGTTCATGTTCTTAATTACTAAGAAAATCGCAAACGCGATGATCATGAAGCTGATAATCGTGTTAATGAACTGACCATAGTTGAGTGTCACCGCTCCGGCTGCCTGCGCATCGGTTAGAGTGGCATATGAACCCAGTCCCTGCGCGCCGTCTTTCAGAATCATGAACAGATTCGAGAAATCGACATTGCCGAGTAACAGGCCAATCGGTGGCATAATGACGTCGGCCACGAAGGACTTGACAATTGTCCCGAATGCAGCACCAATGATAATACCAACGGCCATGTCCATGACGTTGCCTTTAACGGCAAACTCTTTGAATTCCTTCATCATTCCCATAGATACTCCTTTCTTTTCCTCCAAACACGTTGTTCGATATTGAATCTTTGATGAGCTAATTATAAATTATACTGGCTTTTACTACAATGCCGCAAGTTCCAATTTGACAGATTCGAAACTTTGCTCGCCAACAGTGTATCAGATTATATAGGTCCATGTTGACATACACCTCTTTCTAACATTTTTCTAACAGAATTAGCCAAAACAACAGATAATAAGAGAAAACACCGGACACTTTGTCTCCCATAAGTCTTTGTTATTACTACAGATTAGTGTCTGGTGCCTTCTGTTGTTCGGAGTATCGAACAGACTCATAACCCGAAGGTCGCATGCTCGGCATGTTCTACTTTCAAATCCGCACCCGCCACCGAATTTAGAAATCGGTGAAAGCCGGTTTCTAAAATTTGTAAGCGGGGGACGGATTTGAAAGTGGAACACGCCACCCGTCCTGACCGTGCCAATAATTATTACGTTGTTTAAGTTTGTATTCGAGTCAAACCGCATATTATTTTGATACCAGTGTCGAAGTTAATATGTGCCTTATCGGTTGGGAAATATGGAAGAACTAACATACCTTCGTGACCTGGTCGTGATTCTCGGCTTTGGGGTACTCATCGTAACAGTATTCCACAGGTTAAAATTGCCGTCCATCGCGGGCTTCATTTTAGCCGGAATAATTGTCGGACCACAAGGTCTGGGACTTATTAACGACGTTCATCAGGTTGAAGTTCTGGCCGAGGTCGGAGTTGCGCTGCTTCTGTTTGGAATCGGACTGGAGCTTTCGCTGGAGAAACTCCGGCGCCTCTGGAAACTGATTTTAACCGGGGGTTTTCTCCAGGTCGGACTGAGCGTTCTAGCCGCATTCGCTGTTTCCAAGTTCTGTGGCTTACCGAACAACTCTGCTCTATTCATAGGTTTTCTTATAGCTTTATCGAGTACCGCTATAGTCCTCAGGGGATTACAACAACGAGGCGAGGTTGACGCTCCCCACGGACGCCTGACGTTGGGAATACTCGTCTTTCAGGATTTCAGCGTTGTTCCCATGATGTTGGCTATCCCTCTATTGAGCGGAGCGGATATTCCCACCGGGGAACTTCTAAGTACTCTGTTGCAATCTGTCGCCATTGTCCTGGGAGTACTACTGGCGGCGCGCATGATTGTTCCACGATTGTTATATTTCATCGCCAAGACTCGACAAAGACAGCTATTCATCCTGGCAATTTTTCTCATCTGCATCGGGACGGCGTGGCTCATAACAAGCTCCGGTGCTTCTCTTGCAATTGGTGCTTTCCTGGCGGGATTAGTAGTTTCCGGAAGCGAATATAGACATCAGGCACTGGCGGACTTGATATCGTTTCGGGAGGTGTTTGCCAGTTTGTTCTTTGTGTCGGTCGGCATGTTGCTGGCCCCATCGATTATCATCGAGAACATTATTCCGATCCTGATCCTCCTGGCGGCAATCCTGGTGGGAAAGTCCACAATTGTCTTTATTACCGCTTTGATCCTGCGTCTGCCTTTAAGAGTATGCCTGCTGGCGGCGGTTGCGCTGGCGCAGGTGGGGGAGTTCTCTTTAGTCCTGTTATTTGCCGTTCAAGGAACTGGTTTGATTGAAAAATCACTTGAAAACAGTATTATATCGGCGACGATTCTTTCCATGTTCCTGACTCCCTTCGGCATGTCGTTCGGCCCTAAACTTGCAGCGGGAGTGGGTAAATTACGTCGACTAACACACCTTCTCGAAGTAGCCGCCGCCGAGGAAGCAACTGATGTCGTCCGTACTATGCGCAACCATGTAATCATTGGTGGTTATGGTTTCGCCGGTCGGGAACTTGCCCAGGCTCTTAACAAGTGCGAAATCCCTTATGTTATTGTGGACCTGAACGTGGAAAACGTGAGAAAAGCAACCCTGGAAGCCGGTAACGCATTTTTCGGCGATGTCACCAGTCACGAAGTGCTGAGGAGATTAGGGGCCGCCTACGCCAGGGAGTTCGTGCTCCTGATCAATGATCCTAGTGCAACGGAGCAGGCCGTAAAGGTTGCCCGAAGGTTTGCCCCTGACCTGTCCATTATAGTTCGCACTTATTACCTGCTCGATATTGAGTCCCTCATTGACGCCGGTGCTGACGATGTTGTTCCGGCTGAGCGAGAAGCTGCCGTGGAGATCACTTCCCACTTACTGAGCAGGCATCAGGTAGACCCGCAGCGGATTGTCACACACTGTTCCCAGATTCGCAGTCGAAGCGAAGAAGAAGACGTCTGATTCAGGGCCGGGGTGGCCCATCTTTTAGTGGGTTTCTTCATGGTTTAGACCGAGCAGAGAGGAAACGCTTGTCCCCCACCATAAAATGGTGGGCCACCGGACGGGTTCTGAGCTTACTGCGTCTGTTGGAGCGTCTACGCACTTAACAATGACCGCTGCGTTACCTGCATTCAGGCACGATAAGATCACTTTGGAACAGGAATTGATATCACCCGCGGATAGTAAATCTCCATATTCGAAAGTAACAGGCCGAACTCACTTGAGTTGCAGTCATAGGTAATTAGAAGTCTCTTAGTCTTCTTGTCATAAAACTGAATGTGTTCTCTTGCCGCATAACAGAAGTAACTCTCATCGAACCCGGCATTATCAGGTATCAGTTCCGGAGGTGCGTAAATAACAATCTCCTCAGACCAGGGACCAATAATATCAGGGGCTGTGAGCATAAAAATTCTGTTATCCAGGAATCGGGGGCCGTAAACCGCGACCCATTGATGCAGGTCCTCATGGTAGTGAAGACTGCCGCCTCCGAATGTCGCTTCCTTCATTACCGCCCGTGACCGCGCCGGGTCAAAGCCGTGCTGCCAGGACATGTCGGTCGCCAGGTATTCCATTTGTTCCTCAGGTTCGGCAAGCGATGCCAGGGGTACGCGTAAGAGGAAAGTAGCTCCTTCGGGGTGTCGAAAGAAGATATAGAGGTGATCCTCATGTTTGGCAAGGAAGCTCCAATTATCAGACTCGATAACTGCCGACCATGGTATTAACTCAATTATCCATTCGTCCGGGGAAGCCGTTCTGAAATTCGAGATTTTCGCAAGGGAAGAGCCGATATGTGAGAAAGAGAATATGTCGTCCGGGGCCGCATCCAGTTTCGGGCCTACCTTACTCAAGGCGACATAAAAATCATCTTGATAGGCAAAAACTTCGCGCGGCCAGTATTTGTATCTATCTGTATATGACTCAAAGAAAGGTTTTGGGTTCTGGGTGTACATATCACCCCAATAGTACTCTATCTGCCACCCTTGTTCCTCATCGCAGGTAGATATCGCTATCGTGTTCGTCACTATATGAGAGCCCTTGCGTATGCGCTGATCTTTCATTCCGACGAACGTATCTGAGAAAACCCAGAGGTTTTGTGTGCGTGAAATTGGTATGGAAAGAGCCGCGTCGCCACCCAGCCAGCCATCGGAGTAGGGAAAGCCCGGTTCACACCCGGGATAGGTGGCCGCAAAATTATAAAGTGCAAGATCTTCTACACCATTATTGGTGCGTACAGTCAAATCCACATTTTCATTTGAGGATGACGTTTCGTTATCCGACTCACGCTGTTCGTAAACATCTGGTTTTCCAAAAAAACCTTCATCGTTGCAATGGTTGAAGAACATCTCACGTATAACTTCAGTCGAGCCCGTGAGCAGCAAACCCTCTTTTATCCATGAATATTGCAGAATCGAGCTCTCTTTGACCGCCATATCACGGTACCATTCATAACTAACCGGGGCGGCCCGCATAGTATCATCGCGAACCGAAATATCATAGAACGTGTGAAGCCGGATATGAGATCCAGGGTGAGAAGCGGCTTCCCCATCTGATACTTGTGGAAAGATGTCACAAATTAATCGGCCGGCGATCCGGATCAGAACTGCCTCATATTCGAGGGGGGAGCCGTCAAAGGTAAAAACCAGGTGATAGAAATTGTCTCCCACATGAGAGAAAACGATGGTGCTGCCTGACTCATCATACCACGTGCCTTCAATCATCGGCTCAACCACCACATCCTTCTCAGTGAATAAAGGATTCAATGACATCACTTCTTTGGCATTACTCATCAGGGGCAGGAGAACAAGAACTAAGACCATTAGGCGAAGATATTTGGATGCAAACATGCAACTTCCTCCTTACTTAAAATAAATGCTAAACAATAGTCTACGGGAATCAGCATTCCTTTTTTTAGACCTATAGGGAATATCTATCGGGTGACGGTCTGGGTCAGCAAGTTTTTGAAGATCGCACCATTAAAACTCAAAATTGGAGCTTATCATGATTCTAAATCTGTATGGTGCTCACCGGCAGTGGGTTTTGCACCTGCCGGATGCCCGGCTCGCCGGAACGGAATCGACACGACCAATACTCTTGCTTCCCTTTATGAAAGGGCTATATTGGCATCCATTGAGTAGTGTACAATTGTCGACCCGGTACTGATCGGGCGGCCTAACCGTATTGATGGCAGGATTATGAAGGACAAACGCGTACTTATTACCGGCGGTGCCGGCTATCTGGGGTATCACCTGGCCCAGTCTCTGCCCGGTCGGGGTGTGGCCTTTATGGCCCTCAATGATATTGCCCCTTTCCCCAAAGAGGATTACCCGGACGATGCCCTGCTGGCGATGATTGACGTCCGTGATGCTGACGGCATGAACGCCCTTATCGGTGACAACAAGATCGACACCATTATCCATTGCGCGGCGGCTCTGCCACTGTGGCCCAAAAGCGAGATTTACTCCACCAACATCTCCGGTCTGCGCAACACCCTGACGCAGGCGCTCAAGTGCGGTGTCGAACGGCTGATTTTTATCGGTTCCACCGCCGTCTACGGGGTGCCCGACAAGCACCCGCTGGTCGAGGAAGACCCGCTGGTAGGGGTCGGTGCCTATGGCGAGACCAAGATCGAGGGCGAGAAGATTTGCGAGGAGTTCCGGAGGCAGGGGATGTGCGTGCCGGTGCTGCGGCCCAAGACCTTTATCGGCACTGCCCGGCTGGGGGTGTTTCAGATTCTGTACGACTGGGTCGATTGCGGCAAGCGGATACCGATCATCGGCAACGGCGAAAACCTTTATCAACTCCTGGAAGTAACCGACCTGGTGGAGGGTATCGCGCTGCTGGCGATGGCGGAGCCGGAAGTGGCCAATGACACCTTTAACATCGGGGCGCAGCATTTCGAGAAAGTCAAGACCGACGTCGGTGCGCTGTGTGAGTTCGCCGGCAGCGGCGCCAGGGTGCTGCCGACCCCGGCCAAACTGGCCAAGGGGGCGCTGGCGATATTTGAGTTCATGCGGATTTCACCGCTCTACAAGTGGATTTACGGAACCGCCGACAAGGATTCCTATGTCTCCACGCGTAAGATCGAGGAAAAGCTCGGCTGGAAAGCGACATTCTCCAACCAGGACGCTCTGATCTCATCGCACAAGTGGTATCTGCAGCATAAAGACGAGTTGCAGGGACTCAATACCGGGGTCACCCATCGTGTCGGCTGGGATCAGGGAGTACTGAAACTTATCAAGAGATTCCTCTGACAGTCAGCCGGGGAACGGTTCGAAGGTCCAGTAAGATCACGCCGACTTGTGGTGTTATAAAAAGAATGTCAAGCCCCAAGTGGGCTTGATCTACCGGGCTGGTAACGGTTCGAAAGCGCGGGTGCTACATAGTGTGGAGGCCGTCTCACAAGGTGATGATTACATCACGCGTAGGGCCTGTTGATAAACCTGACAAACGTCATAGCGAGGAGCGAAGCGACGTGGCTATCTCGTTGACATTCAATATCCGAGATTGCCACGCTGTCGCTCGCAATGACGAGAATGGGACTTTTTCAACAAGCCCCGTAGGGTGGGGGCTTGTCTCCTACCAATAAAAAGTAGCGTTGCTACCGGCGGACACAAGGCCCGCCGCTACGCGGAGTCTGGTAGTCTGGCAGGTCGCCCCCCGTGGTTCCGACGGGTGGTAACCAAAAACTTGTTTGGGGTTGAGACTTGTAAAATGGTAGGTTGGAACCCCCTGTGGTTCCGACAATCCGGTAGGCCGACAGGTCTCTGCGAGTCCAAACCTTCCCTGCAAGCACTGTGTGGGATTGCAATCGCGGCAAGTTGGCGAAAAAGGCTACTTTTTTTATTGCTTTAAGGTCAAAACAGAGCTATAGTCCGACCGCAGTTTAGAGAATGTGAGAGACTCAGTCGCCACCAGAGAGGTGGCTGTGTGACTGTCGCATCATGGGAGGAGGTCTATGACCTGAGGCAAATAAAGCCGTTGTGCGGCCGCTTTTTAACCTTGACAGGCCGTAGGCGGCGATTTATGTTACAGGCCAATTTTAAGGATGTATCGCATTTAGAAAGGACTACACCATAAGGATTTAGGTGCAGTTGCCGATATCAGGGAAGACGAAATTAAAGAAACGGATTGTCAACTATCGTGAAGGAGGTTACAGCAAAATCATGGGAGGATCAAGTCCGTAGCGCTGTTTGCGCCCCCGCGAAATCAGGTTTCACCACGGATACCAGGCCATTTCAGGCTATGCTTCCGGGTGAATGTCGAGTTGAACTTAATGTAATTAACGTTTTTATAAGAGGAGTTTAAGCACAATGCGAAACTCAAAGTATCTGTTGCTGCTCGCCGTACTTCTGAGCGGCATTCTGGGAGTCTACTTCATCGGTTGTGAAGGAGACACCATCACCAACGCGGCCGATCCGCAGTCTCCGGATCGTGTGATCGGCAGCATTCATGGGTCGGTGAAGGATGCCTTCACCAATTCCGGTATGGACTCCGTGTTAGTGCGGTGGGTCAGTGGTGGCCAGACTCACACTGTCTATACTGACTCCACCGGCATCTATGTTACTACCGGTGAACTCAGTCCCGGTGAATACGTACTGCGGTTCAATGTCAATGGCCATGCCATCGGCCGGGCGACTGCGTCCATCCCAACTCTGGAGTATCTGCGAGGTTTGAATCCCGACATCCCCTCCGGCAATATCGACTGGAGTGAAGAGCATAACATGTTTCTTTATCCGCTGAACGCCAACCTGATCGGTCGGGTTTACACGGCGTTGCCGGCTCCTCCCAAGGACACCGACGAGCCGATAGCGACCGAGGACCCGCCCGACCCGGTCTCTCCGGTTGGCGGTGTCGTGGTTGAACTTGAGTATTGCTGGGACATTGATCCGGCTGTCTACATCGACACGACCGATGTTACCGGTGTCTACAGCTTCACCAACGTGCCTTGGTCCCACCCCAGCTACGAGTGTGTGACGGTGACCACGCAGCCGTTTACCATGGGTGACAGTTCCTATCAGTCCGAAACAAGGAGTGTAAAGCTGGTTCACAACGGTACGGCGACACAGCCCAATATCTATGCGTCGCTGAACTGCGACGATCCGCCCCACATCCTCAGCAAGAATTTTGAAGAGCACGTGCCTTTCGACTACAACTCGCTGCTGACGGTGACTTTCTCCAAGGAGATGGATGCCGCCACGTTTTACCTGGAGCTGGTGCCCGATATCACTACACCGGCTGACACACCCTGGACAGTGACCCAGACCTGGACCAGCAACAACCAGGTGCTGACCCTCACGCCGATTATGACACTGATGACCGATACCGACTACGAGCTGGATATGTGGGGCCAGTCGCAGGATGGCTGTGACCTGACTAATCCTGCGTATGATTTCACAATTATGGACGGCATCAGGCTGATCAGCACCAATCTCGAGCGGGCGCCCGGTCTGTTTGACAGTGTCGCCATTGATTCGGTGATCCGTCTCAATTTCGACATGGTGCCGGTAATCGGCACGGTCTATGGCTGGCTGACGCTGTATGACGTAACTGATACTATTTATAATCCTGGACTCGACTCCTTTGCCGTTGATTTCACACCTACTGTAGCCGGCAACAGTGTGATCATCACCCCCAGCGATTCGCTGGAGCGGAATCACATATACCGCCTGAAATACAAGGTACTGTCAAATGTTCAGGGTGACTACGTAATGGGCAACTTCACGTTCTACACTGAGCAATTCGACGTGCCGCCGGGTGTTGTCCCCGCCTTTGCGGTTAACAGCAGCGCTATGGGCGGCAACTGGCCGATCGACTGGGATGTGACCCAGGTCAAATTCACCTGGAACACGGTGGCTCTGGCGGCCGGTTACGGTTACAAAATCTACGCCAAAGACAATTACCGTAACTCCGACTTCATTGAGGTGGTCGACGTTGCCTCTCAGGACCATTTGCAGTACCAGAGCGGTACGGTGGATCTGCCGTCGCAGTTTGACTACTACGTCAACGATGGTATCCAGACCCCGTTCACGGGCGGTACGCAAGTGACCTTTGCGATTCGCGCCTATAACAACGCCGGCATGGGTCCCTTCTCGACCGGCATTACGCTGGGCGACGTGGTAGCGCCGGTGTTCACCATCGACCAGACGTACAGTGCCGACAATACGGCCGGCACTTCCGTGCAGACGGTTTTGATTACGATGGGTGCTCAGACTGAGTACGTTGCTACCAGCAGCAACCCGGTCTTCACGTTTATTGAAGCGGGTGGTGACGAGAGCTGGGCGCCGGTTCCGGGCGATGTCGTCTGGACCTGGAATAACGCCTACCGCAAGGATACCACCGGCTACATTACGCTGGAAGCTGGTGAATGCGGCGCCGGAGATTCGCTCCGGGTGACTATCTCGGATAATTCCGGAAACCCCTACACCTACACCTTCCGGCTGATGCCGTACATCAATATCACCAACCCGGTCAGCACTACCACCGATTTCGAGGCACCCAGCCATAACGTTACCTGGACGATCGCGCAGGCAAGCGGTGCGACTCCGATCAACTGGGTTGACTACATGGTGACTTTCGACGGTGGCGTAACCATGGTTGACAGCGTTGGGAACTTCGGTTCCGGAACATCCGGCAATACTGTGTTGGCCGATATTTACGACACGCTGTACTCCCCGACCGCCCGCGTAGGAATCATGGATCACACCGTCGGTAACATCTGGTGGAGCGATGTCTTCACTCACAATGGTATCGAAGTGACCGGTCCTGATTCAACCTATGACACTCTGTCGACCATCTACGATCTGGAAGGCACCGATTCCACCTTTGTCCCGATCACCTGGAATCAGGTCGGTGTTGACATAGTGAAGATCTGGTATCGGGAGGGTGGCGGCGCTTGGCAGGAATATGATTCGCTGGCAGGCAGCGCCGGTGCGTACAACTTCTGGGCTCCCGATCTTGGTTATGACTGGGATTGCGTAGTCAAGGTAGCTGCCATCGATGACGGCGAACCGTACGACACGCTGGACTACGAGTTCACTGTCGTCCATGACTATATTACTATCACGGCGCCGACGTCCGGCACCGAGATTGAAGGCGGCGCCAACTATTCCGTTGTCTGGACCTATGTTGGTGACAGCACCCAGGATATCATTGTCGAATACTCCGACGATGACGAGGCTACCTGGACCACGCTGGCCACGACCAAGAACGACGGTGCCTGGACCTGGCCGGTGTCATCGAACATGCCGGCCCATCCCGATGACGGTTGGCTGCGCTTCCGTGACAGCAATGACTCCAACACGGTTGCAACTACCGGTCCGTTCTCCGTCTCCGGTCTGACCATTATGGAGCCGAATGGCGGTGAAGAGTGGCTGGTCGGCAGAAGCGACACCATCCGCTGGGATACGTTCAATACGGCCGGTGTCGGCGATGTCGATCTCTACTACTCGACCGACGGCTGGGCGACCGAGAACCTGATCGCTGCCGGCGAGGACAATGACGGTAAGTATGCCTGGAGTGTTGATGCTCCGCCATCGACCACCGTTCAGGTCCGTATCGACGGTGTCGATCATAACGTCTCGGATGCCAGCAATGCCAACTTCACGGTCTGCGGTCTGACGTTGATCAAACCCAACTGCGGCGAGAACGTCGCCCAGGGTGCCGGCTTCACTATCATGTGGGGTAACGTTGGTACTCTGATCGACTCCATTGACATGCAGTATGATACCGGTGGTACCGGCTGGGTGGACATTGCCTCGGATACCAACGACGGCAGCTATGCCTGGACCGTGGCCAACGCCCCGTCGACCAAGGTCAAGGTCCGCGTCAAGAAGAAAGGCGTGGACACTGGCGCCGATGTCAGTGATTGTAACTTCACTATCTCCGGCATCAAGGTGACGGCTCCCAACGGCGGTGAGACAGCCGATACCGGCAGTGTCTACACCATCACCTGGGAGCGGATCGGAACGGTCAGTACGGTTGCGATTGATTATTCGACCAATGGTGGCTCCACCTGGTCTACAATTCCGGGAGCGGGCAACATCAATCCGGCCGACCAGTCCTATTCCTGGAATGTTTTGGGTTCGACCTTTGACAGTCCGCCATATGCCAACTGCAAGATTAAGATCTATGAAGTCAGCGGCTATATCTCCGATGAGAGTAACGGTGTCTTCACGATTGACGAGCCATAACCTGCAGTTGACGTTTTAGACCCCTATACCGGGGACCGGCATCAGCCGGTCCCCGGTTTCTTTTTGGCCCGAAGCGCAGCCATCGGCTGGTTTATAGGTCTGCCGGCTGGTGGTTTCTCACCTCAGCATGTCGCGCCGGAAACCCACATTTTCTGCGCCCGACGGCAGTCGCCAAACCAGTTGACAAATTCAAATAATTTGTTATCATATATAGCGTTACAGCGTACTCTCCTCGAGTCGCATCTTACATACATTTTCAGCCGGATTTTTTGGCTGAAGACATACATTCCAGGAGCAAAAATGACACGCTTGCTACCGTCGCTATTCATTGCCATTGCCGTGTTTACCACGGCTTCAGCCGAAGTCGACGAAGACGGCTTCGGTCGCTTCAACACCCTGATTCTGAGCCCCGTTATCAGTACTTATCAGGCTGACGAACGAGGCATACCCGAATATGTCGAGGGCAATCTATCCCAACCGGTTGCTGCCGGTGAGGAGGTTGCTGCCGCTCTGTCGTTCTTTGCCGACAACAAAGCCGCTTACCGAATGGCTGATCCTGCCGAGGAATTGCTTTTGGTCCGCCTTGACTCCGATGAGCTGGGGATGCGCCATGTCCGGTTTCAGCAGCATTTCCGGGGATTGCCGGTTATCGGCAGTGAGCTAATCGCACACTTCAGTGCCGAGGGTGTCCTGCACACGGTTGGTGGCAGGTACCTGCCGGAAATAGCCCTGGAGACCACTCCCGCCGTTACGGCCGAAACCGCTACAGCCCTGGCCGAGACCGACCTGCAGAGCTTCTTTGGCCCGGCCCGCCCTGATGAACCTCAGTTGGTGGTTTTCCCCTGGAATGAGCAATACTACCTATGCTGGCGGCTTTTTCTGTACTCGGACACACCGATGGGTCGCTGGGAGTACCTGATGGATGCTGCGACCGGTGAGGTCGTTTACAAGGCCAACCGGATAATGGATGCCAACGACATCGGCACCGGTACCGGTGTTATGGGCACCGCTCGCAAGCATATTGATACCGACTACAACAGTTCCACTTATCGTATGATCGATTACACCCGTCGGCTCAACAACGACCCCCACGGCCATGACGGCCAGATGCCCGACGGGAGCTACTTGCAGACGAATATCGCCGGCTCCTCTCTGCCCGGCAGCGTGGCCACCGACGTCGATAACGTCTGGAATGACCCCAATGTTCAGTCACCGGCGGTCGACGGTCACGTCTATACGGCCCTGATGTATGACTGGCTTCTGCACTTTTTCGGCCGCAACAGCTACAACGGCAGCGGCGCTTCGATGAACACCTCGGTCAATTACAGCGCCGAGGGGGATAACAACGCCTACTGGAACGGCAGCCGGATCGTTGTCTGGAGCTGGTCTTCCGGTTGGCGGTCGCTGGCCGGTTGTCCGGACGTGATAGCCCATGAGTGGGGCCACGCCGTCACCGACTACGGCTCCAACCTGGTCTACGAGAAGGAACCGGGTGCTCTTAACGAATCGTTTTCGGATATGATGGGGGCGGCCTTTGAGTTCGCCCACGACAGCATGGACACTCCCGACTGGCTGATGGGAGAAAACGGTCAAATCAGCGGCGACGGGTTTCGCGACATGTCGGACCCGCACCAGTTTGGTGATCCCGACTTCTACGGTACCTCAGACCCTTACTGGATTGACGTGGTCGGTTGCAGTCCCTCCTGGCTCAACGACTACTGCGGCGTCCACACCAACAGCGGGGTGGGTAACAAGTGGTATTTTCTGCTGTCCGACGGCGGCAGTCACCACGGCGTGACGGTGACCGGGATCGGATACGACAATGCTATTCTGGTAGCCTACCGGTCCAATATGTACTACTGGACTTCCAGCACCGATTATCACCAGGCGGCCCTGGGTACAATCTCGGCGGCCAATGATCTTGATACCACCGGTGCCTGGGCGACCCAGGTGGCTCTGGCCTGGAACGCGGTAGGGGTGACAACGCCCGGTCCATCAGTTACATTTTCATATCCCGGTGGGGTGCCGACTATGCTGGTCCCCGCAGAATCAACGATGTTTGAAGTGGTGGTCAGCGGTGCCCTGGGCGGAACACCCCTGTCGGGCAGCGGCGAACTGCATTACTCGCTGGACGGCGGCTCCTGGGTGACGGAATCTATGACCGAGACATCTCCTGACCATTACCAGGCAGTCCTGCCTCCGGCCGGATGCCTCAGCAGATACGATTTCTTTGTCAGCGCTTCCGAAGTGGGCAGCGGCGTCTATTATGACCCGGACACTACTAATCCTTTTTCGGCAGTGGTGGCCACCGGTGTGACGTCTGTCTTTGCCGATGATTTTGAAACCGATAAGGGCTGGACGGTCTCCGGAGATGCTTCCGACGGTCAATGGAACCGGGGAGTGCCGGTCGGTGGCGGAGATCGGGGTGATCCTCCCACTGATTATGACGGTTCCGGCCGTTGCTATCTTACCGACAATGTTGACGACAACTCAGACGTAGATGGCGGGACCACTATCCTGACCTCACCCACTTTCGATCTGTCGTCCGGAGACGCCCAGGTGAATTATGCCCGCTGGTATTCCAACAACTTTGGGGCCGATCCTTACAACGACGTCTTTGAGGTCTATATATCCAACAACAACGGCGGCTCCTGGACACTGGTGGAAACAGTCGGTCCCACCGAGCAGGCCTCCGGTGGCTGGTTTGAGCATACTTTCTGGGTCGGTGGTTTTGTTATACCCACCAGCCAGATGAGACTGCGCTTTGATGCTTCCGACTTGAGCGATGGTTCGGTTGTCGAGGCTGCTGTTGACGCCGTCTCAGTAACCATCTTCACGTGCAGTTCCTCCGTGCCCCAGATCACCACTGTTTCTCTACCCGACTGGACAGTCGATGTCGCCTATTCCCAGCAACTTGAGGCTTCTGGCGGCACCGGAGGGTTGACCTTTAGCGACAAGTATGGTGATCTGGTCGGAACCGGCCTCGGTCTCTCGTCTTCGGGTCTGCTGTCGGGAACACCGAACTCACTGGGTCTGATTACGTTCACGGCCAAGGTAGTGGACGATGCTCTGCAGACCGACGAAAAGGAACTCAGTTTTACCATCAATCCGGCGCTGGATATAACTACTGATTCTATTCCCGACTGGACTGTCGGTCAGGCATACGATCAACAATTGCAGGCAACCGGCGGTACCGGCCTCAAAACCTGGTCCGACAAAAATACTGATTTGATCGGTACCGGTCTGGCACTCTCGTCGACCGGCCTGTTATCAGGCACTCCCAACTCTGTGGGTATGATAAGTTTCACGGCGCACGTCAGCGATGAAGCCGGAGCCGGTGAGGACCAGCCGCTATCGTTTACGATTAATGACGCTGTCACGATTGTCACCGATTCATTGCCGACTGCTACCGAAGGTGAGCCGTATTCCGAACAACTTCAGTCGGCGGCGGGTACTGGTACCAAATCCTGGAGCGACAAGAACGGTGACCTGGCCGGGACCGGTTTGACTCTGACTGCTGACGGCCTGCTCTCGGGAACGCCCATTGACACCGGGACAATCGTTTTCACGGCGTCGGTTCAGGACATTGCCGGCAGTACCGATGAAAAGCAGTTTGATCTGAGAGTAGAACCAGCCTGGATTTGCGGTGATGTTGACAACAGTGGTGCCGTAGACGTGGGAGATTTGACATATCTGGTGGCCTATCTGTTCCAGGGTGGTCCGCCGCCGCCGGTGATTGCGGCAGCCGACGTAGACAGTTCCGGTGATCTGAACGTGGCGGATGTGACCGTGCTGGTTGGATACTTATTCCAGGGAGGGGCAGCACCGGTTTGTATCTGAAGACGATTAAGATCGGTAGCATGTTTATTCGACGCCAAGGCGTCGCGAGGAGAGAAAGATGACACCAAAATTACTGTTGTTACTGTTGGTCACGGTGCTGAGCTCTACTGCTGTAGCAGGTGACCTGTACAAGGTCGACATCGGCAGCCATTCGGATGCGAAAATGTTGTCGCGTGCGGGTGTTGATGTTCTGCTCAAAGTCGATGGTAGCTATCTGGTCATCGTTGACAATGCGGGATCATCAAGATTAAACGCCTCAGGATTGATATCGCGACCGATAGCATCAGGTGTGACCCGCCCGGAAGTGGCCATGTGCATTCACCACGAGAGGTCATACGGGGACCAGTACCCGTTACTCTACGAAAATGGCTTGTTGCAATTATACCGGATTGACCCGACGGAGATAGAGACCAAGGGCTGGCCGGTCGGCCTGATACCGATCATGGTCACCAATTTACCGGTCACTTACCGCGAACCACGGCAGATTGATCTCAGGACAACGAAATCCATGGTTGATCTGGATTCGCTGGTCGGTTTGCTGAGTGAGGATTCCTGTCGGTCCTACGTTGAACGACTGGAAGCTTTCAACGGCCGGCTGGTAGGAACCGACTCCAATTATGCTTCGCGTGATTGGCTCATCGGTAAACTTAACGATTTCGGATACGATTCAGTCTATACCGATACTTTTAATGTCATCAACTTCTGGGAGCCGACGCCGGTACATTCTCTCGGCAACAATGTGATCGCGACCAAAGTGGGCTCGATGTATCCGCTGCACCAGATTGTGGTCGGCGGGCACCGTGACGCCTTCCCCTACAACTCACCGGGCGCCGATGACAACGGCTCCGGAACCGGTGCCGTTCTGGAAATGGCGCGAATCCTCAAGAACATCGACACCCGGTTGACATTCGTGTTCGTCCTGTTTGACGCCGAGGAACCCGGTTTGTGGGGCGCCTGGCACTATGCTCATCAGGCTCGGCAGCGTGGCGACAGTATCGTTTTGGTGCTGAATCTCGACTGCATCTCGTATTACGAGAACACTGATCTGGCCTGGATTTACCAGGATGCCGGTGACCCTTTTGGTCAGCTATGGAATGACCTGGCCGATTCATTGAGCCTGGGTATAACTGCCGGACTTCAAAATACAGGGGCGGTATGGGACGGTAAGGCTTTTGATCAATATGGGTTCCCTACGGTCAGTTTGGGGGAGGATATCTACCCCTGGGGTATACATACGGCGCATGACAGCACCGTCTATTGTGACTTCAACTACATGGCCCGTATATCCAGAGCGAGCCTGGCTATGGTGTATGTCACCGACGCCGACTATACTCCTGATCCGCTGTTGCTGATCGACTACCCGTACGGTGCTCCGCAACTGCTGTTGCCGGGATCGCCAGAAACAGTCGAAGTTGAAATAGATATGTACGCCGGGGCAGTGTTACTGGCCGACAGTTGCCGCTTGCACTACGCTATCGATGGCAGTGCCTATACGTCAATTCCGATGAGCAATGTTTCCGGCAATCTGTTCAGTGCTGATATTCCGGCATTTACCTGTGAGAGTCGGTTGGAGTACTATGTGAGCGCCAAAGAGATCGGCGGCTCGGTATTCTACAAACCGGATTCAGCTGCACCCATTTTTGCAGCGGCCGGTACTGAAATGGCGGTGATTTTCGAAGACAATTTTGAAACCTACCAGGGCTGGGCTGTTATGGGTGATGCTACCCGCGGTATGTGGGGGCGTCGGGATGCCGGCGGCTACGGCTACTCGGGACAAGCAGCAGTTGATTTTGATGGCTCGGGCATGTGTTATTCCACCGGACCGGAGGAAGATGCCTGGGCCGCTATCGATGTCGATGAAGGCACCACGATTCTGAGATCACCGCCGTGGGATCTGTCATCCGGTCAGGCACTAATCGAATATGCCCGCTGGTACTGTAACAGTACCGGTGGCAATCCCTTTAACGATATTTTTAGGGTGTATGTCTCTAATAATAACGGAATGAGTTGGTTGCTGATGGAGACCGTCGGTCCCGTCTATCAGGCTTCCGGAGGTTGGTTTTTGCATCGATTCTGGCTGAATGACGTTATAGCCCCATCAACTCAGGTCAGACTATGCTTTGGTGCTTCCGATCTGGGTGGAGAATCAACTGTCGAAGCGGCTATCGATGCCGTGAAAATCACTCTCTTTTCATGCGGTCCCGATGTGGAGATCACGACCGAGGCGTTGCCGGACTGGACGGCCGGTCTGGTGTACGCTCAACAACTGGAGCATATAGGTGGCTACGGTCAGATTACCTGGACCGACAAATACAATGACCTTGTCGGAACCGGGTTGACACTGTCGGCAACAGGCCTGGTGGCCGGTACGACGGTAGCCGGGACGGTCAGTTTCACGGCAGTGGCAACCGATGAAATTGCCCGCAACGACGAAACCGAGCTTACTTTCCAGGTCAATCCGCAACTACAGATAACAACGACCGACCTTCCCGATGCCGACCAGGGCGTGGCCTACTCCGAGCAGTTGCAGGCCGACGGTGGCACCGGCATGCGTAGTTGGTCCGATCGCGATGGTAACCTGGCCGGGACCGGATTGACTCTTGCCACCGACGGTTTATTGTCGGGCATACCCACCGATACCGGCACTATCAGTTTTGTGGCGCAGGTGGCAGATTCGGTCGGCGCCACTGCCGAGCAATTGTATGATCTGCATGTTGGTGAAGCTTACATCTGCGGTGATATTGACGGCAACAGCAGCGTAGACGTGGGAGATTTGACATTTCTGGTGGCCTATCTGTTCCAGGGTGGTCCGCCACCACCGGTGCCGGCTGCGGCTGATGTTGACGGCAGTGGTGCCATTGATGTCGGCGACCTGACGAGCCTGGTGGCTTACCTGTTCGGCTCCATACCGGAACTTAATTGCCTGTGATAACGGTTAAGAATAGAAGAAAGTGTAATACCACATGATTGCTGAAAGGAACTGACGATGCTGAAGAAACTGGTACTACTTCTGGTCGTGAGCACTCTGTTTGGCGGCGTAGCCGCTGCGGCTGATCTGTATGAGGTCGTGGTGGAAAGCGCGACCGACGCTGATCGCCTGATTGGCGCCGGCACTGACCCGGTGCTGCGGGTGCAAAACGGCTACCTGGTTCTGGTCGATGCCGATGCCATGGATCGACTTCGAGAATCCGGTCTGGATTATCACCTGCTGGCGACCGAACTTCAGCGTTCGCGATTGGCGATTGACGGCCGTCTGGATCGAGCCAATGTCGACCGCCTGCCTATGATATATGAATCCGGTAACATGCGTCTATTTGAAATCGATGCTGCTGAACTGGATCGTATGGAACACCCTCCGCAGGTGTTCCCTATCGGTTCGCGTCAACCACGGATTGTCTATCGTGAAATTTATGCTGTCGATAAGTCACTCCTGCCTCAGGCGGCTGATATGGATTCGCTGATAGGGCTGGTAAGCCAGGACTCCCTGCTGTCGTATACTGAACGTCTGCAGGCCTTCTGGCGGCGACCGGCCGGTTCCGACTCCAACTACGTGAGTCGAGACTGGGCAGCGGCCAAGTTTGCCGATTTCGGCTACGACTCGGTTGTCATTGACAGTTTTCAGGCATCTATCTCCGGAACGCCGACGGAGTGCCAGAATGTCATCGCCTACAAAATCGGGACCCAGTTTCCCAACCATCACGTGATTGTGGGCGCCCATCGTGACGCCGTACCCGCCTCGCCCGGCGCCGATGACAACGGTTCCGGTTCGGCCGGTGTGCTGGAGATCGCCCGCGTGCTGACCGATGTTGAAACCGACATGACGTTCATCTTTGTCCTTTTCGACGCCGAGGAGAACGGTCTGTATGGTGCCTATCACTACGTCGATGAGGCTGGTGCCCGCGGCGACAGTATCGTCTATATGCTCAATATGGACATGATCGGGCACTACGAGAATACCGATTCCGTAACCCTTTACCACGGCAGTGAACTCAGCTACACCGAACTGTGGCGGGATCTGGCTGACTCGCTGGTGAATATCAAGGGTGTGCTGTCCGGCAGCTCTGGTGGGTCGGATCACTACCCGTTTGCTCAGGATGGATACACGGTCACTTTCGCCATTGAGTGGATTTTTTCGTCGGTCTATCACACCTATCAGGACAGTACAACTTACATGGACTTTGCCTATATGACGAAATTGGTGAAAGCCTCGCTGGCTACGGCCTACACTGTCAGTGCTACCGCCGGACCGCGACCGTCACTGGCATTTCAGTATCCGGGTGGCGTACCCGACATGCTCAGCCCGGGTATTCCCACCACGTTCGATGTGGTCGTCACCGGCGCCTGGGGTGGCAGCCCGGTGGGCGGCAGCGGCCAGTTGCATTATGCCATTGACGGCGGTAGCTACACGACCGTTTCCATGACCGAGGTTTACAGCAATAACTACCAGGCCACCCTGCCGGCCGAGACTTGTGGTACTCACTTCGCTTTCTTCGTCAGTGTCGATGAAGCCACGGAAGGAACCGTCTACGACCCGGCGGATACGTCGAGACCATACGCCGCTCTGGTGGCCACCAGCTTCATGACTGTCTTTGAGGATGATTTCGAGACCGACAAGGGCTGGACCGTCTCCGGGGATGCTATCGACGGACAGTGGGATCGGGGTGTCCCGGCCGGCGGTGGTGATCGAGGTGATCCGCCGACCGATTATGATGGTTCCGGGCAGTGCTACCTGACCGACAACCTCTACGGCAACTCCGATGTCGACGGCGGCACGACCAACCTTCAGTCGCCTGCTTTCGACCTGTCAACGGGTGATGGTCAGGTTCATTACGCGCGCTGGTACTCCAATCATTTTGGCGCGGCACCGTTTGCCGATGTCATGAGGGTGTACATTTCCAACAATAATGGCAGTTCCTGGACCGTGGTCGATTCGGCCGGACCGACCGAACAGGCCACCGGCGACTGGTACGAACATACTTTCTTCGCCGGGGATTTCGTCACTCCGACATCGCAGATGCGGTTACTTTTTGAGGTTTCCGATCTGGGCAGCGGGTCGGTGGTCGAGGCGGGGGTCGATGATATCTGGGTGCGCGTTTATGACTGTGATGCCTATGTATTCTATGTGGATACCGACACCATACCGGCCTGGACGGTGGATCAGTCGTATTCTCAGCAGTTACAGTCAGTCGGTGGCACCGGAACCAAGACCTGGACCGACAAGAATAATGACCTGGTCGGGACCGGTCTGGCGTTATCGTCAGCGGGGTTGGTATCCGGCACTCCCAACTCATCCGGGCTGATGTCGTTCACTGCTCTGGTTACCGATGAGTTGGACAGCACTACTGAAAAGTACTTTGAATTTACTATCAACCCGGCGGTTGGTATATCCACCACCACCCTGCCGAACGGCACGGAGGGAGAAGTCTACTCTCAGCAACTGGCCGCCAGCGGCGGCACCGGAACCAGGACTTGGATCGACAAGAATGGTGACTTGGTCGGCACCGGTCTGACACTGGGCACCGACGGGTTGCTTGCGGGGACGCCGACTGACACCGGCAACATCAGTTTTACGGCTCAAGTGGCCGACTTTCCCGGCAGCAGCGACGAGCAATTGTTGAGCCTGGTCGTTGAGGCGGCCTGGATCTGCGGTGATATCGATGGCAGTGGCGTAATTCCGGACGTGGGTGACCTGATGTATCTGGTGACCTATCTGTTCCAGAGTGGCCCGCCGCCACCGGTGTTGGATGCCGCCAATGTGAATGCCGACGCCGGAGTAGACGTGGGCGACATCACGGCCTTGGTCGCTTACCTGTTTCAGGGAGGTGCTATAAACTGTCCGTAGGTTGGTTTAGCTCGCTTTGAGTCAGAAAACTCGTTTGAAACAAATCGGCCACCTCTGCTTTTGCAGTGGTGGCCGAATCTATTAAGGGGAACCGTCGGTTCCCGTATTTTCGACGCTACGGAGGACAGGCCGCTGGTGTCGAACCTCCCTGGAACAAGTAAGCCACCAGGTAAGTAAGGTCACCGACATCAATGAACCCGGAGCCGTCCACATCACCTTCCTCATAACAGGGTGGAGTGGGTCCGCTCTGGAAGAGGTAAGCGACCAGGTAGGTCAGGTCCCCGACATCCAACGTCATGCTGTAGTCGGCATCGCCGCGGAGTCCGTCGTGATTGCAGCAGGCAACAATCTTGTAGCAGTGCGGTCCGGTCCAGGCGGGTGGAAAGCCGCCAGGCGTGGGCGAGGTTGCCCATGTCCACACGCCGCTGGTCCGGAAGAATGACGAGTCGATACACAGGGTTTTGCCGGTATCGACAATCGACACCCTGGTCTCGATCCACCAGACAAGCGAGTCAAACGGTGACGGGATACCGCTGCCGAGCATGCTTACTCCGGCGACACCGGCAGTGTCGGCACCGGAGCCATTGGCGCTGTTGTATGTAAAGCCGAAGTTTAGATCGAACCGGCTTGGCCAACCGCGGCTGACGGTATCGATGACAATCGGCTGCCAGGTGGCGCCGTCAGGCGAGTAGACCCGGAAGCCATTCGCGAAGGCCGTGACTGCGCTGCCGACAGTGTATTTCCACCGCATCATGAACTTCAGCAGCGGTCCGGCTGGCAACTCTCCGGCTGGATTGATGTTGTAGACCGTGTCAAGCATTATCAGGCTGTCAGACGGCGGCGTTGGATCCGGGATGATGGTCGTGACGATATCGGTTTCAAAGGCCTCGACGTGGTAGTTTCTCACAGTACCGGAATCGGCTCCATCAATCTTCATCAGGTCAATGTAGTCGCAGGAGTCGAGGAAGCCGTTGCCGTTGTCTGCCCAACCGACACAGATTGACCGCTGACAGAAGTTCGGGACGATCTCGTGCCAGTAGGTGTTGATCGGATTGGTGATGTCTACCACCATCGTATTGCCGCACATATGGTCAAAATATGATGTATCAGAACCGTCCCAGAGCTTGATGGTCGGCATCACATCCTCGACGTGCTTCCAGATCACGGTATCATGAACTGACGGGTTGGCGAACTTGATCGTATCGCAGAAGCTGAGATAACCATCGCCATTGTCCCGCCATTCAACCAGATTCCACATGCGGCAGAAGGTGGGCCAGAGCTCATGCCACCGGGTTCCGGTGGGATCACCATCGGCCGGTCGGTAGCCGTCAAGGTTATGGTCGTACTCGTCGGCATCCGGAATCGGCAACGGGGTGGTTACGATATCGGTCTCGAACGCCTCCACGTGAGCCGCCCAGTATCCGGAACCGTCGGGCAGTTCAAAGTCGATAAAATCGCAGTAGTCAAGATAGCCGTTACCGTTGTCGGTCCAGGCGGTGAGCCGCCAGACCGTGCAGTAGCCGGGGTACACCTCGTGCCACCAGGTGCCGACGGGGTCTGTCAGCGTGGTGCACAGCGGGTTGGGATCGAGTTGATCGAGGAACATGATGTTGGTCGAAACAATAGTGTCGGTAACCTCTATGGTAGGTGTCACCAGTTCGACGTGCTCCCAGATCTTGCGGCCGGTAGCCATGTCCACGAAGTCGATAGTATCGCAGTAGCTCAGTATGCCGTCACCGTTGTCGTGCCAACTGCTGCAGGCCCAGTTGACGCAGTAATTGGGCCACAACTCGTGCCAATCAGACCCGATTGGACTGCCGTCAGTTGGTTTGTAGCCGTCAAGGTTATGCTTGACCTTGCCGGGTGTCGGCACCGGCGGTTCCTCGATATCGAGGATAGTGGTGACGATGTCGGTTTCCCAAGCCTCCACATGATATTCCATGACGGTGCCTGAATCCGGTCCATCGAGAAGCTCCAACTGAATGTAGTCACAGGAGTCAAGAATCCCACTACCGTTGTCGGTCCAGCCGATACACATCCGGCGCACGCAGAAGTTTGGATATACCTCGTGCCAGAAAGTATAGATAGGATCATCAATATCCTCAACCATTGGGTTGCCACACATGAAATCAAGGTACAGTGTATCCAGTTCATTGGTGACCTTGATCGTCGGTGTGACCTCCTCGATATGCTTCCAGATAACCGAGTCAGGATCGCCGGGATATTCGAACTTAATGGTATCGCAGTAACTGAGAACACCATCGCCGTTGTCACGCCACTCGGTCAAATCCCACATCTCGCAATAGTTGGGCCACAGTTCATGCCACTGGGTGCCTGAGGGATCGCCCATCGAAGGGTGGTAGCCGTCGAGGTTGTGGTCGTATTCATCGGCGTCCGGTATCGGCAGCGGCGTGGTGATGATATCGGTCTCGAACGCCTCGACATGAACGTACGCGGTGGCGCCACCGCCGGAAGTTTCGATATCTATCCAGTCGCAATAGTCGAGATAGCCGTTGCCATTATCAGTCCAGTTTGTAATCTGCCAGACCGTACAGTAGTTCGGATGGACCTCATGCCAGTAAGTGCCGACGGGACTGGTAAGCAGCGTGCACATAGGATTGGGGTCGATGAGATCGAGATAAGTGGTGTTTGTCGGGTCGGATACGTCCGTAACCGTAATGGTCGGCGTGACTACCTCGACATGCTCCCATATCTTGCGGCCGGTGGGAATGTGCACGAAGTCGATGGTATCGCAGTAGCTGAGGATACCATCGCCGTTGTCCACCCAACTGCTGCATACCCAGTTTTCGCAGTAATTCGGCCACAGTTCATGCCAATTAGTACCAATCGGGCTGCCGTCACCGGGCTCGTAGCCGTCGGTGTTGTGTTTCACCTTGCCAAGTTTCGGTTCTACCACCGGGCAGATCACCACGGCGAACTCGAGCAACGCATGCACTGGATTGGCATTCGGTGGGGTCGGGTCGATCAGCGTATCAAAACGGTTCTGGCCGTCGAAATTGGCTACCCAGCCTGGATTGGAGGCGTAATTTCGCAACTCCAGGAAGAACGGCTGACCCGTCGCCTGGCAGGTCGAAGAATCAACATAGTACTTGTCGTGATGCATCGTCCCGTGAGGACCGGAGACAAACTGCGCATCGTTATGAACGCCGGCGTTATGAACCGGTGGTCCCGGGGGATCACCTTCGTTAAGATCGTAGTATGGATCGGAGAAGCACAGGGCGGAGTCGGACGGATCGGTGCAGACTCCCGCTATGGTCATGAAGTGCCCGCCGCGCCGCTCACAGTAGCCTGGTGTCTGCTCCTGCCAGAACCCGATCAGCAGGATGACGTCTTGACAATCAAGCACCTGCTTGCGGAGGTACTCGAAGCCATAGGCCATGTCCATCGGTACCACCTGGATATTGTACTTGCTACCCAGCCCGACGCTGTCGAGCCAGTCCTGAGCGCCCTTAGCCAGATCGAAGACACTGGTACCGCAGCTGGTGCCGGCATTGGTTTGACAGTACAAGGCCAGTGAATCGACAAACGGCTGTACGTTGGTGCTGTCGTGGTCATCGGCTCCCGCCACGTAGTTTTGCACCAGCGGGTAGTTGTCGGCGTAGGCCGGTGGTGGTGTACCGCTGGTCTCAAACTTGGAGTCAAACCACCAGAAGCAGTTGGCCAGCGCCACCGGGCCACAGTGTGACCAGGCAGTGGTCGAGGGACAGAACCAGTTGTACTGCTTCTGGTCGAAATCCGGCATTCCGGCCGGAGCATAATCGACATAGGCCGGCTTATAATACTCGCAGGTATCAGGATCCGTTCCGCCGCCTCCGACCGGCACGGTGGCGCAGAACTCCGAGGTGTTGAAGAATGAGTCGGTTGCGGTAGCTGTAACGGAATCTCCCGGTACCAACGTTGCATCCGTGAGGCTCCAGTTTCCTGCAGCATCAGGTACCGTGGAACCAAGATACCTCTCTCCTTCTCCATAGCCACTCAGGTCAAGCCTGGCTTGAAACACTTCCACGATGCCCGTATTCGGTAAAGGAGTACTCAGCGTACCATTGATGGTCGTGTTACCGACTGAGTAGGTAACACTCGTTATGACAGGGAAGTTCATCTCCTGGTTGGCGAGGCTGTCCGGGTCGGCCGGGCCATCGTTGGGGGTCACATAGTCATTTTGCAGGTCAATCCCCAGGCTATCATTGTCGAAAATTGAGTTCTGAGTGATCTGATTATGGTCAGCATTGAAGCTGTTGATCGGATCCTCCCAGACGGCCACACCATCCCATCCGTTTTCAGCTATAGTGTTGTACATAATTATATTGTTATCAGCACAACCCCACTGGCTTGGGCCGTATTCGCCGATGGTAATACCGGCCATTGTGTTCGACAGTGGATTACCGTAAACATCGAGACCGACGATATTGGAATCAATTTGATTGGCGTGGGTTAGGATTGGGGGCGCAGCAAACGGCTCGTTGTTGTAGCCCTGAAGACCGATACCGTCGTAATCGTTTCCGGAAGAAAGATTCCGGCGCACTCGGTTATCGTGAGTCCCCTCGCACAGGCAGATCCCCTCGTGGACATTACCCCGATCGGCCGTTCCGTTGATGTCCGTACCGGTGTAGTTGCGCAAAACGTGGTTTGAGTGTACATCACCAGGCTGTACGGGACCGACAACAGTGATTCCCTCAGTGTAGTTGCACGATGACAGGTTTTCTTGGATTGTGTTCATGAAGGCATAGGCCGGTGTCATTTCATCTTTAGGTGAGTTGCAGATGCAGATACCCGCCCAGAGGGCTTGCTGGCCGACACCATTGCCCTTGCACACTGTTCCGGTTGAATCCATGCCGACGATGTTCCACTGGACTAAGCAGTGTCGGGCATATTGATTTATGGGACCGCCCTGGATGCAGATGCCACTCTCCCACCAGTTGTTTACAATTAACCCCTGAATGGTGTCGTTGTCCGATTGCGCCACCAGCCCGCGCATGTTGCCGAAGGCCCAGCCGCCGCCGGCAGTGATATTGGTGCCGTCAAGCTCGATTTTCAGAATCAGGCTCGATGGGGGCGAGGCTCCTACGGCGGCACCCGGCTGAGTAGTGCCATCAATGGTCACTCCTGACGGGTCCAGCAGCCACGGCAATGGAGATAGCGGCGCAATGGTGTGAACTCCGCCCGGTGGGGCGATGTTGAAGTTGATAATATCATGCCCCAGATTGGTATTAGCCTGATTTATGGCATCTCTCAGGCTTCCCGCGCCGACGTCGGCCGTTGTGTTAACTATAAATATGGCGGCAGGGGAGACCTGGTCAGCGCTGGTCGGTGGTTGCCAATCGCCGATATCAGGCGCCTCTGCGGCTGAATGCACTCGCAGTGCCCGCAACTCCTCCACCGTGGGCTGTCTGTCTGTCCCGGCCAGCAGCGCCATGGCTACCAGCAGAATCAGCCCAAAGACGATAATCGTTGTTTTTCTGACCATTTTTCCTCCTGCGATAGTGTGAAAAAATTACACTTGAATGATTTCTTCCCAACCACGAGCCACTACAAGGCTCCAATCCTGCGGATCGAAATCCGAGTTTACTTAGTATATCGACTTGGGAGCGGTAGAAATGACCGCTCAAACGATAATGAAAATATACCTGGCAATCTCGTAGTAAGATAGGACTGCAAATTCTCGGTGTCAAGCTATTTTACGTATAGGCCCGGCTGGAGTGGTGATACTGGTCGCGGCGGAGAATTTCGGCCTAAATCAGAATGCCATCTTTCCAACCGAGTTTGATCAACTCAATCCTGCTCGGGTCACTGGTGCCTAAATGGTACTTCCGGTCGGCCAGTACGATATGGTGCGCGGGAGGGCTGAGAGGACGGTCACTGTCGAAGAAAGCCCGCCGTTTGGCTCCCAATATGCTCAAACCAATCGTATCTACCGCAACCGGGTCGGTACCGACCAGAATACCACCATAAGGCCAGACGTAAGTCGGATCAAAATGATGCCAGCCGCTGCCGTGAAAAAGAGGAGTCAGCATGACCAGCACGTTCAGTCTGGTTTTACCCTTAACGGCCGGCAGTTCCCACAACGCTCCCAGGCTGGCACATGAATCAGGGTGGTACTTTGGCGGATCGGGGGAGAACATGATGTAGTTTTTAATCAAACTACCCACCCCCGACCAGGCATGAGTGCGCAGCGGTCGTGTATTTATCAGGGCGGTAGCTTTTGCGAAAACCGGGTTATTCAGTACTCCATGGTCGTCGATGCTGACATTGTTCTTATTTACGCCAGCGGCAATGATGCGATCTTTGAGAGCCTGCTCCAGAACCGTCGGTGTCGACAGGTGGCCCCACTCGTTGCTCTTGATGCCGACCACGTCCTCGGGATGTACTATCTTCTTCCAGCCGGCGGCCGGCTCCGAAACATCAAGCAGTGCCGACACCGCCTGGTCCAGCATCCGCCCAATGATCTCGCCATTGATCTTGCCATCGGCTGTGACGACCTCTTTGTGACGCACCAGCACGACCCGGGCTTTGGTTGGCTGTTTGGTTATCTCCCCGGCAATCAAGGGCAACCCGATAGCCACACCCACCGCCGTGCTCCCGGTACTCTTGATGAAATCTCGACGGGTCAAAAAGTGTTCCGAATGCTTCATGTTGTACCTCAGTCAATGCCTGCTTTATGGCAATTTGTCAGTAACCGCACTTGTCAGTTGTCTGGCGGCAATTTCAGAGGGGGCGTCCAGAGCAACTATGACGTATTCTCGCACCTGACCGACGGCCAGCCATTTGCCGTCTGCTATCTCCGCGGCGCCGGTCGAACGTGCTTCGGGGACGTAGCTTTCAATAAAACTATCATGACTCTGTCGGGCTTCGTCGGCTGAAGGATACTGTATGCAGAGGAGCCAGGTCGTACCCGGATCGTAGCGGGCCAGTACAGCCTGCGTCTGCCGGTTAAGATTCAGGATATTCCGGTCAGACAAATAGTAGTGGTAATTCAGTGAGGCCGCCAGGTGAAAGAAACGGGCGCTGTGTGGGACCAGCCCCTTTTCCGGCAGACAGCCGACCAATTCCGGCTCACCTCCGGCCTGCGGAAGTCTGCCGTCAATCTGCTTTGCTAATATCTCGATGGCCTGTTCAGCCGGGTCTGAATCCCCTTCACAGAGGAGACAAACAAAGAAACGAGCTCGCCAGAAACACAGCAGACCGCGGCGATGTTCATAACCGTGGCCGATCCCGACTTCCTGTTCTTCTCGAGCATGGCTGAAAATGCCATAGGCATCATCGGTCGACCCCATGTCGAACATCTCCACGATGATATCCGGTTGACCGGTCTGTTGAAGTCGAAAAACGGCCAGTTTCCGAAAATCATAGGCTAAATACACCTCACCGGCGCCGTTGATGTAGTCGAAAATCGTCTCCCGGTCATAGGTTGACACCGTATCATTCAAGTGCCGGCCAAGTACTTCCTGTGGTACATAGTCACGCATCTCCGGCAGGCTCTCCTTCCGGTCGGTATCGCCGCATCCCACCTGCAATAGTATCAATGTCCCGATGGTCGCCTTCAGGCATGCCCGGATCACTCGGTTCCGAGTTGGAGTTGTTGCTGAAAATGTCCATGATGTCGACATCGGTTATCATCTTTCCTGCCGGTATTCTGGCTGATCGCGGTCAAAATCAGAGGCCGGACCCCTTGGATTCTACGATAGTAGGATAAGACTTTGCTGGCGGCAAGGCAACATTGTTTTGAGTCGAGGCTCCTGAGTAACGACATTAGCCAGGGCTGTATTTCTGCTGGTTTAATGAACTAAGTCTTGTATCGGTAAAGGGTTAAGTGTGAGATTAGAAAACAGGCGCCACCCGGATTTGAACCGGGGAATAAAGGTTTTGCAGACCTCTGCCTTACCACTTGGCTATGGCGCCCAACAAAAAGCGGGAAACGAGACTCGAACTCGCGACAGCCACCTTGGCAAGGTGGTGCTCTACCAACTGAGCTATTCCCGCTTATTACCTGTCATATTATACATCGGAAAATCTGTTTGTCAATTCATTTCCCCGGCGACCCTTCCGGCAGCGACCGGAGCCCGGGGTGCACCTATCTTCACCTTGACATTTACGGGCAGATGACATATCTTGTTAGTTGAAGGGCAGCCGTTTCTCTGCTCGGTCTTGTAGTTTGCAGTGATGCCCCCGTCAATCAACGCATAACCTGCCCTGCGGAAGGTATTTTACTTTGAATCAAGGGTCAGTATGACGTCCGGGAGGTATTTGTTTGCTGTTATTCTCGGTGTTCTGTCGCTGTTCGTATGGTTGGTGACACCACTGAAGGCTGGCTCAACAACTTCTCCTGAGAGAAACGGGTCTGCGGATACCTTCGCCGGCCTGCTGCGGCCGTACAGTTCCGCCAATCATGGCGTCGAATCACCTGTTTCAAGTACATGCCCGCACCCCCTGGGTGTCTCCTTGTCAGCAGTATCGCCCGGCACTACAGTCGGCCATACGTGGGTTGACGGTCAGCATTTGGGGTCTATGGGACGCATGATTACCTGGTCGCTTCACGGCAGTCCGGACACTATGATTGTCCACTTCAGTTGGATGTACCTGCCCGGCGCCGCCTGGTTCGGCCGCGAGTATCACTACTACAGCTATAATGCCGTCACCGGCAACTTTCTGACAGAGACCGGTCTGCAGTCTCTGGACGACAATGGTGGTTTTGTGGGTATCGACGTCTGCGGCGACGGTCGGGCTGTGGTTGGCGGCCACAACCGAGAGGGAGCCGATGGAGATATTGACTGTCATTTCTACTGGGATGCCGGCCCGGGATTGGCCGATTTCAGTACTCAAGCGCAGGTCCCGGGCCATATTTCCAGCTATGGCGGTACACCTGGCCGGGAAGTCATGTGGCCGAAATTCCGTTACCAGGAGGGTCCGGGTGATACTGTTCTGCATATTCTGGCAGTAGAATCCGGGCTTGGAAATTTTGAACCGGCTTTTCTTTACTATTTTCGGAAGGTGGGCGCCGGTGCCGGCGGCACCTGGGATGACCCGCCTTATATAGTTGATACGGTGTATACCCCCGCGCACGATATCGCTGCCGATGGCTCGGGCCGGGTGGCGCTGGTGTGGACAGCCAACCTGCCTTGCGCCGGCGACCCTTGTGACACCTGCTCCGGCTGGGAGTGTCGAGATTATCCGCAGATGGATAATGACCTCTATTATCAAATCTCGTCTGATTACGGCATTACCTGGCAACCGCGCCGCAATGTTACCGGAAATGTCCCCGGGGAAAGTAGTTATCGGGCCTTTGCCAACACTTCGGCTCTGATGACTTCCGACGGCAATCTGCATGTTGTCTGGGATGAGCGTATCTGGCCCTCCGAGTCCGGCAAGGGCCGTCTGCCGGGATCATTGAGGGGACGATTGTGTCACTGGTCGGAAACCGATGATCACATCAGCACCGTACACAGTTTTGACTGGGACCAGACTGAGTGTAACGGAGGCACCTGGCAACTGCAGGCCTCGAAAATGAATCTCTCCGAGTGCGACAACAACCTGCACGTCCTCTTTGTACAGTTCAACGACATCCCTTTCGGTGTCGAGAATGACTGCGCTGCCGGCAGCAGTCCCGGTTTCCCCGATGGTGCCGCCAATGGAGATCTGTACCTGACAATTTCCAGCGACGGGGGACTAACCTGGGATGAGGCCCGCAACCTGACCAATTCCCGCACACCCGGATGTGATTCGACTGGAGGCTTGGGCGGTCCATGCGCCAACGAGCAGTGGCCCTCGATGACTCGTCTGGGCAGTGATTATAACGGTGATTTCAGTGCCATCGAGATCATCGTTCCGGCCGGTTCCAGCGATCCGGAAAGTCATTACCTTGATGTGCAATATATCTATGACCCCAGTGCCGGTGCCGTGACGCAGCAGGAAGGGTGGTGGACTCAGGCCGAGGTACGCTGGTTTCGACTCGCCTGCGTGGCGCCACTGGCTCAACCGCGACTTATTCTTGAACCGGAAGAAATCACTTATCCCTCCTGGTCCGGGCACGGCAGCCAGCGTGATCGATCGGTGGTGGTGAATAACCCGGGAAACGCGACCCTGAACTACAATATAGTAGTTCAGGAGGACACCGGCCCTTCGGGATGGCTGGCCCACAGCGGGTTTAGTGGCTCAGTTTCCTACGGTCTGAGCCACACTGATACCGGTCAGGTATCACTCAATACCGGTGGTCTGGTCAACAATCCCGGTACCACGGTGCATCTGGTCGGACGTTTGATTTTCCAGTCCAACGCCGCCACCTCGCCCGACACGCTCGAAGTCAGCCATCTTGTGGTCGACACTCTCATCGAACCTGTCTGGGACACGATAAGCACTGCCTGCACCAGGCTGATCGTGAGCAATACCGGCGGTTTTGGCAAGCAAGGTCTGGGCAAGTACAACATGGATTACTACTTTTCCGGCGACTGTGACACCACCGCCACTATCTATGTCTACGATGGTTCCCCGGTTATCGGTTACCTTACCGGTGGGAATGATACCATTGTCAACTACTCCATGTTCAACGTGACCTGTGATGACTCTCGTGGACTGGTCCCGCTGGGCGACACTGCCACCGCCGATTCCGGCCGCTACCAATTGTTTCGGACCGGCAGGTTCGTAACCTATGACTCACTGATCGCCATGGAGAAGACCTGGTATGCTCCGCAACATTCCGACACCTGCAGTTTCATCGTAGAGTGCCTCACGATCTATCTGAATGATACGTTGAAAGTACCGCCCACCAGTGTACGTATTGGTGAGGCAGTCGATTTTGACATTCCCTCGGATACCGGCTCGCGCAACCATTCCGGCTGTGACAGTGTCCATAGCCTGATCTACCTGCAGGGCGCCGAGTATGACGGATTGGGATGTCAACTCAACGACAGTCGCTACGGGGGAATCAGCTTCCTTGGGGCACATCTAAACGGCAGCCTTTATGACAGCCTGCCGCACGGCGCCTATACCCGGGATAACCCCAGCGATGTTTATCCGACCGGCAGTTTCCCGAAGGATTCGCTTTTCAAGTACATGGCCAACAGCGGCTATGCTGTCTCCGACAGTACCGGGGTAGACTTGTATGCTGTTATGGTCTTTGACACTCTGCCCACATTGACGGCGGCGGATACATTCCAGTTCTACTACGGGATCATAACACAAGAGAACGGTAACCTGAGTGACTTCCTTGACGAGGTTGACAAGATGCGATACTGGTATGGAAATCCAGTCGAACCATCATGCTGCGATCTGCGCGGTGACGTTGACAACACGGGTAGTACGGATGTCGGTGACCTGACCCGGTTGGTAGCGTACCTGTTCCAGGGAGGTAATCCACCTCCATGTACTGACGAGGGTGATGTTGACGCCAATGGTGGTGTCGATGTCGGCGACCTTACTTATCTCGTAGCCTACCTGTTCCAGGGCGGCTCGCCACCACCTCCCTGCTGATACTGGCTGATGACACAATGCCGAGAAGACGACAGGCCGGTACTCACTGGACGGAAAACGCTTCGATCAGGTTCAACCCGTTGCTGACGACTTCATAGGCGTCATAGGTAGTCTCTCCCACGAGATCGCCCGTCGCATCGTAGAATTGGATAGCCACACGATGTGTGCCCGGATCGATTTCGAAATCTCCGACATAAATCATCCCGGGCAGAAACTGACTTGATCTCAAGTCGGCGTTCTCGATCAGGTCGGTACCGACATCAATGGCCGCTTTTTTCAGCCAGCCAGTAAGGCCGCCGGTATCGGCTTTCTTCTTGAGCTGGTGAGCCGCCAGACCTTTGGCGATAGCGCGGGCTACTGAACGAACGTAGATGAGCGACTTCCGAGCCGTAAAAGTTTCCTCGGCCACCTTCGCGACATCTTCCAGAAGCTGCAATCGACCGATGGGTTCGCCGTCGACCAGCACTTTGATTTCATTTATTAACGATGGTCGCGGCACGATTTTTGGGATAGCGAACTTGAAATAGTAATCCGCTTTAACCGGGACCGGCAGGTGACCGTACTCGGCGCCGGCATTGTCCCCGCCGTCGTAGAGAACCTGCACCAGTCCGAGGTCTTTATCGGTTCTGATTCGTAGCGAGAGAGCTTCCTTCACCGGCGCCAGTCCGGCCAGGCCGACTACACTCAGGATCGCCCTGTCTTCCGAGTAATACTTCACATCCGGCGGCTCAAAATCATATATGTGCTGCTGCGTCCGGAACGCCTGCTGCAGGAAATCGTAGTCGATACGAGCGTCATCCATCTTGCCGTCGGCAGCATAGATATGCATACTCAGGTAGCGGGCGAAGGCATCGTTGTGAAAGCGGGTCTCACTGACTTTGTAGACGAGTTCGACCCGGTCGGTATCATCGGGAGAACCGCGCTGAAGTTCGGCGGCGGCATCGGCGTATTTTTGTTCGAGCAGTTCCAGTTTCAGGTTGGCACGCCGAATCTCGACAAAGGCTTCATCAAACTGGTTCAGGGCAATATAGTTAAGCGCCTTGATGAGATTGGTGTAAAGGACTTCGTAATCTTCGCCGGAATACTCCAAAGCGTTGTCGTTCAAAAGCAGCGATACCGCCGCCCGCGAGATGCTTTTGGTGAACAGTTCCTCGGCAGCTTCCTCGGCCAGGTGCAGTTTGGCATTGCTGGTCTCGAATTCCCCGGAGTAATGGTTGAGCAAACCGGCATCAACGAAATACAGCAGGCGGTCTTTCTGGGCGTACTTCTTCTTGTCATTGGCCGTCTCCAGCATCTGCACCGCACCGGTGGTGTTGCCGGCGCGCAGTTCGGCCGTGATCGGCTCGTAGAACTTCTTGCGAGTAGCGACCGAACCGCATCCTGCCAGAACGACCAGCGCCAGCAGTGCCGCCAGAAGCTTTCGTATGGCTATACTACCGGCCACAGCCGACTACCACTTGGTCTTGCCCTGGGCGATACCCTTCTTGATCTTTTTGGTGCCGATCCAGACCTTCTCCATCGTTTCGACATTAACCAGTTCCAGGTCGGTCTGGTAGAACACTACCTGCTTGCCGCCTTCCTGGTCGGTGATAGTCTTGACCGCGCCCTGCAGGATGAAATCGGCGCCCAGTTCATCGTGCAAGCGTTTGGCGGTCTCCTTGGAGGCGAACTCCGCCTGTTCGAAGCGTTCTTCGCGCACTTCGGCACGTTGCTCATGGCTGGCCACGAACCGCACCTGGTTGGCGTTGATCAGCTCGCGTTCAAAATCGGAGATAAAGGTCTCCATATTGATATGTTCGCTGGTCATATTGCGGATAGTGCCTACCGTGACCACCGGCTTCTTGCTCTGGGCGGCGGCAAAACCGGTCAGCCAGGCCCGCGACACGCAGTCGGAAATCATTTCTTCGGCAACCAGGCGAGCGTCGGTATCGTTCCACTTGCCGCTTAAGTCAGTCACCGACTCAGTATCCAGTCGGGTGACGGTCTTTCCGCCGCCGCATCCGGCCACCAGGGCCGCCAGCATGACTAAGATCAACAGTTTTTTCATCATCACTCCTTTGATGGTGTATGTTTGTTCATTTGCTTTCAGGACAAGAAGTCAAAACCACCGGGGTTTTGAACTACTGTTCCGTCACCGGAAGTTATCAGGACCGTGAGTAGGGTTCAACTTTTATTTTGAGGTGCTGCGCGACCAGGGGAGTTGAGAGTTGATGATACCGGAGACGGCCGTAGCGTCAATTGTTGCCGGCTGTCTCCACGGCGGCGCGGTGGGACATCACTTCGAGGATAGTGCTGACCACTCGAAACGAGTTATGCGAGGCCTGAGTCAGATATTTGTCGAATTCTTCCGGAGCGGTGGTGCCGGCGGTGTCAGAGATAGTCCGCAGAACCACAAACGGTACTTCGTTGACGAGACAGGTGTAGCCGACGGCGGCGCCTTCCATTTCAGTGGCTACAGCGCCAAACTCGCGTTGCAACCATTCAATTTTGCGTGGGTCCGACACGAACCGGTCGCCGGAAGCAATGGTACCAACCTGCAACCGGGGCGCACCCCTTTTCAATTTGAAGATATCGTCAAAACCATAGCAGACCAGCTTGACCAGACGCGGGTCGGCCTCGATCAGGCGGCCGACGTCTGGCAATTCCCCGTGTCGGCGACCGAAAGCGGTCAAATCAAAATCGTACTGCACCACATGGTTGGCCACCACCATGTCGCCGCGATTGAGATTCGGCACCAATGCTCCGGCCAGGCCGGTGAAGATGATCTGCTCGATATCAAACCGGTCGATCATGACCTGGGTTCCGATAGTGGCGTTGACTTTGCCGATCCCCGACTTAAGCAACACTACTTCCTGACCTTTAATCTGCCCGGTCAGGTACTCCATGCGAGCGTATGTTTGTGACCCGGCCGCCTCCAGGTTCATGCGGAACAACTCAATTTCTTCGGCCATAGCGCCGATCAGACCAGTCATGTTTTTTGAAATCCCTTTAGAATCTGCCGGGCATATTCCTGTGCCGAAAATAGGGAATGATCCCGGTAGTTGCCGCATTCCACCTCAGAGACACCGGGCACGTTCGACCATTCAGTTTGTACCACTTTCCGCAATGACTCTTTCAGTGCCGTTCGGATCGACTCGGTGTCGGGAGTTCCCCATACCGTCAAATAAAACCCGGTCCGGCAACCCATTGGTGACAGATCGATAACGCCTTAGAGGTATTCTCTCAGGTAAGAAGCCAGCAGGTGTTCCAGCGTGTGCATGGCTGACGTGGGTAGCGCCGCGCTATTGGGTCTGACGAACCGGAGATCGAACTTGCTTATCCGATCCCCGCCCGGGCCGGTAAGAACAACGGCTTTCCTTACCTGCGAAGCCGACATCTGCCGGTGGTCAACGGCAAACGATTCGGGTAGTTCAGTTGTTTTAGTCATATTGAGTTTATCGGAATCACCGAGCGTTGTCTTAGTAGGCAATCTATCTGCTGCCGGCTCCCGGGTGAGTGGGCTTGCTTGCCATCGTCAATGCTGTGTAGTATTCTGACATAATATCAAGTGAGAACAGAAGATGAACCTGATCGAAATACTGTTCCTGCCGGTTGGTGGGATGATAGTGGTCGGACTGGCCATGTATGGCATCAGTTCCATTTGGGAGCGGGAAAGGCGAGCGGCGGTCATCAGTCTGGTGCTGATGTTGATTGCTGCCGGAGTCTGGTATAGTCTGACCGTATGGTTGCCGACGCCGGATTGGGTCCGGGTTTCTGTGATGGTCTTGATGGTTGCGGCAGTTATCCTCTGGTTCATCCCCACCGGTCCCATAACGGTCCTCGACGGCACCGGGGTCAATGAACGCGTTGACGAGCGCGATACCATGTTTGCCCGCGAGGAGTACCTTCCCGATTCCGAGAAATATCGACAGTACTATTCAACGCACCCGGAGGAAAAAAAGATAGATGATCGTTGGCGGCAACTGCCGGCAATACTCCAGCCCGGGGGTCGTTTCTACAATCCGGATACGGCTCGGAGAGTCAAGTCAGTATTTGCGGATATCCGCAGCATGACATCTCAAGTGGATGGCGAGGTTCGGCAGGAGACTCACGAAGTTGATCCCGACCGCATAACTCCGGAAATCAAAGAGTTCGTTCTTCGGCTGGGCGCCGACGAAGTTGGTGTGGCGCGGTTGAACCCGATGCACCTCTACTCGCACGTCGGTCGTGGTCCGGAGCCGTGGGGTGCCCCAATCGACAATCGACATCGTTTTGCCATCGTATTCTCGCTGGAAATGGCTTACCAAATAGTGCGTAAGGCGCCGGAGATGCCGATCGTGGAGGAATCTGCCCGGCAGTATCTGCTCGCAGCTCAGATTTCCGTGAGACTGGCGGCGTACATCCGCAATTTTGGTTATCCGGCCCGGGCGCACATTTCCGACAGCAACTACCAGATCATCCTGCCGGCGGTGGCGCAAGACGCCGGTCTGGGCGAGCTGGGACGCCTGGGTTATCTGATCTCACCTCGGTTCGGTGCCCGTATCCGCCTGGGCGCCGTCACCACCGATCTGCCGCTGGTGCCCGACCGACCCATCGCCTTTGGAGTTCAGGACTTTTGTCGTCGTTGCCAAAAGTGTGCCGTCAACTGCCCACCCCGCGCGATTCCTGAAGGCTCTACCACCGTCGTCCGTGGAGTTCGCAAGTGGCAACTTGATGTTGAGCGTTGTTTTCATTACTGGCGCGTGGTCGGCACCGATTGCGGCCTGTGCATGAAAGTCTGCCCCTTCAGCCATCCCCCGACAATTATGCACAATCTGGTCCGAGCCGGTATCAAGCGCTCATCTTTGGCCCGGACAGTCTCGGTTTGGGGTGATGACCTGTTGTACGGTCGGCAGATATCCCGGGAACATATTGTCAGTTAGAGGTTAGTGTTATCTGCAGAGCGTGCTTTACCTGGGTGTCCCCACGCGTGACATTTTCCTGGCCCGCTCAGCAACCTCAGCGGTGGCGGCAAGGGCCGCGGTAATGTGCTCCTCGGTGTTGAACGGACCGATAGCGAATCTGACGGAACCGTGACCAGCCAGCGTGCCTATCTGTTGATGCACCAGCGGTGCACAGTGCAGGCCGGTCCGAGTGGCAATATCGAAGTCAACGTCGAGCATGATGCCCACGTCGCCTGCTTCCAGTCCCTCAATGTTCATGGAGACCGTGGCCAGATGATTCTCCAGGCTGTCGCAGCAATGGGTGATAACACCGTCGATTTTGTTGAAGCCGTCGATAAGTTTCCGGGCCAGTGCCATCTCACGGGCGTGGATCGCTTCTACACCACCCTGCTCGGCAAGCCATTCCTGACCGGCCCACAGGGAGGCGATGCCCAGCATGTTGGGCGTTCCGTATTCCATCCGAAAAGGGTATTCGTCGAGGTGATACGGATAGGCCGACCGCACCCCGGTACCGCCGCTGCGGCTGTGGCGTATCTCAACACCGGGGACAACGTATAGTCCGCCGATGCCGGTTGAAGCCATCAGGCTCTTGTGGCCGGTGAAAGCCAGAACATCGATGTTCATCAGGGCCATATTGATGGGTACCATGCCGGCTGTCTGTGAAACATCGACCCCAAACAGAACCTCCCGTTCTTTGCAGATGCGGCCGATTTCTGCTACCGGCTGAACGGTTCCCAGCACGTTGGAGCCGTGGTTGACCATCACCAATTTGGTGTTGGCTTTGATGGCTTTTTTGATCTCGTCCGGTTCTATGAACCCCTCACTGTCAAACGGCACGAAAGTGGCTTCGACGCCACCGTCACGAACCAGATGGTTAATCGGACGAATGACCGAATTATGTTCGAGGTTGGTGGTAATCACATGGTCGCCTTCAGACAGCAGACCCTGGATGATGAGATTGAGAGAGTCGGTGGCGTTGTATGAGAAGCAGAGACGCTCCGGATGCATTTCATCACCGCCGAAGAACTTCGTCAGGCGTCCACGCAGGTCTTCCACGATATTTCCGGCCTCGATAGCTTTATCAAAACCGCTGCGGCCCGGATTGACACCACAGCGGCGGTAGAAGTCGATCATGAAGGAGTAGACCTGTTCGGGCTTGGGCCAGGACGTGGCAGCGTTGTCCAGGTATATCAAACTACTGTCAGATGATTCGAATGGTGTGTTTGAAATGTCGCCCTCATCAGGCATGTTTTTCACAATCCTGCCTCCAGCAGCTTGGTAAGTCGGTTGTCTCGTCGGGTCGACCCGGCAATCAGTTTCAACCCTTAAGATATATCGTTCTTAGAATATGTCAATCAGTTTCCGGAGAGGCAACGCGGCCGCCGTCGTGCTGATAGTGCCGGTATCAGTTGCCTGTTATGGGTGAGGAAGAGGACCGGTCGTAACCAGATTAGGCTTGTCGAGACTAACGACACCGTGGTTGATCCGGGGAATATCGTCAGGCTGATTGTCGGTTATGATCCGTAACCAAGCCTTTTAGTAATGCCCGCACTCGAGAAAACCTTTGACAGGGGAAACATCAACCGATATAAATATATAAATATGTATGGACCACAGGAATTCATGGCCGGCTCTAAGGTGCTCTTATGGACGAACGACTATTCAGCAAATACTTCAAAGCGTTTGGAAATCAAACCCGACTGAAGATACTGGCTCTGCTGTCATCGGGGGAAATGACGGTCGGTGAAGTAGTTGTCGAAATCGGCCTGTCACAGCCAACCATCAGCCGCCACCTGGCTATTCTCCGAGAGGCCGAAGTGGTGGTCGATCGCCGCGATGGGCAACAGGTATTTTACAGCCTTAACAAGAGTTCGGTCAAAAATTGCTGCTCCGGTTTCTGCGACTGCCTCGAAATCAGAGTGCCCTCCGGGAAAAAAAGCCGAAAAAAATAACCGGACTCTAAAAAAAATTTGGGAACATATATGTGCATATGCGCATATAAACATATACAAACTGAAACGATTGAGAGGAGGTGAGAGCGATGGAAAAGGAACTGGGTAAGATCACGTTGACCGAGACGGAAGACGGTTTCCGTCTTGAGGTGACCGGCAAAAGTTTTAAGGAGATGATGTCTTGCGGCTGTCTGCCGATGTTTACCGCCTGTTGCTGTCGGTCGCAGTCGGATTGTTGCTCAACCGACACCAATAAGAAGTAAGGACCGTAATGTTGACAAAAGCTCCGCCAATGGTGGCAGTAATTTAATGAAGGAAGGAGAACCTCATGCGACGCTTTACTATTCCCAGGGCGGCCCATTGCAGCGAGGGTTGCCGAAATCGGTCCCGGGTATGACCTGAAACTACCTGCTTGTTATCTGGTTGACAATCCCCCGGGTGCGTACGAGTGGTACTCCGGGGGTGTTTTTTTGTCTTTTCTGAGCGAGCTTTCGGCCACAAACTCCGTTTGCCGGAAGTTTCCGTCTCTCCTAGTCCTCACATTCATACCAGAATAATTCTGAAACCAGTATCACACGCTCTCCGTAATAATGATATGCCATTAAAGTTCCTTTCAGTATGCCCAATAAATCAGTACTTTAGATGAAATAATATCTCTATAGGAGTATGCCATGAACCTTATTACGCGCCGAAAATTCGTAAAAATGAGCGCTCAGGGTCTGGCCCTGGCCAGTATCCCGATCATTTTCAGGGCCAACCCACTGGCGGCTGTGAACGGACCGGCCAAGGGAGACAAGCTCCATAAGTACCTGCAACACTTTGGTGTCGATCAGGCCGATATCCACCGGGTTATGGCAGCCGCATTGGAGCGAGGCGGAGACTACTGTGACGTATTCTTCCAGCATAAAATTACCAACTGGATCGGCCTGGAGGACAAGATAGTCGACCGCGCCTATGCCAATGTCGACTTTGGTGTCGGCATACGAGTCATCGAGGACGAAAGCGTCGGCTACTCCTTTACCGAAGAGATAACGACAGCAGCGATGGAAAAGGCGGCTCGGACGGCATCCAATATTGCCGCCCAGTCACGCGGGACGCCGCCGGTGGAACTCAAGCTCCACCAGACACCGAACTACTATCAGATCAAGACGTCCTGGGAGGATGTCGGTATTGACCGGAAGGTTCCCTATTTACAGAAACTCAACGACAAGGTCTGGGCGCTGGACAAGCGTATTATAAAATCCCAGATCTGGTTCTCCGACGAGACATCCTACATTCTTGTCGCCACCTCGGACGGCAGGATGGTCTGCGACTTCCAACCGATGACCAGAGTATTTGTCACGGTCAACGCCGAACAAGACGGTCGACGTGAAGAGGGTGGCTACAACATGGGTGGCCGTCACGGTATCGATTATTTCACACCTCCGATACTCGACACTCTGGCGGGTACTGCCGTCGAACGGACGATCAATCTTTTTGATGCCGTCAAACCGGAAGCCGGTGAGATGGAGGTGGTCCTATCGCCGGGCAATTCCGGTATACTGTTGCACGAGGCTATCGGACACGGTATGGAAGCGGACTTCAATCGCAAGGGAGTATCTATCTTTGCCGACAAGATAGGTAAACCGGTGGCAGAAAACTTTGTATCGATTGTCGATGACGGCACCAATCCCAATATGCGCGGCAGTATCAATGTCGATGACGAAGCCAACGACAGCCAGAAAACGTATCTCGTTAGAAATGGCATCCTGGAAAGCTACCTTCATGACCGCATCAGTGCCAAACACTACCAGGTGAACCCGACCGGCAGCGGGCGGCGACAGTCGTTCCGCCACGCGCCGATGCCGCGTATGCGCAATACCTACATGGAGGCGGGACCGCACACCCGGGAAGAGATCATTCAGAGCGTCAGGAAAGGCATCTATGCTGAATCTTTCTCCAATGGCGAGGTGCATATCGGCGCAGGTGATTTCACCTTTTATCTCAAATCAGGCTCGCTGATCGAAAACGGAAAACTGACCCGTCCCATTAAGGAATGCAATATCATCGGCAATGGTCCGGAGGTGCTGACCAAAGTCGTCATGGTCGGTGACGATCCGGAACTGATGGCGGGTGGCGGCTCCTGTGGTAAGAACGGCCAGTGGGCACCGGTCGGATTTGGTCTGCCTACAATCAAGGTATCCTCGATCACAGTGGGAGGAGTAGATTCATGAACCTCTCAGTAATCAGGATTGTCCTCTCAAAATACTCAACAACGAAAACAGGGTTAGAGTTATGAATAAGCAGGAGAAACTCAAGCTGGCTCACTGGGTGATCGCCGAGGCGAAGAAAAGCGGCGCCGATGACCTGGCCGTCAATATAGCCAACAGCCGCGACATCGAAGTCGGCTTTCGCGACGGCAAACTGGAGGAATTGAAAGAATCGACCCAGAACTCACTCAGTATGACGGTCTACGCCAAGAATCGTTACTCGAATCACTCCACCAATGACCTCAGCCGGGAACGGCTGGATACTTTTATACGCGAAGCAGTGGCTATGACCGGGTACCTCGGCGAAGATCCTTTCCGATCGCTCCCGGATCCCAAATACTATGCCGGCCGCAAGGAAACGGACCTGCGGATATTCGACGACTCCTACGAGGGGCTGTCCTCCGAGGCCAGGGTCAAGTTCGCTCAGGCCATAGAAGAAACCGCGCAGGCTCAGAGCGACCGCATCATATCATGTACGGCAGGATTTTCCGACTCGTTCTACGAGACAGTCAAAGTCCACAGCAACGGCTTCGAGGGTGTTCGTCGCGGTACTTCCTTCTCGGCCGGAGCGGAAGTTACCGTCAGTGATGACGGCGGCGGTCGTCCCCAGGACTGGGACTGGCGTACGGTGCGTTTTCGCAAGGATCTGCCGGCGCCGGAAGTAATGGGTAAGTCCGCCGTCAAACGAGCGCTGACAAAAATCGGCCAGGTTAAAATGGAATCCGGAAAGTTCGACATGATTGTCACCAACCGGAACGGCGGCAGGCTGCTGAGCGCACTCAACGAGCCGATGCAGGGCAGCGCCTTGCAGCAGAAAAGATCGTTTCTGGACGGCAAACTGGATCAGAAGATCGGCTCGGAAAAACTGACCATAATCGATGATCCGTTTATCGAAACCGGCATCGGTTCCCGCCTGTACGATGGTGACGGGATGGCGACCAAACGACGCGTGATGATCGACAAGGGTGTGCTGAAGTCGTACTACATTGACTGGTACTATGGCCGCAAACTCGGCATGGAACCCACCACCGGCGGTTCAACCAACCTGGTTTTCGAATACGGTGACAAGTCACTGGATGATCTCGTAAAGGGAATGAAGAAGGGTATACTGATCAACACTTTCATAGGCGGCAACAGTAATTCGACTACCGGCGACTTCTCCTACGGCATCATGGGCTTGTACATCGAGGACGGCCAAATCGTCCGGCCGGTCAATGAAATGAACATCTCCGGAAACTCAGCCGAACTGTGGGACAAGCTGGTGGCGATGGGCAACGATCCCTGGGTTTACTCATCCTGGCGCCGCCCCAGTATGTACTTTACGGATATCCAGTTTAGCGGTATATAGAACTTCGGAGAAAGGTTGATAACAGACTAGCGAGGTCATTTTGTGCCGGCGTCGAGGGGAAGTGTATCTGTCAGGTGAACCGGGGACAGTGATGGACGCCCGGTTCCGGTCGGATGAGGGGTGGACGCTTGATGGCTGATAACATATCACCCACCACCCGGGTGCTGCGTTTTCTGGATAAACCTCAGTGCTTGATCACACTCTATGCGGCTGTTTTGGTCGCATCCCTGGTTTTTATCTTTCGTGACTTCATCTTCTCCGACTACATGATCGCGTCGCACGATGTCGTCGGGTTTGGAGTCTTCTACCGCACACTGTTGAAGGAGTACTTGCTCAGTCATTATTCCGTGCCGGGCTGGAACTTCTTTATCTGCTGCGGCCTTCCCTTTGTAGACGCCATTCACGGCGGCATCTATTATCCTTTGACGTTTATCGATTTCTGCGGTGACGTTTTCCGAACGACTGCTTACAATTTCATGCTGCACTACTTCCTGGCCGGGGTTTTTATGTACCTGGCGGCGCGACAATTCAATCTATCGAGGTTAGGAGCTGTCTTCGCCGGACTGGCCTACGCTCTTTCGCCCTGTCTGTTCAGTTGGACGGCGGAAGGTCACGATGGTAAACTATACGTGGCTACCTGGTTTCCGCTGCTGATGCTGTTTCTTGATCGGCTTCTCAGACGGTACCGGTTGCAGGACGCCGTCTGGTTTGGACTGGTCCTGGCCGTTATTATTCTCACTCCGCATCTGCAGATGGCCTACTACGTTCTCTGGGTGGTGGCTTTATTCTCTGTCTACAAACTTGGCCGGTTATTCTTGCAGAGTTGGACCGTCAAGTCGCTGATACGGCCGGCGGCACTGCTGGTTTTCGGTGTGCTGTTGGGGCTTATGATTTCGTCGGTCCAGTTATTGCCGAGTGCTCGATATCTCTTGAATTATTCACCCCGGGCCTCTGTCCACGCCGGGTTTGAGTTTGCCTCACAGTACTCGTTGCGTGCCGAGGAGGCGGTTTCGCAACTTGTCCCCGAGTTCAGCGGCACCGATCTGGCCAATGGCCAACGGCTGTACTGGGGCAAGAATACGTTCAAGAGAACCTCGGAAAGCGCTGGGATTGTCGTTCTGTTCATGGCCCTGCTGGCATTTCTGACCCGTGGTCGTTCAGAGAAGTACTTCTGGGGAGCGCTGGCGAGCCTGGTTTTCCTCTATGCCCTGGGTCCTTCCACCCCCTTCTTTGCACTGATCATTGCTGTGATTCCTTTCTTATCGTCCATGGCCGGTCCCTCGACGGCTATGTTTGTTTTCGTTTTCTGTGTGGCCGTGCTGGGCGGGATGGGCATAGAGAACGTTCGTGACCGGGCCGTCTCCCCCGGAGCCCTCGGATCATCAAGGCAGTGGACCCTGGCGTTCGTACTGAGGGCTGTCCCCTTCATCCTGCTGCTGGCGGCAATCAGTTTTACTATCAGTGGGGAGGAGATGTTGCGCTGGTACTGCCGGATATTTAACCTGGCAGCCCTGCCGATGGAGTCGGCAGCAGCCGGCAAGTGGTCATTCGCATTGGCTAACCTGCCACACCTCAAAACCGGTCTCTGGTTGGCGCTGGTTTACGCCGGAATTGCGGCGGTGGTTGTCAGAATAGTCCTGTCCGCCCCCAGGTTACGTCACTTGCTGTGGATACTGCCGCTGGTGGTCACATTTGCGAACTGCCGTTTCAACGAGCAGTTGCTATACGTGTTTGATGCCGACCGGCGGTTCGGTCCGCATCCGGTAATCGACGTGCTGCGCAGCCAGGAGGAGCCGGGACGCACAGTTTCGTACGGTATCTGGGAGGGAGGCTTTCAACTTGGCTATTACGGAATCAGGAGTACCACCTTTCCCCACGGCAAGGAATTGATCTGGTTCTATGAGTTGATCGGAGGCTACCACCGCAGCAACTATCTCAATCCTCGTCTGGCGAACCTGACCGCCACTCGCTACATCATTTGCCGGCAGGGACACCACCTGCCACCGGACATTCTGGGGCCGATTCCCCTGGATACACTCGGCGTTGCGGCGGAATACATAGTCCTCGGAAACAGGAACTGCTTCCCCCATGCTTACCTGGCGGGTGCCTATAAGGTAGTTCCGGATCGAAAGGCGATACATGAGTTGGTCCTCAAGGGAAGTGACAATCTTCGCAAGCTGGTGTTGCTGGAGGAGGAGCCGGAGCTGACGATCTCCCCTTGCAGCCCGGACAGTTATCGGGCTGAGATAATCTACTATGACATGGATTCGTTGGAAATCAACGTTGTCTCAGCCACCAACCAACTGCTGGTTCTGTCCGACACCTATTTTCCCGCCTGGCGTGCCTGTGTGGACGGCGTCAGGCGTCCCATCCACCGTGCCTACGGTGCCTTCCGGGCGGTAGCGGTTCCCTCCGGAAACCACCGGGTCGTGATGGTGTACGATTCGGCTCTCAATCGCTGGTCAGGACGGTTGACTATCGCCGGGTTACTGGCTGCAATAGTTGTAGTAGGCTACTGCCGTTGGCGACGCCGGTCCGATCCGATCGATTCAGTCTGACGGATGAGATTCCGGCGCGTCAACTACACCGGGCGAAACCGGCCGGCTCTTTTTTTGTCTTTACCGGATAGTTATCGGAAGGCTATCTTATGAGTGACAGGAGCATGTACCCGGCAGCTACGCTGTCGGAGACGGATAACGATGGCATGAACGATAACAACAGCAACCATATCAGACGTATGGGGAGTAAAGACCTGCGGGCTCCGGTTATGGAACCAATAGAAACATGTGGTGTAGCGTTTGGTGGCATCTTCCAGCGAGAGAATAAACATGAAAGTCTCTGATCTGATCGTCCGCTGCCTTGAAGGCGAAGGTGTCAAGTATGTCTTCGGTATTCCCGGTGAAGAGAACGAAGATCTGCTTTTGTCACTGGAGACATCCGACATCCGGTTTATCACCACCCGCCTGGAGCTGGGAGCCTCGTTTATGGCCGATGTGTACGGTCGCCTGACGGGTCGGGCCGGAGTCTGCCTGTCCACTCTGGGACCGGGCGCCACCAATCTAGTTACCGGTGTGGCCGATGCTCACCTTGACAAGGCACCAGTAGTAGCCATTACCGGTCAGGCCGCCTCGGACCGAATGCACAAGGAAAGCCACCAGAAAATCGACATCATCAACATGTTCAAACCGATCACGAAATGGAACGCCAGTATTCAGAACCCGCAGGTTGTCACCGAAGTCGTCCGCAAAGCTTTCAAGCTGGCTGAGATGGAAAAACCGGGAGCCACGCATTTTGAACTCCCCGAGGATATTGCCCGGCTGGATTGTTCTCACCAGCCGATAACGCCCAGGCCGGTGCGCCGGGCCGCTCCTGATTCGCAGGCCGTCAGCGCCGCCATGCAGCTTCTGTCCCAATCTAAGCGGCCGTTGATCCTGGCCGGCAACGGTGCTATCCGCGAAAGGTCTTCCCGGCAATTACGCGCTCTGGTGGCCGCTGCCTACATACCGGTGGTGTCAACGTTCATGGGCAAGGGGGCTGTCTCGGACCGTGATGAGCATTCTCTGTTCGCAGTCGGGTTGCAGACACGTGACTACGTCAACGGTGCCATCGACCGGGCAGACCTGATTCTGACTGTCGGCTATGATATTGCTGAATATGCGCCCGAGTTCTGGAACCACGACAGCAGCAGGCAGATCGTGCACATAGATTTTCTTCCCGCCGAGGTATACGACTTCTACCAGCCGACAGTTGAAATTGTCAGCGACGTCTCCGGTGCCTTATCGGCCTTGACGGAACGGGTCAAAAAGGAGCACCTTGTTTTTGATACCGGCTGGTTTTGGCCACTGCGAAAACAGATCGAAATTGATATCCGATCCTACCGATTGTCCCCGGGAGATGAGTTCACGGTTCCGGGAGTCCTTCACATCATCCGTGATGTTATGAATCCCGGTGACATTCTTATCTCCGATGTCGGCAGTCACAAAATGTGGATCGGCCGCAACTACCCGACCTACGAGCCCAACTCCGTTATCATGTCAAACGGCCTGGCCAGTATGGGCATTGCCTTGCCGGGTGGGGTCGCCGCCAAGTTGGCCTGTCCGGACAAGCAGGTGGTGGCGGTGATGGGTGACGGTGGTTTCCTGATGAACTCTCAGGAAATTGAGACCGCCCGGCGGATCGGTGTCGGCTTCACCATTATCGTTTTTAACGACAACGAATATGGGTTGATTTCCTGGAAACAATTCAATCACACCGGCCGCACCTTTGGAACCAAACTGACCAATCCCGATCTCATGCAATACGCCCGGAGCTTCGGTATCAAAGGCTATGCCCCGCAGAATCTGGAGCAACTTCAATCGAACCTGAAAGAAGCCATAACCAGCCAGGAACTTTGCCTGATTGAAGTGCCCATACAATCGAAAGTAAACTATGATCTCAGCCGGAAACTGGAACGCAATCTCTGTGAACCGTTCCGGTTTCCGTCCCCGGGAGGATAGAATGAAAGCGATCAATCCGGCCACCGGAGAGCTTATTCGGGAATACGCCGAGCCTGACTCGAAACAAATTACCCGTGCTATTTCTGAAGCCGATGAAGCCTTTCGCCGGTGGCGCCGGACCACATTTACCCATCGCAGTGAACTGATGCACCGGGCTGCGGAGTATCAGCGCCGTGAAACTGACCAGTACGCCCGGCTGATGTCTCTGGAAATGGGCAAGACGATCAGGGAAGGGCGGGCCGAGATCGAAAAGTGCGCCTGGGTCTGTGATTACTACGCCGACCATGCCGAGAAATTCCTGGCCGATGAAATGATCGAAACCGATGCCAGCCGCAGCCTGGTCGCTTTCGAACCGTTGGGCGTGGTGCTGGCCGTCATGCCCTGGAATTTCCCTTTCTGGCAGGTGATGCGCTTTGCCGCTCCGACCCTGATGGCCGGTAACGCCGGGATTCTCAAACATGCCTCCAATGTGCCCGGATGCGCACTGGCTATTGAAGAAATCTTTCGTGAGGCGGGCTTTCCGCCCCATCTGTTTAAGGCTCTGCTCATCTCGGCCGGTCAGGTCGAAAACGTCATTACCAACCCGTTGATAAAGGCAGTAACCCTCACCGGCAGCGAACCGGCCGGAATGCAGGTAGCCGCAACAGCCGGCCGGGAACTGAAAAAAACCGTCCTGGAATTGGGCGGATCGGATCCGTTTGTGGTCCTGGAGGATGCCGACCTGCCGCAGTGCGTGGCTACATCGGCCACGGCCCGCATGATTAACCAGGGCCAGAGCTGTATCGCCGCTAAACGGTTCATTGTAGTCGAGCCGTTAGTGGAGCAGTTCCAGAAAGAGCAGACCCGGATCATGCAATCGCTGCGGATAGGCGATCCGCTCGACGAGGCTACCCAGGTAGGACCGATGGCTCGTGAGGACCTGATGGCAGAACTCGACGAACAAGTACAGCAGTCAATCCAGTTGGGAGCACGATTGCTCTGTGGCGGCAAACGAGCTGACCGTCCGGGCGCTTACTACCTGCCGACCGTCCTGGCCGACGTAAAAAAGGGAATGCCCGTCTACGAACAGGAGACTTTCGGGCCGGTGTCGGCCATTATCTCGGTCAGGGACACAGAGGAAGCGATAGCCGTGGCCAATGATTCTGTATTTGGACTGGGTGGTTCCGTCTGGTCGCGGGATTTGAAAAAGGCCGAGGAAGTAGCTCGCCGTATCGAAACCGGGGCGGTGTTTATAAACGGCATGACCAAATCCGACCCCCGGCTGCCATTTGGCGGCATCAAACGATCCGGCTACGGGCGGGAATTGTCTCATTACGGCATCAGGGAGTTTGTCAATATCAAGAGCATCTGGATCGCCTGAGTCGGGGGGGCAGTCTGTATTGACCTCTGGCCGGAATCGACCGGTGGTGCGCGGGATTACGGATTTGCGGGCATTCAAAATCGGGGTGAGAGGATTTGAACCTCCGACATCGTGCTCCCAAAGCAAACGCGCTGCCTGACTGCGCTACACCGTGTTGTTACCGCCCATGATAATAGCTGCCGACCACGGCTCAGGAGCGGACTCTGGCTAGTAGATTGTGCACGCTGGTGTACGTGACCGGGATGAGGATCAAGGTTATGAGGGATGACACTGTCAGGCCGCCAATGACCGCCCGCGCCAGCGCCGCCTGGATTTCGCCTCCCGCACCCAGCACAAACGCCAGCGGCAGCATCGCCAGCACCGTCGTGCACGTGGTCATCAGGATCGGCCGCAGGCGTAGTCGCGCCGACTGCATGACGGCGGCGGTGATATCGAGATTGCGCTCACGGCGCATCAAATTGATATAGTCGACCAGGACAATAGCGTTGTTGACCACAATGCCTATGAGCATGATGATACCCATTAGACTTTGTATGTTCAGGGTCGTGCCGGTCAGCAAGAGAGTGGGTACGACACCGATAATGGCCAGAGGCACCGAGACCATCACGATTAGCGGATCCAGAAATCGTTCAAACTGCGCCGCCATCACCATGTAAATGAGAACAACGGCCATTAAGACCGACAAGAGAAAATCGGTCTGCGCCTGCTGCTGCTCCTCATATTCGCCACCGAACAAGACCGAGAATCCTTTGGGCAGGGCCACCGTCTGAACGGCCTTCTGCAGTTTTTCGACAACATCCCCAAGAGCCGCGCCACTTTCAAGGTTGGCGGTTATGTAGGTTACACGCTGCCCGTCGATGCGCTCGATCTCGGTCGGGCTGCGCCGTCGCTGGGTTTGCACCAACGACGACACGGGAATAATATCGCCGCTGTTGCTGCGTACGGTTATGTTGCTCAAGTCGCTGGTGGTCAGGCGGTCTTTCGGCTGCAGGCGCACCGTGATAGGGAATTCCTCGCCACCTTCACGAAAGACTCCGGCGCGACTGCCGCCGACATTTGTCTGGATTATCTGTGCGATCTGGTTCACCGACAGACCCAGATCGGCGATCTTCTCGCGATCGATGATTAGATTCTGTTCCGGTCTTCCCTCACGTCGGCTGGTCCGAACGTCGGCCACCTCAGGGATGCGCTCGACAATCTGCTTGATGTCTGTAGCTAAAAGGTCGGCCATCGCCAGGTCGTAGCCGCGCAGTTCGATTTGTACCGCCTCGGCTCCCCCCGAACCGAACAATCGACGCAGCATCCACAGCCCTGATTGTGCCGAGACCCGGATGTTAGCACCAGGAATCTTACCCGAGACCTCGCGACGAAGGCGGTCGGCCAAAACGAAACTGTTGATCGAGCGTTCCTCGGCGTTCTTCAGCGAGATTTCCACTTCGGCATTCCCCGGACGAATCTGGGTGGTGATATGGCGGATCTGATCCATCGGAGCGACGTCACGCACGATCTGCTCCAACTCGCTCAGGTAGCGATTGACCACGGCGATATTGGTCCCTTGAGCCATCTCCAGGTCAATACCGATCTCATCAGCATCGGTTTGCGGCGCCAGCTCTACCGGCAACAGCGGCCACAACAACAGGGTCCCGGTCAACAGCAATGCCGTAACGCCGAAAACGATTTTCTTGTGTCGCATTGCTTTATCGAGTAGACCCGCATACCGGCCTTCGAGACGTTCGAACCACTTGCCGATGCGCAATACGCGATCCTCGTCGCTGCGACCGCCGGCCGGAACCGTCAAATATCGGCTGGCGAGCATCGGCACAAGCGTTAGCGCCACCAACAAGGAACACAAGAGGGCGAACACCACTACTAGCGCCAGTTCTCGAAAGAGCATGCCGGATATGGTCTGCATGAAAACCACCGGCAGAAAGATGACAGTAGTCGTAAGAGTCGATGCGATGATAGCGCCGGTTACCTGCTTGGTACCGGTGAGGGCGCTTTCCTCGAGTGTGTGACGGCCTTCTCGCAAGCGGACGATATTCTCGAGCACCACAATGGCACTGTCGACGATTAACCCTATCCCCAGAGCCAGTCCGCCGAAACTCATCTGATTCAGAGTGAGATTATTGAAGAACAGCAATCCGAAGGTAGCGATAATCGAGATCGGAATTGACACTGCAATGATGAACGTGGTCGAACCGTTGCGCAAGAAAAGATAGAGTATGAAGATCGCGAGGAGCCCACCGAAAAGGGCCGACCGTTTGACGTTGTCAATAGAGTTCTGGATGAAATCGCTCTGATCGATGACGAGCACTAGATCGATATCTTCACGCTCCCGATTGATCTGTTCCATCACCGCGCGTGCCTGTTGCGCTACTGCGACCGTGTTGGCCCCTGACTGCTTGCGAATCCCCAGGCGAACCATTGGCCGGCCGTCGATCTGTACGATGCGGTTGATGTCCTGGAAGCCGTCCACTACATCGGCGACATCGCGCACCCGAATCGGGTAGCCGTCGATCACTGTAATGATCGTGTTGGCGATCTCGTCGAGAGATTGGTACTCGCCCCGGGTACGGATATACATGTCGCTGATCCCTTCGCGCATGTCGCCGCCGGGCAGGGTAACATTTTCGCGTTGCAGCGCCGCGCGTACATCGGCCGCGGTGAGATGGCTGGACGCAAGGCGGTCGCGTTTGAGCCGAACCTGGACTTCGCGATATATGCCTCCCCAGACATCGATCGAACCGACTCCGGGAATCTGTTCGAAACGCTGGGTAATCTCTCTTTCGAGAATGAGCGTCAGTTCATCCATCGAACGGTGCGACTGCGCCCCCATAATAAGAACCGGGAAATTATCAGGATCGAATTTCCACAGCCGCGGCGGCTCGACTTCGGGGGGGAAATCATCACGGATCCTATCAAGCGCCGCCCGGATATCGTTGGCTGCGGCATCGATATCAGTGCCCTGTGCAAACTCAAGCCTTACCCGGCTCCGCCCCTCTTCGGAGTCCGAACGCACTTCCGTAAGGTTGGGCACGACGGCGACGGCGTTTTCCACCCGGTCCGTGATAATTGTCTCAATTTCTTCCGGCCCAACGTTGGGATAGCTGGTGGAGATACTGAGCATCGGGTACTCGATCGGCGGCAACAGATCAACCGGCAAAAACCTGAATCCCATGATGCCGAGCACAATGATGATAAGAAACACCATAGAAGTGGCAATGGGACGTTTGACAGCTATTCTGGTAATGTTCATGCGGCGTCCCGGCAACCGGCCGGTGTCATGCCGATCAGAGTAGTATCGCCGGCACCCGTCTGTTGGCGCTGTATGATCTCCTCCAGCAAGTCTTCGCGCTGAAGCTGCTGCAGTTTCTCAACCCAATCCCAGTTGACCGGCCGCACTCGCGCCTGTGCGGTATCAGCGCCCAGCAAATTCTGGCCGATCGTCACTACCCAGCTTCCCGGGTCGAGGCCTCGCACCCCGGCGTTCATTCGACCTTGGGCGATTACTTCAACCGGCACAAACTCAAAAGAAACCGGATCAGTGAGTGAACCGCCGCGTGGATCGTCGAACACGGCAACCGGTTCGCCTGTCAACGAGTCGCGGGTGACAAACACTCCGACGCTTACCGTGGCCGGATTTTCCCAGAGGGAGCTCAGTGGGACCAACGTGGCCACTTCGCTTTCGCCATAAAATATGTCTACTGAAACAAACATTCCCGGATTCAGAGCGCCTTCGAGGTTGACCAGATCAATCTCGGCAATCGTACTATGGGTGACCGGATGCAGGAATGGGGAAATGCGTGCAACCGGAGCATCAATCGAACCAAAGGGGATACTCGGCGAAGAAATTTCGGATCGCTGATCTTCTTTGATGTATGAAAGCATGCGGTCGGTGAGTATCACTTCAACGCGAATGGAATCGAGCTGCCCAAGCGTAAACAGCTTGGTGTTCGGGGTGACCAGCATGCCGACTTCGGCGTTGCGATTGCCGACCGTACCATCGACCGGAGCCCGAACGACCGTTCGCGATAATGCCTCTATTCGTTCATCAACGGAGGCCTGCGCCTGTTCCACTCGCGCCCGCGCCAGCTCAGCTTCGGCCTCAGCGGCTATTGCCTGAGTCTGCATGGTCTCGAATTCGGTCGGGCTTATAAGGTCTTTCTGGGCAAGGTTGGTGCTGCGATTCAGTTCCGCCTGAATCCGCTGCATATCGGCATCGGCCTGCCTGGCCTGTGCCACGGTGATCTGATAATTCGCTTCGACCTGCTTGAGTCGCTCCCGTAACTCGGTATCGCGTAGCCGTACCAGCGGATCCCCGGACTTCACCGGATCACCGTTCTGGACATATACCTGAACCACCGCCGCGCTGATCTGGGGATACAACTCCACCTGGTTCCTGGCCCGAACGAGGCCGCTCAGGCGCTCGGTCAGAGGAAGGCTGCCGTACCTGGCTTGCACTGCCTCCACCGCCGGCATCAGGCGCGCATTGGCTCCTCCCGAACCTCCATCAGGATTGCCCGAGCACGCCGCCAGAAGCAGGCAAAGGGCAAACGGAAACGGGATGAAGATGATAGCGGAAAATCGTCTTAAGGCTGTTCGCAGTCGTGTCATGTTACCTCGTTGAAAGCAGTGAAGGCCGTCGTGAATATATCTCAAGGCCGGCCCGGACGCAACACCAATGTATCTTTAACTCAACGGGGGCGCTGATGTTCCACGAAATCAATCGGTGAGATACGGTCTACCGATCCCTGACCTTGGATCAGCGGCAATGCCGGATGACCTCCCCTCCCGCCAACTTTCAGGCATGCTCGATCATGATGTATCCTGAAGCTTTGGAACGTCCGGCAGCCCTCGCCAGTCGTAAGCGATACGTCATCCACCTGCCAATGGAGCACCGTCAGACAGCCAATCTTCCGCGAGCAATCCAACGAAAAATCCGTCCAAGTGAGTCACTGCCTATTCTCAATGAAAACCACCAATAATGAAAGGAATAGGGGAGACAAATCTATCGGGGTGAGAGGATTTGAACCTATATACCCCATTCCTGATTGGGGAGTTACGTCAAGTGTGCCAAACCTGATCGCTATCAATGGTCGGGTCGGCGGAGTTGTACCGTCTCGTGATCCGTCTTAGCCTCTTACTGGCTATCCATCGCACAGAGAAGAACAGCAGTAGTAACGCACCCAATATGGCGACGACCGTGGCGCCGGTTGGTATGTCAAGCCAAAACGTTAGGAAGTTGCCTGCTGCCAATTCGAAAAAACCAAACAGCTAAGATGGCAGCAGTAGGTTATGAATAGTACTTGTAATACTTATATTATGCTCTTCACCTGCCCACCTAGAAATCGTGTGGCTTATGAGATCCGAGGCTCACCACGAGCTGCAGGGTCATTTCCCAGAAACCATCGCCGTACCCCGGTTCTGTCCAGTGTCCGGCAAGTCGGACCAGACTGGTCTCTTCGATCGGCGACCAGCCTACAAACAGACCGGCCCGCCAGGTATCTGTGCGGTGAATCTCGTGTTCTTCAGTGCCCTCCTCCTCATGGAGTTCTTCGACTCGAATCCATTCAAAGATGCCGCCAAGGTTGTACTGCTGGCGGAATCGGTAGTCGATGTAACCGTAACCACCATACGAGGTAAGATCATCAATCACCTCACCCTGTTCTGCAATTCGGACAATCCCTTCAGCTTCAATCTGGAGTGCTGTGTTTCGATTCGGTCTGTACTTGTACTTCACATCGCCGCCCAACAACCACGCTCGAAGCTCGTCCGGTGCCTCATGATGGTTCACGGCACCCTCTTCGTGTTCATACTCGTGAAAGCCATGCACGGCGTTGACGACCGAACTGCCAAAAGCCAGATTTGCTGATTTATTCACAGTAAAAAAAGTGGTAGCTCGACCGAAGAAGCCGAGACCCCGCTTAGGCTCCGCCATTTCTTCGTACGGGTGCTCTTCACTTTCTTCTTCGTGCCCGTGCTCATGGGAAGCAAAGGCATCCCCTTTGAGGAGCCCCACTATTGTCTCGGTGTTGGCATCTCCTGTCGGCAGGAGGAAGCCGCTGCGGATTGCTACATCGGCAAGTCCCTCCTCGCCGAAGAACATTTTATGCGGCAGGGGTCGTTTGATGAATGAATACGCATGAGGGTGAACAGGATTCAATCTTCCGAACTCGAGCAGGTGCTTACCAACACGAAGGTTTGCCCCCAGGGGTAATCCACTCTCGATGGTCACGAACAACTCTTCGATTTCGGCATTGTGTTCCCCGTGCCAGGCTATAACGGCGTCAGCACGCGCATTCGGATTGAGATTTCCGGCGATATCCAGCTCGAAATCCGGAGTAGCAAGATTCAGTTCCTCGGCCTCATCGGTGCGAAGTTTATCGTTATGACTGAAGACTCGGAAGTCTCCGGTTGCTGATATATCTGGATTTGTTGTGGTCTGTTCGTGTGCGACGCAACCGAAGCACACACACAGAAACACCACCAATGTTCGTATAGCCATGCTATCCTCCTGATGATGATTGCTTGCCTTCAGTGGCAAGTGAACTGGTAACGTTTGGCGCCGCCTATGGCGATTCAGGCGCTTAGAGTTTACTGGGAATAGGAGGGCTACGTCCCCGCGTTACAAAGAGCAGAACAGAGCAAATCGATCGCTCGTGGTGGCATAAGAAACCTATGAGAACCAGCCCTAACCGCAGAATGACTGCTGCGGCAGCAAGAAGCATTCCTACTGCTGCAAGACACAGAGGACAGTTGTTATGGTCTTCACCATGGTGTCCTTCCGCGGTATGGTGCAGCAACCAGCCTATGAGAATAAGCCAGAGAATGGTGAGAACCATAATCCATAATCTGTGTCGCTGTGCTGTGATCATCATTCGTGTCTTTTGTCAGTTCTCACATTAAAAGGGAATATACCGTGAACGATGGATTTGCACAATTGATTCCCGGACAACGTATGACCACATCCAAATCGTGAGCAAACTGGCTCTGAGTCTCAGGAGTAGAGCGATTTCAACCTGGTTATCAGCTATGCTGAATTTGTGCTATTATTGGCCGTATCTTACCGTATTCTACCGCCCCTTACCGTCTGCAGCGAAGGAGCGGTGACTGGGGAAACCCCTGGCAATCAAGTCTGTTTCTTTGGTTTCCTGGAGGATAACAGCGGATATTCAAAATCGGGGTGAGAGGATTTGAACCTCCGACATCTTGCTCCCAAAGCAAGCGCGCCGCCTGACGGGGCCATTACACTGCGTCGTAGGGCGGATCCGTCTTCGAATCCGCCTTTTGGAAATAATTGCGGGTTTGAAGACAGACCTGCCCTACAGGACTAAGCTGACCAGACGAGAAAAATCAACGCCTCGAACGGATGGATCATCTGAGTATCACGTGAGTTTGTATCCCGTAGTCCTTGTCACAATTGCTTTCTGTCCTGATCACAACAGAGTCGTGATATAATACACATTCACCGAACTGCACGGGGTATCCAATAGAGTGCAATGGCCTGGGGATCGAGTCTTCCACGATACAGAAGCTCCACTTACTGCCTGGCCCATCGCAGAAGCAGAACAGTTGATCATCTCTATGTAACAGTTGTGGCGACCAGCAATTGCCGGTAACAAACCGCAGCACGTAGCAGGAATCCTGCTCAAAATCGTACGCGATTATTGGCGTTTGTTCGCCAATCGTCGGGAAGCGTTGTCCCCGTGCCCACAGTGCCATAGAAAAGTCTCCGATAAACACCGGTAAGTCACACAGCATACACCAATCCTCATAGAGGTACGACCGGTCTGCTGTTACTCTGCCGGTTTCTATGATCGAATACCTCCCGACGGGAACACGCCAAAACAACAGCGAATCGGGCCTATAGAACAGGTAACCGTCTAGATTGTAGAGATGGTTCTGTCCCCTCCTATAACTGACTTTTGACCTCAAATCTTCAACTGGATAGGTGACGATTGTATCCAGTTTTGTTAACGTGTCGAAATCTACGACGATTAGCATCGCAGAATCCGTACCATGGGTAGCGATAAATGACACTGCGTTTGAGTCGCACAACTGTGGCTTGCTGGTTGATACAACCGAATCGATTATAATGAATTCGTTTTCACTAACACGTTCACTGTCGAATTTCAGGAGCAGATACTTATTCATATTCCCTGACACCAGATCTACTGACTTGGAAATGCCGTAAGATGGATTCAAGGCAAAGCGAGTGATCTCCACATCGGGCCGGGGTTCTTGCGCTGCTACAAAACAGTGCAATCCCATGATTGCGAAGAGAACGGCTCTGGTCATTGACAAAATGGCCTCCTTAAGTGATCCTGGCTAATAGACGTGTCGCAGGCTGGTCTGTGTAATCCCCATGAGCGTCGTAGGGCGAATCCGCCCTTTGGAAAAAGTGGCAGGTTTGAAGACAGACCTGCCCTACAGGACTGCTGCCACACAATCGAGACAAAATCGGGGTGAGAGGATTTGAACCTCCGACATCTTGCTCCCAAAGCAAGCGCGCTGCCTGACTGCGCTACACCCCGTTACCACCCATGATAATAGCTGCCCACACCGGCTCTGTCAAGGCGATACCCGTGGTTACTCTCTCAATGACAGACCTTGCTAAAGTTCGTTTTTAGGCTAAATTACAGGTCTATGTGTAAAGAGAACCTGCTGGGGTATTCCGTGGATCAGATGGAGGAGCTGATGGCCTCATGGGGCGAAAAGCGCTTCAAGGGACGACAGCTCTTCAAATGGCTCTATCATGTTCGCCAGTACGATTTTAACCTGATGTCCGATCTCTCCCGGGACCTGCGCCGCCGGCTCGATGAAAAATACACCTTCTACTGTCCCGAACCGGAGCACCGGGCGGTGTCGTCGGACGGGACACGGAAGTTGCTGTTTAGCCTGCACGATGGCCACCCGATTGAAACCGTACTTATACCCGATGAGAGTGGCCGTCGGACAGTGTGCATATCATTGCAGGCCGGGTGCGGTTTGGGCTGCCGCTTCTGCGCTACCGGAACCATGGGTTTGCTGCGGGATCTGACCGTAGGGGAGATTGTCGGACAGTTGATCTCTGTCCTCCAACTGGACGGCGACCAGGCTTTCACCAATGTGGTTATGATGGGGATGGGCGAGCCGCTGCTCAATTTCAACAACATGGCGGCGGCCGTCAGGATTATCAGGGATGAAATCGGCCTGAACCACAGCGCCCGCAAGATCACCGTTTCGACAGTCGGTATCCCGGCCGGTATCAGGCGGCTGGCCGACAGCGGGCTGAAAACACGACTGGCGGTCAGTCTTCACGCCGCCACTCAGGAGAAACGGGCGGCTATCATACCGGTGGCGAAAACGCATCAACTGGATCAGTTGATGGCGGCCGTCAAATACTATACTCAGCAAACGGCCACCAGGGTAACTTTCGAATATATACTCTTCAAAGATTTCAACGACAGCCGGGAAGATATTGAGGCTCTCAGTCGTCTGGTGGGGGGGATACCGTGTAAAATTAATCTACTGGCGTACAATCCGGTCCCCGGGCTCAAGTTTGAACGTCCCTCGGATCAACAGGTGGAGTGGTTCGCCCAGCAGCTTTATCCCCGGGCTCCCGCCGTTATGGTGCGCCGAAGCCGGGGAATTGACATTGAGGCCGCCTGTGGGCAGTTAGCCGGGCGGCATCAGAAAACAAGGAGTGCCGAGAATGCTCGCAGTTAAGACAGCCCTTGCACTTTCATGTTGGCTGGTTCTGACCGGTGGTTTGTCTGCTCAGGAACTATCACCGCCGGTAAGTCCCGATTTGACGGTCGGTGAGATTGACCTGACTTCGATCAAGTGGGGTTGGCGGCCGACTGCTTTTGATGTCACCAATCACTCCGATGAGGTAAAATTCATCACGGCTCAAGTCGAGGTTCAATGCAGCGGATCATATCTGCTGCCGGATCGCCGCACCAAATCACACTACATCATCGAACCCCGGGCGACAACGGCGGTTCGCCCCACCGTATATGTGCCCGGCAACTTCGGTGAGGCGACCGTGACAGTGTCTCTATGGGATGTGGCGGATACGCTTGATCTGCTGCTGCCCTACCAGAAGTTCTTCGAGCAGCCGTTTACGGTCCATTTTCATGTTCCACCGGCGCTGGCTGCTTATGTTGACGAAAAGTCAACCATGCCGCCAATGGTAGAAAAGCACCCGGATTTTGACAACGAGTTCGCTCGCCTGCTGCCGCTGTTGCTCAGTGAGGGCAAGTCTCCCGAGGAGATAGCTGAGATGGCCATGACCGAGATCGATTACGTGCAGGAAATGATCAGACTGATGACCGAAAAGGGATATCTGCGGGATGAGGATGGTGCACCGGTCGTGGCTTTCCCCGTCATAACGGTGGCGGAGGCCGAGGAGGGCCGGGAGCTGGCTATGGCAGTAGCGGACTCGCTGGCCGTCCTGATCGAGATCAATATGGGGCAGTACCGCCGGGTACTGGACAGTCTGATTGCCGCCGAAGCAATAAATGCCGACAGCAACGCCTTTCTGGATGCCGGGGGTGTGCTGCATCGCCCGTATCCGGTAGTTTCGGCCCTGTTACTGTGGTTTGAACTGGGTCGCAATTTCATCACCCGCTCGGCTTCGCTGGAGATATATCACGGTACCGACCCCTGCAACGCTCATATCCCCAGCTACATGTACCTGGTACGCGGCGGCGACGTGTTCAACGGTACCCAGTTCTATGCGTTCTTTCCAGCAGGCCAGGCCTACCAGATATACTTCGGTGATGAGATACCGACTATGAATTGCGGCGAAAATTTCATTCTGAAAGCCAGGCTGGGACATCGTGTGTATTGGCGTCACCAGCCGAAATACAACCCGGAAAACTTTATGTTTGATACCACCCTGGCGCGACCGATGCTGCAAACGCTCAGTGTCGGAACAGATTCGCTGCTGGTCGACAACTACTTCCGAATGCGCGATATAGCTGTTAAATACGGTCACGAGATGCTGTCGTTAGGTGAACGCTACTGGTTCTGGAACCTGGTGGCCACCCGCACTCTCAAGGTACTGGTCGACAAAGGAGTTCTCGCACGCCGCGGCAACGGGCAGTTCAAGCTGGAAGGTGTGAAGGATTCAGGCTGAAATGAAGCATCTTTTACCGGCATTGACAGTGTTGACGATGACAATACAACTCCTCAGCGGGTGCGGTGAGGAATTGCCCTCGCGCGACCACATACCTCTTTTGAAACACCAGGTGTACCGTTTACAGGAAGCGGTCAAGACCCAGAACCGAGCTGCTATCGATTCCCTGCTGTCGCCGGAGGTGTTCGATTACAGGCAGAATTCGGATTCGTTGTTGCGATTTGTTTATGGTCCGCAAGGTACGTTTGCTTTTGATCGATTCGGTAATTGTGATATTGCCTACACCAGCGATAGAGCGCGCGTGGATTGCTATATTATGGACGGCACCGGTGAATCCGATCGGCCGGTGGTGTTTACTTTTGTCTACCGGCACGATCTCTGGCTGGTCAAACGGTTCGAGGTCGGTCGACCGCAGTCCGACAGCACCTGAGGAGAGGTTGTCCCAAAAGGTCATTTCAGGTCATGTCAGGTTCCATATCATTTAAAAAAGCGATTCGCCAACTCCGCGTGACAGCGGGGTGGCAGGCCACTACTACTCTAAATCGCGTAGCGGCGGGCTTTATGTCCGCCGTCGGCATCGCCAGTGACAAGTCAGTGGCATCGCCACTTTTATTGGTGGGAGACAAGCCCCACCCTGCGCGGGCTGTAATCATCACCTTTTTAGAAAACCTCAGGACGTCATCACGAACAAGACAGCGGAGCCTGACCGGATGTTACAACCGTCGTTTATGGACGGATTACATTATGAAGATCGACTGAGATGAACGTATCCGGTTATCAGAGTGATAACAGTACCCTGATCGCCGACCGGCAATTGTCAGGTGCGGTTCCGGCCCTGGGGGTGCTGGCGTTGTTGTCTCCGATCCTGCTGTTGACGTTTGACTGGGGGCTGCCGTTGGTGGCTTGTTATCTGGGTGCTCTGGCGGCGGTGATGCTGTTGGTGTCGCCGACGATTGCCTACCTTGTCTTTTTGGCTTCGATCTCCGTTTTTTTACCGTACCGTCTCAGCCTGTTTTGGATCCATCCTTTTGACGTGGTCTTTGCCCTGACACTGGGGGCAACCGTTCTGGATTTTCTACTGCGTGGTCGGACCCTGGTCCGTGCTTCCGGCTATGATCTTGTTTTTGCCCTGCTTATTCTGGCGACACTGGTGTCGGCCCTGTTCGCTTACGACATCAGGCTTTCAGTAATCCCATCACTACGAATTATCTGCGTCTACCTGGCCTTCAGGCTGGCTTTCCTCTACGGCCTGAAGATTGGTGTTCGTCGGCTATTGCTGTTTTACCTGGTGCAGGCATCGCTTCTGTCGATAGTGGCCTTTGTGCAGTTCGCGCTGCTGGGGGGACAGGTTCGTTTCTTCGGTATCACCGGCCTGGCTCTTCAGTACTTTGCCATGACGGCCTTACCGATGGCGCTGGCGTTTTTAGTCTGGTCGGAATCGAGATTGGCCCGCACCGCCTATGGTCTGATGAGCATTGCCTGCGGACTGGGAATCTTCGCCACCCAGTCACGCGCTCCTTTTGTGGCGGTGGTAATTGCCGTGCCGGTGCTGCTGGTGGTTGCCTACCGCAAATCGTCTCGTGAGGGTACTGTCCGGATTACTCGGGTGGTCAAACAGGTTCTGGCTCCGGTATTACTTCTGGCCGGGGGATTACTGATTATGGAAGAATCTTTATTCGTCAACACCCTCGGCCGTATTGAAGAACTGATAGCCTCCATCAATGAACCCCAGGGCACCGTGGCCAGAAGGCTGGTGCTGTGGCTGGCTGCCTTCAAGGCTTTCCTGGCCAATCCGGTAACGGGAATAGGGATAGGCAATATGCGCCTGGTCCACCAGGTAGTACCGGAAATCAGGCTGGAGCCATTGTGGTACTTGGTGAAAGGGATGTCGGCTCACAATGTTTTGCTGCATTACCTGGCAGAAACCGGACTATTGGGAACGGCGGCTCTGGTAGCACTGTTTGTCAAAGGGTTGCGAACCGGCTGGCGGGCGTTTAAGACTCGATCGAGTTCGGTCGACAGCCAGGTTTCGGCAGCACTCTTCATGGCCATGTTCGTCTGTTTTCTGACGATGCTCTATATGCGAGCCTGGACATGGGGACAGGGCGGTTATATCCTGGCGCTGCTGTTTGGGCTCAACGCCGCCTGGAACAGCAGCCGGACCACGGTCGGTGATCAAAACCGGTCGGACCGATCTTCTACAGGATAAGTCGATTCCCGGGGGACAACGAATCGGTCGTTTACCACAGATTGAAATCGCTGCCACACCGGACGGTATGGCAGCGACCATTAAAAAGAGATTGGTTGTCGTCTGCAGTTGCTGCAGACAATCAGCGACTAAACCTTCTTCTTCTTATGTCGATTGGCGCGTCGACGTTTCTTGGCCTTATGGGTTTTGATTTTTAATCGTTTGCGCTTTTTCCCGCTCGGCATCAATCCTCCGTAACAGTAGCTGCGATCACTCAGATTGACAGCTTGGTGATCATGTTCTTAAATTCGTTGGACGGTTTGAAGACCGGGACCTTTCTGTCGGGCACCGGAACCACTTCACCGGTGCGCGGGTTGCGTGCCTTGCGCGCTTTACGCAATTTGACTTTGAAGGTGCCAAACCCTCTGACTTCGATGTTGTGCCCACTCTCGAGAGACTTCTTGATCACATCAAGTAGTGAGTCCACTACGACCGCCACGTCGGTTCTGGTAAGGCCGGTTTTCTCGGCCACTCTCTCGACCAAATCAGCCTTCGTCAAAACATCCTCCCTGGACAATACGAGTGTCTATCAAACTTCTCACTTTTCTTCAAACTCCGTTACTGCACCTAAGGGCCGGTCGCCATCGACCATGCTCGTTAACCCTTTGGGGCAGGAAAAGATACAAAACTCGCTGGCTAAGAAAAAGCAAAAAATACGACTTGTCTACAGTTTTTCGGACAAAATCTAAAAAAAAACTACCGGTAGAGATAAAGCAGCTTGGGACCACAAACATCATCGGTCACCGTCGATGAGACGTTTTCAAAAAATCGGCCCAACAAATCAAAGGGAGTCAGTTTCTTTTTCTTGTACGGTCTGACTATCTGCGGTTCGCCTTCGATTCCGGCCAGTTCGGCAGCTAATTCGGCAGCCTCCTGCAATCCACCCAAAGTGTCAACCAGTCCGAGATTCCAGGCTTGCAACCCCGTGAAAATGGACCCATTGGCCAGCGGGTAGACTTCCTCCTTGTCCATACCGCGTCCTTCTGAGACCGCCTGGACAAACTGCTCATAGGCATCCATGACCACTGATTGCAGCATCAATTCCTCTTTTTTGGTCATAGAGCGACTGAAACTGCAGACATCCTTGAACTCACCGGATTTAATCGTTTCGGATTCGACGCCAAGTTTTTCCATCAGTCCCCGGAACGTCATAAACCCCATTCTGACGCCAATTGAGCCGGTGATAGTGCCCGGATTGGCTATGATACGATCGCCGGCACAGGCAATGTAGTAACCGCCCGAGGCACTCACGGCGGCCATGGCGGCCACAACCGGTTTTTGTTCCGAAGCCCGACGGATGGCAGTGTGGATTTCCTGACTTATGGCGACTTCGCCGCCGCCACTATTAATATGAACGACAATAGCCTTAATCGACCGACTGTCCGCCCAGCGATCAAGCTGTTGGATGACGGGGCGCCCGGATTCTTCGGTCATAGGCCCAAACATCTCCACGACACCAATATTACCGCCCAGTCCGGCAAAACCGATATCAGTCTCCGGCGTCAGCAGGCCGATAAACATCAGCCCCATGAAGCCCAGAGCAAACAGGAATACCAGGGCAATTATAACCCCGACAACAACATCCCTTTTCCTGGCCACAGATTCTCCGTTACTATTGGTAGATTTTGAGTTTTTCGCCGACCCTCAGCAGGTCCGGATCGGAGATATCGTTGTTGGCCATAATCCTGGTCATACTCGTTCGGTACTTGCGGGCAATACGCGCCAGTGTCTCGCCTCGCTGTACCTTATGAACAACGTATTCGAGATCGTTACTGGCGCTGACAGCCAGGATCTGCCCGGGGTAGATACGGCTGGACCGACCCAGACCGTTGAGACGGCGAATACCGGCGGTGGTAGTACCGAAACGCCGGGCGATATCCCAAAGTGTATCACCCTGGCGGACTTTGTAAGTTCCCTTGCCGGTCCGACTCGTCTCACTTCCGGATTTGTTCGATGACTTGTCGACACTGGCCGTAGAGCCGGATGACTTGGAGTCAGGCACATTTTTATTTGCCAGCCGCGTAGCGCTGGAGGGGAGTTTCAGTTTCTGACCGACATAGATGCGCGAACCGCGCTCGATATAGTTGATTCGGCGCAGGGCGCTGACGGATGTTCCGAAAGCCCGGGCGATATCCCACATGGTGTCCCCGGACCGCACCGTGTAGATCGAGTTCCTGGCTTTGTAGTCACCTTTTTCCTGGTTGGTTGCCGCCTGGTATTCACGATCCAGCGGCACCGGAACAATGAGCGTCTTACCGGCATATATCCGGGAGCGACGGCTCAGATTGTTGGCCTCGAAGATGGCGAATTGAGAAACACCATACCGGGACGCGAGAGTGCTGACCGTTTCGCCTTTCTTGATCTTATGCCTTACCCAGCTGGTCTCTTTGGGTGAGGGCATCGAGGGATAAGCCTTCAGGAATTCCGTTTTTGTTCCCTGGGGAATCTTAAGCGTGTACTTCTTGGCGTTGGGCGGAGTGTACTTGCGCAGTAGTTCCGGATTGAGATCTTTCATTTCCTGCAGTGAACAGTCGACCGCTTTGGCCACCACCGACAGGTCCAGGCAGCGGTCAACAACGACCTCGTCCCAGACTATTTCCGGTTCAAATTCGATTTCATCAAAACCATATTTAGCCGGATCTTTGGCGATAACGGTCGCGGCCATTATCAGCGGCACGTAGTCCATCGTCTGCCGCTTCAGCCACATTTTCCAGAAATCGATTGTTTTCTGCTGCTTGATGGTTTTTCGAACTCGACCGGAGCCGCCGTTATAGGCGGCCATAGCCAGTTCCCAGCAGCCGAACTCGTTGTACAGGTCCTTGAGGTGTCGGCAAGCGGCATCGGTAGATTTGATCGGATCCCGGCGCTCGTCCATCCACCAATTACGATTAAGACCGTACATGCGGCCGGTGGAACTGATGAACTGCCACAGTCCCGAGGCCCGAGCCCACGAATAGGCGCGCGGGTTGTAACCCGATTCGATCAGTGACAGATAAATCAGGTCCAGCGGCAGGCCATGTTCCGTTAGCATCCGCTTCATCATGGGAGTGTATTTCCGCGACCGGCGCAGATACTTATTGAAAGCATCCCGCGCCACCGTTTGGAAGTATATGATCGACTTCTTAACCCGGTCATTCAGCACGATCGGGATGTCGTAAGTGATAGCCGGAGCTTCCTGGTTGTAGACGATCATGGTGTCGCGCTCGAGATTGTTGATCAGATCGCCGAACCTTTCCACTATCACCGATGTAGTAACGTCCTCTGACAGGTGTCCCAGTGATCGCAGCGCCACCCGGTACTCGGCGACAGTATTGTCCAGGATAGCGGCGTGTTTCTCAGCTTCCGGAGTGGGCAGCGAATCGACTTCGATATCCAGTGCTGCCAGAGTTTTGAGCGCCTGTTCAAAATAGTACTGGGCTTCTTCCCAGGCCGCTTCCCGGTTGGCGATAGCACCCATCGCCTGGTACTCCTCGGCCAGTTCCAGCAGTCGCCAGATGTCGTCATCCACAGCCGTTGCCGAATCATCAGGATCTACCGCTGAGTAGGAGAATTCCCCGAAAAAAGCAGTTTCGTCGACCGTATTCGTTGTTTGTTGAAAGTTGCTGTCGGCTGCTTCTGATTGCGTACGGTCGGCCGAGGTACCGCTATCCGACGGTATGGTCGACGGTTGCGATAATTGGTCGGGGGAAACCTCGTTGCCGGTGACGGCTGCGGAGTCTTCAACGGCTTTCTCCATGTCACGTTCACCGTACAGAACCGGACCATCCATGCCGGCTCGTCCGGCGCATCCGGTCAAAACGGCTGAAACCAGCATTATCACCCCAAAAACTGTCAATGATGCCAAGGATCTTGTTGTCATACTTCTTTGTACCCGGTAAAAAGGAGTCCGTTTCTTGCTTCCTGCAGTTTTATCGGTTTTACCAACAACGTTCTTTACGTACGGAACTCGCGTCTAACTTGTTGCCAAATATCGCATAATGACCAAATTGTCAAGTTTTTTTGCTACCTCTCTCCTATTGTGACAGCGCCGCCGCCACATTCCTGCTCAAACTGTCGCGATCACTACAAAAACTGCCCTCAATCTGGTTGCGGAACCACGTCATTTGCCGCTTGGCATAACGACGGGTATTCTGTTTGATACGGCTGACAGCTTCCTCCAGCGATGTGTGACCGTCGATGTGATCCAGCAATTCGCTGTAGCCGATGACGGCTGCTCTCTCAAGCTGGTCGTGCATCCCTTCATCAACCAGGGCCGTGATTTCCTGAAGCAGCCCGGCCGACATCATCCGGTCTACGCGTGTCTCGATATCGTGATACAATTGCTGCCGGTCCGGCATGAGGCAGAAATACCGGTAATCAAACCGGTTTTTATGGCCGCTGTTTTTGGCAGCCAATTCCGTCCTGGTCCTGCCGGTGAGATAGTAAACCTCCAGCGCCCGGATGACCCGCACCCGGTTATTGGGATGCAGCCGGGCAGCCTCAACCGGATCGATCTGCACCAGTCGTTCATACAGTGCTGTTTGACCGTGTTGCTGCATATCATCTTCCAATCGTTGACGCACCGCCATGTCATCCTGTTCAATCTCAGATATGCCTTCGGTCAGAGCCCGGAGGTAGAAACCGGTGCCGCCGACTACGACCGGTATGCGGCCACGGCTGAGGATTTCCTCAATCGCCTGCCGGGCATCTTCCATGAAGTGGAAGGCGCTGTAGCGTTCACCCGGTTCGATCAGATCGATAAGATGGAATACGATCCGGCGGCGTTCGTCGCAATCCGGTTTGGCGGTGCCGATATCAAGCCGGCGGATGATCTGGCGGGAATCGGCTGAGACTATCTCCAGCGGGAACGAGGCCGCCAACTCCACCGCTATAGAGGTCTTGCCCGTTGCCGTCGGCCCGCAGATGATCGGTATCGGTTGCGGTTCAGGCACGTTTGAACTGCCGGTCAAGGTCATGGCGGGTGATCTTGACAAAGGTCGGGCGACCGTGAGGACAACTGTAGCGGTCCCGGCAGGCCATCAATCGCGACACCAGAACAACGGCTTCGTCGTCGTTGAGACGGTCACCGGCCATCACCGCCGCCCGGCAGGCCAGCGACTGGGCTATCGCTTTCTTCAGGTCGTGGCCTCCCTTTTTCAGAGAGGCGAGATCATCGATGATCTGCCGAAATGTTTTTTCCGGTGGTTTTCTCGAAAGGATAGCAGGGATGGCCTCTATGTTTACCGTGCGTCCGCCGAAAGCGTTGGCGGTGAATCCGGACCCGTCCAGGAGATCGCCGGCTTCTTCGAAAATCGACCACTGCTCCGGGGTCAGTTCAACCTGGACCGGAAACAGCAGGTTCTGCCCCGATACGCCCTGCCGCTCAACCAGCGGCAGCATCTCTTCGTACAACACTCGTTCGTGGGCGGTGTGCTGGTCTATGATGTAGAGATCGTCGGCCCATTGCACCAACAGGTACAGTTCGGCGAAGCACCCGACCAGGCGCAAACCTTCCGGAAGGTTGGCAGCTGGCGCCGATCTCGATGCCGGTTCCTGGTCGGTAGCGAGCACTTCCCCTGTTTCTTTGTCCACACGGGCAGTCAGATCGTCGTTGTCGGTGCGACCGGTCGAAGTCCGGCAAAGTTCTTCAAAGGCCGTGCGGTTAAACTCTTGGCGGGGCTGCACACCAGGTATAAGTCCGGATGATTGGCACGTCCGATCCGGAGTGTCCGGAGCGGCGGCTTCCGCCCGTGGAGGCAATGGTGCCGACTTGTCGGTCTGAAACGTTGGGATTGTTGCTGCATTTCGCAGGGTTTGCTGAATTATCCGGCAGATGGCGTCGTGAATCTCGCGATCACGAGACAGGCGTACTTCGGTTTTGGCGGGATGGACATTGACATCGATTTCAGATGGGTCGACCGTCAGCAACAGAGCGCCCACCGGGAATTGACCGCGCGGCAGCAGTTCACCATAGCCGGCGGCCAGGGCATGAGACAGGGTCGGTGAATGAATGAAGCGACCGTTGACGAAAATAAACTGACCGTAACGGTTGTTCTGCGCCAGGTCAGGGGCGGCAACGCACCCACTGACCGCTACCGGACCGGCCGAACCGGACACCGTCAGGAACGTCTCGTTGTTGCCCAATAGTTCCGACACCCGCTCCGTCAGTGAAGTACCGGCCGTCAGAGCAAACAGATTGCGGTTGTTCATGGTCAGTGAGAAGCCGATATCGCAGCGCCCGATAGCCAGGGCGGTGGCCAGACGCGAGATGTGGCGAGCTTCGGTCGTTTCCGTCTTGAGAAACTTCCGCCGGGCGGGGGTATTGTAGAACAGGTTCTCCACCTCTACCACCGTTCCCGGGGGGGCGGCCACCGGCTCTTTGGAGTGCAGGACACCACCCTCAAAGATGATTTCCGTGCCCGATGCAGCAGTTGCCGTCCGGGATACCATGCGCAGGCGTGACACCGATGCTATCGACGGCAGTGCTTCGCCACGAAAACCATACGACAGCAACTGATTCAGATCATCGAAACTGGATATCTTGGAGGTGGCGTGGCGGGAGAAGGCGATCTCGATCTGCTGTTCGTCGATGCCGAAGCCGTTGTCGACGATCTTAATCAGCTTGGTGCCGGATTTCTCGATAATGATATCGATGCGACCGGCGCCGGAGTCGATGGCGTTTTCAACCAGTTCCTTGACGACTGAGGCCGGACGTTCGACCACTTCACCGGCGGCGATCTTGTTGATGACGCCGATCGGCAGCGGTCTGATTATGGGGACAGTTGTGTCGGGTGAGGGGTGATTCATGGTACTAACTTGTAGGTCGACACCCCTGTGGTTTCGACCTGGGATACCTGATTACTTGAGATCAAGATGGTTCTGATGATTTTCTTTTACCATTTGCTGAGCACGTTTTAAGGTACTACTTGTGTCAGGCAGTTTAGGTAGCTTGCCCTTGAAAAGTTCATCAATCGTAACAATTTGTAGAACCGGAAATTCTTTGTCGTGTCCGGGTAGTTGCCATTTACCAAGCGTAGTGGCTTCACGCTTCATGCCGGCAGTGGGAGGTTGTAAGGCAATGAGAATACTCAGCGGAGCACCTTCACGCTCCATCACTCTGGCTAAAGCTCTGATATCACGCGGCTGATATTTACCGCCTTTTACTTCGATAATCACTTTGTGATACTTCTTCTTGTAATCCTGGAAGTACAGGAAGCCGTCTATGCCGGTGTCGCCTCCGCCGGTGCTTTTGAACGGTTGCCCTCCAAGGAACGATACCGCCCAGCTTTCAAATTGAAATGGCGACTGTTTGAATAGCGCCTTAGCATCGTCGGTCGACTTTGGCTCACCGATTATCTCAAACTTGCAGTCAGGGAAATGTTCAAGAATCCTTTTCTTAATGAGGGCAATAGCAAGATATGTAATATCAATCCCGATCCATTTGCGACGCAGCTTTTCTGCTGCTGCTATTGTAGTGCCACAGCCGCAGAAGGGGTCGAGCAAAACGTCACCTTCATTCGAAGAGGATATAACGATCCTTTCAAGAAGTGCAAGTGGTTTTTGAGTGGGATAACCCAACTTCTCCTTCGATGCTGGATTCACAGGTGGAATATCGCTCCAGACATCCTGGAGCGGTGTACCAGGGATTTCATCCAAGTAGCGTTTGTAACGAGCTAGGCCGGAGCGTGTATAATAAAGCCGGTCTTCCTTTTCGTATTTCTTCATGGTGTCTAATGGACAACGCCATGTTCGCGTTATTCCTTTCCATTCATAGCCGTAACCTCCACCCGACAAACCACCGGCTGTCAAATCATAATCTTGAAAAACCCGGCCATCTTCGTCCTTCCTAAAATGAGTTCGTATGTATTCTTCCGAATAGTCCTGGAATATTCTATTCCATGTAAATAAATCACTTTTCGTGTAGTAGAACAGAATATCATGTGTACTACCACACCCCTTCTTATCACTGTGTCCGCTGGTCCTCTTCCACACGATCTCGTTGCGAAAGTTTTTAATTCCAAAAACCTGATCAAGAAGAATTTTAAGATAATGACCAGCTGTCGGATCACAGTGAAGATAAAGCGACCCGGTTGGTTTGAGCACCCGGTGTAGTTCAAACAGCCGAATTGCCATCATCGTCAGGTAGGCCATCATATTGGTTGGCCCCATGAACTCACGGAACGCCATAAGCATGTCCTTTAATTGGACAGGATAATCGCCGCTTAACATTTCATCATAAGCGGCCTGCGTTTCGTCACTCCACCACCAGGTATCCTCGAAAGCTCGAATCTGGGCTGCGGCCTTCTTGCCTGTTTTGTCTTGAAAGATCACATTGTAGGCACGGTTGGAATTGAACGGGGGATCAAGGTAAACGAGATCGACCGACTCGTCTTTTATGTGATGACGAAGTATATCAAGGTTATCACCGAAATAAAGACAGTTTTCAACCATACCGGCAAGAAAACACATTGATATATCTCAACGCAAGTCTTAGTTTGTAGAGTAGGAGCCCCGTCTCCCGACGATTGGTGGCAGGTCCGTACCGGACCTGCCCTACAACTCCTCCTTCAACTGCCGCAACAAATCCAACGCCTCTATCGGCGTCATGTTGTCCGGGTCAATCTCTTTCAGCTTTTCCTCTACCTTTGAAGGGCGCTTGTCAAAAAGGGAGGTCTGTACTTTCGTTTTGTATATCCCCTTACCCAGTTCGCTTTGTGTAAACTTCCCCGACTCCAGCAGCCGCAGGATCTGTTTGGCGCGGTTGACCGTGGTTCGGGGCAACCCCGCCAGCTTGGCCACCTCGATACCGTAGGAGTCGTCGCAGCCGCCGGGGATTATCTGGTGCAGGAAAATCACCTTGTCTTCCCATTTCCTGACGGCTACCTGGTAATTATGAACCCGCTCGCACAGCTCGGCCATTCCCGTCAGTTCGTGGTAATGAGTGGCGAAGATAGTCCTACAGGCGATTGACTCGTTGATATGCTCCACCGCCGCCCACGCCACCGACAGGCCGTCGAAAGTAGATGTCCCCCGGCCGACTTCATCCAACAGCACCAGCGATCGTTTTGAGGCGTTGTGCAGGATGTTGGCCGTCTCGACCATCTCCACCAGGAACGTGGACTGCCCGCGAGCCAGGTTGTCCAGGGCGCCGACACGCGTGAAGACACGATCCACCAGGCCGATTTCGGCTCGGTCGGCCGGTACGTAAGAACCGATCTGGGCCAGTATCGCAATCAGGCCGATCTGCCGCAGATAAGTCGATTTGCCGGACATGTTGGGACCGGTAAGAATATGAATATCGCCGCCGTCGGAGGTCAGGTTAGTGTCGTTGGCAACGAACGTACCGGGCGGCAGGACCGTTTCGATCACCGGGTGCCGGCCATTGACGATAACCAGCCGCGTGTCCTCAAAGATTTCCGGTCGGCAATAACTCTTCTGCACGGCCAGTTGAGCCAGCGACGTTACCAGATCCAGTTCAGCCAGCAATTCGGCGGTGTGCATGATGTCGGCAATTCGGGTGCTGAGATAGTCCGTCAATTCCCGGTAGAGCTGTTCCTCCAGGGCAAAGATCTTCTCTTCGGCGCCAAGGATCAGTTCCTCTTTTTCTTTGAGGTCGGGTGTAATGAACCGCTCGGCATTGACCAATGTTTGTTTTCGCAGGTACTCTTCGGGGACGGCTTCAAGGTTGGCTTTGGTGACTTCGATGTAGTACCCGAACACCTTGTTGAACCCGACCTTCAGGCTGTTGATACCGGTCCGCGCTCTCTCCGTTTTCTGCAGCGAGCCGATGTATGATCGTGCCCCTCGAATGGAGTCGTTTAGTTCATCCAGTTGTTGTGAGAAACCGCGTTTGAAGAGACCTCCCTTACTGGCTACCAGGGGAGGTTCATCGACCAGGGCTTCGTCGAGGTGCAAAACGATATCGGCACAGTCCGGCAACGATACCGCCAGTCGGCTCAAGTGAGGGCTGAAGACATCAGCCAGGATGGTCCTGATACTGCGAGCGATTATCAGAGCCTCCTTGACACCGGCCATCTGGCGGGGGTTGATCTTGCCAATCCCCAGTCTACCGGCCAGCTTTTCCAGGTCAGGAAGGTGTTTCGTCTGTTCCCGGATACGAGTTGCCAGTTCCCGGTTTTTGACGAGTTCCGCAATCCCCGACTGGCGCAGTTCTATCCGGCTTCGGGATCGAAACGGCCGCAACAGGCTCCCCTGAAGACGTCGGGCACCGGCAGCCGTGTGGCACAGATTCACGACAGAAAACAACGAGTGCTCTTCACTGCCGCCGGCAATGTTTTTCAGCAGTTCCAGGTTGCGGACCGTGCTGTAGTCCAGCATCATGAACTCATCGCGGTCAAACTTCGTCAGTTTATGGATGTGATCCAGGCGGTCGCGGTGGTTTTCATGCAGGTAGCGTAAAATGGCTCCGGCTGCCGCTACGGCCGGCCGCTGACTGGCTAACCCGAATCCGTCCAGGGTAGAGGTGCCGAAATGCCGGTTCAGGTCCCGCCGGGCAGTTTTGTAGTTGAAATTCCACTCGCCAAAGAGAGTAACACGGAAGCTGCCGTTGTCCAGGTCAGCCAGGGTTGCCGCATTGTTTTCCTGCCATCCTTCCGGAACCAGTATCTCCGAGGGTTCCATCACCAGCAGCCGCTCCATCATTTCTTCGGTCGATCCCTCGTCGACCAGAAATAAGCCGGTTGACAGATCGAGCGCCGCCAGCCCCATTGTTCTGTTTCCTGATAGACATAGTGCCGTCAGCCAGATCGAGCGATGGTCGCTATCGGGAGTATCGACAGTAGTAGTGCCCGGCGTCAGGATTTCCACGATCTCGCGCTTGACGATGCCACGAGCTGTCTTCGGGTCTTCCACCTGTTCCACCACGACCACTTTCAGGCCGCCGGCCAGCAGTTTGGACAGGTACTTATCGGCTGAATGATAAGGTACTCCGGCCAGAGGAATACGTTCGGAACTGCCGTGGGAGCGGGAGGTCAGGGCGATGCCCAGTATCGGTGCCGCCTTGACGGCATCATCACCGAACATCTCATAGAAGTCACCCATGCGGAAAAAGAGGATTTTGTCGGGATGCTTCTCTTTGACAGCATGGTACTGTCGCATCAGAGGGGTAAAGGAAGATTTGTCAGCGGACTTGCTCATCGAGCCACAACCTGGAAGACCTCCTTGTGATTGGCCTCGAGTGTCTCCTTGAAGGCGAGGGCTTCATCGTAGGTCTGAAAACGTCCCACGTACACGATTCGATACTTCTTGTCGGAAATGGTCTTGGTTTTAACATCAACTTTCTTGTCGTAGGTGGAGAACTTCCTGGCCTGGCTCTCGGCATTGCGGTGCTCGGCAAAAACGCCTACCTTTACGGAGAAGAAGGTGCCGGTCAGTTTTTCGGCGGCGGCGTCATCGGCATCCGGCGATGTCATACCGGACATGCGGTCAATCAGAATATCCAGGCCTACGGCCTCCGGGTAACCCTCGCGCAGAACATTGAAGTAAAACACGGCATCATCGGTTCGTGAGGCATCAATTGCATTTTGAGCCAGCAGGAACAATGCCTGGGAAACACCCGGTCCGGATTTTTCGCGTGACAACTCTCGCAGCAGTTTGGCGGCTCCGATTTTCTTGCCGAAGCTGAGCATTATACGGGCTTTGTCCAGCAATCCCCATTGCCGGGCATAGCCCTCGGAGTACTCCAGCAGGTAACGGTCGGACTGGCGAACCGCCGATTCATACTCCCCGGCTTTCTCATCCAGCCAGGCCGACAACCGCAGCATCTCGCCACGGAATTTTCCCGCTTCCCACAGAGTGCCGTACTCGGTCACCAGTTGGTGGAGTCTCTGAATGTTACCCTGCAGAAAATGGTACTGGGCCAGACGGAAATAGATTTCTTCGCGGTGCGACGGGGATACTGAAGCCAGCAGGGCAGCTTCCATCAGACGAGCCGCCTCGACCCCGTTGGGTTCCAGCAGACTCATGTAGAAGAGACGATTGCCGTCGCGCAGCGATGCCGTGGATGCTTTCGAGAGGGAGTCGCGGGCGGCGTCAAGATCACCCCTGGCGATAAGGCTATAGATACTTTCCGCCGATGCGGGTGCGGCCAGGACAACAACTGCCGCTACCAATACCAACCATCTCATTGTCATTGAAACACAATTCCAGGTTGCCGGTTCGTCAGACGATGCCGACCGGCTCAGCATCGGTCCACTCGTCTTTCTGGCGACTGAGTTGTCTTTCCCGTCGCTGCTCCAGCGTGCGGAACAGCTCCCGGATTTTGCGGGTATCGTTCTTTTCCAGATAAACTCTGATCAACTCGACAATCGAGTGCAGGTCATCCGGGGAGTCATCGACGATCTGAGCCAGGAGTTCTTCGGCGGCGTCAAGATCACCCTTTTTTTCATGGAACTCCGCCAGCGTCAGACGAGCCTGAACGTTTCGGGGTGAATCTTTCAGTATCCGTTCGCATATCTCGGCAATTTCGCCAAAGCGACCGAGATCAAACAATGTCTTTTTAAGTCGTTCGATCACTCGATGACCCTGATCGGGCACCGCTGAAATGAGTTTGCTCCAGAAATTGACGGCGTCATCCGGGCGGTCCTGCTCATAATAGGAGTCACCAACCGCCAGGTAGGCCGGCACAAATGACGGGTCCAGCCCGATAGCCTCCTTGAAGAGCACTCTGGCTTTGTGATACTCTTTTTTGCGGTACGACTGTTGTCCGAGACGATGCTTAAACATGGCCAGGGGTCGTTTCGATTTGTTGCCTTCCAGTCTCAGGATCGTGTTGGCGACGTCGTAGGCCTCTTCCCACTTGTGTGCCTGCTGGTACAATTCCAATAAATTGACATGCGCCCAGTAGTTCCGTGAATCGATACTTACCAACTCGCGCAAAGCAGCTTCGGCCATGTCCGGGTCGTTGAGGTCTTTGTAATCAAGGGTCAGTTGTTTGAGGATTGTCGACTTGTCGCTCACGGACAGATCGCTGCGCAGGGTTAAATCCTTATGTACCTGTATGGCTTGTTGAGTTTTATTGTTTTCGCGGAGTATCTGTCCCAGCCTCAGATAGGCATCCAGATTGGTGGAGTCTTCAGCCACCACCTGGCGTAACTTGGCGAACGCCGACGCCTGTTCACCATCCAGAAGATCCCGCAACGCTGCCATGTACAACGACGATACCGGCTTGACGGGATTGCTGAAATACCGCTCATAGATCAGGTAAAATGCCACCGCCCCTGCCAGCAGGGTCAGAAACACCAGCAAGTACTGTGTCATGGCTGTTCACTCGCTCCGAAATGTGAACCGGCGGCACCGGTCCGTTTCTCGGGATGAGCCAGCACGTCGGCGGACTCTTCAATGGGCCGGTTCCTCAGGATTGTAACTTCACCCTCCAGCCCCCGGGCTTGCTTGCGCGTCGAGTGCAGTTGCACCGATAGTCTGATATACACCGATATGAACAACGCCAGCGATACCACGACACCGGCGGCGAAGGACCAGAACACGACCGTAATCAGGGGAACGTCAACATACTTGACCCAAATCAGGTCAATGGCCACCGCCTGGCCGGAACCGGCATTGTACAGGGCGAAAGCCACCACGCAGACAACAACCAACGCTACCACGATTGCCCTCAGTATCCACATAGATCCTCCACAATATCATTTTTCTTCGCCGGATCCGGCAGCATCGAGAATGCCCGTCGGGTTTGAAGCGCCTTAGGGTTTCTCCTTCTTCTCGGGTGTGTCGCCGGCCCAGGTGATAGAAGTAACTATTTCCACCATCTCTTTCATGATATCGTCGAAGTAGTCCAATTCGCAGATGACGTGGCAGAGCACCACGATGTTGTCATTCCGGGCGATGACAATCCCGCCGCCGTAGGCTGCGGAGACCATCATACCCTTGTTTACGTCGCTGGGGTGGGGTATCGGTTTCCTGTAATCGGATTGGCCCTGCCAGATCGCTCCCGCCTGCCCTCCCACGGACAGCGTGGTTCGCTTCGTGGTGACGGTTTTTTCACGCGTTGCGCCATCCTCAATGGCTTGATCATTGAGGATTTCAAACTCTTTAAGGATTTCCTTCTTCTGGTAGGAGGAATAGGTGCCGCTCAGCAACGAATCCAAAAACGCCATGGCGCTCATATTGGTGGTGTCGGCATAGAAGACAATCCGGGGGACCTTGGTGTAATCCTGGGCGTCCATGTAGTCGGCGGGAATCTCGAAATTCTTCTGCGACAGAACCAGTCGGAAGTTACTTTTGTCGGATTGGATCTTGTATTTCCAGCCCTCGTTGATGGAAATGCTGAAGTTATACTTATTATCCGTGAAAACTTTGTCCTGGACATTTCCGGCTTGATCTTTCTTCTTTCGTGCCTGAAGGCCCGGCGCCGCCAGAGCTACTATAAGGCAAGCTAAAATCAGCTTTTTCACAACAGACTCCTTATTTCAAGTAGCGGTTTACTCGAATCATATATTCAATACTTATACAACGATAGTCAAGGAATAAATGATCTCGATGGCGGCAGGCAGCCACCATCGAGGTCGATCAAAGATACCGGATACACAGTCGAGTTCGCTACGGGCAAGGGTAAGGAGACGGTCCACCCTTAAACAGGTATGCCACCAGGTACGAAATATCGGACACGATGATATCACCGGAGCTGTCGACGTCAGCCTCCTGTTCGCAGGGCGGAACCGGCCCGCCGGAAAACAGGTAGGCTATTAAGTACGTTAAATCGCCAACATTGATTTCATCGGCGATGTCGCCATCAGCGTTTCCCCGCACACCCACACAGCAGGTGAGGTAGGCCAGAGTAGCGGAGACGATTTCCGGTCGATAGTCGAGTCGGCTGCCGCTGAATTCCGGCTCATAGCTGCTGTAACCGGTCATGTCTATCAGAACGCTCTGACCCGGGCTGGCTGATCCGGAAATACCCAGGTACAATTTGGCGATGGGACCGTAGCCGGGCGACAGTTCGGACAATGTACCGCTGGATGAAGCCTGTAATTTGATAGTAGCCTCTTTACCGGCCGGATTGAAATGGGCATACTGTTGCACGGCAAAGTAATCGGTCCGACAGCCGACCGTCGAAAACGAATCGTAGGTGACGTCAAGCGTTCCGCTCCACTGCAGGGGCAGCCGGAAGAGGTTCACCGGAACGTTGTGGCGGGCCATTATGGTCAATACCATCGTGCTGCCGGGTGTGACACTGGTGTCGTTGCTGTGCAGGGTGTCGGCCAGGGCTGCTACGTAGTTGGTGCGCACTTGGTTGAGAGTATCGCTGCCGGAAATAATCTGCAGGGTGACATCGTACATTCCGGCTTCGTTATAGATGTGACTCGGCGATTGAACCAGGGCCGAGTCCCCGTCACCGAAATCCCAGGTCCAGGCATCCACGGGCAGGGAAGATGACCCGGTAAACTGTACCTCCAGCGGCACCCAGCCGACCGTGGCATCGGCGGTAAACGATACTCCCTTAGGTTCCATCGAACCGTCAAGAGACAAAGTCCCGGTATTGTCAGGGTCCAGCCAGTCTTTCAGTTGGGTCGAAGAACTGCCGCCGTTGTTCCACGACAGGGAAAACTTGCCATAGTAGTCGGAGGTGAGGCTCTGACAGGAGGCCGTGCCGCAACAGAGTTGACCGATAATACGGTGACTGGTCGAGTCAAAAAGAGGTGAACCGCTGGAGCCCGGCTCCGTCGTGCCGTCCTCCCACTGGCCGATTTGCCAGAATACCCCCGATGTTGTCACCGGATCGTAGTCAAAAGAGATTTTTTTAATATCGCCGGACGGGTGGTGAATGCCGACCGATGACGACGCCGGACTGTTGACGGCTGACCAGCCGGCATAATATACCTCGTAGGAGTCGGGCGGCATTTCCGTCAATTCCAGCAGGGCAAAATCCGAATACGAGTTGTTGGCTCGCAATGTCGACCCCGAGACCGTCATCCAGGTGGGGCCGTCTATGTTGCTGCAGGACGGGCTTTCATAGTTGAACATGAACACCCAGGTCTGCTCACCGCCCAGACAGTGATCGGCGGTGAGAAAATACGGTGTCTGATCCTGTCGGACGTTATTGACCAGGGCGCCGGTGCAAAGACGCCAGCCGCCGGATGTGAGTATCATGGCCACCGACCGCTTGTCATCCTGCCACTCGGCTCCCTCAGGGCAGTTAACGTTGTTGTTACAGGCGCCGGAACCACCAAAACCGGCGGCGTCTTTGGCAATATCCCACGAAAACAGATTCTTGTAACCGTGGATTATGCGCTGGATGCTTATCACCCCCGGTGTCTTCGTTTGCGAAGGTTCGTAGTACTCGAGAATGCTCACATCTCCCGCCACCAGGCCGGTGGCAAACTGTTGGTACTCCTTGTTGTTCTGTTCGGTAAAGGCGCCAATGACCATGCTGCGGTCGGCATTGTAGATGAACAACCGTCCTCCCGGCGGCAGCCGGAAATGCCGGTAAACCAGGTTGATTGAGAAAGCCCCCGGGCACTCAAGGCGCAGGCGCCACAACCGGCCGCCATCGTCAAGCGTCTCCCAGGTGCCGTGGCTTTGCAGATCGTAATCGACTTCAAAAGGGACACCAAAACGATACGGCAGACCTTTGGACTGTTCTATGGAATCTTCAACCAGTAAAGCTGCCACGTCGACCGGCGGCATTGTTACGGTTTGCAAATCGGATCGGGTTACCACGTCAAAGCTGACCGGCCTGCCGCCGGCACTGATCTGCGCCATCAGTGTGCCGGACGACAATAAAATGACAATGACCACCATGACGATTGGGCGCTGTAAAAACATAATGTTCCTTCCCGGTAGTAGTTCTGTAAGACCGACTCAGTTAGGGATAATATAGCGTATGCTACTCTTTTTTCAAGTGATTACCGCTCCCAGCCGCGGCAGCAGGCCGGACATCAATATCATCGGTGCTTACTTTAACTGAACAACGCCATGGGTAATCCTTTCACAGAGAAATTGATCATCCGGGTCGATTCCACCGGTAAGATATAAGCCGTGTCGATCCCATACCATTTCCCCGGTCGAGAATCCCCTTGACTTGCCCGTCAATATTGGGCTGATTAAAAGTTTAGGCAGGTTTCCTGTCGGTCGGTATTGGGTATCCGACATTACCTGGTTGACTCGATCAGTGGATGGAAACCTGGGATTTGAAAGCAACGTATCAGAAATAACCTGATTTCGGAGGCAGTACCAATATGCAACTTACTGACCGTGAACAGGATGGAGTCATCATCCTGCAGCCCAAAGGCAAGATCATGGGTGGCCCGGACGCCAGTCTACTTCATGACAAGCTGCATGAGATTATCGAGGCGGGCAACAGAAAGGTCGTCATTGACTTGTCACAGGTTGACTGGATGAACTCAACCGGACTTGGTATCCTGATATCCAGCTACACTACCCTGCGCAACAATGACGGCGAACTCAAGCTGGCCAATGTTACCGACAAGATACAGTCTCTGTTGACCATCACCAAGCTGGTCACAGTATTCGACACCTACGATTCCGTAGGGGAAGCGGTAACGTCCCTCAAGTGAGCATGTTGTGCTCCCGTTCTAAAATAAATCTGCATGGCAGGAAGGCTCCCCGGTGACCTGCCTGTCTTCTTAGGAGATTCTCAGCCGATGGACAAACCTGTTATCTCGGACAACTCGATCTCCATCCCGGCCAGCCTGAAATACCTCACCGATGTTGATGAGTTTGTCGAGGGTTTTCTGCGACGGCATGGAGCCGAGGAATCGGCCATTGCCGACATTGCCATCTCCGTTTCCGAATTGATCAATAACGCTGTGGCTCACGGCAGTGCTTCCTTACCCGAACAACCCATTGTTGTAACTATTGACAGAACCGACGGTCTGATAAAGATAGGTGTTTCCGATCCGGGCAGCGGTTTTGACCCGGACTCGATAGACGATCCCCTGGCCGATGAAAACCTGCTCAAAGAAGCCGGTCGGGGGATCTTTATTGTCCGTTCCCTGATGGATAGTGTCGTCATCGAGACCTCCGGGCGGGGAACTACGGTGATTATTACCAAACAACTGTAGAGGTTGACTCTACCGGGAATAGTCGGCTATGGACTGGCAGTTAGTCAAAATAGTAGTATGTTTCTTGTCCGGGGGATTTTTGATCTTTCTGGCGATCATGGTTACCCGGGACAGTTTTGCCAGTCGGTTGAACCGTGTAACGGGGGCCATGTTGCTGTTTGCCGGCCTGGGACCGTTGTTTGTCGCCCTGGGTACCATCATGCAGCAGGCCGACTCTACCGGCAGTTTGCAGGAGTCGCCCCTATATCACTTGCAGCATATCTGGTATCTGGTTTTCCCGTTGATGCTGCTTTTTTCCTGGATTTTCCCCGTCGATCGCCTGCGCGGGTTTAAGCACCTTCGTGTCAAATACCTGATTTTCCTGCCCCAGTTGCTGCACGTGGCCCTGGCCCTGTTTTTCGACAAGATCGCCGCCGCGGTGCAGTTTCTTGAGACCAGCGCCGCCCAGGAAGGATTTTCCAGTGTGCTGCTCAAACCGGTGGCCAAGCTGACCTCACTATTATTTGTACTGATAGGTCTTATTTACACCTACCGACTGGCCATCTTCAGTGTCTTTCACCTGTTCTACCTGATTCTGGCTCTTTATTTCCTGGAGTCCGGTCGCCGACTCGTAACCAACCCGCGACTGTTAACACAGACACGCCTGGTACTTTGGGGTACTCGTGCTGGTGGCGGTCTTTACACAGCCACCCTGGTGGCTTCGTTACTGTTGACCGAGAAGATTTCAGACGACCTGAAACTGGGATTGTTTCTGGTCGCTCTGCTGATATGGACGGCATATCTTATCTTCGCCGTCATCAGACATCAATTCCTTGATGTTCGCCTGGTTTTCCGCCAGTCATTCGTGGTCACAATCATGTCCGGTCTGCTGGTCGGCATCTATATCCTGGTAGTGGTGCAAGCCAGGAAGATACTGGGACCTCTGTTTGGTGACCAGGCCGAGGTAGTCGGCTACGGCTTTATCATCCTTATCCTGCTGCTGTTTCAACCGATCAACAACTGGATCGACAATCTCGTTCAGTCGATGTTCATTCGCACGCGCAGCGATCATCGTAATGTACTGGAGAGGTTCTCACGCCAGGTAATCTCCCTTTTCGATCCCAGGAAACTGCTGCGGATAATCGAGGAAACCCTGAAGACGGCTCTGCTGGTTGAACGAGTATACTTCGTGCTGTTTGACGATACGGTCGGTGAGTACGCTATCCTGCCCGGGGAAGGCCGTCCCCGGCGCACAGTGCTGGCTCGTGAAGATCTGATGCTGCGGGGTATCAACCTGCTGGATACTCCGACGTTCATGCATTCGTTGTCGGATTACTCCGAAGGCTCACAACTGGCCGCATTCCTGTCGGAGAATCGTATTCGGTTGGTGTTGCCTCTCAAGGATGCCAATGACCTGCTGGGTTTCGTCGCTCTGTCGGACAAGGCCGCCGGTTATCACTACTCTTCGGAAGATATCAACCTGCTGGGTGTGCTGTCCAACCAGATCGTTACGGCTCTGACCAATGCTCGCTTATACGTGGATTCCCTGGAGCGGATACGCCTGCAGGAAGAAGTGAACATGGCGCGACAGATTCAACTGGCTCTGCAGCCCTCGAAGCCCCCGCAGATCGAGTCGTTTACAGTTGCCGCTCATTCCATGCCGTCACGGACCGTAGGAGGGGATTTCTATGATTTCATTGCCATCAGCGATCATGCCATGGCGGTGGTAATCGCCGATGCCTCCGGCAAAGGGATGCCGGCGGCACTTATGATTGCCCAGATTCAGGCCATGGTACGCAGCGAAGTCAACAACGGCAGCCGTATCAACATCATGATGAAAAATATGAATCAGCAGATCCTGCGCTCTTCCTCGGCAGAAAAATATGCGACCCTGTTTTACGGTGAGCTGGACACCAGGCACGGTCGTTTTTGCTACGCCAACGCCGGTCACAACTACCCGATCCTGATACGCCGCAACGGCGAGATCGAGTTGCTCAAGGAGGGCGGTATGGTGATCGGTGCCCTGCCCCACACGGAATATGTTTCCTGCGATGTACAGTTGCAGCCACATGACGTGCTGTTTCTTTTCACCGATGGCCTGTCGGAGGCTATGGACACCGATGAGCAGGAATACGGCGAGGAGCGCATTTGCCGGATGCTGGTGCAACACCGTGACCAGACCCCGCAAAACCTGATTGACATGATCTTAAACGACGTGCGCAGTCATGATCCAACTTATCCCCCGCGGGACGACACGACCATTATCACCATCAAAATGAACGACAGTGTGGCCGGCCATGGATAATCATCAACAGGATTTCGACGAGAAAAAGCTTATAGAACGCAAAAATTCTCACTGTGGCTACCGCTTCTGTCCGTTGTGCGGTCAAGCGCTGGTGGTCAGTGAAGTCGATCATCGCCGACGGATGATATGCCCGGATCAGAGTTGCCGGTTCGTTTTTTATCAGAACCCGGTACCGGCAGTCGGTGCTATCATAGTTGATGATGACCGGATCCTGCTGGTCAAACGAGCCCACATGCCGCGTATCGGATGGTGGTGTATACCGGCCGGTTTCATGGAATGGGATGAGCACCCCCGGCAAACGGCCGTCAGGGAGGTCGGTGAAGAGACCGGCCTGCAGATACGCCTGACGTCGCTGTTTGACGTGTACTCCGGCAATGACGACCCCCGAACAAACGCACTGTTGATACTCTATCTGGCCGATGTTGTCGGTGGCACCATGAAGCCGGCCGACGACGCTCTCGACGTTCGTTTTTTTCCGTTTGACGATCTTCCCGATGACATCGCGTTTGAATCTCATGTCCTGGCTTTTGCCGACTACACGCGCCGTTATCGTAAATGACGGGGTGTTATGAAGTCACAGTTCGCTGCCAGACTCTTTCGGTTGTTTCTGCTTTTTGCCCTGGTGCCGGCGGTGGGGCTGGTGCTGGCCGGTTATTACCTGGCGGTGGAAACCAGTTCCCTGCCGCCTTCACCATCTAGCCGCTACGCACGTGATTTGAACACCTATTACAGCGATCTGTTTTTTCAACGACTGGATAACTGTCTCCTGGAAAATACAGAGAACAGTCGACCGTCGCCACTGTTTGACTTCCTGTTTCGGCAGACCGGTGCGGACCTCGGCGTACAGGTCGGTGACACGACTCTGGTCCGGAAGCTGGCCGACGAACTGGAACTGCTGAGTGATCGGCGGCAGGGGTTCGCCCGGGTCGACGGCCGCCTGTATCAATTTGTCTGTCGGCAACTGTCGGATACGATATTGCTTTGCGCCGGAGTTGTGCATAGCGAGCAATACTCCCAATTGATGACATCGGTGCAGAGTGATTACGCATCCGGGCAGTTGGCAAAAGAATTGCGCCCGCACTACCTGTCTTTCTTGCTGCTGGTTTTTGCTGTCCTGGTTTTGGTGACGGCCGCTGCGGCCTACTTCCTGGCGGCGCGCTTTGCCGGCAAAGTCACCCGACCGCTGACCGAGTTGTGTGCGGCCTCCCGTGAGATTGCCGCCGGGAACTTCAAACACCAGGTCGGCCCGACCGGTGAGGGAGAGATCCGGGAATTGATAGACAGCTTTAACATCATGGCCCGGCGTCTGGACCGACTTACCACCCGTCTGGCGCAGAGTGAGCGGGTGGCCGCCTGGCGCCATGTCGCTCGACGCTTTGCTCATGAATTGAAAAATCCCCTGCAGCCAATACTTATTTCGCTGTATCGCCTTGAAAAATCACTGGACGGTCCCCAGACTCCGGCTCGGGAAGCCCTGCAGGCAGCCTCTCAGGAAATACGACACCTGACCCAACTGGCCGATCGGTTTTCACAATTAGCTAAACTGCCGTCGCCTGATATGAGGCACCTGAATCTAAACCGGCTTCTGCAATCGCTGGCCAGTCTGTATCATGAACAGCTGTCTGCTTACCGCTTTTCTCTGCAACTGCCGTCACAGACAATTTCCGTCGACGCCGATCAGACATACCTGAGGGAAGCTCTGCACAATCTGCTGCAAAACGCCGGGGATGCTTCCCCGGAGCAAGGCCGTATCACCGTCGAACTGCAACAGCAGCAGGACGCCGTCGCCATCATTGTCGAGGACACCGGCCGGGGTATGTCGCCCGATGAAATGGCGGCGGCGCCGATGCCGTACTTTACGACCAAGGAAAAAGGCAGCGGTCTGGGGCTGGCCATAGTCGAAAAGATGATCAGTGAAATGGGCGGACAATTGCTGATTAACTCTCGCCGGGGACACGGCACACGGATGACGATACTCCTGCCACGACGAAAGGACAGCCAATGACATCAGCGAAGATACTCATAGTCGATGATGACCCCGGTATTGTGCGATCCTTCTCGTCGCTGCTCGGCGATGAAGGCTACCGTGTGGGCACAGCCCGGTCGGCAGAAGAAGCGACAACGGCCTGTCGACAGACAAACTACGATTTGGTACTGCTCGACATCTGTCTGCCGGGTGAGTCCGGTAATGCGTTCCTGAAGCGACTGCGGCAACAACCCTGGCCGCCGGTGGTGCTGATGGTATCCGGTCAAACCGATATCCCCACGGCGCTGGAGGCAATTAAGCTGGGTGCCCTGGACTATCTGGAGAAACCGGTGCCGGCGGAGCGCCTTCTGGCCGGTGTGCGGTCGGCATTGCTGATCGCTGCCGCCGAACGCCGACGTTACCTGATGGTTGATGATATCGACAGCCGCTCACGGATGGTCGGTAACTCCCCGCCGATGCGAAAATTGCTGCAAACGGTGGCTCAGGTGGCGGCTACCGATACTACGGTATTGATTACCGGCGAGAACGGCACCGGCAAGGAACTGGTGGCGGCACGTATCTATCTGGCGAGCGGCCGCCGGGAGGGGCCGTTTGTCAAAGTCAATTGCCCGGGAATCCCACCCACGCTTTTTGAATCGGAACTGTTCGGACATCTCAAAGGTGCCTTCACGGGAGCGGTGCGGGACTATCCCGGTAAGTTTGCTCTGGCTGATGGCGGCACAATCTTTCTCGATGAAATAGGCGACCTGCCCCTGGATTGCCAGGCCAAGCTGCTGCGGGTGCTGGAATCCGGCGAAATCCAGATGCTCGGCTCCGAGCAGACCCGGACCGTCGATGCGCGAGTAATCTGTGCCTCCAACCAAAACCTGTCCGACCTGGTCGGACAGGGTCGGTTTCGGCAGGACCTCTACTACCGGGTGTCCGTTTTTGAGATCACCGTGCCGCCACTACGTCAACGTCGTGATGATATCCCCCTGCTTACCGGCGAATTTCTGAAGCGGTTTGATCCCGCCGGAACTACGCGACTCTCGGCGGAAGCCCTGGCCTGTCTGGTTAGTCTCGATTTTCCGGGCAACGTACGCCAACTGAAAAACATCATCGAGCGGCTCACTATTCTTTTCTCCGGCCGCACTGTCGATGCCGAAAGCCTGAATGCCTGCGCCCGGCCCGGTTTCCAGCCCGCTCTCAGCGATCAGCCAACGTCTCTGGCCGACAAAGTGGCCGATTTTGAGAAGTACCTGATACAAAGCACGCTGGCTGATACCAATGGCAACATTTCCGAAACAGCCCGCCTGCTCAAAACCGACCGGGCCAACCTGTCACGGAAAATCAAGGATATGAGACTCAAACAGAATTGAACGATAACTGTGCCGTGCTGTGTAGGCAGCCCACAGTTGCTCAGGTGTCGTTTACTCTAAACCGGTGCCGATTCACAACTTGACTTGTTGGCACGGAGTTTGTTTTGTGGTTGGAGAAAACGGAGGTTTGTATGCGTTCGAAGTTCTCTATATGTCTTACTCGAATCATAGCACTGTTGTTGCTGACATTCCTGGCGGTGCCCGACGCGGTTGGTGATGAACCGCAATACAAAGATTATAAATCATCCAGTCGGCAACACGAGTATTTTGAAATCTCTTTTGACCGCAAGACAATCTCGGTGACGGTGTTTGAGGAAGAGAAATCATCCACTCGACAGTATCTCCGTCGCGAAATCGAGACCGGTGAGTCCTCGGTTGCCCTGAGCAGCGAAGTACGGTTTGAAGAGGACGGGTTAACCTTCAACGGCCGGCAGTTCCCGTATCAGAACATATCCGACGTCCGGGTCATCGATGATGAGAAACTGGTGGTAGTAACATTTTTCACCCGGGACCCGGCCGGCAGCACCGCCCAGCGTGCCCGGCGGGGAGACCGACTTGATTTCTCGGGGACGATGATTATTGACGAGGATGAGTTTGTGCGCGGGCTGGTTCTCTCGATCAGGGGTGATGTGGAAGTGTACGGCGAGGTGAACAAGGATGTTATCTCGTTGTTTGGAGACATCTACGTCGGCCCCGGTGCCGTGGCCAGGGGAGATGTGGTATCGATCTCCGGTCGCATCGATATCGCCCGGGACGCATCTGTGTACGGAGAAATATACTCCGACAAGAAACGCCGTGCTGTTCACCGGCATCGGTTTCGAAGTCGGGAAAAAACACTTTCGTTTTCCGGTACCTTTCGCTATAACCGTGTCGATGGCGCCACACCTCATGGTGGTATGCGCTTTGATGATCGCGATTCGGTGCTGCCGTCGTTTTGGGCGCTGGGCGGGTACGCTTTCGAATCGGAACGGTGGCGTTACGACTTTGGCCTCCAGCAGTGTATCCTGAGGAGCCTGCCGCTGGCTGTGGGCGGGTCGTTCTATCGACGGCTGGCCTCCGGTGATGACTGGCTGCTGTCCGACGATGAAAACCTGGTGTTCACCCTGCTGGTGACTGAGGACTTCAAGGATTACTACGAGGCCGAAGGCGGCTCGGCCTACGTGCACTTCAAGCCGTTGCCGACGGTCACACTTGAGACCCGTTATCGCTTCGAGCGAACCAAATGCCTCGATGCTCAACCGCACCTGTGGTCGTTGCTGGGCGGGGATAAGCTGTTTGCGGACAACTTCAGCCGTGTTGAAAGTGGTTTTCGTCAGCAAAGTATCGCTGAGATCGACTCTACCGAGAACTCCTGTCTGACAGGTCGCGTCGTATTCGACACCCGCGACCCCGAAAGCAGCTTCGCGAAGTCAGCCTGGCATCTCACCGGTGAGTTGGAGTGGTCCGATAGTGATCTCAACAGTGACTTTGACTACCGGCGCTATCGATTGTCGGTAAACCGCTATCAGAAAGTCCATCGCCGGGTCATGCTGTTGCTGCGGGTCATGTACGGCGGCAGCGACGGCTATCTGCCCATGTACAAGCGTTACTACCTGGGCGGTTTGGGAACCCTGCGGGGATATAAACACAAGGAGTTTATGGGCAATCGTTTCTGGATGGCCAACGCTGAATACCGAATCGATTTTCCACGAACCGATCTGGCGGCGGTTGTTTTCTGGGACGGCGCCCAGATCACCGACGGCACCAAACTGATAAAACGCGATGTTGAAGTGAAGCATTGTCTGGGGATCGGTGTTTTCCTCGGAGATGATCTGCGCGTCAACCTGGCCAGGCGTCTGGATCGCTCATCGGACAATGCCCCCAAAGTCTATGTCCGGTTTGACCATAAGTTCTGAACCGATCCCTACCGGCAGACCCGAATGTTGAAACGACTGGGTCTGAGCCTGCTGGCTATGATGATGCTGCCGGTCGGTTCCAGTGCAGCATCTGAGGCGCCGGACTCGGTCGACTACGACATCTTCCGGCGTGACGGTCTCCTCATGGTGCGGCTCGACCTGTCTCTGTTTCTCTCAGTCCGACGAGTCGACCATCTCAAGGAAGGGATTGATTTCGTCATTGAGTATTCTGTCGGTCTCACCCGGCCCAGGCGGTTCCGGGGTGCTGAAAAGATAACCGGAATCACCGGCTCAGTCCGGATTGGATACAGTATGGCCACCGATGACTACTGGCTGACTCCAGGTCAGCATTCTCCCGAAAAAGAGCAGCGGTTTTCCTCACTGGCTTTCCTGCACCAGTACCTGGCTGATTCGGTGCAGATATCGGTTGTAGACAGTCGTCAGCTAAGTCGGCATCACCGTTACCGGCTCAGGTTTGAGCTGTCCTGTATTGCATTGATTGATTTCAACTTAGCAGCGAAACCCGGAAAATCGGCGGAATCACCCATCAAATTTTTATTTCGGCAGTTCCTGCGGCTGACCGGTTTCGGCAGCCAGGAAACATCGGCCGAAACCCGGTCTTTTTCACCGGCTGAGATTCGATCTGAAGACTAACTTTTGTAACCGCCGATTGAGGCGACAATTATCTGCAGGCTAAGTCCTGTCGTGATTTTACCGATATACTTGAGAAGAGGTATTACTATGAGAATTATGGTGTTATGAAACAAATAAATTCCAAGCCACTGACCGGTGACGAACATTCGGACAGTACCCCGGTGGACCGGGCCGATATCGACGGTGCTGTCGATCATGAATCTGAAATGAAGGCCAGGGATGTATTCGCTGACCTTGAGGCTACCCTCGACGAAGTCGCCCGGACTCATCCGCGTCTGGATGACCAGACACAGGATCCCTCACGGACAGCTCATGACCTGAAAGCACTGCTGGAAGTCTCACTGGCGGTCAACTCCTCGCTGGTGCTGGACGACATGCTACAAATTGTTATGCACAAAGCGGTGGAGTTGATGCAGGCTGAACGTGGGCTGATTATGCTGCTGGACGAAAAAGATGAGTTCCAGATTCGTTCGGCTTACAATCTCCGTCGGGATGAGACACCTGAGGAGGATCTGAAAATCTCTCGTACGGTCGCTTCTGAAGTAGCGTACAGCGGGAAATCGATCTACACCTCCGACGCTCTGGAAGATGAACGGTACGCCCAGCAGCAGTCAGTGGTCGAGATGCACCTGCGATCGATTATGTGTGTACCCCTGAAGGTCAAGGACAGCGTGATCGGTGTGATCTATCTCGACAACTCCAATCAGGCCAGGATGTTCTTGAAGTCTGATCTGTACCTGTTTGAACTGTATGCTCAGATGGCCTCGCGGGCACTGCATAATGCCAGCATGTACGATTCCCTGCTCAGTCTCAAACGGTACAACGAGATGGTAGTCAGCAAGTCACCGGTAGGGATTATCGTGGTCGACAGCAGTGGTCGTCTGGCTACTGTCAATTCGGTCGCTCTGGAGATTTTCGACCTGAACCGTGAAGATATCAGACTGGTCGGTGAAACCGAAGAGCCCTGCTGCTTCTTCGACCTGCTGCCCAACGGCGAGCAGGCACGCTGGAAAGCTATGGCTGATATCGCCCTGACTACTCAGCAGGAAGTCTCCGAACCTCGTTATTTTCACAATACCGGCTACATCGAGAAAGCGCTGTCGGTCAAGATTTCTCCCTTGCCCGATCTGCTCAACGGGCATGATGGTTTGATAATGACCGTAGAGGATATCACTGAGAAAGTGCTCATGGAGAAGTACGTCATCCTCTCGGAGAAACTGGTGGCCAAGGGAGAGATGGCCGCATCCGTGGCGCACGAGCTGAACAACTATCTGGCCATCGCCTCCAACAATGCTGAGTTGCTGGCCCTCAACGTGGAACGACAGAAGTACGACAAAGCGGTCTTCAACAGCAGATCGATCACGGAAAACATCTTCAAGATCAAGCGGTTTGTCGACAACCTGATGGATTTCTCACGCCCGGAGTCAGAGTACATCAGCTATGATATAAAACACCTGATCGAGGATCTGTTGTTTTCACTGCGGGTACAGCCGCGTTTTAAGCGGATGCACTTCAATATCGATATGAACTCAGAGATCCCCAATCTGGAGATTGATGTCGGTCTGATCCAACAGGTCCTGATGAATCTGCTGAACAATGCCGGTGATGCCATCGATGAAAAAGTCGCCCGGCAGGGCGACAGCGATGAGCCGGTCACCAAAGATATCAGTATCGCGGTCGCCTACGACAAGGAAAACGAAGAGATAAGCGTCTCGATCGATGATAGCGGTATCGGTATGTCACCCGAGACACTGTCCAGGATTTTCGCCATGCACTTCACGACCAAGAAGGGCGGCCATGGTCTTGGTCTGGCCAACTGCAAGAAGATTGTCGAGCAGCACTATGGCGAACTGACGGCACAATCCACTCTCGGTGAAGGCACTACGTTCACGATTACCCTGCCACGCTTTCGACCCAAGAAGAAAAAACCACTCAAGAAGCGTCAATGAACTTCCCGGTTAAGCTTTCCGGTCTGCGGCCTCTGGCCGTTCTCGGTCGGGGGGGGACCGCCGAGGTTGTCAGGGTTGCTTCGGAAAAACACGGACGTCATCTGGCCATGAAATATCCCCGTGCGGATACCGGCCACTCGGAATCAGTCTTTTCCGGATTAGTCGCCAGAGAATACAAGCTCGTGGGACAACTCAACTACCCCGGCCTGGTGCGAGTGCTCGATGTCTCTACCGTTTCACCCCCATACCTGCTGATGGAATTATGCAGCGGTCCCAGCCTGGACCAGTGCGGTCGGCTGGAGGACCTCCCGCCGGCTCTGAATCTGCTGGCCGCTATTGCCGTAGATCTGGAGTTTCTGAGGCTCAACGGCATCATCCATGGCGACCTGAAGCCGCACAATATCTTTCTGCCGCCGAACTGGCAGAACCAGAATCGCCGGTCTCTGTTCTATGTCAAGCTGTCGGATTTTTCCCTCGGTCGGTTCAGTGACGAACCGGACGACGCCCGGGCAGGACTGGGAACCGTCGGCTACATGGCGCCCGAGACCATTGTGGAGGGGAGGACATCTTTCCAATCCGACTTGTTTGCGTTGGGAGTGATAGCCTACCAGTTACTGACCGGCAGACATCCCTTTATGGATAACGATAGTGACCCAGTCAGAACCAGTAGCCGTGTGCAGGAACACCAGCCCCCCCCGCTGAATACCATCCGACCGGAGGTACCCCGACGGCTGGCTGATCTGGTATCGCAACTGCTGGCTAAGAAAGATACCGACCGACTGCAATCCGGCTGGGAAGTCTGTCAGCTTCTGAGGCAGGCCGGAGCCGATTATCCCTTTGAGAAAGCGCTCCGCCCGGGACATTTCATATCTTCCGGCTGCGATCGCACCGCTGCCGTCAGACCGCTGTTGATCGTTGACGATAGACAAAGAGAACAGCTTGACCGGTTGTGCAACGGTCGCGATGATACTCTGCGGCTGATCCTGACGGCCAATTTTATCAGGGGCAATCTGCAGTACACCGGGGATGGGTTTGCTTTCGGCGGTCGCATTTACTGGCCCGCCTGCCTGCGACGTCGACTGCTGAACGATTTTAGCCGAAGATCATTCGGCACCCGGAAGCGACTGCTGAAGGCCGCCATCTTAAACGATACCGCTGTCTGCCGGAACCCGGGGCTTGTCGAGAATGAAGAATTGAATAATATCCCGCCACTTTTGCCGGTGCTGCTGCGGCCACTTATCAGTGCACGCCTTGTCAGGAAATACTCAGCCGGGCTTGGCCCCCGGGCAGAAAGCAGCCGTATGAGCGAATTAGCCGCTCGCCTGTACCTGCAAGCCGGTGATTGGGAAGGTCTCGAAAGATGTGCCTGCCGGGCGGCCAGGGAGCTTCAGGGACAGGGTCGGGGAGAGGAAGCTCTGTTCCTGATAAACTGGGCTGTCGAGTATGCCGGGATGACCGATCGGGATGCAAAAACCCGCCATCTGATGATGCTTAAGGGAGACATCCACAAGCAAAACGGAGACACTGCTCCGGCCGAGCAATCTTATCTCAGAATAATTGAGCTGTCACAATCACTGTTGCCGGATCAGTTGCTGGGCGAAACGTACAAGGATCTCGGCGACCTCTACCGAATAAAACAGGACTGCCCGGCCGGGCGTCGAGCACTTAACAAAGCTCTGGAAGTATACCGTCGGTTGGGCGACGAACTGGAAATTTCGCATACCTTAAACAACCTCGGCAATATATGTTGGATGGCCGGTGATCTAAACGCCGCCATCCGCCATTACCGCCGTGCTCTTAAGCTCCAGCGCCAACTGGATGCGGTCGCCGACATCGCCTCGACACTGAGCAATATCGGTTCCGTTTACACAATTCAGGGCCGCTATCGCCGTGCCGGCCGCATGATGCGCCTGTCGCTTGAGCTGAAGACAGAGATCGGTAATGATGGTGAAATCGCCCGGTCGTTAAATAACCTCGGATATATCTATCGCCTTAACGGGCAGGGCGAAGAAGCGTTGTCGATGCTTGAGAAATCGCTTCAGATCAATCGGCGTATCGACAGCAAGAAGGAAATTCTGTACAATCTCGAAAACCTCACCGCCGTGATGATCACTGCCGGGCAACTGAGAAAATCATTGGGATATCTGAAGGAAGGGATGGCTCTGGCTGAGTCTCTCGATGACCGACCCCACCTGGGCGTGTTTAACCTGAGTATGGGTACAGTTCTATCCCGTATGGGTCGGTTTTCCGATGCCGCCGAGCGGCTGGCCGCTGTCGGCACGATCGTTGAGGAAAAAGCCGACCGACTGCTGGGCGTGCTGCTCGGGATTCAGCAGGCCGCCTTGAGGAGCACTATAGGCGATAATGAACAGGCCCGGCGAATGGTCCGGCAGGCACTGACCGATGCCCGCGAAACCGGCGACAAGTCCGGACAGCTCGGTGCCCTGTTGCTGTTGACCAAACTGTCACACGACACTGACCTCGTCGACCAGGCGCGTTCCCTGGTCAGCCAACTGCGCTTGAAACGAGAGAGTACGCTGGCCGGGTTCAGTCTTATCGAATGCCTGCTTGATCGGGATCAGGCGGATACGGCCGATACTATTGCCGAGGTGCCGCTCCTGGAACTTCAGGAAATAACGGAAGATATCGAACTGGCCTGGATGTGTAACGTCGCCGCGCGGTTGATGCTGGTTCGTCGGCGACCCGATATTGCCCGGGAATACCTGTCACGTGCGAGAATGACTGCCAATAACAAAGGACTGCTGCCTGAGATGATGAATGCCTGGCTTCTGCAGGGACAAATCGATATAGCTGATGGCGATTATGAACAGGGTTTCGCAAGCTACCGCAACGCTCTGCGGCTGTGCAGGAAGATGGGATCGGCTATAGCTGATACAGCAGATAGAGACCTGTTTGAAAATAAACCTGAGATCGTGTTCCTTATTGCCGAAGTGAAACGACTGGCGTCGCTTCTGGGACAAAAGGAAACGGCAGGGCGGTGATTATTACACCGCCCTGCCTCCTTGTTCAGGATTACCCTACGGGCCAATGCACCACTGACCACCCGGGCTCAAGCCGATCGGGGCAATCCTGGCTTCCAGGATTTCAACCTTAAGTTGGTAATCCTCCATGATACACCTCCTTGGAAGCGCAGGTGAAACCTTCCACTATGCGGAAGGTTATTTTGTTTTCAAAGAACATGCATACTGTCTAACGAATAATATACTGAGAAGTTTGGTGACGTCAAGGAATAGAATGCGAAAAGGTCACTTATTCTAATGCGAATCGAAAAAACAATGTGATCACACGCTTAAAGCGGGAAACTTTTTCCGGTAGTGTGAAAAAATTACCACCACGACCAGAATTCAACGCGCACAACAGACGCAAGTTTGCGCACAATCAGACCTGCCATTGATGATTTGCCGACCTCGATCTTGGCATATCCGCTCATGCCATTGCACAGTAAGCCGTCGGTGTTATCAACGACGATCGACACTATGAACCTGGCGCTGCCGTCAACAGTGTGGGCGCTCCCGGGGATGTGGACGACCCGTCCGGTGAATGTTCGTTCGGGAAAGGAACGCAATTTGCAGCGAACAGTTTGGCCCTTTGCCACCAGGCCGATATCGAAATCGCTGACGGGTGTCAGCAGTTCAATGACACGATTGTTGATTACCGTCAGGACGGCGTCTCCGGTATGGTGAGTTGTAATTGTTCCCTCGATAGGGGTTATGATAGACTGGGCTTCCTGCTGGGCTTTAAGAAAATCGAGCCGTGCCTTTTGTCTCTCAATCTCAGCCTGCAGTACCACAATCTCTTCAGGTCTGGGGGGGGCCAGAAGGAGTTGCAGACGTGATTCTTTGTTGGACAGCTCGGCCGAAGCGATCTGCACCGCCGACCGAGCCGATTCCAGTTCTTCGCGACTGGACAGGTTCTTTTCGGCCAGTTCGGCGATCCGATCCATCTCGCGTTGAAACTGGTCATAGCCGGCCCGGGCGGCGGCTACCTGGCTTTCAGCCTCGGCGATTGCCTCTTTTTTGGGAGGAGCTTTCAGCAGGGCCAGCTGTCCTTTATACTTTTCCAGTAAGGCCTGATTGGCGGCAATCTCCTGGATTACCTGGTTTGAGACCATTATCGCCAGTGTGTCACCCAACCGCACTTGTTGGCCATCCCTGACCAACGGAACCAGGTCAAGAGCAGCCATTTCGGTGGTGGTCACCTGCAAGTAGCCGGACTGGCTTTCCGGATCGGCTCCGCCGCGACGGTAGTTGTGCTCCAGCAGGCCATACTCATTCAGCAGCAGAGTGAATTCTTCGACCGGACGGACCGTCACCTCACCGGATACGCGGTGAGGAACCGGCAGTGCAAACACGACGACCACAACAGCGACAGCGATGACAATATGTATCGTCAGCCGCAACGGTTTTTTCCACAAACTCTTCATATATGACAAATGTTTCACCAGGCCGCGTCCAAAGCCGACCAGAACCGTTCTCAAGGTAAACAATAACACCGCCAGCAACAACATTAAACCCGCTGCGCCCAGGTGGGCTACCAGAAACCGAGCCGCTACGACCAGCACATACCCGATAAGGCCGACCGAGTAAAACAGCGCCAGGGTGGCATATAGAAGATAAGTTCTTTTTTCCTTAATGGTCGCGCTGAGTGGTTCAATCGGCCACCCCAGCAACCGGCGTTTGATCATATTGGACAAGTAATCAAAAGCCCGGCGGCGCAGGTTGGGAATCTCCACCCAGTCCGACAGCAGGTAGTATCCATCCAGCTTTATCAGAGGGTTAAAATTGAACAGGGCCGTCAGCAAGCAGACCAGCGTTATGATTAGTGCCAGTTCATTGATGAACGTACCGATTACAGTCACCCGCCAGATCAGAACGGCCAGCGCCATCAGCACCAGTTGAAAAAGCGGTCCGGCCGCGGTGACAACCAGCCGCTGGGCTTTTTTCTCGAAGAGCCAGGCGTCGGAAAGATCGGTATAGAAGCAGGGCTGAAAGTACAACAGCAAAAAGCCCATCTCCCGGACCTCACCTCCGTAATGACGGCATACAATGGCGTGGGCAAACTCATGCAGCGCGACCACCACAAACACGGCCAGTATTGCAGCCACCAGCGAGCCGGGTTGTAACAGAGTTGACAGGTCTACATTGAAATACCGGAAATTGGCGGCCAGCAGGACTAAAGCGACGATTACAATCAGCAGTTGCACCACCCACCAGAACCAGTGGTGAAAAGGGCGATACACTTTCACCAGTCGGTCCAGCAACAGTTGCGGGTTAAAACCCCTGATCTTCACAAACAGTAGTCTGGCAAACAGTGATTCACCACGCCCGGCGAGGTAGCTCTTTCGGGACAGTTCCTGTTCGGCGCGACCGTCATCCAGAAACCGCAGCTCGCTCAGTTGAGCCACAAACTGATCGACATCGGTCGCCGTCAGCCGGGCGTTGAACTTTCGGCGGAAACGATCGGCAATTATCTTAGAGGAGGTGTGGCCATCCAGTTGTCGAACCAGCCAGTACTCCGGCTCCCGGAGACGGAAATAGCGGCCGGTTCGGGGATCTTTGATATTATAGACAGTGTTACCGTCGACAACTCCCTTCGAACAGACCAAATCGTCGCGTAACCGGTAATAAGCGGACATGCGTCAATCTAAGAACCTCAATACTGCCGGGCAAGGTGGCATGCTAGTGGCAAGCCACATTTACCTGGCTTTGTTTGTCGACTTTCTGCTGTAGCTCCACCACTGTACAAAACCCCGTTTACAGGTAAACCCCATTCGTGGGTAAAACCCACTTCATTGTTCTGTCAGTTCTTGCGTTTGGCTTACCAAACGTGTGAACTGACAGTTTAGCGATTCTATTGTCTATTCAGCACTTCCAGAGTTACCGCCAGGTCATACCTCCGACTTCGTCGTCGGCAAGACCTGTCGGAACC
>JBDRNJ010000018.1:0-3947 GCA_043811375.1 bacterium | reverse complement strand
ATCATTTGGTAGAAATTGATTGGAGATAACTGCTGACTGAATGTTTCTAACGTAGAATTTGTTGACAAGGTGATACGATACGAGTGCCAGCCAGATGCGATTGGACGAACGCAAATTGAAGTTGATTGTAAACTTATCTATTTCGTACGGTGGCGAACCGTGTACTTTGATCCAAAAAGGGCCTCCGTCTTCAATATAAACCGTATTCTGCAAGCTATTGATGTATTTCGCAACCGATGTGGTCAGTCCAGGTGGCAGGCCATCATCACCCTTGCCCTGGTAAAGGTCAAATTTGTATTTTGCTGAAGCTTCTGCCATTCTTAGTTCCCCTGTTCGTCAAGTCAATATCCTCTTTCTCCCACACCCCGTCAACTACTTTGATCTCCCCCTCTTGCCCCATTTCCCCCAATCCCTATATTCCCACATGCCCTACGCACAACTGGACAGCCTGAGGCTGTATTACGAAGAATATGCCCCCACCGGTTCGCCGGAACCTCCCTCAGGTGAAACAGAAGCAACAGTGTTGCTTCTGCACGGGTTTACGCTGGATCGGCGGGTATGGACACCGCAGGCGGACTATTTCGGCAATCGGCGGCGGACGATTCTGCTTGATGTCCGAGGGCACGGTCTTTCCGACGCTCCCAAAGCCGGTTACAGCCGCGATGACCAGGTCGAGGATTTGGCCCGGTTTGTCGATATTTTAGGAATAGAGCGTTTTCACCTGGTGGGGTTGTCGATTGGCGGAGCTACTGCGATCGGATACGCTCTCAAGTACCAGTCCCGGCTGGTGTCGCTGACGCTGGTCAGTGGCTGGGCGGTCGGCTGGAATATCGGCCGGAAGATTTCCCATGTCGGCCAGGTGGCCCGCCGGGATGGAATCGAGGCCGCCCGGCAAAAATGGCAGGAAGTTACTTTAGGCTGGTACCGGCAGGATCAAAAAGAGGTCAGGGAATTGATACAGTTGATGATGAGTGAGCATTCCGGCGCACCCTGGCTTGATCCGGCGCTGGACTGGCAATCGCCCGAAAGCGACCTGCCGCATGTACCGGATGTTACGATCCCGACTTTACTTATGGCCGGCGGCAGCGACCCGGTCTTTCTGAAACTGGCGCGGCGATTGAACGAGACTATGCCGAACAGCCGGTTGTCGGTTTATGAAGGGGGCGGCCACATTCTCAACCTGGAAAAACCGGAACGGTTTAACCGCGAGCTGGGAAACTTCCTGGTGGAGGTTGAAAAGCGATGATGACCTGTCGATCCGATATAGTTGACATTCTCGGTTTCTGATCTATATTTTCCAACCTGATAGAGACTATTATTCACGCCGAGGCAGGCGTGGTTTGACGGCTTCTCGCGCGAGAAGCCAGATTACAAGGCAGGCATGGAGCAGCAGTTAGCACGGATCGCGGTTTTCCTTTCAGGCGGGGGCAGCAATCTGCAGGCGTTGATTGACGGCTGCAAGGCAGGTATCCTGGCCGGGCAGATAGTCTGGGTCGTTTCCAGCAAGGCCAAGGCATATGGCCTTACCCGGGCCGCCGATGAAGGGATTGAGACGTTCGTCTACAAGCCCAAGAAATACCCGTCACTGGAAGACGCCGCCGCCCATTTGCTGGCTGAACTGAAACAGCGCCGTGTCGAATATATCGCCCTGGCCGGGTATCTGAGGCTTCTGCCTTCAAACGTCGTCGCGGCGTTTCGCAACCGCATTGTCAATATCCATCCAGCGTTGCTACCCAAATATGGCGGCAAGGGGATGTTCGGACACCACGTGCACGAAGCGGTACTGGCGGCCGGGGACATCGAATCCGGCCCGACGGTGCACCTGGTTAACGAAATATACGACGAAGGCCGTATCCTGGCGCAAGAACGGGTGCCAATCCTGGACGGTGACACTCCTGATTCACTGGCCGCTCGCGTGCTGAAGCAGGAACACAAACTTTATCCGAGAGTGCTGAACAAACTGATCCGCGGAGAATACGAGATGAACAATGAATGACGTGCTGTTGAAAACTGAAATATCTGAGTTCCCCCTGAAAGTACGCGGCAAAGTGCGCGATGTGTACGACCTGGGTGATTCGCTGCTGATTGTCTCCACCGACCGGATGTCGGCCTTTGACGTGGTAATGCCCAACGGCGTACCGCGGGGGAAAGTACTGACATCGATGTCCCTGTTCTGGTTTGATTTCCTCAAAGACGTCGTGGAAAACCATCTGATCACAGCTAACGTTGACGATTACCCGGAACCCCTGCACAAGTATCGCTCACAGCTTGAGGGGCGTTCGATGGTCGTCACTAAAGCCGAGCGGGTAGACTGCGAGTGCATCGTGCGCGGGTACATATCCGGCAGCATGTGGAAAGAATTGGTAGCGGCACGAAAGAAAGGCTCAAATGTGGTTCACGGCTTTGAGTTTGCTCCGGAGCTTAAGGAGTCGAGTAAGCTGCCGCAACCGATCTTCACGCCCTCGACCAAGAATGAAAAAGGACACGACGAGAATATCAGTTACGAGCAGTTGGTTGGGATGATCGGTGCCGAGACGGCGGCGTTATGCCGCGACAAGTCACTGGCGATTTACACCAAGGCGGCCGACTACGCCGCCAGCCGGGGGATTATTATTGCCGACACCAAGTTCGAGTTTGGATTCAAGAACAAGCAGTTCATTCTGATAGATGAAGTACTGTCGCCGGATTCCAGCCGTTTCTGGCCGGCTGATCAATATCAACCGGGCCGAAGCCAGCCATCATTTGACAAGCAGCCGATTCGGGACTATCTCGACTCACTCGACTGGGACAAACGTCCCCCCGGACCGCGGCTGCCTGACGAAGTGGTGCAGGCATCAGTGGACAGGTACCGGCAGGTACAAAGACTCTTGACAGGCAGGTAGCAAATGAGTGACAAAGTAAGAATAAAGCGGGCGTTGATTTCAGTTTCGGACAAGACCGGTCTGGAAGAATTCGGCCGCCAGTTGCAGGAGCTGGGGGTGGAGATTCTGTCGACCGGCGGTACGCTCAGGAAACTGAAGGAAGCGAACGTTCAGGCGGTGTCGGTGTCGACCTTTACCGGGGAACCGGAGATTCTGGGCGGCCGGGTCAAGACGCTGCACCCAAAGGTTCATGCCGGTATTCTCTGCCGTCGTGAGAACGAGCAGGATATTGAGAAGCTGCGGGAGTTGGAATACCGTCTGATCGATCTGGTAGTGGTCAATCTGTATCCCTTCCAACAGACGCTGGCGAAACCTGACTCTGACGATGCAGAGATAATTGAGAACATCGATATCGGCGGGCCGACTATGGTGCGTGCGGCGGCCAAGAATTTCGAGAGCGTGACGATTATCACCGATCCCGCCGATTACGACAAGCTGATCGAGCAGTTGAAAGCCGACGACCGCACCACCGACCTTCAGTTCCGTAAAGAATGTGCCGGTAAAGCGTATGTGTTGACGGCGCAGTACGACCGGGCGGTGGCCGGGTACTTCGCCTCCGGTAAGAGCGAAGAGGGCGCGCTGTTCCCGGCCCGGATGCATCAGGACTTCAGTTTCCGCACCAAGACCCGCTACGGCGAGAACCCGCACCAGAAAGCGGCGCTGTATGCCAGGGATGATTTCAAAGCCGCTACTCTGCTGAACGCCGAGGTCCTCTCCGGCAAGGAGCTGTCGTTTAATAACTATGGTGATCTCGATGCCTGCCTGGACATGCTGCTGGATTTCGAGGAGCCGTTTGCCTGCGTGCTCAAACATGCCAACCCGTGCGGTGCGGCGGTCGGCGCTACTGTCGCCGAGGCTTACCAGAAAGCGTACGACAGTGATCCGCTGTCGGCCTTCGGGTCGATTATCGGTATCAACAAAGAAGTCGATATCGCCTGTGCCAAAGCGATGCATGAGACGCCGTTTGTGGAATGTATCCTGGCGCCGGGTTTCAGCGACGATGCCTTCAAGCTGCTGAAAAAGAAA
>JBDRNJ010000017.1:0-18182 GCA_043811375.1 bacterium | reverse complement strand
TGCTGAGGTGATTTAGCTGGTGCGGCTTTCAGTGGGGTAAATCCAGCGCAGAGAAAACCGCAGACATCATTCACGCCCGCGGCTGATTTTGATCCTGGGTATAAACCGCCCCCGACAAGGCGAACAGATCATGCTGAGACCCGATTATATCGGATCAGAAGCTAATGTTCTCCGGGCGTGATTCCAATGATCGGGTAATTACAATATCCATACAGTCACGCCTCCTTACAAGACAGGTAAATCTGACAGGTTTATGAATCTACTGCTACAATGTAGCCATTATCGACAAATTGTCAAGAGGTTACAGATACCGGGCACGAACTGCAAGAGGGAGGACTCGCTGATTGTCGTCACACTTGGTCCGCGGTGACAGGGGTTAGCGTTCACTTCTCCGGTGTCGGGGTCGGCTCTTTGACCGGCTCGACATCACCCGAGGATCGCCCGATAATCACATCCACCTCGCTGCCATCGATGGTTTCCTTCTCCAGCAGGGTCTTGGCTACTTTGTGCAGATTGTCCATGTTGCCCTGCAGAATCTTCCGGGCGGTGTTTTCGGCCTGGTGGATGAAGGCACGTATCTCCTGATCGATCTGCATGGCGGTCGCCTCCGAGTAATTCTTCTGCTGGGCCATTTCCTTGCCGAGGAAAATGTGTTCTTCGGTGCGCCCAAGAGTCACCGGTCCCAGTTTATCGGACATGCCCCAATTACATACCATTTTGCGTGCCAGCTTGGTGGCCCGCTCCAGGTCGTTACCGGCCCCGGTGTCCAACTGGTCGAACACCAGCAACTCCGCCACACGGCCTCCCATCAGCACAGCCAGAGTTGCCTGAAGATACTCTCTGGAGTGTGTGTGCCGCTCATCAACCGGCAGCGACTGAGTTACCCCCAGCGCCAGGCCGCGCGGGATGATGGTCACCTTGTGGATCGGATCAGCGCCGGGCAGGAATTTTGACACCAGCGTGTGGCCGCTCTCATGGTAGGCGATGATTTCCTTCTCTTCATCCGAGATCACCAACGATCTGCGCGCCGAACCCATCAGGACTTTGTCCTTGGCTTCCTCGAACTCGTCCATCGAGACCTCGTCCTTGTCGCGACGTGAGGCCAGCAGTGCCGCCTCGTTGACCAGATTGGCCAGATCGGCTCCTGACAGACCGGGCGTTCCGCGAGCCAGGACCTTCAGGTCAATATCGTCAGCGAGCTTGACCTTACGGGCGTGGACAGTCAGGATTCCTTCCCGTCCCTTTACATCCGGCAACGGTACTACAATCTGGCGGTCGAACCGGCCCGGTCGCAGGAGGGCAGGGTCAAGCACATCCGGACGGTTGGTAGCCGCTACCAGGATAACACCTTCGTTGGATTCGAAGCCGTCCATCTCCACCAGCAACTGGTTGAGTGTCTGCTCGCGCTCGTCATGACCGCCGCCCAGACCCGCTCCCCGGTGTCTGCCTACGGCATCGATTTCATCTATGAAGATGATGCAGGGAGCATTCTTTTTGCCCTGATCAAATAAATCCCGTACACGGCTGGCGCCGACACCGACGAACATCTCGACAAAATCGGAACCGGACATAGAGAAGAACGGTGCATCCGCTTCACCGGCCACCGCCCGCGCCAGCAGCGTCTTGCCGGTCCCGGGCGGTCCCAGCAGCAACGCTCCCTTGGGAATCTTGCCGCCCAGCTTCTGAAACTTGGCCGGTTCACGCAGGAATTCAATAATCTCCTGGAGTTCTTCCTTGGCTTCGTCGGTACCGGCCACGTCGTCGAAGGTTACTTTGGGTCGCTCATCGGTCAGCAGTTTGGCTTTGCTTTTGCCAAACGAGAACAACCCTTTGGGTCCCGATGCCCCCTGCATCTGGCGAATGAAGAACAGCCAGATCAGTACCAAAAACACCCAGGGCAGGACAGATATAAAGTAGCCGATATAGGCCGACTCAGTCGTGGCAATGATCTTGGCCCCGCCTTTTTCCAATCGCTCCACCAATTGGTAGTTGATGTCGGGGAAGGGGATTCTTGATTCAAACTTCGCAAACGACTTGCCTGACTCACCTGACTCAATTGAGGGAAACGACCGAGCCTCTCTCAGGGAGCCTTTGACCCTGGTATCTTCAAACGAGACCTCGGCGATGTTTTCAGCGTCGATTTCGGTCACAAACTCGGAGTAGGTGATCTCGGCGGTATCAGAACCGACACCGGCAAACAGGCTGTATAAAAACAGAAATACCAGCGCCAGAGCCACCCAGAAAACCAGGGATTTACCGGGACCCCGCCAGTTCATCGATTCCTTGGAATCGTCATCACTTTTTTTCTTACCGAACAAAGAGAATCGCCTCCTGTTATAGTTTGAACCTGTCTTCTCGACCCCGTTTCGGACGGTCAACCAGTTTTATTATTATACTCACCAGGCGCCATTATATTTATTATCGGAACCGTCTCCTTATGTCTACTGTTCAAGTACCCGCCCAATAAAGGGTAAGTTCCGATATTTCTGGGTATTATCAAGCCCGCACCCGATCACAAAGTCATTGCCGATGGAGAACCCCTTGTATTTGATACTCAGTTTGACCCGGTGGCTGGCGGGTTTGTCGATCAATGTGGCAACCTCCAGCGAAGCCGGTTCCTGGGCCTGTATCCGCTTATGGATGGTCGCTACCGTTCTTCCGGAATCGACCACACCTTCCACTATCAGAACATGGCGTCCCTTCAGGGGAATAGCCAACTCGCCGCCCAGGACCAGGTCGTCGGACTGCGTGACGCCGCGACGATATGAAGTAGCCCAGACGAATTCCAACTCCATCGGTAGTTTGATAGTACGGATCAGATCCGCCAGGAAAATAATGCCGCCCTTAAGCACGCACACTATCACCGGCGTTTCGTTGGCATAGTCGGCGGTTATTTGACCTCCCAATTCCGTAACACGGTGGGCAATACGTTTTTGATCCAACAGGACCTCAAACGGCATCAGTCGTGATTCTTCTGCTTTTGGCGACTTCAATAGCTACCACCTTCTCAGTTCGATTGTCTATTTTCACCCGGTCGGCAATCTCGAATCCGACCAGCCACACGATACCTTTACCGTCACAGACTACCGGAATTTCGTCGCGGTACACACCGGCTACCTTGCGATCGGTCAGGTAGTCACCGACTCTCTTGCTTCCTTTCATGCCCAGCGGCACAAAGCGATCACCGCGTCGAATATTGCGGACTATCAACGGTGGTGACAGCCGGTCCCGGTCAAGCAACACCTTTCGGGCGCGGCGCTCCCGGACAACTCTGTCACCGGTCGTCCTCGGCCGGCTGTAGTAAAAACTCAGCCGCAGTTGCGGTAAACTGCATTTCCGGCCCGGAACCAACTCCTGGCTGTAGGCACCGATATTCTTGCGAAACAGGACCAACCGGTCCCGGACCACCGCCGCCTGTACTTTCTCAGGCAACGAAAACCCTTTGTTACGGCGTCGACACGACTCATCCAGGCGTTCCACCACTATCTTGTCAGGCATCCGCCCGGTGGGTGAAAGCTCTACCAGGCAGTACCTTAACAATCTATTCCTTAACCATACATCATAACCGTCAAATCTATTCAGATCAAGTTCAATCTTCCCGCCGACCGTAGTTTGGACGATTTTTTTCCGAATCTTCTGCACAATCTCCTGTAAGTATGCCTCCTCGCGATGGACCGTTTCCGAAAGATTCAAAAGCGCCCCGTCGACATTGGTATTAAGATGGTCGCGGATATCCGGCAGCAGGCGATTGCGAATGAAATTGCGTGCAAAGGTGCAGTCGCGGTTCGACTCATCGACGCAGTACTTCAACCGGTGGCGTTTCAGATAGACCAGGATATCTTTCTTCGTCACTTCAAAAAGAGGTCGGATTATTTTATCTCTCCTGATCGGCATCCCTGCCAGACCGCTGGTGCCCGTGCCCCGCAGGATGCGAAACAGGATCGTCTCCGCCCGGTCATCCCGATGATGAGCCACCGCAATACGGTCAATGTCTTGTTCCAGAGCAAGTCGGGCGAAAAGCTGGTAGCGAAAATCGCGAGCGGCTTCCTCCAGAGTCTTCTTCGATGCACGTGCCAGCGCCGGTAGATCCTCGGACACAATGGTCAGTTCCATCCCCAGACGGTCGCACAATTTCCGGCAGAAGCGTTCTTCCCTAAGGGCGGCGTCAGGCCTAATCTGATGGTTGACATAAACGGCCGTAAGTTTCAATCCCATCGGTCGTTGCAGGTGTGTCAGCAGGTGCAGCAGGGCGACCGAATCCGGCCCGCCCGAAAGAGCCACCAGCACCGCATCGCCCCGGTTGAGCAGTTGGTGTTCGTTGATTGTATTTTTCACTTTTGCCAACATCGCTGTCTGCAAGATAGAAATTTATTGAGGAAGGTCGAGGGAAAAAATATCCACCTGGAACACTATGCCCGTGTGGCTCACCATGCCGTGGGCGGCAGGTACGGACTCACAAGATAGGTAACAGAATGCCGTGGGCGGCAGACGTCCCCGTCTGCCCCATGATAATTCCCCTTCAAAGGTGGGCCACCCCAGCCTTTTAGTATAGTAGGGCGGAATCCTTTAGCGGTTCCGCCGATGCTGCTCCAATGGCAGGATCACAAGGGGTCCTGCCCTACAGGAATTGTCGGAGTGAATTTACCATGTTATGTTTGATTGATTTCATGCACATGTTTTCCGTCATCGACAAGAAATATCTTTTCAAACGGATGCTCTATAGAAAGAGTTTTGAGAGCTTCCTGATAGAGTCTTGATTCTGCCAACCAATAATTATTAAACAGAGCTAGCCACAGTGGCCGATGGTTTACATTCATGCATTTTATTGTCTTTTCCTCTATTCTTTGCCCAAGAATGTACACGACGTTATCAGAAATATTGGAAGATGTATTTTTATTTATAACTATTCCGATAATCTTTTTGCCATCCGGACGTTCTCCGTGAACTGAACGTACTTTTACTATGTTTCCCTTAATATCAATGATCTTATCTAATGCTACACTTGATTTGATAATCGAAATAACCTGTTGTTTTAGTAATTCTTTGAATTTGCGAATCTTATTTATTGGTGAATGAAGTGTAAGAATGACATAGACTCCATTAGGAACATCCTTTCCTAGTTCTCCGTCTAGTTCATCACAAAGCCTAATAACACCTGTGTCTTGAGACAATCGTGGAATTGCATCCCCCGAATCGCTAATTACATGCTGAGTCAGGGTGGATATCTCAACCGCAACCTCTTTGCCCTCATACGAAAGATAGGCATCTGGCGGATTTTCTCCAGCTCGATAAGTACCGGATAACACAGCACACAGCGTTTTTACTACGAATATCTCATCTTCCCTAAGCATGTTTTCCATCTCTCAGTTTTCAAAACTTAACGTAATATTATATAACACTTGTTCACAGAGAAAAGGAAGGTCTCGTAAAGACTTGCCGAGCTTCTGATGCGATCAATTAATGGTTGCCCTGCAGAATCTCTGCCCATTTCTCATCCGTAACCTGAAAACGTTTAGCTATTTGTGGCCATTCTTGTACAAACTCGTTCAATACGTTTCGCCATTTACTAGATTCAAGCTCTTTCGCGCTCGCAACTGCTTCGATAGGTGCACCGAGTTTGCTGGCATAAGTTGCATAGGCATTGCCAAAACATCTTATCGCAAATCCATCAGGCGCCCCACCAATGCTAAGTTTTCTTGTCATTGCATATGCTTCGGGATTCGTTACTTTGAAAATCTTACGTCCCAAATAATTCGCATGGCCCATTGTCACGAACTCAGCAAGGAGCCGCGATGCCCAGAAAACGCCGGTACCAGTGAGACCCACCGTTACTATTCCAACAACAGATAGGCCAACTAGAATGAGTCCGTAGCCTGTGAGTAGCGAGTATATTAGGGCAAGGCGAAGTAAACCGGGAGGATAGATAGCAAAAACAGACATAAAGTAGCCGGCTAAGGTAGCAATAAAAACTATGCACCCAGTTTGCCATGCTGTTAATTGAAGAAGAAAACAGAGAATTCCCGTCACACAGGCCACTGTACCGTGCATTTTGTAGAATCCTGCAGCGGTTTCTAACACACTGTAGGGTTTGATTTTTGGATAGAGTCGAGACATCAAGCAGAAGCTATGGTCAAGAGGAAGCTGAATACGCATCCCTCGAGGTGTTGTAATCATGATGTGGCCTCCTTTCCTTGTTGCCTATATAACATAATACTATACAACACATGCTCATAGTAGAAAAGGAAGGTCTCGGAGAGACCTGCCGAGCCTCTGTCGGAACCACAGGGGTTCCAACCTACAAGATAGTAGGACATATAAGACTCAGATATGCAACTCTATAATATCGCCGTCGGCGAGGACGAAATCCCGCTGCACCCGCTGGCCGTCGTATTTACCATGACCCCACACCTTCGCGTACCTGAGCTTGTGCGCGAAATCCTTGTGCAATTCAGTCGCGGCATCCTCGACCGTTCCTCCCCGCAGCAGGATGATCGGATCGCTGAAATCAGCCTGGCCACCGATCGGCTTGGTGTAAACACGCATGATGTTCAAACAGTCATAAATGGCTTTACCGAACGCCACCAGACTGGCATCATCGAGAATCGAGGTCGCCACCATCCGGAAGCCGGGGTATGACTTCGCCAATACCCGGCGCTTCTGGCCGGACTCATCGTCATAAGCCTTATGAGCGCATATAAGTGTTTTCTTGTAGGAATATCGCGGATCGTCAGGGTGCTCGGTAACTTCCGGCATCAGCAGTATCCGCCTTTCCTGTAGTCTTTCCTGAACCATCATGACATCAGCCAGCATCGTATTGGCCGCCAGGTCACATACCAATGCCACCAGGTCGGCATTGCGGATCAGGCCGTTTAAGTACGTCTCGTATGATTCCTTTGAGATCGGCGGTGTGTCGATCAACTGGAACTGCACCGTTTCATAGGTCATCATTCCGGTCAAAGGTTGCCGGGTGGAGTAGGGGTAGTCGGCTACCAGTGGTCGCGCGCGGGTAAGCACCTCCAGCAGGGAAGACTTGCCGGCGTTGGGGGGACCGATAAGAATAATCTGCCCGGCGCCTTCTTTTTCAATGTGGTCCTGCGCTGTGACCTGCCGGGCGCCGTGGCTGCGCGAACCCTGAACCAGTTGTTTCTTGAGTTTGGAAATCTTGGCCTTCATATCGGCCTGGAGCTTGTCGGTGCCCTTGTGTTTGGGCATTATAGTCAGCAGTTCCTGAGCCAGACGCAGTTTTTCGCGCGGGTCCTTTTCTATCTTGAACTCGCGTTCCAACTCGTAGTACTGTGGTGGCAGATTGGCCGGCATGAAGCCAATTTAGGCTAAGACGGCCCAATTATCAAGTGGTGGTGTGATAGTGAAAATACGTCCCGAACGATCCGATTACCGGGCGTGTCCGGTGACTACGGCTTTCAATCTGTCGCAAACGTAGTCGACATCGCGCAGTTTCAATGTCGGAAACAGCGGCAGACTGACTACCCTGCTTCCGGCGTAGGCGGTATTGGGGAAATGCTGCTGATTCAAGCCCAATGCCTGATGGTACCAGGTCAATTCAAATAAAGGGCGGTAATGCACACCACACTCTATTCCGTGTTGCGCCATTTTCCTGATAAACTGGTCACGCGTGATGCGCAGCTTCGACAGGTGCAACTTGATAATGAACAGATGCCAGCCGTGTCGGCCATGCGGTGGGGCGGTCGGCAGGTCAATGTAGTCAAACAGGTCGGCCAGGTTCTTCAGGTACCGTTCGGCGATAGTGACCCGTCGTGCCTGATCTCGCTCAAATGTTGTCAGTTGCCCCAGACCGACTGCGGCGTGGATATCCGACATGTTGCCCTTGAATCCCATATCGACGGCATCATACTGCCGGCGGCCCGTCTGATGGCGTCGGTAAGTGCCGGCACTCAATCCATGGGAGGACAGTTGTCGCACTTTGTCGACAAGTATCTTGTGACGTGACAGCACCATACCGCCTTCACCGCAGGTGAGGTTTTTGGTGGAGTAGAACGAATAAACGGCGGCATCGGCTATTCGCGCGATACTTTTTCCGCGATAGCCAGCGCCAATGGCATGGGCGGCATCCGATACTAAAGGTAACTTTTTTATTGCAGCCACGGCGCTCAGTCGATCGTAGTCGGACGGATAGCCCGCCATATCGACCGGCAGGATGGCGCCTGTGCGATTCGACATTTTGCGCGCCACTTCTTCGGCATCTATAGTCAGAGTGTTCGGGTCGATATCGGCAAAAACCGGCAGGGCGCCGGTCATCAGGATCGCTTCCACGGTGGCTACGAAGGTGAACGGTGTCGTGATGACTTCACTGTTCGGCCCGGCACCGAGAGCTCTCAGTAAAAGGTAAAGTCCGGTGGTGGCGGAATTCACTGCCGCCGCATACCTGACTCCCAGCAAACGGCCAACCGCCTTCTCAAAAGAGGCCGCCTGGGGGCCGGTAGTCAGCCACCCTGATGCCAGAGTAGCCGCAACCTGACGCTTCACTGCCGGTGCCAGCGACAGATCGAAAAGCGGAACTTTCGGTTCTCTCAGCTTACCCTTCTGCCGGACCACCGAGTAACCTTTCATACAGTCTGCACATCATGTTCAGTGACTTTCCCCACAGGTAGCGACGCTTGACCAGGTCGCGGCCTGCTCGCCCCATTTCTTTCTGTTTATCGGCATTATTGGCCAGTTCTATGATAGCCGCCGCCAGCCGTTGCGGGTTTCCGGGTGGTACCAGCAAACCGGTAACACCCTCGACAACCAATTCCGGCACGCCGCCGACGTTGGAGGCAATCACCGCTCGAGAGCAGGCGGCTGCCTCCAGAGCAGCCAATCCAAAAGATTCGGCCCGTGAGGGCATCACCATGAAGTGGTGTACCTGCAGGAAGTCCGCCACCTGTGGCCGTTCGATATAGCCCACCATCTGAACTGTATCTTCCAGACCGAGTCGAACGATCATATTGTTAAGTTGCGTCGTCATCTCACCTTCGCCGGCCATCGACAGAACGACGTCGGGGATTGCCTTGCGCACCTCGACCATCGCCTCCAGCAGGATGTCAGGACCGTAGACCGGCCGATGTCCTTTAAGATAGCAAATTCGCAGCGGACCATCGGGAAGCGGTTTTGTTTGATCGGGAAGTTGAGCACCAAAGGGGATGACACTCATCTTATCGGTCGCAGCAGGATACAACTCACCGGTCTGTTTTGACAGCCACTGACTGGTGGCGGTGATGTGGGTGGCCTGCTTCAATGTTGAGCCGAGGAGCCTGCGATAAAACCATTTTGGCCGATGTGGCAACAGATCCGAGCCCCAAACCGAAACGACCAGAGGCCGAATGCCGCAGTATCTTCCCCAGAGACCGAAACCGCCGGCATAATGAACATGAACCAGGTCCGGCTCGAAATCACGGGCTGCCCGCACTGCAGCGGGTGCCTGCCGGATATACGACAGCTTTCCACGTCGCAGCAGCACCACCGTATCGATATCAGGCAGTGGCTCACCTCCCAGGGAAACGATCCGGATCTGATAGCCTCGATCACTCAATCCGCGCGCCCAGCGCTGTACGTGCACTGAGTGCGCCCAACCGAATATGACGATGCGATCTTTAGCCACGTCTTAGTCTGCTTTCAGTACCTGTGAATCCGTTTCCAACAATACACAGTTCAGTGCGGCGGCACAACTTTTCAATGCACCTCGATAAACGGCAGCCAATCCATCATATTCGAAAGGCCGCCATTATTCTTGAAAAACCGGCCGCATCACCGTAGCTTTGAACATGGGTCGTTTCCGAGAGAAACTCGATTTACTGCTGGAATATGCCGGTATCAGTTCCCGGCACTACTATCATTCCGCCCGGCAGGTCGCTTACGATTCCGAACAGCCGCTGGTTTACTATCTGGATCAAACTCCGCGAGCAAACTATGCCGGGCCTTTTGATGCTACCGGGCTGCCGTTGTACGTCTATCAGGGACGGACCGATCATCTGCCGGTCTTAACCTGCTTCTATGGCTTAGGCCACCTCGAATTACATCGCCGTACCGGTAGAGAGGAGAACCTGGCGTCATTTCTGAAGGTGGCGCAGTGGCTGGTCGACTGCCAGAGGCCCGACGGTCTCTGGCTGACACCGTTTGCCATGCCCCGGTTTGGACTGGCAGGACCGTATCCGTCGGCTATGGTTCAGGGGTTAGGTATATCCTGTCTTACCAGGGCGGCGTTAGTCACTGGAGAATCCCGTTTTACTGAGTCTGCTGTCCTGGCCTCGAAACCTTACCAACGGGATGTCCGCGATGGGGGAGTAGCCAGCCACGACGGGGGACAGGTATTTTACGAAGAGTACCAGGCAATTCCCTATCACCACGTACTCAACGGTTTCATTTACGCCATGTGGGGTCTGCATGACCTGGTTCGGATGGAATCATATCGGGATGCAACCGAGCTTTTCGACGAGGGTCTGCAGACTTTGATCGAGTGGTTGCCGCGTTTTGACATCGGCTACTGGTCGTTGTATCACCTCTCCGACGGTACTCGCAACCCGGCCACGGTGCACTATCACCTTCTTCACATTGCCCAATTAGAAGTCATGTATGCGCTGACAGGACAGGAGCTGTTTCGGGAATATGCTTCACGCTGGGAGGAATACGCGCGCCACCCGTTGAACTCCCTGCGGACGTTGCCATCCAAATTGTGGTGGCGGTGGACCTACCGTCCGACCCGTGTTGCCGACGATGCTACCTGAGATCGCCGGGGGAACCCGATGGTCGTATCTTTGACGAAATAGACGCCAGTAGCTGCCGGGGTTCCGGCAGTCGCAACAGCGCCGCCAGCAGGAGATACAACAACGCCCCCGAGAATCCCAACAGAGCCAAACGCAGGAAGGTATTCCAGAGAGAATGTGTGCCGATATCCGGCCAGACGTTAGCCATGATCATCCAATAAGCACCGACACCTGCCAGCACCGGCACAACCCTGACAACGAAAGGAAGCAGGACCGCTCCGGCTCGCAGCCTGCGGTGGAAGTGCAAATCCAGCGTCATAACCAGGAAACCGCTCAGCCAGGTGAAACTGGTGGCCAGCGCCAGACCATCCTGTTCAAGCGAGTTCACCAGGGCCAGGCTGATGATAATTTTCATTGTCAGCATACTTAATAAGATCAGGCCCAGGCGTCGCAGCGATGCTGAGGCATAGTAAAACCGCATCTGAAAGAGATAGGCCGCAAAGAAGACGACTCCCAGCGCAAAGAACACCAGCGGGGAATGCGTCAGGTCGGCTGAGGTTACATCAAAAACACCGCGCTGAAACGCCACCCGCACAATTTCCCGCGAGAAAAGCACTATCCCCATGGCTGCCGGCAGCATGACAAAAGCAATCAGCCGCAGGCTCTGACCGTACAGTTTTTGCAACCGGTCTGCTTTTCCCGGCGCTGACAGATCCGAAATCCACGGAAAAGACGCCAGAGCAAATGCGGCGGCAAACATCCCGGTAGGAATATGCACCAGGAAGGCAGCATACCTGAGAGCAGCGATCTGACCTTCACCCAGATACCTGGCGGCAAAAAACCGGTCGACCACGGGGTAAATCAGAGCGACACTCTCGATAGCGGCCACCGCCGTTGTCGCTTTCAGCAGCGGCTTGACGAGCGAGAGATCAATTCTGCCGGGCCATCCCGGTTTGAGAATCAGCACCGCCATTACGCCGTTCATCAACAGCAGTGTTGCTGCCGCCAACAGCCAGCCATAGGCCAGCGCCTCAATATGCAACTCACCGTAGTAAGCGACCATCAGCGTCAGAACGACAACATTGGCTATAATCGGTGACAGGGACGGCACCACGAAATGCTTGCGGTCATACAGACAGGCGCGGAAGTAGGCTTCCATGCCACGGAAGAAAACAAACCCGGACAATATCGTCAGGAGTTTCTCTCCCAGCATTCGCTGGTCAGCACATAGAGCGGGTGCCAGCAGTGCCAGTATTTCAGCCCGCAGCAGGTAGATCATGATCGAAACAAAGCCAAAAACCGCTACGAACGAGAACAGCCCTTCCCAGAACAGCCGTGACCGTGATCCCGGCGACGTCTGCCTCATAAATGGGATAAGGGCCGATGGCAGAGCGGCAAAAATTATAAAGGAAAAAAGCTCAGGGACTGTGAAGGCAAGAATGAAGGTATCGAAATCGGCACTGGTACCAAAGTAGCCGGCAATGGTCGCCTCCCGCAGGTAACCGAAGAGCCTGCCGGCAACGTTGGTTCCGATAGTAACCAGTGAGGCCGTGACCAGGCTTTGCCTGATTAGTCCCGACTTCAATCTCTCCCCCGCAAAGGTGGCCGGTTTTTCACCGTCGGCCGTAGTATTCACGAGAAGCCGTCAGCATTGGCAACGGCTGTTAAGACACCAGCTTTCTGATGGTGTCGATAACTTCATCCTGCTCGGCATCAGTCATATCCGGATAGATTGGGATCGACAACACTTCCCCGGCCGCTTTCGTCGACAGTGGGAAATCGTCCGGTTTATATCCCAGATAGGCGAAACATTCCTGGACATGAAACGGCACCGGGTAATAAATGACGCACCCGATTCCGGCTGCTTGCAGCTTCGCCAGTACTTCATCACGGTTGGGGACGGCGACAGTGTACTGGTTGTAGATATGAAAGGTGCTGTAGTCTTTCACCACCGGCCGTTTGAGTTGGGACATGCCGTCGAAAGCCTCGTTGTATTTCCGGGCATGTTCGATTCGCTTCTCCGACCAGTTCCGCAGATGAGGCAGCTTTACCAGCAGAATTGCCGCCTGCATGGTCGCCAGGCGTGAATTGTAACCCACAATCTTGTGGTAGTACTTCGGTTTGGACCCATGAACGCGCAGTATCCGCACCAGGTCGTGGTTAGCATCGTCATCGGTGACAACCATACCGCCATCGCCGCCGGCGCCGAGATTCTTGGAAGGGAAAAACGAGAAGCAGCCATAGTCTCCGATGGAACCGGCCTGGCGACCCTTGTACTCCGATCCGATAGCCTGGGCAGCATCCTCAACCACCTTGAGACCGTGTTTAGCGGCGATTGCCATGATCGGATCCATATCGGCCACCTGTCCGAACAGATGCACCGGCAGGATGACTTTAGTCTTAGGTGTTATCGCTGATTCAATCAGGTTGGGGTCGATATTATAGGTGTCAGGCTCGATATCGACAAAGATCGGTTTGGCGCCCAAACGATGAATAACCCCGGCGGTAGCGAAGAAAGAGAAGTCGGTGGTAATCACTTCATCACCCGGTCCGACGCTGGCGGCGCGCAGCGCCAAAAGCAGGGCGTCAGTACCGGAAGCTACACCGATAGCATATTTCACCTTGCAGAGAGCGGCAATTTCTTCTTCCAGTTTCTTGACTTCGGGTCCAAGGATAAACTTGCCGTGTGTCAATACGTTAACTGCCGCCGCATCAAGTTCTGGTTTAAGATACGCATACTGACGGCTCAAATCTAACAAGGGGACAGCCATTTTTTCTCCTCAACAGTTTCCGCCAGGCAGGCCAGCAGTGCTGCCTGGGTGACATTTTAGCAGTAATCGTTACAGATTGACCGGCGCTCCACCAGCCTCCAGCGATTTCTGGGCCGCATCGAGGACTCTCAGCACTCGCAGGCCTTCAATACCGTCGGAGCGGGGTTTTTCACGTTTCTCCATGCATTGCAGAAAATGCCGACACTCTTCAGCCAGCGGCTCGGACGATTTCACCTGCGGGATGCGGATATCGCCCGTTCGCACCGAGAGATGTTCGCCGTAGCTCTCATAGTCCTGGCGCGTATCCACGCCTTTATCATACAGTCGGATTTTTTCCGATGTTTGTCCGTCATCAAAGGAGGCCATTTTCTTGGAGCCAACCACAACCAGTTTGCGCTCCTTGTGCGGATCGAGCCAGCTCACGTGAATGTGTGCCATGGTGCCGTCACCGAAATGGAGAGTTGTGAAGGTCACGTCCTCGATACCCGGTTGCAGGTAAGCCGATCCGGTAGCCGTTACTCGTACCGGATCCTTGTCCAGCAGGTACAGGATGATGGAGATGTCGTGCGGGGCAAACGACCACAGCGAGTTTTCTATCTCCCGCACCTTGCCCAGGTTGACCCGGCTGGCATACAGGTAGTACACGCGACCCAGTTCGCCCTTATCAATCAGCGACTTGAGGTATATCGTGGCCGGGTGGAAGACCATGATATGGCCGACCATCAGGATGCGGTTGGCTTTCTCAGCCGCGGCCACCAACTGCTCGCCATCGGCTACCGATAATACCAGCGGTTTTTCAACGAAGACGTCCTTGCCGGCCTCAATAGCTCCCATTGCCATTCGGTAATGCTCCGCCGGGGGAGTGGCTAAAACGACGCCCTCAATGTCATCTCTCTTTAGAATGTCATCATAGTTGGTGGTCGTTTCCAGGCCGACGTAATTGGTTTTGGCATAAGCCAGTCGATTCTCATCCGGATCACATGCCAGTACCAGTCGCCCGCCGGAAAGATTGTAGAAATTACGCAACAGATTTTTGCCCCAGGCTCCGATGCCGGCAATTGCTAAGTTCTTCATACTTCGTTATACCTGTGATAAGGGTTCACGTTCTTTTGGTTTTCTTCATCCCCGGTAGCCAGCCGAAAAACGCCTCGGCGAACTGGCTAAACCGGGCATAATCTTCGGGACTGCTTTGCCTCAACCGGGTTAGATATTCCAGAAAGGCAGCCACCAGCACTGCCAGCAGTACCGACAGACCAAAGCTGCCGCCCACGATAAGCATTCGCTGCGGTCGGCTTTTGGTGTCCGGTGGTAGAGCCTGGTCCAGGACTGATATGGTCGATGTCTTTTCATTCTCCTGTATCTTAACCTGTTCCAATTGCTCCAGCAGAATGTTGTATAGAGACTCGTTGACTTTCACGCGGCTGTAGAGAGCCTCATACTGTCCCCGCAGTGCGGGAATCGCGGCCACCGGCAGGGAGAAAAACGAGCTGTCCGGGTTGCTCTTCTCCAGTAGATTCAGTTGGTCGCTAACCAGTTGTCGACGATGGCGCAGTTCCACCAGTTCGGTGTTGTCGGTTGAGAGGTTGCGTTCGAGCATCTTGAGATCGATATCCAGTTCGGCCAGTCTGATCTTCAGCACAATTGCCTGCTGTATGGCCAGCCTTGTTTGCTGGTCAAAATCCACCGTCCGATTGACCAACTGGAAATTCTCGAACTCCCAGCGCGCAGAATCGAGTTCCTGCCTGATTTGATTCAATCGCTGCTCAATGAAAACTCTGTTTTGGTGCACTCGTTCTGTTGCGATCTCGCGATTCACTCGATCCAATTCTTCAACCAGAGAGTTGACCACTGCCGCCGCCGTCTGAGGGTCGCGATCCTCAAATGAAATCGAAAGCAAGCCTTCGTCCGTTACCAGAAACCGGCTTCGATCCAGAAACACCTTGTACGTCTTCTCAAACTTGTCGGTACCGAAGCGAGTCATCAGGTCAAACTTCTCGATCGTTCTCCGGGCAATGGTGCGGCTTTCCAGTATCCGGGCATAAACATCGGAAGTGGTCACCATTGACGGCAGGTCCACACCCTCGGTTATGGACGTTACTTCCGAAAGCTGCCCGCGACCGGGAACCGGCAACGCCAGATCCTTGGGGGGCAACAACAGGGCTGAAGCGCGATACCACTTGGGCAGCAGCAACGATGTTGCCACCGCCAGTACGGTTACCAGCAGGACCAGTGTCACGATGAAACGTCGTCGCCGGGCCAGCACTTCCAGCAACAGCCACAGGTTGTGGGTCGATGCCTGACTCACTTGAGTTCCTCGCGAATATCAACGATCACGCGATCGCCATCATGGACCAATACTGCTGGGGAAGCTGTCATGGTCAGCCTGGAGATACGATTGAAGATTCTGATCCGATCCGAGTCGGCCGACGGCAGGAAACCACCGGCAGCTTCGATGTAATACCGAGCGTCGGCGTCCTTACGGAAGGGCAGCAAACCCGGTACCGCTATTTCGCCGGTGACTTTCACGTAACCCATCATGAGGGGTACAAAGATCGAGTCCGCCGGTTGAAGAGGCAGTGAATTCAGACTTCGAGGTGACCCATCCGAGACACTCAGAGCATATCTGGCATCAGTAGTACGGCCCCATTCGTCGGCGGCGATTTTTCTAAAGACGGTGGTGCGGGCGCTGTTGGCTGCGGAGGTAAAACCACCGGCCCGGTCGACGAGATCGACGATCGTCAGGTTTGCCTGGTACTTGTAACAGCCGGGAATGGCCACTGCCCCGAACACCGACAAGCGCCGGGAGTCCTCACTGGCCGGTTGCGCCGGTACCAGTATTACATCTCCGTCTCTGATATCCTGAGGGCTATCAATCTCGACGCCATTCAGGCGGATTATTCGTATAGCCGTCGTATCGGCGCCGGAACGAACGTTACCGGCCAATGACAACAGCAGATTCAGATCGTCGCCGTCACAGAGTTCAATCTCGCGGGGGTTGTTGACCTCACCGGCCACATGCACGGTGGCCTGTGACCGCGCCGGTACGTGGACGCGATAGCCGGCGTACAGGCAGGGATTGGCGGAGTAGTCACCCAGAAAGTCCGCCCGATCCAGATCAACGGGAATCTCTTGCGGACCGCCGGAGAGAACAATGAAGCGGTGAGATGCGCCCGATGTCAGTCCGCCGGCGGAATCAATCACTTCCGACACCCGCTGCGATGTGAAGACCGAGTACAGACCTGGTGATGCAACCGCGCCGGTAACGGCCATACTTACCCGGGCTGGACCGGAAATGGAGATGGCGGTCTGTTCCGCCTTAAACAGATCCTGTACGATGTCGGTCAGAGTCTCCTTAGCCTGCGACAGAGTCGCCCCGGAGAGATTCATAACGCCCAGGGTAGGGTCTACAATGTTGCCCTCGGAGTCGACGGTTAATTTCAGCGGAGCCAGACGAGCCTTGATAAAAGTCACCACCAACTGGTCACCGGGACGGACCAGATACCGGTCAGGGTCCACCGGTTCATCGAAATAACGATAGCTGCCATAACCGACAGCAGCGCTGTCACTGTCGGACAGCACCTGCCCGGTGGTATCCGCAGCAATAAACAGGCACATCAATACGAATGTGGCACCAATGACCCGCAATCATTCCTCCAGTCCCAACCGGTAGCGGTTGAGATATTTCAGGTTCAGTTTGAGAGCATAGCCAGACCGACAACCAAAGTCAACCATTTCCATAGTATATGTTCCCATAGTATATGAATCCGAGTCAGGCCCCGTCTTCACAGGTTGAGGTCTACCGGTCCCATATTCCCCGGTGAATGAGGGCCGTGCAGTAATGGGTAATGACAGGCAGTGTTTTAATCTCTCCCACTTTCATCGCGAGAATCGTAGACAATCTCGCCCTGTCGGTCGCGAACGTCCACGGATACGTCAATACCCTGACGCACGCTCTGCGTGACGATGCAATAATCTTCGAACAGGTCGATACACCGGCTCAGACGATTCTGGTCTTCGTCAGCCAGACCCAGCGCGATACTGACATGGCTGCCGTTGATCCGTATTCGTTTTTTCTCATCTCGTGATGTGTGAGTAGTTACCGTGGTCGTCAGGGATATTGGTTTCACCCGCGTTTTGGTCAGGCAGAACAGCAGGCTAGCGGTCAGGCAGTTGGCTATCGCCGCCGACAGAACGTTGGCGGCATTGGGTCCTTTGCCGGAACCTAAAGGCGGTGGTTCGTCCATTACGAGAGAGTTCAGTTTATCGTCAAAAGTGACCTTAAACTGGAAGTCCTTGATATGTTCCATCGTGACGGATATTTCGTGGTCGGACATATCATCTCCTTAGTTGAAAGTGTTCAGTTCTCTCAAATCAAGTAAATGTCTCACAGCTGTGAGTGCCAGCAAAAAAGGAACCTGACATTCGGGGCTTGTTGATAAACATAACAAACGTCATCGCGGGCATAATGCTCATTTTGTGTTGATATTTGTTACTTTCTGCATAGTCCGAAGTAACAAGCGAACTATCTCTCGCGATGTTCGTATCTTATTCCGCGGTGCTGACGGTAACGAGCTTTGAGCCGACTGAAGTAGCCTTCGATCCAGTTGGTCAATGACCAGATACTTGAAACGACCAAGATCATCTTGTCTCCGAGGCGACCGATCCAGCCAGTAGCCGATAATGCGTCTGA
>JBDRNJ010000016.1:0-13912 GCA_043811375.1 bacterium | reverse complement strand
TTTGATCAGAGCATCAAAAATGGCGGCGATCAGAGGCCCCACGACCAGCCCCAGCAGACCAAACACGGCGATGCCGCCTATTATAGAGAAAAACAGCAGGAGCGGATGCATTTGCGTCCGACCGGCGATCAGATACGGCCTGATCAGATTATCGACCTGACTGATAATTATGGTGCCGATGCCGATGATGAGAAAGCCCTTCAGGTAGTGACCGCCCAGGATCAATATGATCCCCGCCGGGACATAAATCACGAAGGCCCCCAAGAACGGTATGGCCGACAAAAAGGCCATGATCGCGCCCCAGAATACCGGCGACGAGATTCCAAAAATGGCAAACATTATCCCGCCCAGGAGTCCCTGAAAAAGGGCCACCACCCCGCCGCCATACATAGTCGCCTGAATAACCTCACGCAGGTAATTGAAAGTGCTGTTGACCCGCTCCGGCTCGAGTGGCATCAGGCGTTTGGCCCGGGCGATCACTCGCTGGCCATCTCTGAAGAAGTAATACATGCTGAATATCATCAGTGCAAAATAGAAAACGGCCTTGGTGGCGTTGGCCACAAGCCAACTGGTCTGACCGAGAATAATCCCTGAGACTCGCTCGACCGCATCACGCGCCATATCGCCGAGATTGACCTTTGACAGATCGTAATACGGCGCCAGCTTCGCTTTGACGGCGTCGATCCAGGGCATCTGAATTGACAGGATCTCTTCCAGGCGTCCGGTCCGGTACATATCCTCGACGCGAACTACGGCGTCGGCCGCCTCGTTGACCAGGGCCAGAAAGAGATAGGCGATCGGGCCGATTATCAAAGCCAGAATCAGAAGGCACATCAGGAGTGAGGCGAGCCCGGGCCGCCTCAAACGATCACGCAGTTTTTCGTAGAGGGGGAAAAAGATGATAACCAAAACGGCGGCCCAGCAAATAGGCACAAAGAAGGGCACGATGATCCGGTAAAACAGGTAGAAAAAGATCCCCGTGATCAGAAGAAACAGAGCTGCTGTGATATACTCGCGCTTCATGACTATCTCTTCGGAAGGTGTGCTCTATTAATCTACATGGTTCGCAGCCTGCAGGCAACTGATTCGAATCGATCCAAACCGGCCGGTGGAGCCCAGAAGTCGATAGGAGCGCGATGGCGCCGTTTCGCCGGGACGATCTTGGGATCTTCCCGTTTGCCCCTGCCTACCGGTCGTTTACACCCGACCTTGATGGATTTCTGCCACCCTAATGAAACAAATCGACCGCCCCTCAAGCAGCAACGGACGACGGGCCGATGCCAAAAAAAACTCAGATCGGCCCCTCTGGCCGGTGCCGGGATCTAAAAATCTCCCAAAAAAATCTCAAGCGGAGAAAAAAAGTTAATCACTTGGCATTAAGGATTTTAGGAAACCGACGATTAAGAATTAAGGCAACCTAAACAGCGGATTGGGGTGCAGCCATTACCATAATCCGCAAGTGCTAATGCAATAAACAAGGAGTAAAGTATGGCTACCCGTAAAAAGACCCGTCGTGCGATCCCTCGCCGCAAGTTCGCCTCCCGCAATGTCCGTCCGTGGAATCGCGAAGAAATCGCGTTCATGCGCAAGTACTATCGTAAGTTCGAAACCGCTTGGATCGCCCGTCAGTTGGGTCGTACCGTCTACTCGGTGCGGTACAAGGCCGTCGACCTCAGCATCAAGAAAGCCAGTCCCTCAATCTGGCGCGGCAACGTCGGTGCGAACAATGCTTTCCGTCCGACCAAGTCCCGCACGGTCGCCCAGAAGACCACTCGCAAGGCCACGACGACCCGGACCACCCGGACCCGCTCCTGGAAGGCCTCTGCTCCGAAGCGTAACAATCGCACCAAGATCACGCGTCGGAACAACAGTCGGCCCCGTCGCTAAGACGACCGACCGTAAAATCGGATTTTAGATTTCTTTATAGGTCCGCTGCTTCTTCACGAAGCTGCGGACCTTTTTTTTTGCGCCGGTGTTATGTTCTTTCGTATTCTAGCGACAATCGCCATTGAAACCGAGGAGAATCAAAACCATGCCGGTCGTAAAGAAGAGCCATATCGTACTAGAGCCGGTCGTCATGAGCGGCGTTCAGGGAGCATCCAAAGCCAACATCATCGGCGCCGATCAGGGTTGGGACAATCATACCATGCGCCAGTTCCGCCTTGAGCCGAAGGGATTCACCCCCCATCACCAGCATGACTGGGAACACATCAACTACGTGACCAAAGGTGGAGGCCGACTTCAAATCGGCGACACCAAACATGATCTGAAGCAGGGCGACTATGCCTTTGTCCCGGCCAATACGATGCACCAGTTTTCGAATCCCACCGATGAGGACTTCGAGTTTATCTGCATCGTACCCAACCGCGGCGCCTACTAGGCCGTACCCACGGGGGGTCAGCTAAGACGTAGTAGGGCTGACGTGATTCTAACCGAGACGTAGAAAAGCGCTTGCGCAAATCCGTTCAGCATCTATATTCGTGATTGCCGGTGACGCTCGCGTAGGTTCCGGTGACAGTAAAAGTATGCCCGCTTGCCGGGCCGTATGTGCGCCATTAGCTCAGTTGGTAGAGCAGCTGACTCTTAATCAGCGGGTCCAAGGTTCGAGTCCTTGATGGCGTACTTTCTTTATTGGCAGTTGTTGGCGTGTAATGATTTGCGCGCCGATCTGAGACACAAAGAACCACCCAGGTTCTATTCATCCAATCCCGTCATTAGCCAACACCGCAGTGTCTCCAGCACCGCATTACACATTTTGACAATCGGCCTGATATGGTTATATTGAGGCAACCCGTGTACTCACTTGAGCTTGTCCGAGACGTTGCCGACAAAATGTCTAAGAACCTTAATGAGGAATACAGTGATGAAATGTGCTCCATCTATCGCAGCATGTACGATACTAATGGTCGCGATGGCTTTGACCATCAGCGCCGAAGTACCTCAGACTATCAGCTATCAGGGCCGGCTGACCGACGATACCGGTCAACCGGTGGCAGACGGTGATTACAATATCACCTTTCAGATTACCGAACACAGCCCCATGCCTATGGGCGAAACCCCGCTGTGGTCCAGCGGTATGCAGGCAGTATCGGTGACCGACGGTTTGTTTGTCTATTATCTGGGTTCGAATGTCCCCCTGCCCGCTTCAATCTTCACCGACGACGGCCTGGATAGTCACTATCTGCGCTTTGCGCTTGAAGGATCGCCGGTGTACAGTTCTGGAGTGAAGCTGGCCTCGGTACCTTTTGCTATCCGCGCGGCTTCATCTGATACGGCTGCCTATGCCCGTTCCGGTCCCGGCAGTGGCGCCACCGGCTGGGTAGATGATGGCTCGGTGGTCCGGCTGGAATCAATCGGAGATTGGGTGGGAATCGGCACCAATTCTCCCCACGCCCCGCTCGTAGTCGGCAAGGATCTCGGCAGCAATATGGGTCATTTCGTTGTGTCCGGAAGTTACTTCCTGGATGACGTCTGTGGCTTCAAAATGGGATACAACACCGACAATCATACAACACTGGAGTGGAACGGCGACGGAGCATCTTTCGCCTTGCACACCAAGCATCTGGGCACCGGCTACAACAATTCGTTGGTAGTCAACGACGGCAAAGTCGGGATCAACAATAGCTACCCGAGCGAACCTCTGTCCATTGGCCCTGATCTGGGTGCATACTATGGCGACTTTGTCCAGATGGGTCGTCTTGGTTCAGGTCGCTACTCGGGTTTTATGTGCGGCGAGGACGAAGACAATCGCGGCGCCATGATATGGATCAATAACAGTAATGAATTGCGTTTTGGATATAAATCAGGTGGTGTCGATCGCGGCAATCATTTAGTTTTGCAGGACGGCAATATGATCGTCAACGGTGACCCAGTCGATGCCTCAGTGCAACTGCCAACAGGGTCGATTTCAAGTGTCGAGATCGCGAATGAGGCGGGCGGGGCAGGATCTTATGAGGACGATTTCTGGATGAACATAATCGACGGAGAGCCGGCCGTAGTACTCGACAGTTGCGTCATAGATGCACCTGCAACGGGAATCGTTGTGGCCTTTGCAACTGCCTCGCTGTGGGGCTCAACCTATGACAGTCATACAACGAGGTTCCGCTGCGGTATCTCCAAGAACCGCTCACTTGGCCGATATGTTGAACTGGCAGGCTATAGTAACTGGACAGCCAAAGTTCCCGTGACTGTGGTAGACTATTTCGTGGTGTCGGCTGGGGAAACCACTTTCTATCTTTTGGCAGATAACATCGGAGATGGTTTTGGCGGCGGTACGGCATATAATCCACTGATCTATACGATCTTTCTGCCCACCACCTATAACCCAGGCAAATCACTATCTCAGGATGTAGGAGACAGTTCCGTTGGCCATGATGTCTCGAACGATAGCAACAAAATCTCGGGCGATGGATCGATGTCTTCACAACCCGAAGCTGTTGACGCCCTGCGAGCCGAGTTTGATGCCAAGTTGAAAATCATGGAAGAGGAGTTTCAGCGGAAGCTCGAGGAGATGCAGAACAAGCGGTGACGTGCTACGGACACTTCACTCAAGAAGCTTGATGGATTAGGCCGTCGCGAAATAGCCATCAATCTACGGCAGCCCTCTCGCAGATGATCCCTCTACCTCACGCGGCTGTGAAGAAGTACCGGACAACACGCCCGAACGTTCTACTGTTATAGTCCTTGATGGCGTACTTTTTTTATTGGCAGCAACCTCCTTCCGAAGGCTTACCAAGTCCAGAGTGCTACTACCGGGGACTTCTTCGCGTGTCAATCGTATCTATGCGCTATGGGCATGGGACCGGTGCCGGGCCACCATTAAACATGTAGTTCACCAGGTAGACCAAGTCAGCGATATCAGGACCGGTCCCCGACCCGTCGGCATCCGTCTCAACAAAAAGCCCGTTATCATCACACTCCGGGGGCGGACCGGCATTAAACATGTAGTTTACCAGGTAAACGAGATCGGCGATGTCGGGACCGGAGCCGTTGTGATCGATATCACCACGCAGACGGCAGCAACTGGTATAGCACGGATTTGGTTCACAAGGTTGGCCGACACCCTCAAAGACGCGGCCAAGTACTTCCTCGCAATACCACTGGGTCCGCTGTTCACAAAGGCCGTCGCCCCCGCAACAGGCACCAACCGGTTCCGATACCGAATAGCGCCAGACCCCTCCGGCATTCAAACCCGCATACAAAAAGTCACCATAGGTATGAAGCGACAACACCGGTGATCCGATCAGGCCATAACTTATATCAACCCAGGTATTTCCATAATCGTAGCTGGCAAATACTCCCCCGCTCCCGGTTCCGGCAAACACCGTGTTTTCATAAGCATGCAGGCACCGAATGTATGAATGTTCGGGCAATCCATCGGAAACCTGAGTCCAGTTGGTACCTTGATCGAGAGATCGATAAATACCCTCTGTTTTGGTCCCGGCGAAAAGATACCCGTCAAGGTACTGGATGGCGGTGATGTTGTCCGCATTCAGACCATTGTTGATGGCATTCCAACTTGTCCCCAGATCATCGGAGATGAATATTCCGGCATCGGAAGTACCGGCATAAACGTTCACTTCGTCGGAGGCCAGAGACAGAATATTGAGGCTACCCAAGCCACTATTGGCCGGAGTCCAGTTGGCGCCATTGTTGGTCGTGACAAAGACCCCCTCTTCACCGCTTCCTGCAAACAGGTTGCCGCCACAAATAGCAAAGGCCTGGATCCAGGCACTGGTCAGACCAGTATTGGACATTGAAAACGAAACGCCGTTGTTGGTGGACTTGAAAACACCCAGCATGTCCGTTCCGGCGAATACCAATGCCCCCGAGGAGATGAGGGAACGCGCTTCTACTGTCCAAATCGAAGAAACCCGGGTCCAACCAGATCCCTCGGTGCTTGAAATATGAGTTCCCGAACCATGTGTTCCGGCGATCAGATAGGTCCCACTAGACGATAAGGATCCGGTGCCGGCAAAGAAGTCGACGTCGCTGCCAAGCGACCACGATCCTCCGGTAATACTTCTCTTGTAGATGGCCCCGCTGGTAACACCAACATACAGATTCGCATCGCCGGCGCCTATCGCCCAGATACTGGTTTCACTGAGCCCGCTGTTAATCGTATTCCAGGTCTGCCCCGAATCTGTCGACTGGTAGACTCCGCCTCCGAACGAAGCGGCATAAAGAACTCCGGATTTGCCCGCAAATCCCTTTATCGACGGCAGGCTGGTACTCAGGCTTGACCAGGTTGTCCCACTGTCGGCTGAGACAAAAACTCCCGATGACAGGGTACTGGCATACACAACTCCGGCGAAGCAGATGACAGCCATGACGTTCAACTCGGTCAGGCCGGTATTGGCCGGGTACCAGGTGTCGCCCAGATTCGCCGACCGGTACATGCCGTCCAGGTACGTCCCTGCAAAAATGTTGTCTCCATCGGTGGCCAGATAATAAACATACTTGGCCGAGAGGTTGTTGTTTACCGCGGTCCAGCTGCCCCCGGTGTCGGTAGAACGATAGACTCCCCTGAGATACGTGGCGGCAAAAAGCACGTCATCACAGACGAGGAGGTTCTTTACGTAGGTCCCTTCCAGTTCATCGCCGGATGATTCCCAGCTCACGCCGCCGTCATCTGAACGGAACACGTTCTCGTCAGTAGCCACAAATACATAGTCATCTAGTCGCACGAGACATTTTGTATCGCAACTGGTCAGACCTGAATTGCCAAACGACCAGGAATCTCCGTTATCACTGCTGATCAGGACGCCACCACCCGTGGCGGCGTACACTTCGGAGCCATTGCAGATAATACTCCTGACATAGCCACCGGCCGGGCCTGAGGTTTGTTGCCATTGGGCCGCCACGCCGGTGTGGAGAACCAAAGAGGCCAGTAAGAGCAAGATTCCTGGTTTCATTTATCGCTTTCGTTGCTTCTCGTACGTCTGTCGACAGTCAGGACAGGTGACGTAGAATCAAAGCCACGGCTAGCAGGATTGAGAGCGGCCTTCGGCGCGTCTCCACGCCTGTCTTCAAAGACAGGATCACGGGGCTTCTGTCTGACCCTCTACATAATATATACGAAGATCGGCCCAATTATCCAAATCGATAATCAGGCGGCCTTCATTGGCCGGCCGGTCGGCTGATGCCCGGCGGTTGACAAACGTTGTGCGGCTCTGTAATCATACCAAATGCACATCCTCGCTCTTGAACCGTTCTACGGCGGTAGTCATCAGGTTTTTCTCGATAGCTGGATCGAGCGGTCCGAGCACCAGTGGACGCTCCTGACACTGCCTGCCACAAAATGGAAATGGCTGATGCGCCACAGCGCGGCGACGTTCGCCGAAGAAGTCGAGCGCCGCTGGAATCAGGGTGAGCGGTGGGATCTGGTTTTCTGTACCGACATGCTCAACCTGGCAGAATTCCGAGGCCTGGCTGACCGCGAGGTCGCTCGGCTGCCGTCGGTTATCTATTTTCACGAAAACCAGTTTACCTATCCGGTGCGCCGCGAACACGAACGCGATTTTCATTTTGCGATGACCAACCTCACCAGCGCTCTGGCCGCCGACCAGGTCTGGTTCAACTCGGCCTACCACCGCGATGACTTCCTTGAAGCGGCAGGTGTGTTTCTGAAGCGCATGCCGGACCGGCAGCTTCCGGGGGCAATCGCAGCGATTCGAGCAAAAACCCAAGTGCATCCGCCCGGAATTGTGCCCTTCCCACCGCGACAGAGACGTGATCCGGGACCGCTCCGGATTGTCTGGTCGGCCCGCTGGGAGCATGACAAAGGCCCCGATGTGTTTTTTGCTGCTGTGCAAATGCTTGCTGAATCGGGGTGTGATTTTAGATTGTCGGTATTGGGCGAACAGTTTGCGGAAATTCCGCCCGTTTTTGAACAAGCCCGCCGGCAACTCAGATTGCAGATCGCCCACTGGGGATATGTTGAATCCGGAGATGAGTATCGCGAGATTTTGACCCACTCCGACGTGGTGGTGTCGACCGCGGGACATGAGTTCTTTGGTATTGCGATAGTAGAAGCGATGGCGGCCGGTGCCTATCCGCTGCTGCCGTCGCGGCTGTCGTATCCGGAGCTCCTGAGCGGCGACGATCAGGTCGACCCGACCGGCTTTCTTTACGATGGCAGCGCCGAACAGTTGACAGCGCGACTGCGGCAGCTTCAGACCACGCTGCAACAGACCGGCACGGTCTGGACCGGCGACGCCGGGCGCCTGGTGCGGCTGATGACGAAGTACCATCTCGACCGTCTGGTCCCCCAGCGGGATCAGGCGGTGAAGTGTATTACGCGCTGACCCGCAATCCACCTGAACACCGGGGGGAAAAGTGCCCAAAAATCCACCAAACTGCCTCTTTATGCCCGTTCTCGCTGTTCTTTCGAGAAGAAGAAGAAATCCGTTGACTGTACTGCCGCTGAGTGTTTTATTGTTGACCCGACAGGACTGGAGCCCAAATTGACAGTAGGCGTGGAGGATTCGGTTCGAATGGGAACTTCAATAACCAAGGGAATTGTTCAAGTATGATAAATCAGATTCCGTTGTGGGTAGCCGCCTCAACAGGGGCGATCGTCATTATTGCTGTCGTATATCGGTTGGCGTCGATTCTACACTACCTGCCAAAGCCATACTACGGCGGCGAAGGGCGATTGGAGGCATTTAGAACTGAGAAGAAGGAGTTGTGCCTGTACGCTGGCGAAGCTTGGTGGGAAGTATACCGGGACGCAACTCCGATTATAAAGGCCGGCCATCTCCACATTGCCATTGTTATGGGGAATACTGTTTCTCATTATCCGGATGCTGTTGATAAGGGCCTAATCGACGCCAACGGCTATCTGACGATACATGACCCAAAGCAGATAGATAAGATCCGCGAAGTCCATCCTCTGTTTGCCATATGGCTTGACAGCCCCGAGCGTATCTCCATATGGATCAAGAGCATAAATGAGGTGATCTCTCATTTTGCGTTGTTAACTTCGGCCCGATTGGCTTACGTCGAAGCCCCGAAGGGTGTGGTTGCTCCATCAAAGGGCCTAATTCATTCGGATCCGCATGTCTATGACAGGTTAGAGCGCAGGTTTAAAGGAATGAGCTCGCAGTCTGAGGCTGCCTGCAGGCTTAAACCCGGCCATCCAGAACTCGCACTTCAGATGTTGAGGCAGGTGCGTTTCTCGAACGAGCAATTGTTGGCTCCACCAAATCAGTCAACCGAGACTGTCCATTAATCCGGAACTTGGATGCGTAGTGTCATGGCATCAACGGGGGCGCGTGTGATAATTCTTGGTTTGCTGACAGTCGTCTTGGCATTGGGTCTCAGCGACTGCAACAGATCAGCTTCTGACACCACTGGAGATTATCTCGACAGCACCGTAGAGATCGCGGGTCAGCAGGTGGCTAACGCTTGTACTACCTTAGAGAAGACCTATCAGCGTGTGTCCGATACTGTTACACCTAAGCTCGATTCATTGGACAGTATCGGCCGTCAACTCGTTTTAGCCGCCACGTCATACGCTATGTGTCTTGATGACCTAAAGTCTCAGGCGCAGTATCTTACAACTGGAGTATCCACCACAAGTCATGAAGACCAAGAGCCAGAGGCATGGCCGTGTTGGCCAGAACCTGGCAATCATGTCGACCTGATCACTCTCTACCTCTCATTGTGGGGTGTGATTGCGGCAGCGTGGACATATTTGCACGACAAGCCAATGCCCGACATATACTTAGAGGGCGAGAAGTTAAGGGAAACCTGGGGCGAGTATTTTGGTATGAAAATACCGTGGCTGGCCGTTGTTCTTGGAGTAATCTTCATCCTTAGTGTTATCATGTTCTTCTGGTATCTGGTAGCCTTGTTCACATGCGATGCTGGAGAGGCTATGGCCAGCGCTTATTGGTCATGCCTGGTACTTTCAGTTGTGGGTGCAACTTGCCTGATAATGGTCTTGGCTACGGCTTGGGGTCAGCAACTCATGGTAAAAGCGATAGCTAAACGAGATCCTAAGCAATCGCACCCACCCCGGCAGTAAAAGAGCGGAAGATTGACCAGAGATGACTAACGCTGCCTATCCCGGAATATCGTCAGGATGATCTTTCCCAGCATTCGAACGAAGACAGATAAGAGCAGCATACCCCCACATATTAGAGCAATCCTTGGGACAACATACACGTCCGCCGTCAAAACTTCTGAGAAGCTGACTCCGAAAATGCTCGCGGTGCTTACTATTGGCACCAATGTCCTGAAATCGAAGGCCACCGTATCCGCCTTTGCTTATGACCCGCAGAATGCCGGCCGAGATTGCGCGGTTTAGTATCATTCAAGTTATCGGTGGTGAAGACGGCCACCTTAACGTAGCCCACTGCACCAAAAATATACTCAAGAGTACTGTTTTTCGCCACATCTTTCTAACAATCGCACGGCTTGCGAGTTCCCCGATTAACACGCCCTGCTTGAATAACTTACGAGGCGCAACTTGGATTGGTTGCGTTACGTACATAAGAACTGAAGGGCTGTAAAACTCGGATTGAGACGAGAAGGGAAGATAGCTCATGCGTATTGTCGGTATCACATTGCTAGTAATGGCGCTGATGATGATTCTCGGTGGCGGTGGGATAGGCGTCATAATCGGGTTGGTCGGGGCTTTATTTGGCGTTGTGGCTGGAGTAATCGGGGCCGTTGTCGGAGTTGCCGCCGGTTTGGTTGGAGCTGTGGCTGGAGTATTTGGCGGACTGGCGGTCGTCTTTATACCGATTCTGATCATCGGGTTGATCATCGGCGGTATCGTCCACCTGCTCACCGCGCTCTAGCGACCAAACCTATAGCAGTCTCGACAACTCGCTGCGCGTGATACCTGGTGTAGAAACCCCTAAGGGGGTGTCGTCCTGCCATTCTGCTCACTACGCCAGAAGCATCAATCAGAACGGTCGCCGGGCCGTGCCGATCAGGTCGGCGATCCGGGCGGGTGGTGTTCCTGGGGCACAAATATCCAGGCAATGATGTAAGCCAACAGGCCGCTGCCGCCGGCCAGGAAAAAGATTACCCAGGCCAAACGGACCATGGTCGGATCCACTTCGAAGTAGTCCGCGACGCCGGCGCAAACACCGGCGATCTTTACATCTTTTACAGAACGATACAGTTTTTTGGACATAGCGTCGTTAATCTCCCATGAACATCATCCTCGGCAGGCAATTCAGCCCAGTCACAAAGACTAGCTGTCACTTTTCTTATTCCGTGCCCGCGCCTTGCCTTTTTTGGCGGTCGCCGGGATGCTGCCGAAGTACGATCGCAACATATACCACACTAACCCCAGCGCCAACACAAAACAGATCAGGAACATTGCCAGCACCGACCATTGCGGCCTGATCGGGATGGTGGCCGGCTCCCAGATGCCGTCCAGACGCACCAGGCGCAAAGCATGGCGGGTAATGACCATAGCCAGCATGGACACCAGGGTCATCGCCCCGGCGGCAAAGAATGACTTCTTGAAAAAGAAGTGCAGCGCCGCCAGCGATAGAATGATGCCAACCGTCAGCGACCAGATGCCGTAGCCGCGCATAAAAGGTTGCAGATCAACGCCCAGGGTGAACAGATAAGCCAGACCGATGATCATAGCGGCCACCATGCCGTACAGGAAGAATTTTTTGCCGAGCGCATAGACTTTGTCATCACTTCGGCCCAGTAGACCAACGAAAAATCCACCAACAGTCAGCGCTCCCAGTATCATGTGCAGCCAACGCAGGCCATAGGCTCCGATATCAGGATTGATAAACAGGCCCGACTGGTTGTCGGCGTAGTGCTGAGCGATGGCAGCCGGTCGCTCGACCAGGGCGAATGTAGCGCTATAGACAAAAGCCACATAGGCCATACAAATGAGCGCCAGCGCCAGGAGCGTTGAGTGTTTGGCGTTTTTGGCAAACGAGGCCCCGTAGAGCAGATAATAGGCGATCATGACGGCCACCAGGACAAACAACCAGGGCCAGGCGCTAACGATGGCGGCACTGTAAGCCTGCCGGTGGAAAGTCAGCTGCAAAAACAACAGCGGCGCCACGCCGAGGGTGATCGTGGCCGCCATCAGGGTGGGAAAGAGTTTTATGAAACGCCGTATGATGGGATGGTTCCACTTGTCGTCTAGTTTTCCAAACAGCAACACCAGCCCACCACCCAACACAAAATTCATGGCTACAAAATGTAAAGTCAGGGTAATCCAGTGCAGCAATGTCACCAGCCACAGCGGGGCCGACAGGAAATTATAATCAGGCAGATTCATCACCGACCCCCTTCCACTTGCTCTTGGCTCTTTAGTTTGAGGAACTCGATCAGCGCCGACCGTTCCTGCTCGTCACCGGTGAAATCGGGCATCTCCCAGGCAAAGTCACCGGCCATGTCCAAAAGATCGTTGTAGTCTTCATCGGTCAGACCGAGCAACGACTCCGACTTGTCATTAAAGCCGCCGAATTCATGGCATTTGCCGCAGCGAATGTCATACACTTTAGCTCCCAAATCGACCCCGGCCAGGCCGTATATTTCAGCCAGATGCCGGTGGTCGAGTTGCTTGTAGATATGCGATGCCAATAGCGAGGCGTCTTTCTCGGGGCCCAGATACGGCGGCATATTGCCTTTCATAACGTGGGTACCGATAACCATGCGGGCGATGAACTCCTGATCGGTGCCGTCAAAAGCCGGTCTCAGTGGTTTGTAGCCGTCAATGGTGTGACAGGAACGACAGGAATGCAAAAAGAGATCTTTGCCGTCATCGCCGGTACGGAACTTGACAAAATGCAGCAGCGACCGGCTTTGATAGTCGTCGGCCAGGGCCAACTCGGTGCCGTTGCCCCACATATAGCCGCTGATGATCCAGGGCTTGCGAATCGATTCGCGGAACCACTCCCAGGATCCAAAAGCCACCAGCGCCACGGCCAGCAGGACAATCGCGAAGACGAGATTGGCCTGCCGTCGCGCCAGGAATCCGAACAGAACAATCAGCAAGAACAGAACAATGCCGCTAACATATACCCACCACCATGAGAGCATAGGCATCGGCATTGATTCCAGAGCAACATTGGTTACCTCGGCCGGGATACTGTGCCAGTACCAGAAAAGGCAAGGGACTACGATCACAATGCCGATAATCGCCCAGACGGCGTTGTAGGCGACCAGGCGACCCTTGAAGTCTTTGTCGGGTTGGCGCGATGCGACCAGTATAGCATACAACCCACCCAGCATGATACAAATGCCGGTTCGGAGAGTCAGTGACGACCAGAAAGTCGGGTTGAAAAAGCCGTCCCAAAAATCTCCGGTGACCCGCCACTCGCCGGGGGTAAGCATGAAACTCAGGATGCCGTTGATGACAAAAAGCGACATCCAGGCGGCAAAGAAATATATCCAGCCGATCTTGATATGGTTGGCGGCCGACATCGTCTTCCAACCGTAGAGGTAGATGATTGCGGCCAGTATCTCGATGACAAAAAATGTCCACTCCGTGGCCCAGCCCCAGACGAAGTTGTGGATCAGCATCTCGGTGGCAGTCGGGTTGAGCAGGCCGATGATGAACCAGATTCCGACCCCGGTCAGAGCGCCAAAGACCAGGGTGGTCAAGACAAAGAACTTCGACAGCCCCTGCAAATAGGTCAGCTTGAGTTCATCCTTGTTTTTGCGGGCGAAGGTCTCGGCCACTACCAGGTAAAGCCCACCCCCGATAGCGAAATGGGACACAAAGACGTGGATGATCGCGATACCGGCCATGAGCCAGCCGTAGCCGATAGCCACGTCCCAAAAAGGATAGTTCATAGTTCTCTCCGAATTCCGAAGATGTTCCGAGTCATTCTAATGCAAAGCTAACCGGAGTCCTGGATCGTGGCAAGTTTTGAAATCGAATGGACTCTATCGGCGGCGGGAGGAGGATTTGCCCGGG
>JBDRNJ010000015.1:0-24176 GCA_043811375.1 bacterium | reverse complement strand
CCGATCAGACCCAACACTATGACAACCATGATGCCGCCCCAGACGTCCACCCGGGGGACGCCGATATATTCCTCCAGTTCGAACATGGGTACCACCTGCACCAGACCGTACGCAAACAGGAAACCCAGCAATCCGCCCACGGCCGTGATCAACAGGGTTTCCATCACGAACTGTGTCAATATCATGCTCTTGCGAGCTCCCAGTGCCATCTTGATACCGATCTCTTTGGTGCGCTCTTCCAGCACTACGTTCATGATATTGGAGACGCCAATGCCGCCGGTGATTAACGTGGCGACACCTATCCCGATGAGAAAATAGCGAAAGGCCAGGAAAAACGTTTTCAGGAAAGCAATACCACGGGTGGTGTCCCATATTCCCAGGACTTCGCTGTCCTCGGGATCAAAGCGCAGACGGGCACCCAGCAGCCGGTGTATTTCCTGCTTGGTTACTTCCATACTGAGTGTCGGCGGTGCCTGGGCGATGAAAAGATTGATATGCGTCCGCGAGAACATCGCCTTGAAGGTTGAGGCCGGTATCCAGGAATGTCGGTTGTCGCGACCGGTGTAGGAACTGTTCTGCTCTTTCTCTTTCATGATACCAATCACCGTGAATGGCGTCCCGTTGACCAGGATACGCTCACCGACCGCTTCCTCCTTGTCAAACAGGTCATTCTTGAGAGTGTTGCCCAGGAAAATCACCCGGCGTTTTTCAGCGATATCGCGTTCATTGATGAAGCGCGAGCCCTCGGCAGGAATAACATTACGCATGTCGGCAAACTCCGGCCAGACGCCGCCGACATAGCGCAGCGTACTTTGCTTGCCGTATTTCATCCGCACACTCCACTTTTGAAACTCGGGCGAAATACGCGAAATGGTGGTGGCGCGATCCTTCAGAAATCGGATATCATCCTCAGTCAGCCGGATGTTGCGTCCCTTGGGCAGTCCGTGAAACTCCTGGGAGGTGACCCCCGGCCAGACAATGGCAATGTTGTCGCCGAGACCTTTTTGTGATTTGATCTGGGCATCGGTAATGCCTTTGCCGAAGGCAAACAGAAGCACGATGGAGCAGGTGCCCCAGAAAATGCCGAACATCGTCAAAGCCGTCCGCAGCTTCTGACGGCGAATGTCGTTGAAGAATTGTCTGACTGTCAGCAGATGAATCATAGCCGGAGTTCCATTAAGCCGACTAATCGGCAGTGATCTCTTTTGGAGGACGCTCCACTATCAGGTCGCCCTCCGCCAGACCGGTCACGACCTCGATGTTAATACCGTCGGACAGGCCGGTTTCGATCTCCACGGTAGCCACCACCCCCAAGGAATCTTCGACCTCAACCGTGGCCACTGAATCTTCCATTGAAACCAGCCGCTCCGGGATCAGGAGGATATCTTCCTTCTTGTTGATGATCACGTCGGCATTGGCGCTGTAGCCGGCGCGCAGGCTGCCGACGTCACCGTCGATTTCAATCTCCACGCCAAAAAGCGTCGAACCTTCTTCACGGTGGGCCTTGGGAGAGATTTTCTTCAGCAGACCATTGATCTTGTCTCCGGAGACGGCCCCGATTTCGATCTCGGTCGTCATGCCGATGTACAGCTTGCCGACATCGATCTCGTCGACGTTACCCTTGAAAATCAGGTCGTCCATTTGCGCCAGCGTCATCAGGTCGGTTCCGGCCTGGTACGATGTCAGGGGTACTATCGGGTCGCCCTCTTCGACCAGCAACGACAGCACCATCCCGTCGATAGGGGATTTGATGGTATTGTCCACAGTGCGGTCGGCGATCTCGGTATGCCCGGATTCAATCAGCGACAGCTTCTCCTGGGACAGTTTCAGCCGCAGTTCGGCCTCGTCGTAACCGGCTCGGGTGATGTCATACTCCTGGTTGGATATCAATTGTTTATCCAGCAGCGTCTGGGCACGGTCGTATTCTCGCTTAGTATTGTCAAAAGTTACCTGGTACAGCTCGACCTGTCGTTTGGCCTCGGCGAACTCGACCGGAGTCGGGTCGGGGGCAATATCAAAGAGGGGATCACCGGCCCTGACTTTATCGCCGATATCAACGTAGGCCTTCCCCACGATGCCGGATATTTTGGACTTGATGGAGATTTCTCTCTTAGGTTCGATACGGCCGACCGCCAGCGCCTTGTCGATAATCGACCCTTTCTCGACCGCTACGGTTTTGTACCCATCTTCTTTCTTGGCGGCGCCGTCGATGGCAAAGAAGAGGACAGCCCCGATCACTACAACAACGGAAATGATAGCGAGCACTTTCTTGATCATTGGCGATTACTCCTGTTGGATATAGCGGATATCATTGTACTAATGCCTTACGGCCCATTTACCTCAATTGTTTCTGGGACCGCCGCAATAAGAGCCGGTTGAGCGCTTCGGTCAACCCTTCCTTTTCGCCGATGGTAACCGGCCGCAAGCGGCATTTATTGTATCCACTATCGCGAGTTCTCCGAAGTCGGGCTTGGCGATCTCAATTCTGTTTCGTTAGATCTTGCGGCAAAGCCGTGTGACCTGACGAATTAGTCAGGCGGCAGGTCACACCACCGCCTGCGGCGACGCCAAGACCTGCCGTAACGGTGAAAAGAATCTGAGATCGGGTAAGGATAAAATGATCTATCCCATGACCTATTCGCTGCAAACCAAATGTCACTTCCTGGGTACAAAGTAATACTGCGGTGTGAACGCAAATTGACCGGATGATATGATAATGAGCAACAATCTCAGATTTCAAACGCAATCTTCCCAGCCGACTTCTTGGGAGGGGGCGGCCGGGATAGATATATTGTTTCCGAGCAACGGCTTACCTGAGACAATATCAGGCTTGCGGTATCCCGCCAATGGCTGGGAAACGGTCACCTTTCTGAAGAAATTCATCAGGACTCTGAGGAACTGCCGGTCGGTCCGGCTCAATCTCGATTCCGAGGTTTCGATACTTAGACAGGCACTACCGCCGTTGCTGATATCACGATTCCTGGGGAAGCGGATCATTGTGCACTATAAACGCAACCAACTGGAGACCGATCTGGAACAATACGGTTGGTGGTTGCTGCCGGTTCTGCGGTTGTGTGACCGGGTGGTCGTGTCCAGCCGGTTTGCAGCAGAACTGCTGGGTCGCTATGGTGTCACGACGGTTGTCATACCCCCGGCGGTTGATCCTGATCTGCTTGAGCGGCGTCTGGTCAGTCACATACAGCCTAAGGTCATCGTAGCTCGTTCGCTGCAAAGCCGCAACAACGTGGCCTGTATTATCGAGGCTATGGCCCGGGTGAAACAGAAATACCCACGGGCCGAACTGATCATCTGCGGCGATGGTCCCCGTCGAGCTGACCTTCAGCGACTGGTTCGATCCCTTAAACAAAACGGCGTTACTTTTATGGGCAGGGTGGATGGTCGTGAACAGGCGCGCTGTCTGGACGAGGCCGATCTGTATGTCAACGCGTCATCCGTAGACGGACTTCCGGAATCGCTCATACAGGCTCTGACGGCCGGGCTGCCGGTAGTGACGACCGATGCCGGCGGTATCAGCGAGGTGGTGACTGACGGCGATAACGGCCTGATTGTCAAATCCCACGACCCGGCCGGGTTGGCCGAGTGCATCATCCAACTGGTCGAGTCACCGGCACTGGCCGAGCGATTGTCTCGGAATGCATCCCGGTCAGTGGCCGATTGTTTGCAGTCTGTCATTGAGAAGAAGTGGCGGGAGTTATACGAAAGCCCTGGTGACGCCGGCCGGTCGGTACAGACTCAACGGCAGTCGACCGGCCATGCGGTTCGTCCGGTCGATCCATAATTGAACCGTAAGACTCTCCTTGCCAAACCCCCTTTTGAAGCCTATATTCCCCATCCAAAACCCGGCTGACTATCGGCTAATTTTGTTGACGGGCAACGGTTTATCTGATTGCGGCCGGAAGAGAACGATTGATTCGAAAGAGTAGGATATGTTTCGTATAGAATCCAAAATCGACACCAAATCCGAACTGTTTAAGGAAAACGATCAGCGCAACCGGGCTTTTCATACCGAGTTCAAACATCGTCTGGAAAAGGTAAAATTAGGCGGGTCGGAAAAAGCCCGCAAGCGTCACACCGACCGCGGCAAACTGCTGCCCCGGGAACGCCTGGCGCGACTGCTGGACCGCAACACGCCCTTTCTGGAACTGAGCTCGCTGGCCGCGTATGATATGTACAACAACGATGCGCCATCGGCCGGCATTATCACCGGTATCGGATGTGTGCGCGGACGGGAAGTGATGGTGATCGTCAACGATGCCACTGTCAAGGGCGGCACCTACTACCCGATGACCATTCTCAAACATGCCCGTGCTCAACGGGTGGCCGAAGACAATTACCTGCCGTGTGTCTACCTGGTTGATTCGGGCGGCATTTTCCTGCCGCTGCAAAAGGGAACTTTCCCCGACAAGGATCATTTCGGGCGTATTTTTTACAACCAGGCGCGCATGTCGGCCAAGGGGATCGCCCAGATATCGGCGGTGGTCGGGTCCTGCACGGCCGGTGGTGCTTACCAGCCGGCTATGTCGGACGAGGTCGTAATTGTCCGCAAACAGGGGACGATTTTCATCGGCGGGCCGCCGCTGGTCAAAGCGGCCACCGGTGAAGTGGTGACGGCCGAGGACCTGGGTGGCGCCGACGTCCACTGCCGCACATCGGGTGTCACCGATCATTATGCCCAGAACGATGAGCACGCGCTGCAGATATGTCGGAATATCGTAGAGAACCTCAATCGCCCGCCCCACACCGAACTTGACCGGACGGAGTCGGAAGACCCCTACTATGATCCCGAAGAATTGTACGGCGTCGTCTCGCACGACGTGCACAAACCGTTTGACGTCCGCGAAGCCATTGCTCGTATCGTTGACGGTTCGCGTTTTCATGAATTCAAGGAATTGTACGGATCGACGATAGTGACCGGTTTTGCCCGGATTATGGGTTACCTGGTCGGTTTTGTCGCCAACAACGGCGTTCTGTTCTCCGAATCGTCGCTCAAGGCGGCGCATTTCGTGGAGCTGTGCACCTCGCGCAAAATTCCGCTGATATTCCTGCAGAACATCTCCGGTTTTATCGTTGGACGGCAGTACGAGTCGGGCGGTATCGCCCGTGACGGTGCCAAGATGGTGCACGCGGTGGCCAATGCCGATGTACCCAAGTTCACAATCATTGTAGGCGCCTCCAACGGCGCCGGTAACTATGCCATGTGCGGCCGGGGGTTTTTCCCGCGACTGCTGTGGATGTGGCCCAATGCCCGTATCTGTGTCATGGGCGGCGAGCAGGCGGCCGGCGTGCTGACATCGGTCAAAATTCGGCAACTGGAGAAAGAAGGCCGCAAACTCAGCGAAGAAGAAATCGACGCCATCAGGCAGCCGATACTGAAGCAATACGAAGAGGAATCGACACCGTACTATTCCGGAGCCCGGCTGTGGGATGACGGCATGATCAGCCTGACAGAAACCCGCCAGGCGCTGGCGCTGGCTATTTCGGCGTCACTCAACGCGCCTATCCCCGATCAGCAATACGGCGTGTTCAGGATGTAGGGCGCAGGATTATATCAGGATGAACTTTTCAACTATCAGCTACGAAGTCGCCAACCGCATCGCCCGGGTGACCTTCAGCCGTCCGGAGGTGCACAACGCCTTCAATGCTGCTCTTATTTCAGAGATGCGGCAGGTCTTTGCTGAGATCGACAAGGACGACAGCATCCGTTTGGTCATCCTGACCGGTGCCGGCAAATCGTTTTCCGCCGGGGCCGATCTGAACTGGATGCGGTCCGTAGCCGGTCAGTCGTTTGAGGAAAACCTGGCCGATTCGATGGAACTGGCGGAACTGTTCTTTGATATGCACAGTTGTCGGCGTCCGATTGTCGGTCGGATCAACGGCGCGGCTATCGGTGGTGGCACCGGTTTCGTGGCCGTTTGCGACATTGCCGTTGCCGCTCGTTCGGCGGTCTTTTCATTCTCAGAGGTTAAGATCGGCATTGTGCCGGCCTGTATCGGACCGTATGTCATCAGGAAGATGGGTGGAGGGAGGACACGAGAGTTGTTTATCACCGGCGAGCGGATGAGCGCCGAGCGTGCCTACGAAGTGGGACTGGTCAATCGTGTCGTCGATGACGATCAACTGGACGACGAAGTTGAAAAATTAACCAGGTCGATCCTCACCTCCGGTCCGGAAGCTGTAGCGATGGCCAAGAAGTTAATCGGCGAAGTGCCGTCAATGACGCTCCAGCAGGCTAAGACTTACACGGCCGAGATGATCTCCCGGCTGCGGGTATCCGATGAAGGCCAGGAAGGGATGGCCGCCTTTCTGAACAAGAGGAAGCCGAAGTGGCACACATAGTGTGTTTTATTTGCATGAGTAACTGTAGGGAAGAACCCGCAGTGGTTCTGCCAGCCAATATAACCCGTGGTCGGAGTATGTCCTTGTGCGCCGACTCCATAAAACCGCAGCGGACAGGGACGTCCGCCGCGCACAATATGTTACAATGAGAAGGTAAAGACATAGTTCTGTCATTCCCGCGAAAGCGGGAATCCAGAAAACAAGCTCGAGTAGGTCAGGAGCCTTGTGCTCCTGACGATGCACAGACGATGCACAGGAGAAGAGAAGATTGTCAAGACCGCAAGGGTCTTGACCTGCAAAAACTGGATTCCTGCTTGCGCAGGAATGACGAAGTGTAAAAACCACAGGGATTTTGACCTACAAAGTGTTACAGTGTACGTGACGGTAAATACTATGGAAAAGCTGTTTAATAAAATCCTCGTCGCCAATCGTTCGGAGATCGCCGTCCGGGTGATGAATGCCTGCCGGACACTCGGCATTCCGTCGGTGGCGGTTTATTCCGATGCCGACCGCAACAGCAAACATCGTCTGTTTGCCGACGAAGCGGTGCATATCGGTCCGGCGCCACCCCGCGAGTCATATCTTGATATCGAGAAGATAATCGATGCCGCGAAGCAGTCCGGCTGTGATGCTATCCATCCCGGTTACGGTTTCCTGGCTGAAAACCCGCTGCTGGCCCAGAGGTGTGCCGAGGAGAAGATAATGTTCATTGGCCCCACTCCGGACGCCATCAGACTTCTGGGCAACAAGGTGGAATCGCGCATAAAGATGGCCGATGCCGGGGTGCCGCTTATTCCCGGGATGAAAACAAGTTCGGTTGATCTGGCCGAATACGAGCAGATTGCTGCCGAAGTGGGTTATCCGGTGCTGATCAAGGCCGCGGCTGGTGGGGGCGGCAAAGGTATGCGCGTCGTTGATAAACCCGACGGTCTCGGGGAAGCGGTTGAGGCAGCGCGCAGAGAAGCAAAGAACGCCTTTGATGACGACACCGTTTACCTGGAAAAGTATATCGTCAATCCGCGGCATATCGAGTTTCAGGTTCTGGCCGATCACCATGGGAAGACCATTCATGTTTTTGAGCGCGAGTGTTCCATTCAGCGTCGGCACCAGAAGATCATTGAGGAAACCCCTTCAGTGGCACTTGACGATCAGCTTCGAGCAAAGATGGGTGCCGATGCCGTCAGGGTCGCCCAGGTTGCCGACTACACCAACGCCGGTACGGTCGAATTCCTTCTTGATGAAAACGGCGGCTACTATTTCCTGGAGATGAACACTCGTATCCAGGTGGAGCACCCGGTAACGGAACTGGTCACCGGCACCGACCTGGTGATCGAGCAGATTCGGATTGCCGCCGGTTTGCCTCTGAGCGATCAATTTGATGATCTCAACCAACGTGGTCACGCTATCGAATGCCGTATTTACGCTGAAGACGGCGAGAACAACTTTCTGCCGTCGACGGGAACAATCGTACACTACAGTGAACCGGTCGGACCGGGTGTGCGTGTCGACTCGGGAATGCAGCAGGGGATGGAGATAACGATCGACTACGATCCCATTATGGCCAAGTTGATCGTCCATGCCCCCACTCGTGAACTGGCCATAGCCAGGATGATTGCGGCACTTAATGCTTACAAGATTCTCGGTGTCAGGACATCGAAGAGGTTCATGATCGATGTTATGACCCACCCTGATTTTGTGGCCGGCCAAACGTTTACAAACTTCATTGAGAAAAACATGTCCGATCGGCAACTGGACAGTGATACCTTCCGGGACCTGGCTGTGGCTGCAGCAACGGTTGCCTCGGCGGCTACATCATCGACCGGCGCGATTTCCAACACCGGTGTAGGCGCGGGCGTCTCGAAGAGACCTTCGCCGTGGCAGATAATCGGCAACTGGCAGATAGGGGATAACATCGGTGAGTAACTGGGAGTTCGTCATAGATGGTGATGTGGTCGCTTCGACTCTGGAGAAGGACGGTCAGTTGCTGAGAGTGAAAGTCGGTGACCGGGAGTTCACGTTTTTGCCGCTGGGCGACAACCTGTATGCCACTACTGTCAATGGTAGTCGAATGCTGATCGCCGCCGCCAGACACCGGGACGGCTTCTACATCGATATAGATTCAGTGTTGCTGGAAGTCCGGGAAGTGTCCGAGGACGTCGGTGCCGGGGGTGGTGGCGATTCCGGTGGAGAAAAGGACAAAGTCTTTGCCCCGATGCCCGGCAAGATCGTTAAGATCATGGTGGCGGTTGGCGATGAGGTAGAGGTCAAGCAGCCGCTGGTGATTGTGGAAGCGATGAAAATGGAAAACCAGGTTAACAGTCGGGCCAATGGCAAAGTCAAGGCGATCAATTTCGCTGCCGGCGACCAGGTTGATACGGAAAGTCCGATAATCGAGTTGGAACTTGCTGAGTAAGGCAGCTCGTCAGGGGCTGTAATCGCATGACCCGGAGGGATTCATATTTAGGCTGTGCTGACGATAAATACCTTGACGGGAGCCTGATTTGGTCTAAATTCGGGTTTCTGAGATCACATAGAAATGGCGGTGTAGCTCAGCTGGTTAGAGCAGCGGAATCATAATCCGCGTGTCCGGGGTTCAAGTCCCTGCACCGCTATTCTTTTCTCAAATAATTACTTGACAAGTCCCTGCTGGGGTGTTTTTATTATTGCGTTAAAGCGACTATAAAGGTATATTTAGTTATGTATACTGCTATCACTATTGGTGGATAGCAATCTGGAGGGACTAGAATATGTTTCCTGGCATTTTCAGGCTCAAATACATCCCCCACCTAACAATACTTACAACCACAATTATGCTGGGTTTGTTCCCGGCATCAGCACTACCACAGAACTCGGAGACTGACGACGAAACCTGCCTGATGTGCCACGATGCATATAATGACGGTCTGGCGAGGACCGCCCACAGGCTAAGTTCCGACAATAAGAATGCAACTGTCGACATCAGTTGTGTCAGTTGCCACGAAGGTGGCGAGATGCACGTCGATGATCCGGAGATAGGAAATATACTGAACCCCACTACAGCATCCCCCAGTGAGACTGAGGCTACCTGCACTGCCTGTCACAACCCACACACGGAGTCCGGCGTTATAGGGTTCGATCCGCACCAGACACAGGATTTTTCATGCACGTCCTGCCACCAAGTGCACACAGACAACAGTTCCCTGCTGGTTGACGATGAGGGTGAATTCTGCAGCACTTGCCACGTTTCGGTCGTAAACCAGTTTCGCCGGCGCTCCAACCATCCTCTCACCGACCAGGCCGTTACCTGCATGAATTGTCACGACTTCACCGGTCGCAACCATGCAATTATCGGACACGGCGGGAGCAGCAATTGTACTGCCTGCCATCCGGAGCAGTCGGGGCCCTTTATGTTTGAACACCGGGCAACGACTTCCTTTTCTACAGAAGGAGATGGTTGCACGGCCTGTCATCAGCCGCACGGCAGCCCCAATGAACGCCTTCTTACCCAGAACGGCAGCCGTTTGTGTATGCAATGCCATGGAGTGCCTCCACAGCATCGCACCAAACATGGCGGTATCGGATCGCAGTTCGCCTGCATAGAGTGTCACAGCGATATACACGGGTCGCACATAAGCAGAACGCTCCTTGATCCGCAGCTTGGAGCCAGGATCGGAGGCGCGGCCAAGTCGTGCTTCTGTCACAATATAGATGGCTGAGGAGGAGACATGAAGAATATACAGTACATCTTGATCGTTGTGACAGCCCTTCTGGTGACAGCTTCCCTCCCGGCAGCCGAGTACGATGGCACGGTACGGGCCGGTTATGTCTTCACCGACCTCGAAGGTAACCTCGGAGTAAACCAGCCAACCTTTAACTTGTACGACGGCTTGGCACTTTCTCTGGAACGATTCCGGTACCAGTGGGACAACGGAATGCGCTTGACGGGAGATCTCCGTAATATCACCATGAACAACCGTCGCCTTGCTCTTGGGCTCGCGCGTCCCGGACTCGGTGGTGTGACCATTCGACACACTGCTTATCGTCGGAGTTACGACTTTGACGATACCAGGTTCACGCGCCGGCGCACGACTAATGGTTCGCTGTGGGTTCAACCAATCCAATATGTCAAGCTATTCGGAGGTTTTGGCGTCACCGAAAAGCACGGCAGCTCGCTGGGGCTGTTCGAGACCGATGGCTTTTCGAGCATCGGCAAGGTAGACTACCTCAATCAGTTTGCCAATGTCGGGGTTGAGTTCAAGAAGAAGCGCAGGCTCGCACGGGTAGAATACCGAACATCAGATTATAGTGATGACTTTGAAGCGACCGGCGATCGCTCTTCGCAGTGCGTCCGACTGACCGCCTACACACCGGTGCCATCCTTCGATGATGTTGTACTCAGTGGCGGCTTTCAACACTACGAACACGAAGTTGTAGACCGATCCGACACGCTGACCGCTAATACGGTTTGGGGCGCTGCAAAATACACTCACAAACTCGGGTACCACGCGAAATACAGTTTCCTGTTCGACCGTGCCCGGCATACCGGCGACATATCAGCGACGGACAATATCAGCCAGTCGATCCAGATAGGCAAAAACTGGCGCAGCCGCGGTGGCATTATGTTCGGATATCGGTACCACCTGAACGATGACGTTTATGATGAGCGCTCCGGCAGCGGCTATTCTCTGTCGGGATGGTTAGTCCCGACGCAGCGACTGACTCTCCGCGCCGGGCTGAACTTCGACGAAGACAACGTTGATGCCGGGCGGACACTCACGGGAAATCGCGAGTATTCACGCCATTGGCTCTCGGTGCGTTACCGCTATTCGAACTTGTTTGTCCGTGCTAAACTGGAGGATCGCCGAAGAGACAATGACGATATAGGCAGCAGCGTCGATTTGGTGCGGTTTTCAGGTGATCTCTCGGTTACTCGCGCTGAGTATGGTGAACTTACCGTCTCTTATGCCTACGGTACTGGTGAATACAAAAATAGCGCCGGTACATTTGAATATGAAGAGCATGTCCTGTCAGGTGAGGTCACCAGTCGCGAGTACCGTCGCGTACAGGCGGGTTTTGGAGGTGTTTACTATCGTGGACGGCAGGACGTTGATGTTGAATCTTTCGAGGTGAAGTTTACAGGAAAACACCGCTTGCTCGAAACCGCAATACTCGAGGTGATATACTCTGCGCACAATTTCGATAATATGGCAGACAGCTCGGTTCCATACCGGGAGTATTACACAGCCAACGTGGTACAGGCGAATATCATCTTTGAATTGTAGGACCGGGCTACCCACATTCACCGGCGTGGAAAGGCGATGCTAAATGATTATGATTTTACTTACTCTACAGGAGGTAACATGAATCGGTTGAGGGTAACAATGGTACTGCTGGCAGCGATGGCCATGCTGTCGGCAGGCTGCGACCGCGAAATCACCGGCGACGTTGACGTGATAGAGGAAGACGCTTCCATCGGCTGTCTGGAATGTCACAGCGACGGAAGCGGTCCTAACCGGGGCGTCCTGGCACAGTTCGCCTATTCGGTCCACGGCTCGGGAAACAATACTGATCGGAACCGGTTGACATCACCTGGTTACGCAAGCTGTGAGCAATGTCACACCAGCGAAGGGTTTATTGCCAGGGTAACCGGTGTACCGGCTAGTGGAGATCGTTTCTCAGCGTTTGATTGCTTCACATGCCACGAGCCTCATTCCAACGGCAACTTCAGCGTGAGGGTAACCCAGCCAGTGGTGCTGGAAAACGGTGCGTCATATGATCGCGGGAATTCGAACATCTGCGCTTCCTGTCACCATAGTCGCAGAGACGTGAATGACTATGTGTATGCGGGTGTAACATTGAGTTCACACTTTGGCCCGCACCATAGCAATCAATCGGATATGTTAATCGGCGAGAATGCCTACGAATTCGCGGGCTATGACGACTATGATGGCTCGTGGCACGAGACAGGCGTGACTAACGGCTGCCCCTCGTGCCATATGAGCGCTTCGGCGCACGAGAGCATTGGCGGCCATAGCTGGAATATGAAGAATGAAGATCGCGGCTTCGAGAACATAACCGGCTGCAATATTGACGGCTGCCACGGTTCTGACCCGGTCTCTTCGGTAGATCGTGAAGACGTTGAGGACTTCGACGGTGACGGGAACGTCGATGGAGTACAGACCGAGCTGCACCATCTTCTAGACAGCCTCGGCATGCTTCTGGAATCGGCCGGGCTGGTTGACTCGGACCACCATCCCGTTAGTGGTCGGGTTGTGACCACGGCAGACTCAGCCGGTGCCGTGTACAACTTCATGTTTGTGGAAGAGGATCGCTCGATTGGTGTACACAACACCGATTACGCGGTCGCCCTTCTGAAGTCATCGATAAACTTTTTGAACACCGGCGATCCAAATGGTGCGCCTGCTACTGTTGGACCGAAACTGATTTCTGCTCACTAGCAGCTTTAACGCGGAACCAAAAGGCCCCTTCACCAGGGAGGGGCCTTCTTTAGCCAACCCTACCCGTGACAGGCGTGGGGGCAAGGACGTAGAGGTTCTGCCAGCGGATATCTGACGGTGGAACACACATGTCTGAAATGCCACCCCACGAAAGACAAAGCCCGGGCCGCGGCCAACACCGGTGACGCCCATGGTGATGCCGGCTCGCGGATATACAACAGCCGTGGATTTTTTTCGCTAGTATCGACAATAAATTATTCTTCGGAGGTTCCCGCCAGGGGGGCCTGCCACGCAAGTTGGCAGGCGTCACAAACCTACTGTACGTCAGGGACTTCCAAACGTTTCAGGACGGAATGTCCTTGATATTCATAGGAACGCGCGGACGACAACAGTGTTTAACATTTGACTATCGGGAGTCTTGACCTCGCTTTAATAAGAACTTATATATGGTGATACAAGGTATAAATCAGAATAGACTAAAGAAAGGTGTGCCCTTAGCATAAGGAGGATACAAAGTCATGAAGCATCTTTTTTTTCTCGCAGCGATGCTCCTAGCGATCTCCCTGAGCACGACAGCGGAGGATGCCAAGGAGGAAGCGAAAGAGACAGTGAAAGCGGCGGCGAAAGCTGCAGCAGAGGAAGTCAAATACGAGTACATCGGCGCCGACAAGTGCAAAATCTGTCATAAGAAGAGCGGCATCTATGAGTCTTGGCTGGCTACCAAACACGCCTGGGCATGGGACAGTCTGTCGGCCGAGAACCAGAAGTGCGAAGAACACCAGAAGTACTACACCACAGGCACCACTGCCAAAGGTGAACTGCTGACCGGCGTTCAGTGCGAGGCGTGCCACGGTCCGGGTAGCGCCTACAAGAAGAAGAGCATCATGGAGGACAGAGAGAAGTCGATCGCCAACGGTCTTTTGATGCCGGATGAGAACACTTGCATGCGGTGTCATCACGAGAAAGCCCCGCCGAAGCTGGCGGCCCTGGCCAAGGACTTCGATTTCGAGAAGATGAAAGCCAAGGGCATCCACATGATTCCGGCGAAGGAGGCGAGTACCAAGGAAGAGGCCGCACCTAAGAAAGTGGGCGAGGACGAATAGAACCGTTGCGCGGTCAGAGTGCAACCGGATTGCAGGAAGCGCCTCTTTGGATGCGCTTTTTGTTTGCCCGGGTAATCGGCGACCTCGATACCTAACGGTATCCGAATATCTCGGCGTAGATAATGAGCCCGATGAGCGCGAGGCCGACCAGCAGCGCCAATGATGCCAACACCCGGATGGTGCGGACGATTACGGGCGGAAGCGGCTCGGCGAGGTAGCGTTTCAGCTGTCGCGTTCTCACCAATGCCTCGTATTCGCGCGGTCGGTCCTGCCGGAGTTCCTCAATCGGAACGCGGCCGGTGAAAATGACGGTATCCATCGGAAATTTGTCGGGTCGGAAATGGGTGTTGAAGAAATGTACGGTGAAAATGAAGCCGGTGGCAAGCAGGGCTTCATCGGAGTGAATGATGGTTGCCACGTTGATTATCCATCCGGGCAGGAAGTGCGTGAAGAACTCCGGGAACCATAGCATGAGGCCGGTGATCCCGATCACCGCCACTCCCCAAAAAACTGCAAAATAGTCAAACTTTTCCCAATACGTCCAGCGTCCGTATCGCGGCCGGGGACCGCGACCCACGAACCATTTCAGGCTTCCAATAAGTTCTTGCACGTCGGTTTTGCCGGGCAGCATGGAGCGAGTACTTTGCATGCACTCACGCCAGGTTTTTCGGCTTCGCCGTTTCTGGACGTACAAGTCAGCGAGGTGGGTGACAAAGTAGGCGAATGTTATAAGAGCGCATAGGCGGTGGATGTAAGATGCCGATTCGAAACCGCCCAACATCCGGGAGAGCCACTGAGCCCACTCCAGGTAAGAGAATTTCAGGGTCATGCCGGTTGCTGCCAGGCCCAGAAAGCTGACTATGATCATAATGTGAAGGACGCTGTGCAGGCGCTTAAAACGACGGTACTCCAGTTTTCCATGGTAGGTGGCGCGGAGTTTCTTGTGTGCTCTCATGGCCTGGAAGGACCGCGGTAACCAGAGGATGGTGTGCGTTCCGGCCAACACGAGCGTGCCAACGAGCAGAAAGGTCATAAACCAGAAGGTATAGAATAGGATGGGATACTTGTTTCGGTCGTGGTGCGTGGCGTGTGTCAGGTAGCCCGCGAACTGCCGGTGCGACCCGGGATGGCAGGCGCTGCAGGTGGCAACGATGTTTTGTCGGGAGAGGCTGGAAGCAAGGTCCACCGTCGGCAGGATGTCATGGGCTCCGTGGCAATCATAGCACTTGGCGGCGACGGTATAGCCGAGTTTGGAAACCTTGCCGTGGATCGTTTCGAAGTAGGTGTCGGTCACATCCTGATGACATCGTCCGCACCGGTTCATGATCTGCAGCTTGAATCCCTCGTTGTCGGTGCGCACGATGGCGTGGGACTGATGGCAGTCATCGCAGGTTGGCAACGGCTCTTCGGAGTCGCTTACTGTGGGTGAATGAATACTGGTGACGAACGTTTCGAAGATGCCGATGTGGCATTTGGCGCACGTGTGGGGAATGTTCTCTTTGTGAACGGTTGAAGCGGGGTTGCCGGGCGGCAGCACGTTGTGCGCCGTATGGCAGTTGGTACACATGGCGGTCACAATCAGGCCGCTTTCGAGAAGACCTTTCCCGTGGATGCTCATCACGTATTCGTTCACCCGTTCGTGATCATCTTCGAGCCGCTTTGCCGCGGGTGCTCCATGGCGATGGCAATCGGCACAGAGCGACGGCACGTTTCGCGGATATGTGCGGGAACTGGGATTCACTTGGCGGAGAACATTGTGGCGGCCGTGACACTCGATACAGGTTGGCGCCATCGGATCGCCGCGGTCTGCCAGCTGCCCGTGCGTGCTGGAGTCAAAGGCGACGACTGCGTCGCTGTGGCATATGGAGCAGTCCACCCGCTCGGCCATAGTGGCACAAGGACGCTCGTGTACGGGGCTCGCCCCGGTGTGGCACTGGGCACAGGTGACGCTCCTGTGGGCGGAACTGTGGGTCTCGAGCGTGTCGACGTAGATGGAGACGGTGACGCCGTTTCTCACCATGGTCAGGTTCTGCTGAGCGTGACACTGCAAACATTCCTTGTCAGCAATTCCTTCCTCATAGAAGACGCGACGAATTCGGTGAGGGGAGTGGCAATCGACACAGGCGGGTATCTTGTGAGGTTCCTTCTGCCATAGCTCGCCCCGAATCACCTTGCGGTGGACCTTTTCGATTAGACCATGACACTTCAGGCAGGTGGTGGCGACGTTGCCGCGATGGATGCTTGATTCCGGGTCGGTGTGATCGCGCACGTTGTGGGCGGTGTGACAATCGGTGCAAACAGCCGTCACGATCAGACCCTGGGTGTATAGACCGTAACCGTGAATAGATTGCGAATAGTGCAGAAGGATGCTGTCTTCGTGAATGTCATACTTCCGTGTAACGTCAGTTCCCTCTTTGTGGCAGTTGCCGCACAGGAACGGGATATTGAATCTTGTAATGCTCGAAGCTACGGCCCGATCACCGGCTATGTTGTGAGCCCCGTGGCAGTCCCAGCAGCGTGGAGCCAGGGGAGCGCCGGTGTGGACAGCTCGACCGTGAAGTGACCGGTCGTACTCGGCGGCGATTTCCCGGTGGCATTTGCCGCAGTTTACACCACCTTCCCCTACGTCCGAATCGGCCGGTGACACCACGTTATGGTAGCCATGGCAGTCCTCGCAGTTCGCGGTGCGGCTGTGTGCGCTCCGGTCGTGTACAGCAAAGACGTCATCATGGCACTGGCTGCAGTCAACCGGTGCCAGTTCCTCGTCATGGGGATAGTCCTCGGCGTCAGCCAAGTCAAGGTGACAATCCACGCACTCCATTTCGCCGTGCACTGACGCTTGGAACCTATCCAGTGCCACATATACGGATACCTCCGATCCGTACTTGTTCATCCCGGTGAGGTCCACATCCTCGTGGCAGGACAAGCACGTTTCTATGTCGCTCTGCGCCAGTGAGTTACCGGCTAAAGCTAATACGACGACCATGGCGGAGAGGATTGGATTGCGCCGGGCTGAATGGGAATAGTCTTTTGGTGGTGCGATGGCTCGGGTCCTAGTAACCGGATGCTGGGTCATGGCAATCTGTGCACTTCATCTCTTTCCAGGCCTCGTCAATATCCTCCGGGTGCCTGAACTCCAGTCCCGTGAGGTTCGCTTCAAGGACACCGTATTCTTCCGATGGGCCCTGCGCCACAATTAGGTGACAAGTTGTACAGGCAGTAGCCATGGAGTTACCCTCTCGATTGACCATCGACTCGTTGTGGCAGCGAAAACAGCCATCATTGACGAAGTGACTCAGATTGTTTTCGCGAACTCGGTAGTCCGTTTTCATTTCCGGGAAAAAGTTGTCCTCGAAGATCTCTTGAAGGATGGGGATTGCTTCCTCCATTTCCGGGCGAATCTCGGGGGCCATACTGGGGTAATCTTCTAGGTAATAGTCCTTTATGCCTGAGGCGATAGTTGCCAGTGCTTCCTGTTTGGTCTCATATTCGGCGTTCAGCAATTCGACGGCTTTAAGGCGTATGTAAGGCAGCTTTCCCGAAAGCTGGCCGGATTTGAGAGCCTGGTTGATGGCCACCGCTGGCGGTTGAAAAGTGTGGCTGGGACGATTGTGACAGTCCATACAATCGAAACGCCTGACCATTGCCGTCGAGCCAATGACGGTGTCCGGCGAATCGACGTCCTGGTTGACATACGTAGTCGTATCACCGGTTGGGGTGATTACCCGAGTCCAGGAGATCGTCTGGCGCTTGGGATTGGTGGCAACGTACTCAATGACGTTCTCCGTCAGCATATGCCAGTGGATCCCCTCGGGACTGCCGGTGCGCGGATTGCCACCGCCGATTCGCACCCGCATGCTGATTGTCCAGGGCGAATTGGCTTCATCGGTGCGATAATACGTGTGGGTGACAAACTTGTCCCCATAGAACTGTTGCGGCCAGTGACATGTCTCGCATGTTTCCTGGGCCGGGCGGAGATTGTGGACGGGTGTTGGAATGGGACGCGAATACGTGTTCCGTATAGTGGCTATGACCTGCCGGATTCCGTCGATTTTGGACCTAACCCAGAATGAAGCTCCCGGGCCGATGTGGCATTCGGCACAGGAAATCCTGGCGTGCGGAGAATGATGGTAGGTTACATATTGGGGATCCATAACATCGTGGCAGGTTTCGCCGCAAAAGGCAACCGAATCGGTGGCTTCGTATACTCGTGTGCCGCCGTAAGCCGTGAGAAAGACGAAGATCGCCGAGAGAACGAGGAAGACCCAGAGGTTTCTCACGTATCGAGGATCGGTTGTGTCAAGTGAGAGTGAGAATCGTACTGCTTCGCCCTGCTTACGTGCGGTACGGACCTGGATCCATACCGAAACGAGGAAAAGAACGGTACCGATTACCATTACAGAAGGGGCGACCACGAACGTGAGAAGTGACCGATATGGATTTTCCTCGCCGCTGGTGATGTCGTAGAGGAGGAGGATTAGAAAGAGAAACAGGCCGGCTGTCGCCAGGGCGCCGCCGACAGCGGCTAAGGGATGGCGAAACAGGGTCCTCCTTTGTGTGCCCGATATGTCTTCCATGTCAAGTCGTCTTCATGATGGTCCCAGTGACGATTTCGATAAAGAAGATATGTTAACCGGCGCTCTTCTGCAAGTGCCATCTAATTTTCAGATTGCTCCCTTAGCTGACTTCAATCGTTGCCGGCAGCAGCCGGCGGGACGCGGAGTCTTGCCTGACGTTGCTTGCACTTGCGACCTCTCTACATGGCCGTTTAAGCTGGGAGGTCGAAACAGAATCCAGACTCTGACCTCCCTTTTAAGGATTCTCCAAAGCCCCTCTAAACCTTGACTCTCCCAGGCCTTCTTGATATCGTAGAAGTGCTGACGGGAGACCATCAAGGACGGGAGTGCCACCCTTGACATAGACCGTTCCGTGATAAAGGCTTTTGGGATAGAAACTCTGGGCATTCTTGTGGTGCCTACAGCTAAGAATTGGGAGGTGGGCTGGACGGGAATACAGCTAGACGTGCACGTTCGCGGCAAGTGATGTGCAACTGGAGTCTGGTCGCGATTCGGCAGCAAAGCGCTCAAGAACATCTGATACCAGGGCGTCTTTACCGTCAAGACCGGATTCACAGCGCACCAAGCGGGCCTTGCGAGACGGGTTCCTGAAATCATAGGATTCGCCAGAATCGACTGACCGACATGGCGACCAGAAGGGCGTCTAATAGAGAAGGAGTGCCCGATTCAGTGTCATTCGTACGCCGGTGGGATGCTCGCAGCGCCGATCCTTCACTTCGTGAAAACAATGCCATTTCCCTGTGACAAACCTTGTCACTCATTCGTCACAAGTCTCTCTTGTGTCAGGACAACCAATTGATGCGCCGTGGGTTGGCAAATGGATACTTGAGCCGAGTATTCCAGTCCCGTTTTTCCACGGACAGTGTCATCCACATTCAAGGCTCCCGGAAAATAGGCCATGCACTAAAAACCCACGAGCGACAGGTCTATTCGGACCCTCTCGGTATTCACTCACTGCCAGCACTGCGCGTTATCATCGATACGAGCACTCGTGGCGGGAGTTTTCGTCCACTGTCATGAATCGCTGTGACAGATTTGTGACACTTGGGGGTCAAAACTGGTCAAAAATCATCAAAACAGGTCACACTGCATAAAAAAAGTAACTCGAAGGTAGGAAACGGGATAACCGCATAAGTCGGTGGTTCTAAGGGGGTTGCAAAAACCCCTCTTGAGGAATCCGGGGTTCAAGTCCCTGCACCGCTATTGACATTATGGAAGCGGGAAGAAGGGCTGACGAAAACGGCTTGGCTGTCCCGCTGATTCGAAATAACATGCTTTCATGGGGCTTTTCTGGATCATTTGCACTATTGGCGGCTGCTGGTCCGCTCCGGATCTGCCCTACATGGTTGACAGCTTCAATATGACCCCCATCGGTAACATTTATTGTGAGGCAATTCGGGTTTGGGCCTGCAATAAATAACTGTTGCCTCCGGGTCGCCGGGAGATCATCTTATCATTCTTTAAGCCGATCAGGACGGCAACCGATACTGATATTGGATGTTGGGGACAATAAGCTTGGAGAGACTCGCTTTTGACGATCTGCTTTTACGAAGATGAGATATATCGGGATTTCTTCCCGCTGACTCTGACCCGCCCGGTGTACACCCTGCGGGCCGGTATTGTGCCCCTATTCAAACGTTTTGAGAGACATTTCCAGGCTGACCATCTTTGCCTGGCCTGTCGAGACCGGATTGCCCCTCTGCTGACGGAGACATTCCGTGATTTCCCCGTCAACATTATAAAGCGGGGTGACGGTGACGTTCTGCTGCTCAATGGCCGCCTTCGCGATTATGGTGACCTGCCGCAGAAAATACAACAGGCGCGCTATTCATCCGTTTTCACCAGCAACAAAAGCGTGGTGGCGGTTCTGTTTAAGGCAAAATCTCTGAAGAGCTTTCCGGCCGTGGCTACGCAGAAAGAGTTTTTCGAGTTGTATCAACAAATGGCCGCCGATCTGTTTTATGCCGCTACCACGACCACTCTGTACGATTACTGCTGGGAGATCATGGCCGACGTGGAGACGGAAGTAGTTGCCGATTTTGAGCATCTGAGGCCGACCTTGCCGCTGCCGCAGAACGTTCGGGTCCGCGATGGAGCCCGCCTGATCAACCAGGATAACGTCTTCTTGGGCGAAGGTACCGAGCTGCTGCCCACAGTTGTGATCGATGCCGCCTGTGGTCCGGTTTATATCGGCGATAATGTCAGGGTGGAACCCCAGGCAACGATTATCGGCCCCAGTTATATCGGACCCAACACAATTGTGCTGGCGGGTCGGATTGCCGGTTCATCCATCGGCCATACCTGCCGTGTCGGGGGTGAGGTGGAAGAGTCGGTTTTTCAGGCTTACGTCAACAAGTACCACGCCGGGTTTATAGGTCACAGCTATGTCGGGCAGTGGGTGAATTTCGGCGCTATGACGACCAACTCTGACCTCAAGAACAACTATTCGCCGATTCGCCTGACCCTCAACGGCAAAACGATTGATTCCGGTTCCATCAAGGTGGGCTCATTTATCGGTGACCACAGCAAGTTTGGTATCGGCACTCTGCTGACGACGGGGATCAATATCGGAGTCTGCTGCAACATCTTTGGCGGCAGCCTGGTTACGGACAAGGAAGTGCCGTCGTTCAGTTGGGGCGAAAGCGGAGCCTGGGAACGGTATCAGATTGACAAAGCGCTGCAGACTGCCCGGCGGGCAACTGAACGTCGAGGCCATTGTCTGTCGGATAACGAGGTTGAGATTCTGCAGGCGATATGCGACGACTCTTTGTCCGATGAGGGGATCCTCCGTCTTGAAGTGACGTGAATTGACGGAACGGTCGCCGGGGACCGGTAAGAATATATCGACAGTGATTGATTGACATTATCGAACGACATTAAGGTTGTCCATGGAGTAAATGACATGCCGGAACTGCGAAGAGACCCGATTATAGGCCGCTGGGTGATTATCTCCACCGAACGCGGGAAACGCCCCAGTTCATTAAGTTCGGTAGAAAAAACGTCTTCGGCTCACCTGTGCCCCTTCTGTCCCGGGCAGGAAGCCAGCACACCGCCGGAACTTCTGGCTTATCGCGAAAGCGGCACCGAACCCAACAAACCCGGCTGGACATTACGCGTTTTCCCCAACCGCTATCCCGCCCTGATGGTGGAAGGTCTCCTGACCAGGGAACCTCACGGTCTGTATGATAAGATGAACGGTGTCGGTGCCCACGAGGTTATCGTTGAAACCAACCAGCATGCTCACGACATGGTGGATATGTCGGAAGAAGAAGTGCGCAACGTGTTCTGGGCCTACCGGGAGCGGATGCTGGACCTGCAGCGAGATCGGCGTTTCCAGTACATCGTTGTTTTCAAAAACCACGGCGAAGCTGCCGGAGCGTCGCTGGAGCACGCTCACAGTCAACTTATCGCTACCCCTATTGTGCCCAAGCGAGTGGCCGAGGAGATCCAGGGAGCTAAACGTTATTACGAATTCAAGGAAAGGTGTGTATACTGCGACATCATCCGGCAGGAACTCAAGGATCAGGAACGAATGGTAAATGACTATGATTCGTTTATCTCTATCGAACCATTTGCTCCTCGTTTTCCTTTTGAGACCTGGCTGCTGCCGAAAACGCACCAGTCCGGTTATCTGGAGATGAGTGACTCGGACTATACGATTTTAGCCCGCAGTTTCAAGGATACCCTGGCCCGGCTGAAAGTGGCTCTGAATGATCCCCCCTTCAACTTCGCTTTGCACACCAGCCCGATCTCCCGTGAACACGCCGAGTACTATCACTGGCATTTCGAGATCATACCCAAGCTGACCAAGGTAGCCGGCTTCGAATGGGGTTCGGGGTTCTATATCAACCCTACGCCCCCCGAAGAGGCGGCTGCTTTTTTGAGAGATATCGATCTGACACAATCACCGGCCACGGTTGCCGTTGATGGAGTTGAGAAAAACGCCTGAGATGAAGATACTGATCGCAGCTTCCGAGATGGCGCCCTATGTCAAGACTGGCGGCCTGGGTGATGTGGTCGGTGCTCTGCCGGAAGCGCTGGCCCGCCTGGGGCACCAGGTCAAGGTTTTTGTTCCGCTCTACCGGGCCATTGATGAACGTTTGTACTCGTTGCGCCCGCTGGACTGGACCGCTAACATAACCGTCAACGGGCGACCGGTACCTGTGTCGCTGGAGACTCGGCGTCATCGCCGGTTACCTCTGGAAACCTGTTTCGTGGAAAACACAGATTACTTCGGTCGCCGGGATCTCTACCGTGATCCGGCCACGGGCACCGACTACAGCGATAACGATGAGCGCTTCATCTTTTTCGCCCGGGCGGTTCTGGAAAGCCTCAGACGAATCGACTTCAAACCGGACATCATTCATGTCCACGACTGGCAGGCTGCTCTGATACCGGTGTATCTCAAGACGACCGCCGCCGAGTTGCTCTTTTCCGAAATCAAAACCGTTCTGACGATTCATAATCTGGCTCATCAGGGAGTGTTTCACGGTGAACGGTTCCCTATGCTGAATCTGCCACCGGCTCTCTTTGAACCCACCGCTTCCTTTGAGTTCTACGAACAGGTGAATTTCATGAAGGCGGCTATTATATATGCCGACAAGATCACCACCGTCTCACCGCGATACGCCGCCGAAATCCAGTCCTCGTCGGAGCTGGGGTGTGGTCTGGACGGCGTGCTGCAGCAGCGCCGCGATGATCTGGTCGGTATCCTCAACGGCGTCGACTACTCGGTCTGGTCTCCATCCCGAGACCGGCGTATTCCCCACCGGTACCATATCAATAATCTGTCCGGCAAGCGCATGAACAAAGTGGCGTTGCTGGGTCGTGCCGGACTGCCGGTTCGACCTCGGTCGCCATTGATAGGCATCATTTCGCGCCTGGTCGATCAAAAGGGATTCGACCTGATTGCCGCCGCCGCCGATCGCCTCTTTGAAATGGATATCCAGATGGTGGTTCTGGGGACAGGCGAGGAGAAATACCACCGTTTGCTCGCTGATCTGGAACGTAAGTATCCCGACAAACTGCGTGTCTGGCTGACCTTTGACGAGGTACTGGCGCATTTCATCGAGGCCGCAGCGGATATCTTTCTGATGCCGTCGCGTTTTGAACCGTGCGGCCTGAACCAGATGTACTCACTGAAATACGGCACGGTGCCGGTGGTGCGAGAGGTCGGTGGTCTGGTCGACACCGTCGTCGATTATGATCCCACCGGCGGTGAGGGCACCGGTTTTGTCTTCAGTGAATACGAACCGGAGGCTATGCTGAACGCCCTGAGCCGGGCTGCGGAACTGTATGCCCGGCCACGTCAATGGATGAAATTAATGAAAGCCGGTATGCGACAGGACTTCTCCTGGGCGAGATCGGCGCGTCTCTACGAAAAACTCTTCGAGCAACTGCTCAGCGAATGAAATCCGGGCCGGTCCGGCCCCGAGACTTCTCTTGCCGCAAACATCTCCCACCAGTTCGTAGTGATCCTTGCGAACCCGGTTAAAGAATACCCTCTCCCTCCCCGGCACCAGCCAGAAGCAGACGGGGCAGGCATAAAAAAAGAAGGTAAATATCACGGTAGTGTAAACTAAGTTGTGTAAATTGGTAGATTGAAATAACAACGGGTTTGACTTTGAGTCTTTCGAACCAAATGAAAGGAGTCAAACCCGTGGTAAACTTGTGGTTTACAGACAAAGATTTACGTTATCGCT
>JBDRNJ010000014.1:0-131049 GCA_043811375.1 bacterium | reverse complement strand
ATAACACACCACGAAAATGTCTGGACTTTCTAACACCAGCAGAGATATTTTGGAATAACATGTTGCACTTCAAATTTGAATCCACCTCCCCGCCTGCGCGGGGAAGGCGAGTATGTTGGCAATTGGACATGATAGAACACTCTTTTAACACCCTGTCAGGGCTTCCCGTGTATAATATCGCGCAGTGCCGATGTATAAGAACTGTTCAGGAAGTATTCCCGTTCGTTGTGCCCTCCCCGCAGGGACACAAACCGTTTGGGCTGTTTGGCGGCGGCATAGAGCTGACGGCCCATTTCGAAGGGTACCAGTTCGTCGTCCGGTGAGTGCGTAACCAGCACCGGGCAGTCCACCGTGCTGATCTTTTTGATCGAGTCAAAGTGGTGCCGGAGCAGATAACGGATGGGCAGCCAGGGAAATATCAGCCGGCCCATATCGGCCGTAGACGTAAACGATGATTCCACTATCAACCCCCGGCACTTGACCCGACGAGCCAACTCTACAGCCACGGCGCCCCCCAGTGACCGCCCGAACAGAACGATCTTTTCGGGAGGTACGGCCTCATCTTCCACCAGCCGACGATAACAGGCCTCGGCATCGGCATAAACCTTCTGTTCGCCGGGAGTGCCGTCCGACTGTCCGTAACCGCGATAGTCAAACAGCAGTATATCGGCCCCAAGGTCCAGGATAAGATCGGCTGTCTCCAGCCGGTGCGAGATGTTGCCGGCATTGCCGTGGCAGAACAAGACCACCGGCGCCTGTTTGCCGCCGGTCCTGAGGTACCAGCCATGAACTCGCTGGCCGGGTGTCACCTCGATGTGAACATCTTCGTAATTCAGACCAAGCTGATCCGGCGTCACTACCAATTCGCGGGTGGGGTGGAAAACCAATCGGGTCTGGTGAAAGTAGACGGTTGCGCACGCCAGAAGAAACAGGCACACGGCCACTACCACCGGCCAGAAGATCATTGTCTCAGCCATAAGACCAGGGTGTCCCACATACTGCACAGGATGGTATCCTCAGATTTTCTGCAGAGTCTGCCACCACCAGTCAAGCGTACGACGGGATGCGGCGACGAACTCCTCCGCCGAGGCATCCCGGTAGTAAGGGTTAGGGCATTGCTGTCTGGCTTGGATGAGATTACCCTCGTTAATGAAATCCTCTATTAAGGTTACCGCCTGACTCTGGTCGAATGGTTCCTGGTAGATGTAGCCGTCACAATAATCGGTCAATGTGAGGTTGTTATAGCCGGCGCAATAGACGGTGTTGCGGGGCGCCAGTTCCCCGAATGGTGTGCCGGAAACGTCGAAACCCACCGGCTGGAACGTCTTGCCGAACAACGCCATGACGTCGTCTATCATGCCGTCACAGGGCCTGACCAGAGTGTCGCTGTAACCACCGGCGCCATACCAGGGTGAATGCAAAAACACCGTCATGACCCTCTTCTTGCCGATGGCTTCGAAGATGTGCCGTCCGAGACGATCCTCCTCGAACCGCACGAATCCGCCACTGTCGTTGACGATCGGCTGCAGGTAGCCACTGAAGGCATGATGCATTCCGCAGTAGACCAGAACCTTTTCACCCAGTTCGACCTGCTCCAAAATGACCTCGGCCCAGTCCCGCTCGCCGCACCCGCCCCACACCAGTCGCTTCAGAGAATCGACTTCCCGGTCGGTCGATGTCTTAATGAAGCTCCAGTCCGGCGAACAGTTGAGCCCCAGTATCTTAAACTGGCGGGTGTCAGTTGAAGAAGATTTGTTTACAGTCCAGGCCGCCTTGAATATGTCCACGTACTCCTGATACGCCCAACTCATATGCTGCTGAAAAGTAATCTGTCGCGCCAGTTGTTCATCGTATACATCACCGGACAAAAGGCTGTCGATAAGCACCTGATCTTCGTGACGGGCGAATTCCGTGGCCAGTGTGAAAATGCCCACTTCCTTGAGGACGGGTATCAGCTTCTGTACCAGCAGCGGATCATGACGGATGCGATGAATCTCTCCCAGAAGAATCACATCGTGATCCTGAAACTTTCTGATTATGTAATCTTCCGGAGAGGCCTGGTGAGCGGTCAGGTAGGTTTTCAGTTGGTCTGTCTGCGTCTCGCGGTTAGCGACCTGCTTCTCAGTAACTGAACATCCGGACAGAAAAAGCAGAGCCAGCAGGGTGCCGATCTTCTTCATGGTGTCACTCCTATGCTCGGTTGTTCGTAACTTATCCGGGAGACAGTCATATTTACCGTCACTCCCATTCTATCGTCGCCGGCGGTTTTGAAGAAATGTCATAGACCACGCGGTTGACTCCCGGCACGTTGCGGATAATTCGGTCGGAAATAGTGGCCAGTATCTCCGGATCAATTCGAGCCCAGTCGGCGGTCATGCCGTCGACCGAAGTCACGGCCCGCAGCGAGATGACGTTCTCGTAAGTGCGCTCGTCACCCATGACGCCTACCGTTTTGACCGGCAGCAGCACCGCAAAAGCCTGCCAGATGTCGTCATAAATGTTATGATTGTGCAGTTCCTCGATGAAAACAGCGTCTGCCTCGCGCAACAAGTCACACTTCTCCGGTGTAACCTCGCCCGGAATTCGTACCGCCAGTCCCGGACCGGGGAAAGGATGCCGCCGTATGAACGTCTCCGGCAGCCCCAGCAGTTTTCCCAGTTCTCGCACTTCATCCTTGAACAGTTCCCTTAGCGGTTCCACCAGCTTCAGCTTCATTCGTTCCTTCAAGCCACCGACATTGTGGTGGGACTTGATTGTTGCCGAGGGTCCTTTGAAAGAAACCGACTCGATAACGTCCGGATAAAGCGTTCCCTGGGCCAGAAACTCAATCTGTCCGATACCCTCGGCCGTCTCTTCAAAAACATCGATAAAGGTGCCGCCGATTATTTTTCGCTTCTGCTCGGGATCGGTTACTCCCCGCAACCGCTTCAGAAACAGTTCCGAGGCATTAACCGGAAGCAGATTGATCTTCAGCTTCCGCAGCATCGACACTACTTCCTCGTATTCATTCAGTCGTAGCAGGCCGTTGTCGACAAATATGGCATGGACGTTGTCGCCTATGGCGCGGGTCAGCAGCATGGCTGCCACCGTCGAGTCAACTCCGCCGGAGGCGCCCAGAATAATCTTACTGTGGCCGACCTGACGCCGGATCTTGTTGACGGCGCCATCAATGAAAGCCCGGGTGGTCCACTCACCTTTGAGTCGGCAGATTCTAAACAGGAAATTGTTCAGAATGTCCTTCCCCCGGTCGGTGTGGTGTACCTCGGGGTGAAACTGAAGACCGTAAATCTTTCTGGCGCGATCGGTGATGGCCGCTACCGGCAGAGTGTCGGTAGAGCCCGCCAACTCAAACCCGGGGGGCATTTCGGTGATGGAATCTCCGTGCGACATCCAGACCCGACTCCGTGTGGGTATTTCCGCCAGCAGGTCACTCTTGTCCGTGACGGTTAAAGTTGCCTGGCCGTATTCGCGTCGATCGGAGGACTCCAGCCGACCGCCGAAATGGTCGGCCAGTAACTGCATTCCATAGCATATACCCAGGATCGGCCGACCGACATCGTAGAAGGCGGGGTCAAGCCGGGGAGAGTCATGGTCGGACAATGAGGACGGCCCGCCCGACAGGATATAGCCCTTTACGTTCCGATGAGAGTACTCACTCAGATCGGCGTGGCAGGGGACCATCTCGCAGTAAACGTGGGCCTCGCGAACCCGCCGGGCGATCAGTTGTGTGTACTGGGATCCAAAGTCGATAATGAGAACCATCTCCTGGTTCCCATCAAACCTCTCATCCGGTTCAGCCATGCTGCCTCCGTGGTTGCGTTTCAGCTCTGATGATAGTGTCTTTTCGGTAAGCGTCGTCGGTACCATCGTAGTCTTCGACATAATGCAGCCCGCGAGATTCTTGTCTCTGCAGGGATGACCGGACGATCAGTTCCGCTACGGTGGTCAGGTTGCGTAGTTCGATAACGCCATATGTGGCCGGTGTTGTCCAGTAGTGGTGCTCGATGGCTTCCTTGAGACGATGCACGCGATCCAGGGCCATGTTGAGACGGTTTACGGTTCTGACAATACCCACGAAATCCGACATTACCCGCTGAAGCTGCCGCCGTTCGTGGGTGATCAGGATCTTTTCTCCCCGTTTGTCCAGAGAAGAACGCAGTGAGTTGTCGACCGGAATAACCTCCGGCAATCCGTTGTCGCGGAAGTACTGAGTGGAACCGGCGGCCGCCAGTTTGGCCATCACCACTGCCTCCAACAGTGAATTTGAGGCCAGCCGGTTGGCTCCGTGCATTCCGGTCATGGCTACCTCGCCGGCGACATACAACCCGGCCAGTTCGGTCTCACCGGCAATAGTTGCGGTCACTCCACCGCAGGCGTAGTGGGCCGAAGGCACCACCGGAATCGATCGCTGAGTCATATCGAAACCGCGCCTCCGGCATTCTTTGTATATGTTGGGAAAGCGGCGTTTGATGTGATCGGCGTCGAGGTGACTGGCGTCAAGAAGAACGTACTCTTCACCACTTTCCTTGAGAGTTTTGTCTATCGCTCGCGCCACGATATCACGAGGGGCCAGGTCCTTCAGGGGGTGAGTTTGTTCCATTACCCGCCGACCGTTGACAGTCTTGAGAATGGCGCCCTCGCCGCGCACCGCTTCCGATATCAGGAAGGGCCAGCGACCCGGAGTATACAGAGCCGTGGGATGAAACTGCACAAACTCCAGATTGGCGGCCGAAACTCCGGCCCGCCAGGCAATAGCAACGCCGTCGCCGGTAGCGATCTTCGGATTGGTGGTGTGGAAATAAACCTGCCCCAGACCACCGGTGGCCAGCATAGTCACGGGGGCGTAAAAGGCATCAATAGCACGCTCCGCCTGCGAATACACAAACGCTCCGGCACACGCCTCCTGTTCGCCGGCGGGATAGGTGATCAGGTCGAGGACGATGTGATCGCGGAAAATGTCGACACAGCTCGCTTTCGCGCGACAGGCACTCAGAAGCGCCCGTTCAATCTCGCGTCCCGTCAGGTCGGCCGCGTGGATGACGCGATTACTGGAATGCCCGCCCTCCCGACCGAGATCAAACTCTCCGTTCACCTGAGTGAACCTGACGCCATAAGCGATCAACTCCTCAATGGCGGCCGGACCGGCGGTCACCACCTGTTCGACCACGTCCCGATGACACAACCCGTCACCGGCTTTCAGGGTATCGTTGATGTGAGCTTCAACCGAATCGGTCTTGCCAAGAACGGCGGCGATACCACCCTGAGCCCGGTTGGTGCTGGTGTCCCTCTCACCCTTCTTGGTGACAATAGCCAATTTTGCCCGGGGGTTGAGGGAAGCTGCTTCCAGGGCAAAAAACAGCCCGGCGATGCCGCTGCCGACAATCAGAAAATCGTATCGTCGTTCCATCAGACGTGCCTTTTCAACTTCAGCCTCTTTAGCACATAAGCAATCAGCTTTTCTTCACCGGGGTCCAGATCGGTCGATTGAGCAAGATAGTATATTTCACGACCAAAATCAAAATCCGGCAGTTTAACCCAGTCCTTACCGGTGGTGACAATTACATCCGAATCATGACGTTCGGCAAGGGACCTGATTCTCAGCAGCAACTGCCGGTCATAGTGCTGATGATCGGACAATTCCAGAGCATAATCGAGATCACCGGCCAGTGCCGCTACCTGTTTATGCAACGGTCGGAAATTGCCCACTCCGGCAAACAGCAGGACTGACTTATCCTCAAGGTACTTTACCGGAAGGCGACGGCTGTGCCCGACCAGGGTGTCGATCCTGAATTGCGCCCGATAATGTTCAGCATCGGGGTTTAACTGCTCTAACGACTTGTGAAGTTGCCCGATATCCACGGCAAAATTGGAGCGGGTCACGATTATGACGTCCGCTCGCTTCAGGGCCGACAATGGTTCCCTCAGGATACCGTAAGGGAACATCTTAAGCTGCCGGCGAGGGACGGCCGCGTCATAGGTGACGATATCCAGGTCCCGAGCCAGCCCCGTGTGCTGAAAGCCGTCATCGACAATGACCACGTCGATTTTACCGGACTCAGCCAGCCTCCGAGCGGCGGTTAGTTTGAATCGGTCGACGGAAAACACTGCTTCCGGCAGAAACCCGGCCAGCAACCTTACCTCGTCACCGGTCTCGCCGGCGGGACGTTTCTGTACCTTGTAACCCGGTTCCGTGATAGCAGCCTGTGATCGTCGGCCATAACCGGATGAGACGATACCCACCCGAACACCCTCACTCAACAACAGCCGGGCCAGGAAATGTACCACCGGCGTTTTGCCGGTACCACCGACCGTAATGTTGCCTACTGAAATGACCGGAATGCCTGTTGACTCGACCGGGGCCGATCGCATTCGTATCAACCCTGCCAGCAAACGGTAACCTACCGAAACGACCCACAAGGCTGCTGCCGGGATCGCCCAGAAGGAATACCGTCGTCGCCGGATGACTCTTTTCCAGATATGTTCAAGCACTTTGAAGTTTCTTCAGGATATAGTTGCCGATTACGGCTGTCGGTGAGGTCAACCGGTCATTTTCCGTCTTGATCGCAAACGAACGATCCCGGGCCATCACTTGTTTTACCGTTTGCGCCAGTTCCGGTCCGGAATCGACTCCGGCTCCGTAATTGTGGCTGACAATGTACTCGGCCGCCTCGGCGACGTTGCTCAGATATGGTCCGAACAGTACCGGTGTGCCCGCCCAAACCGGTTCGAGGATATTGTGTCCGCCAATATCTACCAGCGTACCACCGACAAAAGCGAGGTCGGCGGCCAGATAGAGATCATTCATAAGACCCATCCTGTCCACCAGGATAACAGGCTCACTACCGCTTTGTCCATAGATAACTGCCGGTAGTTTTTTGCTGTCGAGCATGGTTCTTATCTCGGCGACCCGCTCCACGTGACGGGGAGCGATCACCAGGCGCAACTGCCGGTTTCCGATGACAGTAACCAGGTCGGCCAGAATAGCCTCTTCGCCGGAACGGGTGGAACCGGCCACCAGCAGGAAATCGTCGGGTGACACTCCCGCCCGCGAACGGATTTCCTGCCGTCGCCCTTCCGAGTGTGGCAACAGCGGCGCATCGAACTTCATGTCGCCGGCAACTACCGCCTGTTCGGCAGTGACGCCGAAGTCCCGGAAACGCCGGAAGTCGCTTTCTGTCTTGAAGAAAAATCGATCGTACCCGGTCAACAGCGATGCCAGGGTTCTTTGCACCAGGCGGTAGCGCCGGTATGATTTTTCGGACATGCGACCGTTTACCATTATCACCGGAATCCACCCACGGTGAGCCTGGTTGATCAGGTTGGGCCAGATTTCCGTTTCTGCAATGACCAGTATGGCCGGTCGGATTCTGTCGAAAGTTTGCCGCACCGGTCCGGAGGCATCCAGCGGCAAAAACGACACGGTTATGGTATCGTCGATGCCGGCCATTCGTTCGGTTGCCAACCGATACCCGGCTTTGGTCATGACTGTTATGTGTATGGCGAGCGTGGAGTTCCGGCTTCTTAAATAGTCTATAAGGTAGCCGATTACCTTCAGTTCGCCGACAGAGGCGGCATGCATCCAGATCCCTCCCGGCGATACCGGGTCAATCCGGCCCAGGCGGCCGCGCCATAATTCCCGGCTGACACCTGACGCCATCATTATGCGCAACCTGCCCACCGGGTACAGGATTCCATAGATTAACCAGGCTGTCAGTCTGTATAATATCATCGACGGCCTTCCGGGTTGTTACCGATCTCTTGTCTGGAGAAACAAAGGCATACCGACCGGCAAGGCAACTCTCAATTCGGGTCAGCCGCCGACTCAGCAGGAAAACTTTGGTTTGTTTCACCGGTAGATTGTTATTAATTAAGTCCCGAAAGATATAAGTATCCCTGATGATACACGGTATCACCGGAAACATGAACCGATGTTAGGAAAAAGTATGTATTCGAGACTATTGTTGCTGATTCTGCTGGGTTTTCTGTCCGGTGCCAATGCTGCAGACCGATCCGGCCTGTTGGGATTTCAACCGGCTTATTCCCGAACCATACCGACTTTTGTTTCCGATACCAGCCGGCCGTATTACCGGCTGGAGCGATTAGTGTCGTTTACTTTTGATATCAACAACGCCGGAGAGGTCACCGGCATTCACACCGATAATTCTGCCGACAGCGGTTTCTTCACTTTCGTCGAGGAGTGGCTGAGGTCCTTCCGGTTCGAACCGGCATCCTTTGCTGGCCAGCCCACCGAGTCGCGTCTGGCCGTGTGGTTGCAGTTTCACCCGCGCGTCAGGGTTCCCGATATTATTCTCCCAATCGATTCGTCGGGAACTGTGGTAGAGGCTGACCTGTACTTCAGGACATTGACCCTCAACGAAATTCATCCGCCGCAATTGGATGAGTTTCCCGGCTATTTCTGTGATCTGGGTCGACTTGATTCCACTGCGTTCTGTCGCTCTGTACTGATCCGGGTAATGCTGGACTCTACCGGGCAGATCAACAGCCTTGAAGATATCGGATTCGGCCTGCCGGTCTGCCGTCAACAGATAATGTCGGCCATACTATGGGCACGGTTTTCCCCGGCTGTGGTCCATGGCACGGTATTGCCGTCATCCGGCTATCTGCTGATTTCCTTCTACCCGGACGTACGCTATCCGACCCCGGTCTGGCGACGGTCCGAGTTGACATTGATGACTCTTCTTAATCAACTACGGGTTCGTTTCCTGCCCGACACTGTGGGTCTGATGTCCAAACCGGTACCGCAGAAAAGCTGCCAGAGCGAAATGGCTTTGCAGATTCAACGACGGTCAATAGCGCTCGATACGGTGTCCGTAGTCCTGGCTATTGACACTGCCGGTAATGTGCGGTTGCGCCGATTTTCCAAAGAGTCGGCGGTCTCTGCTGACATTGTAAAGGATGTCGTCGAGCGCTTGCGCTTCTACCCGGCATTTGACTACTCCGGTCATCCCCGGCGGTATACCGGCCTGGCGATGCTCAACTTCCAAAGTAGTTCAATCGTACGAATTAGTTACTTCTGGCTCCCGCCGGCAGTTCTTGAACCACCCCGGTAATCCGTACTTGCGCAATAACATAAGGGAAAAGCCCTGATCCGCCGTAAGTTTTTAATCGCATTTCCTGCGCCCGAACGTTACAGCCAACCCGGATATATATAACCCGCCAGCTTATCTTGCTGACATTCAATATGTTACGGTGAACAAACGGCCGCCCCCGGTTCTCGGCACGGATTTTGTGGTTAGATGTTGCCGTCTGTCGGTCGGTTTTCCGCCGATGGATGCGAAAGATAGGTGTGGGAATAGTGTATAATTATTGAAAGGGCTGTAGCAATGGCTAACGCAATACGTGCCCTTAACGTCCTCTCGGCGGTAATTATGCTGGCGGCGGCGGTGTGCATCCTGATGGCCTTCTGGGTTGTGCTGTCGCTGACGGCTCAGGCTCTGATTGGTGTTACGGTTTTGTTTTACTATTTCGTCCAGATTGACCTTTGTGCCGGACGTCACGGCCGGACCGGCAATATCCGAGGGCAATGACGTCTGATAAATAATCGCTTGACTTTCCTTATGGAGAATGTAATATGGCTACCTTGTTTGAAATAGCTTTTGAGGATATAGGTTTGGCGGGAAAACTAAGTCGGCTGTTGATGACCGGTATACTCGGTCTGTTGTTGTTGTCTCCGGGCATGTCGGTCGGGGCGGAAATAAAACCCGAGATCAATGAGGCTCTGCAGGCCGCCGATACGACTCTGGCTATAGATCTGCTCAAGCATGAGATCGAACTCGACAAGAGTTATCATCTCAATTACTTCACCCTGGGAATGATCTATTACAATCGTCAGGACTGTGCCGGGGCCAGACAACAGTTTCAAATGGCGCTGGACAAAAAGAGCAAGGATTTTGAGTCCCTGTATTATCTTGGCCTTTGTTTTCTCAGTCTGGGTCAGTTGGATAGTGCCCAGGCAGTCATGGATCGGGGAGTAAAGAAGGCAAAAAAAGAGTATAAACACGTTTTCGAAAACGGCTCCGCCCTGGTAATGCTGCAGTTGGGACAATATGATCAGGCCCAGAAATCCGTCATGCGGGCTCTGGTGGATCAGCCTGACAATCCCTCCTACCTGATCAATCTCGGCGATGCCTATTACTACCAGAAGGTACCTTCTCTGGCTATCACTTATTACAAGCAGGCTCTTGAGAAAGATACCGGTTCGACGGAGGTCTATTACCACTGGGCGGAAGCCTGCCTGGAGATGCGGGACTATAATTGCGCTATCGAGAAGCTGCGGGTAGTCCTGACTCGTGACAGCACTTATGCCAACGCCTGGATGCGGGCCGGCGGCATTTATTTCAAAGCGGCCCTGTCGACGCCGACTCACAAAGAGCGGTTGGAACGTTTCAGGGAGACAATCGGTTCCTACAAGCGTTACCTGGAGTTGTCGCAGGTGCAGCCCGATTCGTCCAACGTCCGCGTTTACTTCGAATTGGCCATGTCGTATCTCAACTTGTTTGGTTTTGAAGACGCTGTCGGTTATTTCCGGCAGGTACTGTCCATTCCCATGGAAGCCAAAGACATATACTTCCATTATGGTAAGGCTCTGTGGGGAACCAAGGATTACGTCAAGAGCGGCGAGATGCTTCTGAAGCACCTGGACTGGACCGAGCGCCAGGGAGACGAAGTCAACTCCAACATCAGCGAGGAGGAATTATACCAACTCCTGGGTGACAGCTATTTCTATCGCAAACCGAAAGACTACTCCACGGCTCTGCCGTACTACTTAAGGTCGCTGGAGATAAAACCGAATCAGAAACGTATTGTAGAGAACGTGGCTATCGGTTACCACACCATGAAAAGTTACCTGCAGGCGATTGAATACTATGACAAGCGGATAGAGTTGGGTATCGATTCCTCCGACTCCTCCATTCTAAAGAATGCCGGTTACTGTGCCCTTAACCTGGCCAACCGGGGGGGAGCCGATGAGGAAGATGAACTGGATGATATCGGTGAGGATCAATCATCGGTTGATGACGTCGGGGTTGACAAGAACTACTACGAAGAAGCAGCCCGTTATCTGACCGGCTATCTTGACTACCATGTAGATGACACCACCGTGATTGTGATGGTTGCCAATACCTATCTGTACCAGCTTTCCGACTGCCAAGAGGGAGTTAAATACTACCAGCGCGCGCTTCAGTTGAGCCCGAGTAATTGCGAGGCCAAAAAGGCGCTGGGGTATGCTTATTTTGGCGGTGTCTGTACCAAAAACTATCTTAAGGCGGTCGGTTACCTGAAAGATGCCTACCAGTGTACAGTAGCCAGCGCAGGCGCCTGCTCAGATATCAACCTGGTGCTGTGGATCGGGCAATGCTATCACCTGCGGGCAGCGGCCAGGGCCGAGGCCAAAGAAGACGCCAGCGATGATTTTCGCAACGCCTTTGAGTGGTATGAAAAGTGTCTTAAATGCGATCCCAATAATCCCGAGGCCAAGAAGGGACGCGACGAAGTATTCCTGGAATTCGGTGACTGAGGACGCCGACTAACATCGTTTTGGGAGATTGAATGGCTGACAAGGAGAACAAGAAAGACGCCGGGAAAAGGATTGATGACTCCCAGCGTTTCCGGTACATCGGTTTTGAGGTATGTCCCGGCAAACCCAGGGATCTGTTTAAGTCGGAGTCGGAAAAGAAGCTGCTCGTTGAGGCTGTAGTCGCCAAGCGTGACAAGGGCGATGTCATCCGCGAGCACTGCACGCTGTTCGAGGAGCGAGTATCGTTTTCCGACCGAATGACGCTGGGTATTGCCTGTCTGGTCATATTTGCCAGTTTGTTTATTCCCTGGTACTCGGCCTACAACGAGATTGTCGAGGAGACGATAGTTCCGGTGGAGGCAGAGATGTTCGCCGACAGCACCATGACGGCTGCAGCAACAGGCGATTCGGCGTTGATGACGACGACAGACATTGATAATGCGGCCCTTGCGGTAACCGGGGAGACCGAGACCGAAGCGATACCTGACGACGGGACGGTAGGTGATACGGCAATTCTGGGAGAAAGTGATGCCGTCGAAGAAGTTGTACTGGGGATTCAGGCGCGCAAGAGGATACATAAGGAGTTCACTCGGCTGTCCGGTATCGGCGCCTTTCTGGCGCTGGGGAATGTTGGCGGCCGGGTTTTTTCATCAGGAATCATTCTGGTGCTGACAGGTATTCTGCTGATAGTGTATACACTGTTGTGTATTGTGCTGCCGGCGCTGACTTTGTATACTCTGTACGGGTCGAAAGGGAGTCCCGATGTACAAGCTCTCAAGCTGAAAAAAATCCTGCGCTACAACTGGATCCCGGTCATAATGTTTATAGTGACGCTGGTGATTTCGTTTGTGGGTGCCCAATACGGTTTTGACCCCACCGGGTACTATGATAGTCTCGGCGCCGACTATGGTATTGCGGCGCTCTTTAACAGTCTTTCCTGGGGCGTTTTTATACCTTTGTGCGGTTTCATTCTGATGGCCGCCAAGGGAATCGAAATATAGACAAGGCAATTACATATATTGTGGAGGAACCGGTAAGTGGTTAAACAAACAATCTTCATCACTATTAACGCTATTGTGGCTTTTGCGATCGGCTTTGGGCTCTGGTACGGGGTGTTCCGTACTTCGGATAATCCGATTATCCACTCCATCTATCAGGGTGGTCCGCTGGTCGTCCTGCTCATCATGATCCTGATAATGTTGCTGGTATTCGTTATTGAGCGTTACCTGTCATTATACAGGGCGGCCAAAGGCACTAGCTCGGTCCAGGTTTTCTTCAAGAAGCTGGTAATCTTGCTTCAGGGCGACGATTTCGACGGCGCTCTGGCAGCCTGCGACAAGCAGCGTGGTACTACCGCCAATGTCCTGCGGGCCGGTATCGATCGCTACCGTGAAGTCAAGGAAAGCAATGAGTACTCGCCGGAGAAGAAAATCGAGTTGACGCAGATGGCTGTCGAAGAAGCCAATGCGCTCGAGGGACCGCTGCTGGAGCGCAACTTGATTGCTCTGTCAACGATCGCCTCCATCGCCACTATGGTCGGTCTTCTGGGAACTACTATCGGCATGATCCGTGCCTTTGCGGCCACCGGTAACGTGGAGGGCGGTGTTATTGACGCTCAGGCGCTGGCTCAAGGTATCTCGGAGGCCCTGATCAATACTGCCGGTGGATTGACTTCCGGTATCCTGGGTATCTTCTTCTACAATTTCTTTGTCAACAAGGTAGATGCGTTTAACTACACGACTGACGAAGCTACCTTTGAAGTGATGCAGATACTCAAGGCCAAACAGGGGATCTAAGATATGGCAGGTAAGCGCCGGGTCAGAATCGTAAATGACATGACACCGATGGTGGATATCGCCTTTCTGCTGCTGATTTTCTATATGGCCACGACCCAGTTCAAACCACCGGAAGCCAAAGCGGTGGAGTTGCCGTCATCGCATTCGATGATTGAGTTGCCCAGCAAGGATGTCATTCACATCACTGTGACCAAGCATGATTCCATCTTCGTCGATTTCGTGGAGAAAGCAACCATCAATATCGACGGTCAGGACGTCACTACTAAGGTGCGTCGCGTCCGTACCTGCGACATTTACACGGTGGCAACGGAGATACTCCGGGCTCGAGCCAGGAACCTGCGGGCGCTGATCGTAATCAAGGCTGATCGTGAGGCCAGCTTCGGTGTTATGCAGGACGTGATGAAAGGAATGCAGGAAAACCACCTGGAGCGGTTCCTGATCATTACCGACCAGGAAATGGACCGGGCGATGGTGATGGAGACCGGTCACTAAACAGGCAGGTGCAAAAATAATCGGATCGGCAGGCAAACGGGTCTCCGGTTCGGGAAGAAACGACTGTTGAATTGGTATAAGTAATGAAGACCATAACTGGAACGAAAGGTAGACGGATATGGGTGGTCAGGTAGCAGAACGACAACCACGCGGGAAACAGAAAGGATTGCGCCGACCCAAGCGGAGAATCGCGATTCTTATTGATATGACCCCGATGGTTGATATTGCTTTCCTGCTGTTGATTTTCTACATGGTGACAACCGTATTCTCCATGCCCCAGGCCATGGAAATCAATCTGCCGCCCGCAGATCAGGTAGATCCGGTCGAAGTCAAAGAATCCAATCTGCTCACTATTCGAGTGGACGAGGAAAGCCGCTTCTGGTGGAATCTCAAAACGCCGACACCGGAAAATCTGCCTTTGATGCTGCCGGGCGACGTCAATAAACCCGACTCGATCCTCTACATGTTCAATGCCGATACTCTGCGGGGTCTGTTGGTCCAGCAGAACCGCAACAATTCCAAACTGAATACTCTCATCCTGATTCATGACGACGCCACCTACGCTGATATGGTGAACATTCTTGATGAAATCGATCTTATCGAGAGGTCGTGGAATGCTCACAAAGCTGCAGAACTCGGTGTCAAAGTGAATGAACTGACCAAAGAGGACAAGTTCTCCTATCGTTATGCTATCGGCGACTGGGAACGAAAGGACGACAAGATCGTCAAGGAAGCTTTGGCACAGACTCAAACTGGTTCGGGAGGTGATCTGTAATGCCACACTCCGCCATCTATTCACCTTATGGTGCCTTTGAACTGAAGTCCGTCTATCAGAAGTATTTAGGTCTCGGGACACTTATAACGCTCTCGTTTGTTCTGTTGCTTCTGGCTGTGGCCTGGATCATTTCGTCCCTGTCGGCTGAAGACTACGATAATATACCGTCGGTCAGGATTACTTCTGTGGCCGATCTCGGTCCACCTCCAAGTGTCGCCAAGAAGCCGCCCCAGGTACAGGTGGAGGCACCCCAGGTGGCAGCGCCCAAGGTTGGTATTCCCAAACCGGTAGCCGATGATGAGGTTCTCGACGATGACGTTGTCATTGCCTCCCGTGACGAACTGGCTGAAATCGTCGCTCCTGATATCACTGCCACGGTCGATGACGGCGACATCTCCGTCGAGATCGATCCTGAAGATTATCTCCCCGCCCCGGATGAATTTATACCGATGGAGGTCCAACCGAAGAACATCCACAATGTCCAACCTGACTTTCCACGCCTGGCCAGACAAGCCGGCATAACCGGCACTGTTTGGGTTAAGGCTCTTCTTGATGAGGAGGGTAATGTCCTGAAGGCGATTGTGGGCAAGTCATCGGGCACCGTTTCTCTTGACGATGCAGCTGTTGAGGCCGCACATAAGTGCCGGTTCTCTCCAGGCATCCAGAATGGTCGTCCAGTGAAGTGCTGGGTGACTTACCCGGTGGAATTTATACTGGATAGATAGTTCGTATAAATAGATCAGCAGGCTGTGGTGACCGTCCCCGATAAGGAGGTGCCGCATGAAAGCCCACAAAGTTAACAGCCAAAGTATCCCCTCCCGCTACCGGTATTCGTCCGTATATGTATTCAAAGCATCTTATCAATTCAATATGTTGGTGGTCGGGGCTGGTCTTGATACCTGCCGAGGAAACATCGCGGAAACTCAGTTGATGTGAGGTGGCTCAGTCATGGATGCTGACGAAATCAAACAGAACCGGCTATACGATGAGTTCGCGCATCTGTGGACCCTGATCAGTGCCCCGGGGGACTATGCCGAGGAAGCCCGCCACTGGCGGGAAGTCCTGCAGGAAAAGCTGGGTCCGGGACGACACGAAATCCTGGAACTGGGCGTCGGCGGCGGCAACAACCTGTCGCACCTGACGGCTGACTTTCAGGCCACGGCGGTCGATCTGTCGCCGGAGATGCTGGCCAACTCGATCAAGCTCAACCCCGGTGTGGAGCATCATGTCGGCGACATGCGCTCGATTCGGCTGGGACGCAAATTCAAAGCCGTTATCATCCATGATGCCGTCAACTACCTGTTGTGCGAAGACGACCTGCTGGCCACTTTCGCCACTGCGGCTGAGCATCTTGATCGTCGCGGTTTGCTGGTGATGGCGCCTGATGATTTCCGCGACAGTTACAGAGAACATACCGTACACCACAGCACGCGCTCCGACGGTCGGACGACGCTGACGCACATCGATTATCAGTACGATCCCAACCCGCACGACACCACCGTCGAGACACTGATGTTCTACATCATTCGCGAGGGTAACCGCGTTCGAATCGAACCCGACCGCCACGTCACCGGTCTCTTTCCGCTTCAGAAGTGGCTGGACCTGATGGAGCAGGCCGGCTTTACCGCTGAGAAACGTGCCTACCCGGTTCACGAAGACGGCCGCGAGGGATACCTGCTGGTGGGAGTAAAGCGGTAGCATCGGCACTACACGGCAGGACAAACCTGCTGGCGCACTGCCATAATCGTCCCTATCTTGTCACGTTATGGAACTTATCTCCCTGTTTCTGCTGGCATTCGGCGTCGGCTTTTCCGGAGCCATGATGCCCGGCCCGCTGCTGGCGGTTGATATCGCTGAAACACCGCGCCACGGCTGGACCACCGGCCCGATCATCTGTATCGGTCACGGCCTGGCCGAGATAGCCATCGTGGTCGTACTGGCCTGGGGATTTGTGGCGCTCGATCAAAACCAGACATTGGCGCGGGTAATCGCCGTTGTCGGCGGCATCGCTCTATTGATAATGGGCGGCATGATGGCCGGCGACGCCATCAGAAATCGTATCGCCTATAGCGGGGAAAAACCTCAACGCGGTTCACGTCGACGACTGGCCGCCAAAGGAATCGTGGCCACGCTCAGCAATCCTTTTTGGTTTGTCTGGTGGGCTACCACCGGCCTGGCATTGGTCGTTAAGTCGCTCGAAGCCGGACGCATCGGAGCGGTCGTCTTTTACTTCGGTCATGTCCTGTCTGATTTTGTCTGGTACACGGTGGTATCGATACTGCTCTGGCGGGGCAGGAACCTGATCGTCGGCAAAGGTTTGAGAATACTGATTCTGTTGTGTGCCGCCTTTCTGTTGTATCTTGGTGTGAGTTTTATTCTCGACGGCATCAATGGTTGAATGACCATGGCTTTTGAAATAAGACCCGTCACGGATGACGATAAGGAATGGGTGTTAAAAGTCGTGCGCGGCTGGGGCGCTGATTTCATTGTCACCCGCGGCCGCAAAGTCTACCCGACGGAAATCGAGGGTTTCCTGGCTGTCGATGAATCCGCAGAAAGAATCGGGCTGGCAACATTTGAGATCATCGGAGACCAGTGCGAAGTCGTTACACTGGATGCTTTCCGTAAGTTTTCCGGTGTCGGCACCGCCTTGATGGAAAAAGTCCGGCAGGTGGCCGGCGAGCGTGGTTGTCGACGGTTGTGGCTGATTACAACCAACGATAACCTCGATGCCGTCCGTTTCTACCAGCGGCGCGGAATGACTATTGCCGCCGTCCATGTCAACGCCATAGCCGAGTCACGCCGGATCAAACTGAGCATTCCCCAAATCGGTCAGCACGGTATACCTCTTCGCGATGAAATCGAGTTTGAGATGCTACTGGGCGATAGTGATTGATCCGGTAGCACGGACGGTAATACTGATTCCGGTTTGGGGTTGCTCCTCTTACTGCTGATAATACCAATGTGCGTGGCAGCATTGATGTAGCTGATAACACTTACCTGGTAGCTTACCTGTTTCAGGGCGGCCCGGATCCACCCTGTGCAGAAGAGGCAGACGTGGATGCCAGCGGTGGGAATGATGTCGGTGACCTGACCTACCTGGTTGCCTACTTGTTCCAGGGCGGCCCGGCCCCGGCGCCTTGTCCGTAGACGTGTCCCGACATTAATTTGCATTCAAAAGGGCAGAGCCTGCATTAGGTCCTGCCCTTTGTTTTTCAGTTGTTGGGTGGCAATCTCGGATATTGAACTTCAACAAGATAGCCCAGATGGCGGGTTCGAAGACGGACCCGCCCTACGGGAGTTGCCCTACGTGGTTATTGGTTTCCACGAAGCCGTTTATCCAACTCCCACAGAGCGTTCTTGTTGGAGTCCCAGCGCAGCAGAGTGTGTGCCGCATGGTAATCCAGCCACCGATACTCGGTATGTTCGTCCGACAGATGCAATCGGTCGGTGGTGACCCGGACGCCAAAGGAGTACTCGGGGATTACCAGCACGTCCGGTCCCCACAAGAAGCCGCATACGCCGTCTAGCGGTACGGTAGATAATGAGTCGAGTTTCAGAAACTCGCTGTCGGTGGCGATGCCGGCTTCCTCCATTGCTTCCCGGCGGGCTGTTGTCAGGGGAAATTCGCCTTCCTCACCGCCCCCAGCGATTCCCTGCCAGTAGCCTCCTGTCTCGGGCTTTCTTTTGAATACCGCGTATACGATGTCCTCACCTGAGACAATCCGGTACGGCAGCACCAGGACCTGGAAGGGGGCTCGACTCACTGCGGTTTCCTCAAAACGAACAACCTGACGCCGATGGCGGCAAAACCGAAACGGGCAGGACTTTCGTTGTCCTGCCCGTCGTCATTATATGATTATCTGCAATGCTACAGAATGTACCCACTTACAGTCCCGGCTTTTTCAGATACTTGTCGAAAAACCCCACCTGTTTGCGATATTCCTTGATGGTGTTTACGCGCTTGCCGCTGCCATGGCCCTCATCGGCGAATATGAGTGAATCAACCTCGCCACCCTGAGCGTTGATAGCCTCAATGATCTGCCTTGCTTCGCCTACCGGTACCCGTGGATCGTTTTCTCCGTGGACCACCAACAACGGGGTCTTGATCCGGTCGACCTTATGGATAGGTGAAATCTCATGCAGGAATTCCGGGTCGGACAGCGGGCCGTACTCGGATTCCCTCAAAGCCCGGCGATAAGCACGGGTGTTTTCAAGAAACGTTTTGAAATTAGCAATACCAACCACGTCACAGGCCGCCGAAAACATATCCGGGTACTCGGTTATCATACCCAGCACCACGTAACCGCCGTAAGAACCGCCCCTGATGCCGATCATCCCCTGGCGAGTGTAGCCGTTCTCCAGCAACCATTCAACACCGGCTTTGTAGTCCATCAGCGAATGCTTACGGTTCTTATAGTTGTCCATATTCAGGTACTCACGACCGTAGCCGGATGAACCCCTCGGATTGGGCGCCAGAACTCCGTATCCGTTGAGAATCAGGTACTGCACATTGCGCAGGAAATATGGCTGGAACTGACTCTCCGGACCGCCGTGAGCGTGTACGATGAAAGGCACCGCCTGACCCTGCTGATAACCGGGCGGTAGATACAGAAAGGCCGGAATCTCCAGCCCGTCAAAACTCTTGTATCGAATTAACTGCGGCTCGATAAACATGGTCCGGTCAATACCGGCATAGATGGAAAACGTGAGTTGCTTGAGTTCAGTGGTCCGGGGATTCCATTTCCAGACATCCGGCGCCCGTGTCGGACCGGTAAAAGAGACCAGGCAGCCGCCGTTTTCATCAAAGTAACCCCCACCGAGAATACCGTCCAGTGGCGGACTGGGAAGTTCCTCCCCGGTTTCCAACATGCGAATTTTAAGCCGATTGTAGCCGTCCTCGTTGACGACAGCCGTCATGTACTTGAAGTCACGAGAGACTCCCAGACCATCAACTTCCCAGCGGGGATCGATCCAATTGTCGTCAACGAACTCGACCTTCGGTGAACCGACCTTCATCTTCGCTATCCGGGCAATGCCGTCATCGTTGCCGTTGCAGACCAGCCAGATGGTTTCATTGTCGGGCATCAGGGTCACGCTGTAATAAAGAACATCACCTTCATCATCGTTGAGTTTCTCGTATTCCAGCGTGTTCAGGTCAACTACATACAGATCATCAGCGACGTTGGAGAAGAAATGGTAGACGACCATCTTACTGTCGTCCTGGGCGACTTCGGCAATGGCCATATAACCGTGGGCGGCTGTTGTGTCACCGAATACCTTGCCGTAATCACCGGTGGTCACGTCCATTCGGTAGATATGAAAGTCACTGCCATTCTCCTCGTTGGAACGGAAGAAAATTGACTTGTCGTCGTGGGCCCAGGTAACCGAGCCGTACTGGATGTCATCGACATGCGTTAGCTGCAATACCCGCCCGGTCTGAGTGTCCATCAGAAAAAGTTGCGATTGCTCCGAACCGCCAACCGAGGCGCCGATAATGGCCATCTTGCTATTGTACGAGAGCGTAAAAAAGTCAATACCGTCTTCAAAAGTCGTCAACTGATAAGGCCAGCCTTCTTCTGTAATGCGGTAGACCTGTGAGGCACCGGACATACCTGATTGAAAATAAACATCCTGGCCGTCCCAACTGTAACCGGCCGGGCTGCAACCGCCAATCTGCAGAAAAGTAGCGATATCGGGCACGTAACGGCCGGTATCGAAAAGTGAGTTAGCAGTTCCCCCGCCCTGACCGACAGCCAAGGAAGCCATCAGCACCGCAACGGCCAGAGTCAGAACCAGGCAAGTGAGCATTGAACGAAACATCTTCTGTCTCCTTTGCTTTTTCATGTTCGCTTCTTTTCAACAAGATAGCAGGCTGTAATCAACCGGGCAAGGAATTACACCACAGATTATACAACTGCACCGAAGCGGGGATGAGCTGGAGCTACCTGGTATCGAGATACTGTCGTTTGGCGGATCGGCGCCGGTGGCGTAGGTTGGGTGTGATCTTGCCCCAATAAACTTAGGGCATGTTGAGAAAGCGTTTTTATCATACTCTGACGGTAATGTATTCGTCATGCCCGCGGAAGGGCTTGTTGAAAAACATAACAAACGTTATAGCGAGGGGACAAGGCGGCAAGCTGCATTAATGCGTGGTGATCTCACTATGTGTGCTGTCGGGCGACTCGAGGCTGTCCCACAAGAATGTTTCACAAGGCAGCGAATGTCGTCACCCTGAGCGGAGTCGAAGGGTGAGTGGCATCGCCACACAAGTTTTAAGCAATGAATGTGAGACTGTGGTGGACCGGGGAACCCATAAATCAGCCGAAGGCTGCCATGCTTCGACTCCGCTCAGCATGACCATTCTGGCGTCCGGAACGGCGCTTATGGACCTTTTGGGACAGCCTCACTCTGCCCGACAGCCAGACGCATACACATGAGGGCGTCAGGCAGAGTCGCCTGCCGCCTTACAGATACGGCTTTCACAGTTTCGGCAGGTCTTGGCGTCGCCGCAGGCAGTGGTGTGACCTGCCGCCTGACTAATCCGTCAGGTCACACAGATTCGCCGCAAAACCTGACGTAACAGAAAATGCCTGTGAATCATGGTTCGACTCCGCTCACCATGACCTGGTGATGGGCGTATACCCTGAGACTGTCTCGTCAATTGCCTTCGACGATTCGGAACGCAGCCGCAAACCGGGAGTCTTCCCGCAATCGATCCATCTCTTTTTCAGAGGCGACCTCGGTGAATTTCTCAAAATTCTTCTTGAGCCTCTTGATGTCATCCATCCCCAGGTAGCACAACATGAGATATTGGTATGTCAGAGGGTTTTCCGGGTCTGCGGATCGGGCGTCCTTGAAGTGTTTTATGGCCTTATTGTAACTGCCCTGTCGGAAGCGCGCTTCACCGAGGCCGAAATGCGCAGCGGCGTTGCGTTTTTCCAACTTGAGTACAGCCTCGTAGTCCGCTATCGCTGCCCTCTCCTGGTTCTCGTCCAGGTAAGTATTGGCCCGCCCGAGGTAGGCTGTGACCGACTTCTTATTGTGCTCAAGAGCCTTGTTGTAGGCCGTTCTCGCTTCATTGAGATTCTTGCGTATCTGGTAGATTTCAGCAGCGCGCACATAGTCATCATGAGCCGGGTTTTTATCCCTGAGCAGGCTATATGTCTCAGCCCGGGCGACATAAGCATCAGCATAGCTGGGTTGCTTTTCGATAGCCTGTGAAAAGTCGGCCAGGGCCGTCTCAAGTTTCCCATCTTTCAAAGCGGTCACACCAGAGTAATAGTAATCTTCCTCAGTGAATTCACTGGCTTTGGCTGCTTGTTGCATCGGCACCAGTTCAACGCTCAGAGTCTTGTTCTCACCGGGAGCGAGCCGGATTTTGCCGCTAACCGATTCATAACCGTCCATAGTGACGCTGTAGCTGTGCTGACCGGCCTTGATTTTGGAGTAAGTCAGGTTACCCGCGCCCATAACTTTCCCGTCCAGGGTCAACCGAGCCCCCTCAACATTGGCCGCCAGCGTGATCCTGGCCGGTTGGCTCTTGCTGCTTTTAGTGCCCGACGACTTAGTCGATTTAGTGTCTGCTTTGCTGCTGGAACTCTGACTGCTGGTTTCCCTGACCGTCACCGACTGAGGCTCGGGATCTGCTGCCGCGAACGTTTCAGTTGGATACGAGGTCTCCTGAGTTACCGTTTCGTCGCCTCCGGTCGGTTCCGGGCGGAGGGAGAGCATCGTGATTTCGTTGCCGGCCACGGTGGCATAGTCTATGCTCACGATTTCACCGTCTATCATAACCTCCACCTTGTGGCTGCCCTCGGGGAGCGACCCCGACTTGAAGAATCCCTGGGCTGTGGAACGGGTAGTCTGGTTCAATTCGGGAAATCTGACAATAGCCCCGTGGATATACGGGTGCCCGGTATCATCGAGTATCATGCCGATGATTTCTCCTTCACCGGGGTTACCTGTTGTCACGAAACGGGATCCGATGAAAAACAACACCAGCGCGAAAAGCACCGCCCCGGCAGCGACAATCCCGGTAGTATTGAACTGCTTTGGCTTGAGTTCATAAAACCGGTTGTTTATGGTTAACTCATCGTCCGCGCGGAGCCCCTGTCTGTCTACTATCTGGATGTAATTCTTGTAGAAAAAAGCGATTCCTCGTCCACGCTGGGTTATCGAGGGGACCGGAAGGTTAGGTTGTTCCCGGGGTGGTGGCTCGCTGCTGAGTTGCCCTGTCGTTGCAACGACTGGTTTTTCATCGGGTTTTTGATTGAACTGCCCCATTTTCTTTATGAACTCTTCCTTCTCCCGATCTGTGAGGTAGGATTCGTCGTTTCCCGATTCGTCTTCAGCCGACACCGAGTTCTCAGCCGCTTTCGCAGGAGATTGTCCCTGCCCGATATTTATCGGCGACCGGTCTGTATCCACAGATTCACCGGCCGGTTCGGGAGGCGGAGGCGGTGCTGTCTCTCCAATTGGCCGGAAATCGCCGTCGGCTTCCTGCCGTGACTGGTCACCATCAGGGCTGGTTGGTTGAGCCTCCCTGTTCATGAGAGCGCCGGGCGTTTCAATGCCGAGCTCGTCGTCATCATTCTTGAATTGGTTTTGCCCGCCAACAAATTCCCTGTCTTCGGTGTCCTTTTCCGTGACTATGAATTCCAGATCATCACCATCGGTTTCACGGGCATTTTCAGATGATCCGGCAGAATCGGTCTGGCGGTCGGCTTTGGGCTCATCGCCGTCGGTCTGCGACTGTTTTTTGCAGTTATCTTCCACAGGCAGTTCCCTTGTATCTGTATTCCCGGTTTCTTTACCATTTATCGACTTGCGGCGATCTTTTCTTTAGATGAACCACCGGACTTGACCGTCAGATAATTATGACAAAAAGACCTGCAAATAATGGCTTGACACTGCTCTTGCCCACCAGTTATACTTGGCAGTTAACAGAGTTATTGGGTACGTTTTAATAGTACTTGAGGAGGATAGTATAGATGACAAGCCGCAGAAACCGTCTGGTACTCACTGTCTTAGTGGTGTGCGCAGCCAGTTCTTATTTCAGTTGCTCACAGCCTGATGATATTCTAACCAGGATCGACCAGACTGAGTTGCGCCTGTGGGGTAACGCGGTGGTGCCGGGTACGTATACACCGGCTGTGCAAAACTTACCTACCAATACCACCGGTATGCTCTACGAACTATGGGTTGCCGACGACAATGACACTATCTCGCTGGGCAAATTCGGATATGACCAGATTTTGATGGTTTTCCTCAACGAGGATGGTGAAGAAAGATCCGATTCAAACCTGTTTATGCTGGCGGGAGACGTTCTTGACTACTCCGACATTTTTGTCTCGGTCGAGACTGATCCCGACAACTGGCCGGCTTCCCCCGGGCCGATTATGCTGATTGACCGCATTACCGCCCCCACCAGTAATCAGGTTGAGATGGTCTTTCCCCTGTCGGATTCTCTTTGGAACGCAGCCGTTGTCTTCAATATGGAGACCCCCTCCGATACTGATCGGACTCGTTATGATGGCTACGGGATATGGTTCTGCAGCTATGTGGTAAAGCAGGATTCCGTGCAGGATACGATCAGCCTTGACAGCTTTGATCTGGTCTACCTGGAAGATGACTCACTGCCCCAGGATACTATCGTATGGTATCTGGACAGCATTGAGAATATTATATCCAAGGACACTGTTCGCCTGTTCGGTCCCGATACTTTGCCGGATGGTACCATAGAGGCCATCGAGTCCCGGACTAACAGGATTGTTCGCTTCGACTCCCTGCTGAAAGCCGATTCCTCCTGGCCCTACACGCAGATCGACAACAAGGAAACTATGTACTATTACACGGTGGGTGTACTGGATTCTTTCTATTTCGACGATTTTATTCAGTATGACTTCGGCATGCCGGACTATTCGTCCTGGGGCTGGACCTACAAGGGCTGGGTGGTATCACCCACAATTCCGACTTCGGCGCTGGGCACCATAACTCCACCGGCTTATGAAATCAACCAGAATCCCAGCGACTCCCTGATACCGGGTATCGAAGGCGGTTTGTTGACCACCGGGACTTTTGCCGACCCCAGGTGGCCCGATTATGACAACCCGTTTACCATAGGTGATTCGGGCGTACAACTGATACCGCCCTTCACGGGCGAGGATTTCCTCGAGGATATGCCGTTTGTCTGGAGTCTCGGCGGGCTGGTGCCGGGCGGCATCCGCGGCACGGTCTTTATCACGCTGGAACCAAATAATTTCAGTGATACCACAACCAATTTCCCGCTGTTTGCCTTTATCGGAAAACTCCCTGAGTATCCGAGTCAGCTCGTGGACTACGTGGGTAGACTTGAGGAATTCAGCGTATGGCCGCGATATCACACCAATGATTCCAGAATAGGTTTTCCCAAGATTGTGGTCGATATCAGACGGTTTTGATGGTTATTACCAGAGCACAAGAAACCGACGCCTCGGTGCCGGTTTCTTTTTGCCTGACACGGTTGTCCGAACAAGCTGTTATGCAGAGTCGCATGACAGCACATCATGGGCGCATATAATCGCTGAAATAACAGGCCCGTTGGCTGGGGTACGGTTGTAACTGACAATGAAGAAATCACGCTCACAATCCGCACGTAGCCACCGACACACCGACTACACCGTCGACGTCCGTGTGCGCAACGAGGACGACCTGTTTGCTTTACTGGATGGCCTTGACGAAGTGCCGTTCCTGCTGGTTCTCGATGGCGTGCAGGACCCCCACAACCTGGGCGCCTGTATGCGCACCGCCGATGCCGCCGGTGTGCATGCCGTGATTGTGCCCAAAGACCGCTCGGTATCGTTGACCGACACGGTGCGGCGTATCGCCTGTGGAGCGGCCGAACATCTGCCGCTGGTGACGGTGACCAACCTGGCCCGCACGCTCAAGCAGTTGCAGAAAGCCGGTGTCTGGCTGATGGGGGCCACCGACAGGGCCGAGCAATCGATCTATGACATTGACCTGACCGGGCCGATGGCGATTGTGATGGGCGCGGAGGGACAGGGGCTGCGGCGTCTCACGGCCGAGATCTGCGATTTTCGCGCCCATATTCCGATGTCCGGTGCCGTCTCCTGCCTCAACGTCTCAGTGGCCACCGGCGTCTGTCTTTTCGAGGCCGCCCGCCAGCGGCGGCAAGCCGCTTCTACCTGACGATGTCTCACCATTCTTGTACCCCACATAACAAGTGGGTCTTGATTCGGTGTTTCCTTTCAAGGTCGGCAAGAACCCACCCGCTGGGTGGGGTACAGGTGTCACTTCCCCTGGCCCTGCTTGCTGATATCCTTTTTTATCTGTGCTATCAGCCGCTGCGTCTTTTCGATCATGTCTTTGGCTCGGTCGCCATAAGGGTCAAAATCTCGCAGGGCCGCCTTCGCGTAGGCCAGCGCATCCGGCAAGCGATTCGCATTTGCAAGCAACAAAGCGACATTATACCGCGTCTGGCCGGCTCCGAAGACATTGCCGGCCTCTTCCTTGTATTTGACGCTTGTGTCGTAGTGGCGTAGCGCCTGCTGCACATCACCTGCATGCACGTATACAATTCCCAGTTGGTTGTGGATCACAGCCAGATTATCCACGGCATTTTCAGGCAGCAGTTCCAGCGATTCATAATACCTGCCAAGCGCCTCATTGAGGTGCTTACGCTGTTCCTTCTCCGGCCGATCCGCTTGGTGCGCATCCTCGAAGCGTTCCAGGGCTACTGTTCCCAGTTGAATGGTGCATCGCCCTCTGCCCAGTCGATCACGCTTGTCAGAGAGGTCGTGACTCTTTTGGCACCAGCGCGCAGCCTCATCAAGGTTACGCAAGTCAGGCAGGTCGATGTAGGTAGTCCCGAGATTAATTGCGGTCACTGCAGCCCCTGCGCGGTCGCCAATACGCATCGATAGCTCAAAGTCCTCCTCGTACGTCTTGACGCATTCTGCTCGTCCGACTTCCCGCTGGATTTGTCCAAGTTCGTGCAGCGAGGTGGCCAGGGTCCGGATAGCATTACGCTGCCTCTCATTCAGGGAACTTTTCGGTATCTTAAGAGCAGAGGCAGCGCGCCGCCTGTTCCATTCGATACGAAGTAGCTGCAACCGCTCGGCCGTTTCCAGGTCACGTTCTTCTCGCGCTAGCAGAACACGGTACTGGGTAACAATCGACCATTGCCCTTCCCGTTCCGGCAACGGGCCATCTGTTTTTTCATCAACAAACAAAGGGAGTATTTCTTCCACCAGTTGTTTCCACTCGGTTCGGCGGCCGGTCTGGTCATACAGCGGCCGCAATCCCTGCATAGTTGTGATGATCGGAGAAAACCAGTCGTGGGCTATGGCGAGGTGCCGGGCGTGGAGCAGGTTGGCTTCCTCGGCTGTCAGGGCGGCTATCACATCCCGATTCCCGCCCTCGTACTGATGGGAATAGAAAATCCCCAGTTCCCCGACTGCCTCCACAAAGGCATGGGTGGCTTTCATGGCAGGAGACTCAGAATCAGAATCTGATCGCTCGGGATAAGAAGCCCCAAACTCCGACTTGAAGAACCAGGGGAGAGCCGGGTGGATAGAGTAGTAGCCGTCTCCATGTGCTGTCAGCAGGCCGATTTCGGCGGCGCGGTCCAGCAGGGATATTCCTTTCTCGCGCGTCAGACCATTCACTTCGGGAAGATGCCAGTCATCCTCTTCGTCGCCCATGAGTTTCAGAGCATCGACATCGACAAATCCCTGAAACAGGTGCAGCAGGGCCAGTATCCGGCGTTCTTTTTCTGAAAAGGCATTCTCAAAACCGTAGCTGAGCGAAGCCCCCAGCGACCGGGTACGACCCTGTTTCTTGTCGTCGGTAAACTCAGCTTCCCCGGCCCTCAGCCTGTTAACATAAGCCTCTATCTGATCCGGCTTGGTTAACCTGTCACGAAGCGCCTGCCCGACTACAACCGTAATTGTCATGGGGTTGCCCGCCGTGTAATCCAGTAACGGCCGCCAGTCCTGAACGTCGCCCAGCCGGCGATTCTGCTTTGCGGCCAGTTCGCGGGTAAGCTGGATACGTTCCCGCATCGGCATCGGCGGCAACGTCAGTCGCGCCGGCAGGTCATGCAGCCAGCCCCGTTCATCGCGGCGCGAGGTCAGCAGGAACTTCGCTTGTGTCTGCCGGGCATCACGCAGGAAGTCGACCAGTTCGGCCTGTTCTTCAGGGGACCAGGCTGACTTGGCGCCCTCCGGGAAACCGGCAATCGGCTCCACGTTATCCCATATCCAGAGCAGTGGTACCTGCTTCAGAATTTGCAGCGCAATGGACCTTTTCTCGGCCGGTTTCAGTGTCATCCAGGGCGGTAGTTGCGCGCCACGCATCTGCTCATAAATCGGCTCCAACCGACCGAGCAGTTGCGCCAGAGTCTGGTGACGTTCAAACGATGTAAAGAAGACCGGACCCTCAACTCCTCCGGTGAGACTGTACCAGCGGGCGAATTCGCGGGCCGTTTCGGTTTTGCCACTGCCGGCATAGGCCGACAACAAAACGACCCGTTGGCTGTCAAAGGCGCGGTCCAGGGCCAGCAGCGTTTCATCGCGCCCGAAGAAACCGACATCCGGCCGTTCCTTAATCGCTTCGTCGATATCATCTCGCCCCGGCGCGGTCCGGCTGTCACCGAGCGTGAAAGTGATTTTCTTTTCGGTCGATTCTGAAAAGAGACGGATCGGGGCCGCCTCCCAGATAACCGGCACGCACCAGTCCTGCAGCGGTGTCGGCTCGTAGGCTATCTGGCGCTGAGGTTGATCGGCGAGGTTCTTGCGGGCCAGCGTGGCGGCTTCGCCCAGGCTGTGTCCGCGCACCAGTTCGGCATACATGCCGGCCACATACTGCGCTGCCGTAACGACGTAGACATTGTAGCGCATGGCAACCACCCCGGCCACTCCCTGATCGACCAGTTCCTGCGCCAGCGAACCATAAGCCCGCACGGCGGCGTGACGGTCAAAATCCGCCCCGGCGGCAACCGGCTTATCGGGTGTTTTGGCAAAGGCCGAGCGGCAGGCGTTGAGGTCCATCACCTGCACGTTGGTGTCGGCCAGCAGGCTGCCCAGAGTGGGGCCGTCCACATAGAGACAGTTCTCCTCGACCCGGGGGTTTTCAAACAGCAGGTAGCCGTGAGCGCCCTCCCGCTCAGGTGACAGCATCAGTTCGGGTCTGGAAATCTCATCGTAGGTGCCGTGGCCGTCAAAGTGGACGACGTGATATGGTTTACCGGCATTCTTGGCGGCGCGCAGTTTTTTGCCCAGCGCTTCATAGGTGGCCGGTCGCAGAACATCAAGCTGGAATGATTCACGGGAACTTTCCTCCAGCCCCTTGATCAACCGCGACGCCACCGACCGGAAGGGGACATCGACCCGACCGTAGGGGCGGCAGATAACCAGCAGAATGCGAATAGCCTCGGCCGGTCCCGGCTCCGGCAGGCGGGGTCTCTGAGCCGTCTGGGGCTGCGTCCTGACAAAAGTTGCCGCCTTTAGCGCCAGCGGCGAATCGGTGGCCGGGTCGCGCAGCAGTTCCCAGGGGATGGAAGCCGCTTCACTGACGTCGGTGGTGATTATCTCCACCCGCGTTTCGGCCAGACTGTCGCTGACGGCATTCCAGAGCCGGACGGCATCTCTGCCGCTGAAAATCTTTCCAAAAAGCTCGGTGCCGATATCCGTCAGGCGCTGTTCGATCCTTTTGGCGATACTTGGCGCTGGATCGAGCGGGTTCTCCAGGTAGTTCTCAAGATACCAGCGGATATCCTCGTGGTCCTGGGCGGTCATGGCAAAAGAGAATTGGCTGGGTGCGGTTTGGCGGGGGGCGGTGCCCACCAGTGCGATTTCCACCCGATACTTGTCATCCCCCAGCGCTATCTGGGTGAGACGGATGATCTGCCGGGCCGATCCGCCGCTGTTGATACCGTTGCTCATTTTGTTAAGCCTCCTTTACACCCCACCATTTCCCCCCTCACTTCCTCCTGACCACCCGGAGGGCGTCTTTCAGCAGCCGGTAGGGAGACTTTTCGGAGTTGGCCCGGATAGCAGTGAAGCATTTGTCGCAGTCGTTGTGGGCCGTGAACTCACGCGTCAATTGCGCCTGCGTGTCGTACTTTTCGCGGAACATCCCGCACGGCGTCAGTTTGGCCCAGGGACCGACAATCAAAAACCGCCGTCCGGCCTGACAGTTAGGATGATGCCCGCTGGCGAAGAAACGGATCATCTGCCGCAGCGTCCACTCCGAGGTCAGGATCGGGTAGCCGTCGTTTTGCATCTGAACCAATCGGTCAACCACCTGCTTGAGTTCCTGAAGTTGGCCGTTGCTGTTGATCAGGTAGTGGGTCTTGTCGGTGCGCAGCGAGTTGTAAGTGCTGAAATTAACCGCCACCCCCCATTCTTTGGCCAGTTCGGCTATACGCGGCAGGTCGTGGAAGTTGTCGCTTTGCACCACGCAGGCCAGGATGATGTCGTTGTTGCCGTATTGGGACACCTGACAGCAGAGGTCGCGGATATGCTCGAAATTTTTCTTGAGGTGCCGGAATTCGTTGTGGCGTTCGTCCGGGTAATCGAGCGAAAACGAAAACTGATCGACCCCGGCTTCGCGGAGCTGCAGGTATTTCTTCTCGTCAACGAGAGTGACGTTGGTGGTCAGAACAAAAACCGCTACAGGGTCGCGCCGGCGCATCTTGCGGATGATATCCGGCAGATCCTTGCGCAGTAGCGGCTCACCACCGGAAATCTGCGCTACCGCCGGGCGGAGTTTGTCAACCCAGCGGGCGAAATGCTCACCACCGAGTCGCGGTTCCTTGACGTAATCGCCCAGGTCGCAGTGCTCGCAGTGGGCGTTGCAGTTGTAGGTTACCTCAAACGAAACCGTGACCGGTTTACCGCGAAGAATATTGACCGCCGTACGGGCGGCAATTCTTATCTTCCGAGCGGAAGTTAACGCCGGCAAGTCAAACTCCTCCCATTTGACGAGTCTGCCGGTTGCAGGCCTCGTGCAGACTTCCCTGTCATAATCAGACGATTCAAGGTAGCAACAAACCGGCCGCGGACAAAGTCAAAAGCAATCCCGGCCGGTCAGTCAATACCTAATACCACTTCGGTACGAACTTGTAGCCGTAGCTGATCACACCGTGGTGACCTTCCGACTGAATGCGGCGAAACTCGATGCGCACTTCCGTGCCGATCTTGACCTTTTCCGGATCGCAGTCGGTCACCTGGCCCATCAGCCGGGTACCATCGGTCAACTCCACTACCGCCAGGGCATAGGGGGCTTCATCGGTCCACTGGTCGGGAGCGATACGGATAACGGTGTACGTGACCACCTTACCGGTATCGGGCAACTTGACCGTTTCAAACTCAGTGTCGCCTGTTTCCGGGTCAACGGTGCGCGGCGGGAAATAAGTCTTACCGCTTTTCTTGAACTTCGAGGCCTCCAGACGGTAGCGCTGGGGGTATTCTCTCCAGTTGCGCGAACTGAACATAGTCATCACGCCACCTCCATGATATGCACGGTTGCTGATGCCCCGGAACCGCCCATGTTCTGTGCCATCCCGATTTTCGGTGAGCCCGGTATCTGGCGGCCGTTTTCCGCCTGACCGGTTAACTGCTTAAACACTTCCACTATCTGAGCCACGCCGGTAGCACCGACCGGGTGACTCTTGGACTTAAGTCCGCCGGAACTGTTGACCGGGAACTTGCCATCCAGCGCTGTTTCTCCGGCCAGTGTGGCTGCTCCGGCTTTACCCGGTTCATAAACGCCGATCGACTCCAGCACCGCCAGCTCGGCGATCGTGAAGCAGTCGTGCACTTCGGCGAACTGCACGTCCTTAATCGTTTTGCTGGCCATTTTCAACGCCCGCTCGGAAGAGATCGCGGCAACTTTGATAGCGGTCATATCTTCACGCTGTGCCAACTGGATACAGTCAGTCGCGGCACCCGAACCGGTGATTCTTATATACGGTTTGCCGAGTTTTTTGGCCACTTCCTCCGATGCCACGATCACCGCCGCAGCGCCGTCGGTGATAGGTGAGCAGTCGAGAATGTGCAACGGGTCGGCGACCATTACCGAGTTGGCCACTTGTTCCAGCTTGATCTCAAACGGGTACTGAGCGACCGGGTTCTTGGCGCCGTTTCGATGGTTCTTGACCGCCACCGCCGAGAGCATATCGCGGGTAGTGCCGTACTTGTGCATGTGGGCATGGGCCATCATGGCATACAGGCCGGGAAAAGTAGCGCCGTGGAAGACTTCGTACTCCTGATCGGCGGCCGTCGCCAAAGCAAACGTGGCCTCGCCGCCGGAACAGTCGGTCATTTTCTCCACACCGGATGCCATTACAATATCCGACATTCCGGAAGCAACTTCGATAAACGCCTGCCGGACCGCAATTCCGCCCGAGGCACAGGCTGATTCCACCCGGGCCGCCGGAAGACCTCTCATGCCCAGGTAGTCGGCCATCAAAGCGCCGATATGTTCCTGTCCCACGAACAGGCCGCTGGACATGCAGCCGACATATAACGAATCAAGCCGGTCCACTCCGGCGTTGTTAATCGCATCTATGGCAGCATCGACAAAGAGCCGGCGAAGTGACTTTTTCCACACTTCACCCCATTGACTCATGCCGACGCCGACAACACAAACATTCCTCATCTCAGTATTCCTTCCTAATCATTCTTGCGGATTTTGTGCCGGAACTTGGCGTAAGTTCCGTAGTCGACATAAATCTGGTTTTCTTCCAGAAGCTTGCGTGTGCGCACCGCCTTGTCGCGCACCTCGTTGATCCGCTCGGTCACTTTCCAGATAAACGAGTCAGAGCCGGCGCCGGAACCATAGGAACACATCAGGATCATATCACCGGGCCGGGCCACGTCGAGCGTAGCCGTCAGGCCGATCGGTGATGCCCCGGAATAGGTGTTACCCAGGGTCGGGGCCAGCCAGCCGGGATCGATCTGCTCCTGTGTGAAACCAAGCTCAAACGCCACCCGCTGAGGAAACTTACCGTTGGGCTGGTGAAACACCGCGTAAGCAAAGTCCTTGGCCGTCATGCCGGCTTTCTTCAAAATGGCGTTGGTAGCCCCTTTAGTGTGTTTGAAATACGCTTCCTCACCGGTGAAGCGGCCGCCGTGTTGTGGGTAGAACTGGTATTCACGTCGCCAGAAATCGGGTGTGTCGGTCATGTACGAATGCGTGAACAGACACTCAGCCACCAGGTTTTCCTTGCCCATGATAAACGCCGCCGCTCCCGCTGCCGCCGAAAACTCCAGCGCGTCCGAGGGTGCTCCCTGCGATGTATCACCACCGATAGCCAGCGCGTAGCGCATGAAACCGGACTCCACGTGACTGAGGGCAATATACATCCCTTCCGAACCGGCTTTGCAGGCAAACTCCAGATCGGCACAGTGAATGTCAGGTGTGGCGCCGATAGCTTCGGCGACTGTCGTGCCCGATGGTTTCACCGCGTACGGATGGGATTCCGATCCAATATAGATAGCGCCAATATCCGCCGGGTCGACCATAGGAGCCCGCTTAAGGGCGTTTTTGGCCGCCTCTACTGAGAGCGTGATTGTGTCCATATCCGGAGGCGGGACAGATTTCTCGCGAAGCATCAGGCCCTTTTTGTAGCTGGGCGCATCAGCACCCCAAACCTTGGCGATCTCTTCGACCTTGATCCGGTGGCGGGGCAGATGCGCGCCGTATCCGACAATTCCTGCCATACCTTACCTCTTATATCTCAGTTAATGTTTACTGTCTTCTTCAGCCGCCAGTACCTGACGGCAATAGTCTAGTATAATACTGCTATTGTGTAGCAAAGACAAGAGGGGAGAGGTAATTGCCTCAACTCTTTGTCGGGTAACGGCGACAAGCCGCCTTTACCGGGCGTTGTCTGCCGCCTTTCTGCTGCAGGAATAATGGTAACCATGTAGGAAAGGTCTCGAAGAGACCTGCCAAGAGAACTGGACCGCTCCTGTTAAAACCCTCACCACATCTGTCATTCCCGCCTTACCCTGTCATTCCTGCGAAAGCAGGAATCCAGAGAACGCCTCACAGTCGGGTCACTCAGCCCATCGGCAACCGATCAAACAGTGATTGACCACCAACCGGCAGCCTGTTATACTCAGATATGGGGTGGTGCAATGCGAAATTCAAGTTAGTTGATGGTACGGACTACGAGTGCCGGCGACCCGCTGGCGACAACGAGTACTGCTTCCTCCACAGCCAAGATCCCGAAAAGGACCATCAGACGTTTGTCTCTGTCGTGAAAGAAGCGTTACGGGGGGAGAGTAAGTTCCCTGGAGGCCTTCGCGGGGCGGTTTTCTTCACGACTGAAGGACTGTTTGACGGTCATATCGCGCTACGAGTGCTTCTCGATAAGGCCGAGTTTCACTGTGATGCCGATTTCAAGGACATCGATTTTCCCCTGGGTGTCAGTTTCGACGGTGCTAAGTTCAAAGAACGTGCAGTCTTTTCGGGCAGGAAAACGGAACTAGGTGAGGCTTCCTTTAGAAGGGCGCATTTCTACGGTGACGCTCAATTCGATGGCGTCTTCTTTTCGAAGCGTAGCAGTTTCGATTCGGCGATCTTCGAACAAGGCGCGGACTTCTCGTGCCCTCGCAGGAAGGGTATCTGCCGTGCTTCTTTTCAAAATGTCCAGTTCAAACAAGGTGCGCAATTCACGAATAGAGAGTTCGACTCAGTATTTGATATATCAGGCGCTGAGTTCGGCTTGGGTGCAGAAACCAGTTTCTTTCTCTCGACTTTTGGGGGCAAAAGGGACTTTCGGTCGGTGAAGTTTTTGTCCGACACGACTTTTAAGAACGCCGGATTTGGCGCGAAGCCACCGACTCGATTCTACAACTGCGATCTGAGCGGTCTGAGGCTGTTGGACTTCGGTAACCGCACCGAAGATATACAATTCCACAACGTCACTTGGCCGAAACGAGGTTTCTTTCAGGGCCAACGAGCGCACGTTGCTGACGAGAATGAGAATCCGAAGTCATTGGAACTTGTGAGACTGTACCGCCATCTGCAACAATACTATTACGACCAGTCCGAATTCGGCCTGTCGAGTGCCTTCTATCAGGGATTCATGATTGCCAAAAGGAGGGCCGAGGAGGGTAATCGGTTCGGTAGACACTTTGTCGAAGGACTGTACTCGTTCTTCTCTCGGTACGGTGAGTCTATCTGGCGTCCACTGATCGCTCTACTCATTTTGTGGCTCTTGGTTCCTATCTTCCTGCTGTTCATGGGCATTAACCTTGAGCAGCGAGATGTAGAAGTGAATTACGATTGGTTTCGCGACGGTGCGGTTGGCCAGTTCATGTCCGATTATCGCAAGGCGATCCAATGGAGTTTCTCGCTATCCACGTTCTTTCGTTCGAGTGAATTAAGGCCGCCGCTAACATCCTGGCAGCATCTGATACTGATCGGTGAAACAATCCTGACCGGTCTCTTCTTTTCGTTTCTGGTGATGGCTATTCGACGCCGCTTCGCCCCAAAAAAACCGATGGAAGTCAGTTCAACTGCCTGACCCCCCCACCTCCCGCAACCACCGTTTGACCTGCCGGCCGATCTCGTCGCGCACACGGCGGAAACGGGCGGCGGGGTCTTCGTCGGGACTGTCAGAGGTCGGGTTGTCAAACGGCCAGTGCAGACGGGTGCCGCCACCGGGAAAGGTCGGGCAGTGCGCGGCGGCATGGTTGCAGACGGTAATGACATAGTCGAAGCTCCGGTCAACAAGATCATTGACCTGATTGGAATCCTGACCGGAAATATCAATCCCGACCTCATTCATAACTGAGATGGCGTCCGGGTGGACTCCCTGGGGATACAGTCCGGCCGAGGTCACTTCCAGCTTATCGCCACCAAACTTGCGGAAAAACCCCTCAGCTATCTGTGAGCGGCAGGAATTGCCGGTGCATATTACCAGAATCTTCATCGATCAGTCATCCTCTTTGGTGCCTTCACTGGTTTCTATCTATCGCTAAATACTCAGGTGCGGGCAAGCGGATTTTGCTCAACTCCCATATCTTACTATGTTGCCATAGCTTACACCCCAGTACCCTATTTCTCGCGGGTTACTATTTTTTGAGCGTTGTCATAGCCATTTTTTTTGAAACTAAGTTTGCTTCTCAAATGTTTAAGATGCATGGTGTTACCGACTATATTGGACAATATGGCTCTTCATACTCAACAGAACAGTTGACTCGGGGCCGAGTCCGGCTTATATTTGGGAAGTACCTGTACGAATATGACAAAGATTACAACTTGATAATACAACACGAAGGAGAACACCTGTGAGAAAGATCATGATCTTAACCCTGGCCGTTTTGCTGATGGGCATGTTTACTGCCGGTAACTTGTTTGCCGGCCAGTGTTCCGGCCACAAGGCGGTAGACAAGGCGACAGCTTCTACTGACGCCAAAGTCGTAACTGCCAGTGCCGGTTGCCCCGGTGCTATGAAGGCCGGCTGCAAGATGACTCCTGAGCAGTGCGCCAAGCTGTGCGGCAAGGACGGCCATTTGACCCCTGAAGAATGCGCCAAGCTATGTGGCAAGGACAGCAAATGTGAGTTTACTACTTTTTCAGTCAACGGGATGACCTGTGGTGGTTGTGAGAACACCATCAAGGCGGCCCTGACCGAGGTAGATGGTGTTTACAAGGTTATTGACGTCAACCATATGGCGGGTGTGGCGGAGGTCTGCTATGATGCGGCCAAAACCAGCAGTTCCGCTCTGGCTGCGGTCATTACCAACAAGGGTTACCAGGCAGAGGTGTCCCCGGCTGTGGCTACCGGTGGAGAAATCAAGAGGTGCTGCCCGCTTGGTGGCAAGCTGGGTTGCGCCAAGACCAGCAAAGCCAAAACTGAAACCAAGAGCGACGGTCCCCACTAAAGAGACCGCACCTCATCAAGTCAAATCAGAAAGCGGGATTTTGGTCCCGCTTTTTTTACTGGGTGGGAACCGGTCTGAAAGTACTGTGTTTTGAATCTGAGCATTGCTAAATTGCGATTATGCGGAAACTGCTGCTATACATAGTTACGGTACTCGTGATCGGCGCCGTCGATGGCCGGGCGGCCAAGTATGCCGGAGATGCCTTCTCGCTCGGTGTCGGGGGGAGAGCGCTGGCGTTGGGCGGAGCAGTGATAGCCGGGCCGTTCGACGCTACCACCGCCTACTGGAATCCCGCCGGTATGAACCGTCTCAAGGGACGTTACGCCGTGTTCATGCACGCCGAGACATTCGGTTCCCTGCTCAACCATGACTACCTGTCATATATCGACGCCCGGCCCGATGACCGCTCACTTATCCGTGCCTTTGGATTCTATCTCTACTACCTGGGCGGGGGCGGTATCAAGATCACCGACACGCTGGCAACCGGGCGGCCGTTTGTCGTACGCGAGGTGTCGCACGGCGACTACCTGCTGGCGGCAGCCATCTCCGGCAGGATCGGCCAGAGCGTCGATTTTGGACTGACGACCAGGATCATCTATCGCGATATAGGCACCGAAAAAGGCTACGGGCTGACGGTCGATGCCGGGCTGCTGTACCAGGCGCACGAGTACTTCAATCTGGGGTTGATGGTCACCGATATAACTTCCGGTTTCATTCGTTATTCCGGCCAGACGTTCGATGACGGCGCCAACTATGAAACGATCTATCCCACTATCAGACCGGCTCTGATGGCAGAGTACACGTACTCCGATTTCACCGGCCGCTTCCTGACCAGCGGTGAGATCAAGTTTGAGAACCTGCGTACCGCCTCACAGTACTGGAGCGGTTCGACATCGCTGGACACTCACTTCGGCTGGGAGCTCGGTTATAGGGAGATGGCGTTCGGTCGGGTGGGGTTTGATATCGGCCGCTTCACTGCCGGTGGCGGGTTAGATGTCAGTAGTGTCACGATTGACTTCGCCTACCTGCACCACAGCGCCCTCAATGAAACGTACCGCGTCAGCGCCGGCTACCGGTTCTGATACATGATATGTACCCTACTCGGGATGCATTGTTTAGTTGCGGCTGGTCTTGGCGCCACCGCAGGTGGTGGTGTGACATGCCGCTTGAGCAATTAGTCAGGTCACACGGCTGCGCCGCAAGACCTGACTGAACCAGGAAAGTAGGTCGGGTTCCACAGTCCCGTCCGACGGGACAAGAAACCCGACACCGACGTTCTCAAATGCGGGCAATTCCCACAGCCAAACCCACCGTGTCGGGTTTCTTACAAGAGTGGCGATGCCACCTACTGGCTGTCATGGTGAGTGAAGCCGAACCATCGCACGTGAACTACAGCCCACCTCAGAACGTATACCCCACGTTCAAATAGAAGCGTTCTTCGTCGGTGTCGGCGACACCGTATCCGAATTCCACCGGTCCGATAGGGGAGTCCAGCGATAAAAACAGGCCGACACCATGGCGCAGGTTGCGCAGCTTGATCTCATCGGCGGCGGTGTAGACTTCGCCCATGTCGTGCCGTGCGGTCAGGTAGAGCCACAGCGGCAGCTTCAGGCGTAACTCGTTGGAAAGCATGAACAGCTTGTCTCCTGATAATTGATGGGTGCGGAATCCCATAAAGGAATGCATCCCCCCCAGGTAAAATCTCTCCGAGACCGGCAGGTTCGAGCGTGACAGACCGACAGCCAGTTTGGGATGGTAATTCAGATATGGTTTCAGCGCAAAGTATGCTTCTATGGAAGTGAAAAAGCGTGTAAACTCCGTTTCACCACCAAGGTATTTTCCTGCGAATTGCAGTTCAAACAGGTGTTTCTTGCCTGTCCGGGGAAACGGCACACGGTCGAACGTTTCCACTTCGGAAGTGAACTTGAGCATCCGCAGGTCCAATACTTCGCGGTGGTAATCGAGCGGGTGACGGTAATCGAGTTGTTCAAAAACCAGACCGGCTGATACCGTGCCCAGTCGGGCGATTTGTTGCCCCAGGCCGAACTCAGCGCCGGTGCGTAGCTCCGTCCGTTCATCTGCCCGAGCGCCGTCGGTGTCGAAGAGATGCCGCTTGAGGCGTCGGTGATAGGCACCCAGACGAGCGGTCATGTAGGTGGAGAAGATGCGATCAGTCTTGAGAGATGCGAAATGGTTCTGACTGTCGCGCGCATAGCGGCTGTGCAGCAACAGTTGCAGGCCAATACCGATGATGTTGTCATCGAGAACCTCGATAAACTCTTCCGACTGGTACTCATCATCCCAGTGCCAGCCTAAGCGTACCACCGGCTGTTGTTTCTCTTCGACACTGATCTTGACAACTGCGCCGTCCCGGTATGACACCAGGTCGACCATTACCTGGTCAAACAGGTCGCTGCCGAAAATGTTGGCAATGCCCTTTGACGCTTGCGACGTTGAATAGGGCTGACCGACTTTCAGCGGGAACAGGGATCGGACAAACCAGTCTCGCGTGCGCTCGTTCCGGTCGACGTCGATCCGCCTGATGATAGCTTCGTCAATAACCACTGACACCTCCAGTGCCTTCATGTCAATGGTCACGTCTTTAATGACGGCCAGGTCATACCCCTCATTGTGGTACATGTCGATAATGGCGTCCAGTCCCTGCCGCAGTCGTTGTGGTGTCAGAAGCGTATCCCCGCCGTTAAAGTGGGTCGCCGGTTGAGTGCTGTCAAACACGGTGTTGCCGATAAACCTGAAGTCTGCGTCACGCATCCGTATACACTGGTCGGCCACAATCTCAAGGCAAATGGTCTCCGTCGGCAGCGCCGAGTCACGGCAGGGTAACAGGTCAGCCATCAAACGGAAGAGATCAAACTCATCCAGCAGTGATTGCAGTAAAGAGACGAGTTGCGCCCGTGTGACTGTTATGTTACCGAGCCTGTCGCTGATCGTGTCAGCCAGAGCCGAGGAGTGACACTTTACATTAACTTGCACAATGCTGATCTCGGTCTCATGACGCCGTTGGTCCAAAATGTCGGTAATGCTGTCGGCGGCAGTCAGGCCGGTCCGGTAGCCGATCTCGACTAATGTGTCGCGATGCTTGAAATCAACCGAGGAGAAACCATCCAGAGGTGGTTCAATGGCATAGTCTGCTGCCCGCATTTGAGCAGCCAATCGGTCGCGTGACATGATGGTTGTTACCTGGTTGGCAATGTCCACCGGTGTCACCAGGTCACGTTTGGCCAGCAGCGGGCTGGACGTGTTGACTGCCACCACCAGCGCAGTAGAATCACTCATTGTCCGCACCAGATCGACCGGGACAGGAGTGACGATACCACCATCCATCAGCAACTGGTCGTCCTTGTCCAGCCCGGTGAAAGCCAGGGGAAAGGCCAGGGTGGCTCTCATCGCTTCCGCCAGCGATCCCCCGGCATGGACCACTTCACGGCCGGTCACAATATCGGTGCTGATGGTTCTGAATGGTATCGGCAGTCGGGAGAAATCACTGCCACAATGATAATTGGCCTTGGTGGTCAGGGCGGTCAGCAGAGAGTTGAGTTTCTGCCCGGCCGTGAGACCCCGAGGGATCACCGGCACCAGTCCGTCAAAGCGTATCGACAGCAGTGAGCGTTCTCTCTCTTCCCGCTGTGTCAGGAACATGGTTTTGCGGGCGGGACTATTGGTCAGCAGCCGGTTAAAAGCAATATCTCGCGTTATTGAAATCAGTTCGTCGGGGCTGTAGCCGGAGGCATAGAGGCCGCCGATGATGCCGCCGATGGAAGTACCGGTCAGCGCCGTTACCTCAATTCCCTTTTCTTCGAAGGCCTTCAGGATTCCGATGACGGCCAGCCCGCGGGCGCCGCCGCCTGACAATGCCATTGAAATGGTGTAGCTTTCCGTAGTATCCTCGGCAGCATTACCGTTGAGTCCGCCAACGACGATACGTTGACCGTAGGCATCGGACGTGACCGCCAGAGCGCATAGTATGAGTGCTATGATAAAAGCAGATTTCACTTGCCAACCTGTGAGCACAATGAGTTCATTGTTTTCCAGCAACCTGTTGTCGGGTAATAAAAAGTGTCGCTATCACAGACGGAATTAAAAAAAACCAGGTCGATCCTCACAAAAAAAGGACGGCAGCAAAGCGGCCTGTTTCTGGCCGAAGGGGTAAGGCTGCTGGAAGAAGCTCTGCATCATCGCTTTCTGCCCCGGCGGCTGTATTATGCTTCGTCACTGATGACGGCTCGTGCTGAAAGACTGACAAAAAGGTTGCAGAAAGCCGGAGTTGAGACCGTATCCCTGTCGGCTCGGGACCTCAGATCGATTGCCGACACTGAGACCCCGCAGGGTTTGGTGGGACTGTTTGAGCATCCTCACACGGAAGCGGCAGAACTTTACAGGACCGGTTATCGTAGACTTGTGTTGTGTGAGGATATTTCCGATCCGGGTAATCTTGGCACTCTGGTCCGTTCGGCGCTGGCATTTGGCTTTCAGATGATGCTGCTGACGGGCAACTCGGCTGAACCATTCGCACCCAAGGTGGTCCGGGCGTCGGCGGGGGCTGTGTTCGGCTTGCCGTTGTCCGAGGTAAGCCGGCACCAGGCACGGGCATTGGCGACGCGCGAAAAAGTTATGCTCATTGCGGCCGACGTCAGGGGCCGACCGGACCTGCTGCGAACCCGTCGTGATTGGTGTCGACGGAGAATTATGCTGGCTATCGGGTCCGAGGCAACCGGATTGTCACAAGGCATCCTCGATGCTTGCCATATACGCGTTCGCATCGAGCAGGCCGGGTCGGTGCAGTCGCTAAATGCTGCCGTGGCCGGGTCGATACTTATGAAACAGATCTATGACTTTGCTTATCGAGGATAGAATATGAAATGGTCGTTGTCGGTCGTGTTTGCAGTGGGGTGTTTTTTTGGTCTTTGGTCACCGACCACAGCTCAGGATGTTTTTGAGGAGGAACCGGGGCTGTTTTCAACAACAGAGCTGTATAAGGCGACTATGGTCACCACTCAGAAGAAAGTGGTGATTCGTTCCGCCAATACGCTGCAGGGTAGTCTGCGAGTCATTACAACGACTGACAGCAAGGTTTCGGTTTCGTATCGAAAGAAGTGTCGGACATCTTCCTCGTCGCAGGCCATAGATTTCATAGACATGATCGCCATCGAATTGAATCACAAACCGGAGGCCGTCATGCTGGAGTTGCGGGCTCCCAACCCGGCTCCATGGAGCAGCCACGAGTCGGGAATGGTGGACGCCGAGGTAGTCGTACCCGAAAACTGTGTCCTCGAAATTGACGCAGCCTACTTTGATCTTACGGCCAACGGTCCCTTTGAGGAAGTTAACGTACCTTCTTCGATGGGCAAACTGGAGGTTCGCAATGTAACGGCCAGGTTGTACCTGAAGACCGTCAACGGCAGCGTCTATCTGGAAAACATCAGCGGCGAAATACTGGTCTCAACCAGCAACGCGCCGCTGGCGGCCAGGCAGATCGTCAGTAACGGTCAAACAGCCCGTTTCATCAATGATGGCGGCAATATCGGGATCAATGATTTCTCCGGACAAATAGATGTCAAAAGCAGCTATGGCCGTATTGAGTTGTCCGACTTCAAACTGCGCACGGGAAGAAGTTCGATTCGCGGCAAGTCGGGGCCGATCACCGTAGATATTTCTGAAATCGACGATGCCCGGGTGATGATCAGCAATCGTTTCGAGGACATTGAAATCACCGTGCCGGTTGATCTGTCGGCCCGGTTGTCGCTGGCGGTTGAGGAAGGCGGGAAAATCGATGTCGGTGACTTTTTGTTCAAAGCCGACCTGGTGCAGCCGGATCGTCTCAACCTGGTTGCCGGAGACGGTGAGGCTCTGATAAGCGCCTCACTCTCAGGAAAAGGTAACATCTACTTGCGAGCGACAGAATGACTGCTGCACGTGTCAGGTGCGTTGCCCTCGGAGCCACGGTCATTGCTCTGGTGACTCTGGCAGTGTCGTCTGTCAGCGGTGAGAGAGTACCGCTTCCCCGGGGTGTCTTCTATTATCGTCCGGCGGCATCTGTTTTTGGGGCTGAAGCTGCCTGGGTCAATCCGGCTGCTTTCGGTCATTACCGGGCGTCGGGGTTCCAGGTCATGGCTGAGTACGCCGATGAGACTGATCTCAGAAGCTGGGGTACCGTGCTCAATCGGGAGCAACTGGCGGTTGCCTGGCGATACATACACCAGGCGGATGGCGGCAACTACCGTGAGTGTATCTTTGCTTCCGGCATGTCCTTAGGGAAAAAGCTCCAGTTCGGTGGTTCCTATCGCTTTTTCCAGCAGGGGCCAGACATTTACCACAAGCGTCATTTCTGGAATATCGGTGTATCCGGAGAACGCCGCACAATCCGCTGGGCGGCTGTTTTCTCCAATCTCAACCACGGACGCGTCGATGGTCGGCGGACTGAGGCTGAGCAGCGCTACTCGATCTCCTGGCGGCCGGTGGGGAAACTGTTCACGCTGAGCGCCGACATGTTTCTGTCGACAAAAATGAAACTCAGCCATGCCGACTATGTGTATCACCTCGAGGCGACAGCATACCGGGGTCTCATCGTTGAGGCGTCTTTAGATACTGAGGAAAACTTCCAGGTCGGTGTCAGGTTTAATTTTGCCCGGCGCTTTTTTGGCGGACAGAGCACATTTGACCGGGATGTGCATCATAAACGAACGACAGTCTACGCCGGTGCTTCCAGCTTGAAACAACATTCACTCATCTCATCCCGGCAGCGAAAACTGGCGGTGGACCTGTCCGGAAGAGTTCGCGAGAATCCTCCCCGTCCGTTTTTCGGTCGCCGCGATATGTCGCTAATTTCACTATTGACTACGTTATACCGGGCAGCCGATGATCCGATGGTGGCGGGGATGGTGGTGCGTCTGAAAAGCCTGGCGCTTGACTTCGCTCAGGCTCAGGAACTGAGGCAGGCTCTGAAGTTTTTTTCCGGTCGCGACAAACCGGTTGTTTGCCACCTGTCGTATCCGGGCAATATCGATTACTTCGTGGCTTCGGTCGCTGATACGATTCTCCTGTCTCCGGTCAGCCGGCTCAACCTGGTGGGTCTGAAGGCGGAGCTGTCTTTTTATGCCGGAACTCTGGACAAGTTGGGAATCAAGGCGGAAATCGAACGTATTGGTGATTACAAAACCGCTCCCGAACTCTACACCCAACAGGTTGCCTCCGAGCCCAACCGGCGACAGATCAACCGAATTCTTGATGATATATATGACCAGTTTGTCGGCGCCATTGCCGAAGGCAGATCGCTGGCGCCTGACTCGGTTCGTAGTTTGATCGATGACGGTCCGTTTACTTCGAAACAAGCGGTTGAGAACGGGCTGGCCGACGGCTTGAGCTATCGAGATGATGTATCGCGGAGTTTCCTGGCGGCCATGCCTGAAATCTCGTTTCGCCGATATGTAAAGGATACTCTTGTCAACGATGGCTGGCCGCCGGCTCCGGTTTTGGGACTGGTGGTGGCCGAAGGTGAGATCACCGGTGACGGTGGCGGGCGATTCCCGTTTGGTGCCGGGGAGAGGGTGACTCCGGTCGATATGAAGCAGTCTTTTTCACAGGTGACCGACCTGCCGCAGGTGAAGGGTATTATCTTTCGCATCAATTCCCCCGGCGGCCTGGCGCTGGCCGGGGAGGAAATCTATCACTATGCTCATAAAACGGCTCAGAGTAAGCCAATGGTGATATCGATGTCCGGTGTGGCCGCATCCGGCGGCTACTATATTGCCGTGTCGGGGGCACACATCTTTGCCAGTCCCGGGACAATCACCGGATCAATCGGTATTTACGGCGGTAAAGCGGATATGAGCGGTCTCTATAAAAAAATCGGTGTCGGCAAGGAGTTGTTTACGCGAGGCCGGTATGCCGGAATGCTATCCATGACGCGACCTTTTACACCCGATGAAAGAGCCAAGTACCGCTCGCAACTGCAGGCATTCTATGATCATTTTGTCCGATTGGTGGGTGACGGCCGCGGTCTGTCCTCTGATTCCGTAGAGACACTGGCGCGCGGAAGAGTTTTTACCGGCCGGGAAGCGGTCGCCAACGGCCTGGTGGATGAACTGGGTGGTCTGCAACAATCCCTTCAGTTTACGGCGGAACGCCTTGGCCTGCGGGATTACCGGTTGGCCGTTTACCCTGAAAAACGCCGGTGGCTGGTATGGCCCGGTCAATCTCTGCTGGGTGCGGTGGTACGTCTGTTCTCTGGAAAAGATGATGCCGAAGAGACGCTCACGGATGGCTTGGGACTGGACGCGCAGGGCGGCATTCTGGCTCGAATGCCGTTTGATATCACTATCGATTAGAGTGATTCTCATTAATATTTTCTGTTTGGGTGTGAAGCTGAATCCGTCATTCAACCCACCGCTGGCGGGTGGCGGTCGGGTTGAAACTCCACAACAAACGATGCACCCACTGTGTCATCTCTGAAAGCACGCGTCAAGAGTGTATTTGATCGAGTTCCTGTAGGTCGGTGTTCCCAGGGAGCCCTTGGCGGCCGCGAAACCCGACAATAGTCTGACCCCACCCCACCAGGGAGATGTCGGGACCTATCGATTAGTAACCAACGATGAAATTGTCCGCCCACATGATCAGACGGGAGATGCCGGCGGGGACCGTCGTTACTGCGACCAGTCTGTCTTGACGTTGATAAAAAGAGTCTTGTTGTAACGCCAGACGAAAAATATCACCTCTCGCGGTCGTTGCAGCACCACCGCTTCCGCAGCCGCCTGGAATTCATCCAGGGATGCCGTGGGCACATTGCCGATGCTCTGAATGATATCTCCCGGCTGCAGGCCACCGACGTCAGCCGGCCCCCCTTGCTTGAGTTCGGAGATGACTACCCCGGCGAAAGAGTTGGGCTGGAGATTGTGAAACAGGTAATCGGCAAAAACCAGGCTGCGCACTTTGAATTCCAGTTCCTCGACCTCGTAAGTGGGAGCATCCGATGCGGCCAGCGGGGCTTCCTGAAGCGTAGCCGTCAGAGTCAGGGTATCAACGGCAGTTTCGCTGCGTCGCAGCACCGACAATTCTACCGACACGCCGGGACCAAGTTCGGCGATCAGACGCTGGAACAACGGCAGCTTGTCCTCTTTGTCGACGACTACCTGATTACCATCTACCCGGTAGACTATGTCGCCTAACTGCAGTCCGGCCCTTTCCGCCGGTGAGCCTGTGATTATATCATTGACGATGATTCCCCCGGTGATATCCAGTCCCCAGAACTGTGCCATTTCCTCGGTGAGCGCCTGCAACGACACCCCCAGCCAGCCGCGATCCGGCTGTCCCTTGACCGGTGGGTCGGCAATCAGTTTGGCGAGTCGCTCGCCGGTCACGACGCCCAACATCGGGATGCCGAACTGATTGAACGATTCCAGCATCCCCCCGGCGTCGGTGTTGGCTCGGGATGGATCAGCCAGTGTTCCCAGCACTCCCACCGGCCGAAGGTCCTCAGCAAACAGAACCGAAGTCGTTTGCAGGGGACTATAACCGACCGTCAGAGGAAAGAGTTCCGGTGATTCGACAACGGCTGAGATCATACCGATATCAGCCGCCAGCGGCGGCGTGGCAAATTCAGGCAACAGCATAAACAGGGCCAGCCACTCGCCGACCCCGAATGTACGCCCGCTGTCGAATTCGACGGGAGTGAAGGTCGGTAGATTCCGGCCGGTGATCCTGATGAAACCGATTTCAGTGAAACGATCGACGCCCAGGTACTCACCGTCGTACTCGTCACCATCAAGTGTAGTGACCTCAATGCGAGTCGGGATGACCTTCACCGTCACGGGTGACAGTCCGGCCAGCTGATTGTCGCCGAGATCAACCCCGTTGAACATCACCAGGCCATCGGTGGATACCACGGTGCCCAGGTAGCGCACCTGCTGGTCGCTGGTATGAATCCCAAATGAGATCTCCAGTTTCATGTCGACAATGACTGTGAAACGACGCACCTGCTGCTGGAGTCGGTCAAAGTCGAAATCCTGGGAACAGACGTTTGGTGCCATGATGCAACACAAGAAAACAACTACCAACCGCCCCCTCGGGAATGAACGATAAAGCGACTGCCTGTTATTCATTTTCAAGCTCTCCGATCTGGCGGTCCAGTTTGAGAAAGGCAAAACGCGTGCTGCTGCCACGCTTTACCATCAGCAGAACGCCTTCGATGTCGGACGAAGTCAACGCGTTGTAGCGAGTGATGAAATCGCCCAGGTACGACAACGGCTCATCATTGATATCGACGATCACATCGCCGGGGCGCAGCCCGCCATCCTCAGCAGCACTGGCGCGTTTTACGCCCGTCACAAAAACACCGCTGGAGTCTGTTAGTTTATTCTCGATCTGCATTTGCCGGGTGATGGCCTTAACCGTACAGCCCCACTCGCTGCACTCAAAGTCCTTCCCTTGCAGGTCACCCAACTGCCGTGTCGTTACCTTGAATGTATACGATGAATCTCCACGCTGTACCTTGAGACTGATCTCCGTGCCCGGCTGGTAGCGGGCGATCAGGTCATAAAATGCCGGAACTTCCTCCGTGAAGCGGGCTGAAACGGCCCGGTCGTCCACTTGAAGGATAATGTCACCCGCTTTGAGAAATCCGGCTTCGGCCGGTGAGCCGGGATCAATTGACGAGATCAACACACCGGCATCACGATTGGCGCCGAAATACTCCTCCATCTCCTGCAGTGCCTGGCAGTGCAGTCCGATCCAGCTCCGAACAACCTTGCCTTCGGTCAGGATGGATTGTACCGCGGTCTTGACGACATTGATCGGAATGGCAAAACCTAGGTTGTTGGCCATCAGTGTCGCCCGCGAGTTAATACCGATAACCCGACCGGACAGATCAACCAGCGGTCCGCCGGAGTTGCCGGGATTTATGGCGGCATCGGTTTGAATCCAGAGATTGTAACGGCCGGTCCTTTCACCGCTGGGCAGGCGAACGTCGGGATTGAAGTAGCGATCCTTGGTGGATACCACACCGGCCGACACCGAGCGCGACAGCGACAGCGGCGAACCCATCGCCAGCACGTACTGCCCCACCTGGAGAGAATCGGAATCTCCGAACTCGGCCACCGCGAACGTGCCCCGGTAGTCGGTCAGGTCAAGCTTGATGACGGCAATGTCGGTAGGCGGATCGCCGCCGACCAGTTCGGCCGTCACCTGTTCCTTATCATACAGGGTGCAGATGATTCGTTCCGCCTTGCCGGCCACATGGAAATTGGTGACCACGTAACCATCCTCATGGAAAATGACACCGGAACCGATTACGGCCCTCTTTTCCAATTCTCCGGTGTTGTAGTTTTTTACAACCGGTTGAATATGCACCAGCGCCGGCAGCACCTTGTCACGGGCCGTGAATACATCTTCCTGGATGCCGGCAAGTGCCGGTCGTGATAATACCGCCGTTACCAGCAGACATCGGAGTACGAACTGTCTACCCACGAAGCTGATTGCCTCCTTTCAAGGTTGTTGCCTGATCGCTCATTCCGAGCGCTCCGGGAAACGCCTTGTGCCAATTGTTTGCACAGGGTCGTACCCGGTGGCTGTATGAGTATGGCAACGCTCAATAATTATCAACAAGATATTTGTTTGACTGCGTGACCGGCACAGGTGTTTCGGAGTGATCGGTCTGTTCGGAAAACACTGTGCAGTTTGGAGCGGTCAGGAAAGGATTCCTGACCGCGCGTAAGAGACCTGCCAAGCTGTCGGAACCACAGGGATTCCGACCTACCTGACTGTGCAGTTGCAGTAAGTCAAGCCGACTCGCGGCGTGACAAAATGAATGTCTATTTCTTAAAGAAGATATCCACCGATCCCAGGCCGACCTCAATGTTGAGTGTTATTCGCGTCTGAGCATCATTGAAGTCCGGTGATTCGTAGACACCGTCATCGATTTCATCAAGATCGCGGTTATGGATATCAATTGACGACAGCCAACTTTCGCCGCCGGTTTCGATATGGACCGGCACGCCATGCGGCAGAGTGATGTCGGCGGAACTCACGCCGAGATCGATTTCGATTTTAGACTCGCCCTCGTATTGGCCACGGAAGTCGAGGTCAAATGATCCGGCGCCGCCGTCGAAAGTCATCAGGTCAAAATTGGCGTTGCCGATAGAACGGATATCCAACGAAGAAGCGCCGGCATCGATGCTCATTTTGATGAGGCGGTTGGGGTTGGGTTGTGAGAAGTCGATCTCTCCCGAGGCGGCTCCGACATCAAGCTCAAAGTGCTCCAACGGCAGGCCGCCCAGGTCGATTTTCGCTTCACAAGCGCCGATGTCCAACTCCAGTGACACGGGATAACGACGGGATAGAACCATATCGAGGCTGTTATCCTCCATCTCGATATGGTGTTTCCGCCGGGTGGTTGTCTCCAGGACCAATTGCCCGATTTCCTTTCTGACGTCATAGTCGATGTCGTACTCAACCTGACTGGGATCATAAGATATGTCAAACGTGGCGGCCTCGGACATATCTTCAGTGTTGATGCGCAATTGGCCCAGCCCGAATTCTATCTCCACGTCAAGCTTTTTGGCGTCCTCGGCATCGATCTGGTGCGATTCCTGTTCAATCCGACCAGCCTGGGTCAACCCACAGGAGATCACAACCAGGGACAGACATACAGCGATAACTCTCATCATCGTGCTTCCTCCAGAGTTTGGCGGCGATTAGTTTTCCTGGTCTGGTATACGTGGGGAGGAGGGCGGAGTTGCGGGTGGCGGTTGGTTTTCGTCAGGCGATGGTTCCAGTTCGGGACTGTGCGGGATCGGTGGCGGTGCCGGCATGGGGGCCTGCGATGTCCCCGCGTATCCTGCCTGACTATCCCAGGTCTTGCATTCACGGAAGCCGAAACGGGTCAGGACGGCCGCTCCCACCCCGGCCAGAACAGGAAAAGACGTCAACAGGATCGAAACAACCAGGAAGAAAATCCCAAATCCCCGAGAGACATCATCTCCGGCGCCCAGTAAAATCGCCACAATGAACCACAGCGACATCAGCAGCGTGAGACCCAGCACCGACTGCAAAAGCATTGATCTTTCACGCCCGAGATATCTGGTGGAGAACTGTCGACCGAGTCGATTGCCGAATGTCACTATCCCCATGCCGATAGCGACCAGGTACAGAAGTGGGACCAGCGGTGTAAAGATTATTCCGACGATTGTAATCAGGAGCAACGCCATCAGAGCCGGCATCAGCACCATAAACAGCAATCCCAGGAAGAATGATTTCAGTTTATAACTGCCAAGACAGACGTCGATATTGCGCATCTGCCGTGGCATGAGCGAAACAGTCAGAAAACCGAAGAACAACAGGGCCAGTGTAAACGACAGCACGATTATCAGACCGTCGGCAGAGAAAGACTGCGTAATATCTTCCAGCTCCAACGGTGAACCCACTTCGCTGACTTCACCCCGTATCTCCGCCCCGTCCTTAATGATCACTCGGGGAGCTTCGATATCTCCGTCAACACGTCCTGATTCCGTCACCAGGACTCGTTTCCTTATTGCTTTGACGTTGCCCTTGACCCAGCCTTTGACCGTTACCACGTCCCATGCGATGATATCGCCATCGACGTATTCATTTTCCCTGACGGTAATCTTACGGTCTAACGGCTCAACCTTTTTCTCTTCGGTGCACCGTTCTTCTATGGGGGTTTCGTCCATCCGGGAATCGGCCCACTCGCGCTGGACATCCGGGTGACGGTCATCGGGCAGAGAGCCCTGAACAAAAGTGTTTGTCTCGAAATTGTAATACCATTCACGGCCGGAAGTATCAACCGCGATTACGCCTTCCTCGGACAACTGGATTTCTTCGAATACGGTGTCGACCGATGGTTGAGACACGGGCGGCTCAGTTGTCTGAGCGCGTACCGAGCCCGGCGCCGACAGCGTCAGCAGGGTCGCCGCCACCGTTACTAATCCTATGTAACCGGTTTTACTCATGCTGCTTTCGGTGTATGTATCACCAAGCTAATACTGGGCCACCCTGACATCACCTGAGGCCGAGGTGAGCGTTATCCGGGGGCCGCCACGACCAAACTTGCCTACCAGGCGCTTGTTGCTGATCGACCGGATAGTGACCGGCATATCTGTTTGCATAGCGCCCGACCGGGTCTCGATTTGCAGGACCCCCGATGCAATCTCTGGAACAAGAAACGTAATAGAACCGCTGACAGTTTCCACAAAATAGTCGCGGGGGCTGTTCAATTCGGTTTTAACGCTGACATTTCCCGAGTGAGTAGTCACGTCCAGGGCGCCTCGCACCTGGTGGATGCCGGTGATACACGAGGTCGACTTGATCCGGACGTCACCGTCGATCCAGTCCAGATTGATGTTACCGGTCTCCTGGTGGATTGTAACCGGGCCGACCAGAAACTCGCCGTGAGTGCTGCCGGTTTCGTTCTCGATTGTGATCTCACCCTCGATGGAGGAGACGTCGATCTCAAGATCCATCCCGATGACGTGGATATCGGTTGCCACCGGCACCTGAATGGTATAGTCAACGATTCCGTAGGAATCAGCTCCGGCACCCAGGATTTTACGCCAGAACGACGGTGTACGGTTGGCAACCTTCACATAGCCGGTTTGAATCCGGATAGTTCGCCCGGATTGGTCGACTTTGATTTCAATATTGTTGGCAATTTCTTCCGCTTCGGTGGGAGTGGCGGCGTAAACCCGTTTGACGGCCTCGATAACAAGGCGCCCGTTTTCCGAGCCGGTGATATTCACTTTGCCGCGCGCCACCTGCAGGTCCAGCAACACCGGTCTGGTGATCGTTACGATCTGGTTGTGTTCAAACGAATAGCGCTGATAGTCGAAGGAGTACTCTTTATCGGCGGCCAGACCGGTGCCGGCCGGCCAGCAGGCGATGAGCCACAGCCATATCAGGACCACTCCGATCCGTCGCGTCCGTCTCAAAGTCTTGCCTTCCCAATTTTTCACAGGCCTTTGAGCTTTTTCTTCAGCAACTCCCGAGCCCGGAAAATCCTTGCCTTCACGGTGCCGATAGGTATACCAAGTAGTTCGGCTATCTCCTCATACGATTTATCGTCCTTGTGTCGATAGATGATAACCTCGCGATATTTCGGCGGCAGAGAAGCAATCGCCTCTTCAATGCCGATACGCTGCTCTTTGCGCTCCAGGTCACGCCCCGGGTGGTAGGAATAGTCGGCCACTTCCAGTGATCTCCCGCCGTTTTTGTCGTCGAATTGTCGATCCAACGAGAGAGCCTGTATCCTTTTTTTGCGCAAGTGGTCAATTGAACAATTGGCGGCAATCTTATACAGCCAGGTTGAAAAGCGATATTCCGGGCGGTAGCTGGCCAGGGAGGAAAAGGCTTTCATGAAAGTTTCCTGGACCAGGTCCTGGGCGGTCTCATTGTCACGGACAATTTTGAAAACAATATGGAATACCGATGCCCGGTGACGCTCAGCCAATCCCCGGAAAGCCGGTTGACTGCCGTTTAAGGCTTTGGCAATCAATTCTGTGTCTATGTCCTGCAACTGCTTACGACTCATTTCTGCAATCCGGGCGAGGCGCCGTTCATCTTAATCGGCCAATAATATAAAACCAGCCAAAGAGTTACAAGAGAAAAGTGGGGGGTCCCAAAAGCAGATCGGGATAGCAATCCCGGATTACTGGACGAAAATCAGAGACCGGCTCAATACTCACAACCGACCTATCAGGTCCTGCCTCCCTAAGTCCCCATCTCCCACGAACTGAGGTATTTCCGTTGCTCGGCGGTTAAACGGTCGATTTTGATGCCCATTGATTTGAGCTTCAAAGAGGCGATCTTCTTATCGATTTCCTCCGGCACAACGTAAACCTGCCGTTTGAGTTGACGGTGACTCTTGACCACATATTCAGCCGCCAGCGCCTGGTTGGCAAACGACATGTCCATAACCATTGCCGGGTGGCCCTCGGCCGCCGACAGGTTGACCAGTCGGCCTTCGGCCAGGATATGGATTTTCCTGCCGCCTAAAGTATATTCTTCGACATTGGGGCGCACCAGGCGCTTTTTTGATACCGCCCGGGCCAGGTTCTTCAAGTCCAGTTCGACGTTGAAGTGACCGGAATTGCAGACGATAGCGCCATCTTTCATCTTGCGGAAGTGTTCTAAGCGGATAACGTTGATATCACCGGTCAGAGTGATAAACAGGTTCCCCAGCGGTGCCGCTTTGGCGATAGGCATTACGGAAAAGCCGTCCATAGCCGCCTCAATCGCCTTGACCGGATCGACTTCGGTAACCACAACTTTAGCGCCCATACCCTGTGCCCGGACCGCCACACCGCGGCCGCACCAGCCGTAGCCGCAGATTACAACCGTCGAGCCGGCTATAAGCATGTTGGTGGCTCGCAGGACACCGTCGATGGTCGACTGCCCGGTGCCGTAACGGTTGTCAAAAAAATGCTTGGTCTTGGAATCATTGACGGCAATCACCGCAAACTTCAGTGCTTTTTTAGCGGCCATAGCTCTCAGGCGGATGACGCCGGTAGTGGTTTCTTCCGTACCGGCCAGGATTTTGTCGGCCAGATCGCTCCGGTCGGAATGCAGCGTGGCGACCAGATCGGCGCCATCGTCCATAGTGATATGCGGCTTGATATCCAGTGCCTGGTTGATGTGCCGGTAATAGACTTTGGTGCTTTCAGCGTGGATGGCATAGGTGGGAATACCGTACTTGCTGACCAGGGCGGCGGCGGTTTCGTCCTGAGTCGAAAGAGGATTGGAGGCACACAGCCTGACGGCGGCGCCTCCTGCCTTCAGTGTTCGCATCAGGTTGGCTGTTTCGGTAGTAACGTGCAGGCAGCAGGCGATATTGATCCCTTTAAGTGGTTTCTGTTTGCGGAAGCGCTCGCGAATGAGCCTCAGTACCGGCATATCTCGCTCGGCCCATTCAATGCGGTCGCGACCCTGTCTGGCCAGACCGATGTCAGCAATGTCACAACGGGTAGTCATGTCAAGCATCCTTCGCCAAAGTTTTGGCCTTGTCGGTTCGTTCCCAGGTGAACTGCTTCTCGGTACGACCGAAATGCCCGTAAGCGGCAGCTTTTTCGTAAATCGGCTGGAGCAGATTAAGGCTCTTGATAATGCCGCGTGGCGTCAGATCGAAGTGCTTGTTAATGAGTTCAACTATGCGGCTTTCAGGTACCTTGCCGGTGGTGTCGGTGAAAACCGTCATGGAGACAGGTTTGGCGATTCCGATGGCATAGGCAAGCTGGAGAGTGCACTTGTCGGCCAGACCCGAAGCTACGATGTTCTTGGCAATATAGCGGGCCATGTAGCTGGCTGACCGGTCGACCTTGGTGGGGTCTTTGCCGGAAAAAGCGCCGCCGCCGTGCGATGCCATACCGCCGTATGTGTCAACAATGATCTTGCGGCCGGTCATACCGGTATCCGACCGCGGTCCGCCCACTACGAACTTGCCGGTCGGATTGACATAGAACTTGGTACGGTTGTCAATCATCTTCCGGGGAATAACGGGCATGACGACTTTATCGATAATTTCCTCAATTGCTTTTTTCTTCATTTTCTTCTTGTTCCGTTCGAGCACTTCCTCGGAGTGCTGAGTTGACACAACCACAGCTTCCACTCGATGAGGTCGGCCGTCACGGTATTCGATAGTCACCTGCGATTTTCCATCCGGACCGAGGTAGGGCAGGGTTTTCTTTCTGCGCACTGCGGCCAGTTGTCGACACAGTTGGTGGGCCAGCATTATCGGCAGCGGCATCAGTTCTTTGGTCTCGCGGCAGGCATAGCCGGACATCAGCCCCTGATCGCCGGCGCCGCCGGTATCCACACCCTGGGCAATGTCGGGTGACTGGGAATGGATGGCATTGAGTACGCCACACGACTCATGGTCAAAACCGAGCCGACTGTCGTCATAACCCACATCTCTGATAATTCCGCGCACAAGTACATCGATATCGACGTAGGCGCGAGTGGTAATCTCACCACCAACGATTACGAGACCGACCGTAACAAACGTCTCGCAGGCCACCCGGCCTTTCTTATCCTGCCGGAGCACTTCATCGAGAACGCCGACCGATATCTGGTCGCAGAGCTTGTCGGGATGGCCCTCCGTGACCGATTCCGACGTAAAGAGAAAACTTCTCTGGGCCATATTCACATCTCCTTGTGTTTTGATTGCCTGTCACACATTGGCGGACACCGGCGCAATACCCCCTGTGTCAGGTCTCGATCTCGGAAGAGTCACCTATGTTGATCGTTTGTTCCCGGCCGGTCACGACAGCGTTTTGACCAACCAGTGAGTTCGACAGTACGGTATTGGAGATCCGTGCCTTCGAGCCGACTATGGTGTTGCTCAGTATAGAATTTACGATTACTGCTCCTTCGGCCACAGATACGTTTGGTCCCAGGATGGAATTGACGATTTCGGCACCAGGAGCGATAAACACCGGCGGTACCAGCAGTGATCCCTTGATTTCCGACGGTGGGGGCATTTTAGAGAGAATGTACCGGTTCGTTTCCAGAAGCGTTTGCTTATTGCCGCAGTCATGCCAATGGTGTACCTCGTAGGGGACACACTTCTCGCCGTTTGCTATCAGTTTCTGAAGAGCGTCGGTCAACTGGATTTCACCGGCTGTTTGCTGTCCCGAGTTGACCAGCGCCGACAGTTGTTTCTTGATACCCTCAACTTCACGGAAGTAATACAGTCCGATCAAGGCCAGGTCTGACCGGGGTTGTTGTGGTTTTTCCACCAGGTTGTCAATATGACCATCATTGATATGAGCCACCCCGAAGCGCCGGGGATCGGCAACCTGACACAGCCCCAGGACGTTGTCGCCGGCCTGAACAAACTTTTCCATGTCGCATTCAACTATGGTGTCGCCCAGAATGGCCAGCACCGGCCCCTTTTCGATCTTCTCCAGCGCCAGGTGCATAGCGTACCCCAGACCCAGCAGTCTTTCCTGGTTTACAAATCGAGACTTAAACGAGTAATTATGCCGAATAAAGTCACGGACAAGCTCGCCTTTGGAGCCGATAACGAAAATCACCTCCTCTGGCTCCAACTTCAATAGAGTGTCAAGAACATGCGCCAGCACCGGTCTGCCTCCGACCGTCAGTAGCGCTTTTGGCTTCGTAAAGGTGTGAGGTTGCAGACGCTTCCCCACCCCGGCTACTGGAATGATTACTTTCATGTGCTACCCTCTACCATGGCAGCAATATGTTAATCAATCAAAACTTGTTAAACAAGCTATATTGCTTACTGTCTCTCGGACTACGCAGCCAGACCATCAAACAGGATCGAAATCAGGTGTTCGGCAGCAGCAACGGGTTCTTCCCGATGCTCACCGAGTCGGTCGGACAGTACGGCGCTGACTACGATGGCCACCAGACGAGAGATTGCGGCCGGTTTAAGGTCACGACTGATCTCGCGAGTCTGAATTCCCCGTTCAATGATGTCCGCTATGAATTCAAGCAGGTGTCGCTCGAGATTGACCCCCTCGATGATTACTGACGAGTGGCCGGCTGCACCTGTCAGGTAACAGTAGAAGTTCCTTTCCCAGCGGGGCCATTGTGATCCGTCGGTCAGAACCTCAAGCAGATAAATCAGCCGGGTGCGAGCCACCGCGGGTGGCTGGGAAACCTTGATATCGGCCAGCCGTCGGGCCAGCCGATTGTCCAGGATCAGGACGGCAAATTCCAGCAGGTGGCTCTTGGCGGGGAAGTACTTAAAGAACGACCCCTTGGATATGCCCGCTTCTCGGCAGAAGCGATCCACAGCCAGGCCGTCATAACCGTACTCGCCGAACAGTATGGCCGCCGTCTGGTAGAGGCGGCTTTTCTTCTCCGCCGACAGGCGGCGGAAAGTGTCACAGACCGTGCCCGACAATACCAGGTCCTGAACGAGGTTTTCATCCAGCAGCATTTTCTCCCCGGGTGTGTTTTGTGCACACGCTGAATGGCCTGTTGATAAACATAACAAACGTCATAGCGAGGAGCGAAGCGACGTGGCTATCTCGTTGACATTCAATATCCGAGATTGCCACGCTGTCGCTCGCAATGACGAGAATAGAGCTTTTTCAACAGGCCCTGAAGCTGTCTCGGCAACTCAATCTATGGGCCTCGGGTTTATTATGACCAATTGGTCATCTTATATATACTAATATTCTATAATATCGACCTGGTGTCAAATACAATTTGACAGGTTCCTGAGGTCTGCCTATACTCCGGACCAGAGATAGAGCAAATCACTGTTACTGGAGAGGAATTGGGTATGGGTAAACTAAGAGTGGCCATTATTGGGGTCGGCAACTGCGCCTCATCGCTGGTGCAGGGTGTCGAGTTTTACAAGAAGGCTAAGGACGAAGACATCGTCCCCGGTCTGATGCACGTCAATTTAGGCGGCTATCATATTCGTGACATTGAGTTCTCGGCCGCTATCGATATCGACAAAAACAAGGTGGGCAAGGACCTCTCGGAGGCCATCTACACCAAACCGAACAATACTTATGTTTTTGCCAAGGTGCCCCGGACCGGTGTGACGGTGCAGCGCGGCATGACCCACGACGGGCTGGGTTACTATCTGTCTCAGATTATTGAGAAAGCACCGGGTGACACGGTTGATATCGTTAAGCTGCTTAAAGAGACCAGGACCGATGTCGTCATCAACTATCTGCCGGTTGGCTCCGAGGAAGCAACCAAGTGGTACGTGGAGCAGATACTGGAAGCCGGCTGTGGGTTTGTCAACTGTATACCGGTATTTATCGCCCGGGAGAAGTACTGGCAGAAGCGGTTCGAGGAAAAGGGACTCCCGGTCATTGGCGATGATATCAAATCACAGGTGGGCGCAACCATTACGCATCGCGTTCTCACCCGCTTATTCCTGGAGCGCGGTGTTCGCCTGGAGCGGACCAGCCAGCTAAATGTAGGCGGCAACACCGACTTTCTGAATATGCTGGAGAGGTCACGGCTGGAGTCGAAAGAAATCTCCAAGACTTGCGCCGTCACCAGCCAGCTCAACTATGAACTGGAGCCGGAGAATATCCACATCGGACCATCCGATTATGTCGCCTGGCTGACTGATCGGAAGTGGGCGCATATCAGGATGGAAGGCACCACCTTCGGTAACGTACCATTGAACGTGGAAATGAAGCTGGAAGTCTGGGACAGCCCCAACTCCGCCGGGGTGGTGATTGACGCCATCCGGTGCTGCAAGCTGGCTCTGGATAACCGTCTGTCGGGAGCTCTTGTAGGCCCGTCATCCTACTTCAAGAAATCACCCCCGGTTCAATATACCGATGATGAAGCCCGCCGTCTGACCGAGGAATTCATTTCCCGCTATGGCTGGAAACAGAGTACCGGCCGGCGCAAACGGCCGACCAAAGTGGCGGCCCGGAAACCGGCGGCGGGAAAACCGGCCGTCAAACGGTCAACGACTGCCAAAGCAGCTCGGCCGACCGGCCGCAAAAGAGTGGTGCGTAAGAAAAAATAGTTTCTTACGCTTTCAGCATGCTCTAACTTGACCGGCGACAGGTCCTGTCGCCGGTTTTATATTGACGGCAGGCTGACCCGAAACTGAGATGCCGATGAACCGGGAAAAACCCAAAGGACTCTTCATTACTTTCGAGGGTATCGACGGTTGTGGCAAGAGCACCCAGGCTCTGCTGACCTATCGTTATCTGCTGGCCAATGGGTACCGACGCACGAGATTGTTCCGTGAACCGGGTTCGACGGCCGTAGCGGAAAGAATCAGAAAGATTCTCCTTGACGGACGGCTGGCGATGGTACCTGTGACGGAGTTGCTGTTGTATGAAGCCGCTCGGGCGGAGGTTGTGGCCCGTGAACTGCGGCCGGCGCTGATGCGCGGAGACATCGTTTTGTGTGATCGATTTTACGACAGCACCACGGCCTACCAGGGCTACGGACGAAAACTGGACATCAGGATGGTCCGTTCGTTGCACCGGGTGGCCGTCGGGGATATCGTGCCGGACATAACCCTGCTGTTTGATGTCGATCTGCCGACGGCGGCGGCGCGGCGCACCGGGCAACCGGATCGGCTGGAACTGCAGTCACGTGCCTTTTTTCGGCGTGTCCGACAAGGTTTTCTGGAGATTGCCCGACGGGAACGAAGACGTGTCAAACTTATCGATGCCGGTCAGTCACCTGAAGTTGTTTTTGACGATGTAAAAAAACACCTGACCAGAAGATTGAGAGCCTATGGATCCGGTCGTACCTCTTGACCGCCGGTTCTTTCTGTCGGCTGTTTTTCTGCTGGTCCTGATCGCTCTTACAGCGGGCGGCATTGGTGTCTACGTGTTGTCCGATCCCGGCCTGGCTCAGGCCCGGGCTCTGACAATGGCCGCGCTCACAATCAAGCGACATCACTATGACCGGATATCGGGTCCGGAGCTCCTCGAGGCCGCCCGGCGGGAGATTTTCTCCCGTCTCGATCGGTATTCCGCATACATCGACCAGGCTCACCTGGAGCAGATTCGTGAAGAACTGTCGGGACACTACAGCGGCATTGGTGTTATAGTGATCTATCAGAACAGAGGGCTGCGGGTGGTGTCGGTGCGCGAGGATGGACCGGCCGGCAAGGCGGGCCTGCTCAGTGGTGATGTTATAATAGCCGCCGATTCGGTCTCTTTTAATGATCTGGATGCCGACGACGCCAGCAGTTTGTTGCGCGGCGAGGCCGGCACTTCAGTGCTGGTACGACTTCATCGCCCGGTCAGCGGCGATACCGTCGAGATGGATATCACCCGCGAGAGTATTTCTCTGTTGCATATCCCTTTTGCCGGGTACACGCCCGACAGCCTGGTCTACATCCGTCTGCTGGATTTTGAGGCCGGAACGACTGATGATCTCCGCTCGGCGCTGGACTCCCTGGTGGGGGTTGAAGACTCCGTCCCACGAGCGCGGGGTATCATTCTGGATTTGCGCGGAAACCCGGGCGGGCTTTTCGATGAGGCTTACCGCACCGCTGATCTCTTTCTTGAAAAAGGCATCTTCATCGTCGGCACCGACGCCCGTTCCCGCTGGCATCGACGACGGTTTTATGCTACCGGCGAAGACGTCACCGGTGGTCTGCCGCTGGCGATTATTGTCGATGACGGCTCAGCTTCATCGGCTGAGATTGTGGCCGGCGCTCTCCAGCAGGTCGGTCGAGCCGTTCTGGTTGGAGACACCACCTTCGGTAAGGGACTGGTACAAGGGTTCACCAGTTTTCCCGAGGGCGACGGACTCAGACTGACTATTGCCCGTTACTACTTCGAGGGTGGCATTTTCCTCAACGATTTCGATTCCACTCTCAATGACACCGGTCATGGTCTGGTTCCCGACCACTATTATACTTTCGATGAGATTCATCCGTTTGTTCTGGCGCTGCGAAGCTCCCTGTTGATGCAACAGTTTGCCCACGAGCATCAGGATGAGATCATTGCTGCCGCCGGGGAGGGCGTGCTGGGAGATGAGTGGCTGAGCAGATTTGTGGCTTATGCAGAGAGTCATGATTTCCACTTCCGATCCCGGGTCGAGGCAGCAGCGGAACTGTTCGCGGATATTGTCGCTATCGAACCATCTTCGCCGCATCTCCGACGGATCACCGAGAGGTTGCTGGTGCGAGCCGACCGGGAGAGCAGCGGCGGGTTCGACGACCATGCCGCGTTTATCAAGAGACAATTGAAGCGACTGGCCTGGGAGAGAAAATCCGGTACCTATGCCGCCTACCGGGAAGCAGTGGTGACTCAGCGTCCGGTCCTGAAGTTTGTCGCCCGGCTGTTGACGGAGGAACACTGATGCCGCGCCGGCACACCGATATAACCAGGGACACCGTTTGACTATGACACTGGCCGCTGTATTCTGCGATTTTGACGGCACTATCAGCCGACGTGATGTTGGTTACAATCTGTTCCACCATTTCTCCGGCGGTAAGAACGATGCGCTCCTTCCCGACTGGAAAGCCGGTCGGCTGTCGACCCGGGATTGCCTGAGGCAGGAAGCCGCTATGGTGCGGGCATCGGAGGAAGAGGTGTATGCCTTTCTTAAACAGTTTGAACTCAACCGGGGCTTTGACGAGTTCGTGACGCTATGTCGGGCACAGGATATCGATCTGCAGGTAATTTCCGATGGTCTCGATTTCTACATCAACCATCTCCTCAAACGGTTCGGATTACAGCAGCTTTCAGTGACGGCCAACCGGGGCAGGCTGACAGACGGCGGCCTGGTAATCGAGTTTCCCCATGACAACCGGCATTGTCGGCGGTGTGGCAGTTGCAAAGGGGAGCGAATAGACGAGTACCGCCGAAACCTGTCACCAGACAAGGTTGTGGCGTTTGTGGGTGATGGCTACTCCGATGTCTGTGCCGTTACCGAGGCCGATATTGTATTTGCCAAAAAAGACCTTGAAGAATACTGTCGCATCAGCAATATTGCTTTTCATCAGTATGACGATTTTTATGATGTTGCTCGGAAACTGGTAGGATTGGGGTTCATGAAGAGCGAATCGACGAATACGCTTGACGGAGTGCGAGAATGAAGGCAATCATAATGGCCGGAGGCTTCGGTACTCGCCTGCGGCCCCTCACGATCAACCTGCCCAAACCGATGGTGCCGGTCGCCAACGTTCCCATTATGGAGCACGTAGTCTGTTTACTAGCAAAGCATGGTATTACAGATATCACTGCGGTACTTTACTTTCAGCCTGAGATTATAAAGGATTACTTTAAGGACGGCAGCGCTTTTGGTGTCGCCATTGACTATATGCAGCCACAGGAGGATTTTGGCACTGCCGGAGCGGTCCGGTATGCGGTTGACGGCACAGACGAGCCGGTACTGGTCATCTCCGGTGATCTCATTACCGATTTCGATCTCAGCCAGGCTGTCCGGTGGCACCAGGAGAAGCAATCGGAAGCAACGATTCTATTGACCCGGGTGGAAAACCCGCTGGCTTATGGTATTGTCATTACCGATCAGGACGGTTGCATAAAGCGCTTTCTGGAAAAACCTTCCTGGGGCGAAGCTTTCTCCGATACCATCAATACCGGTATCTATATCCTGCAGGGCAGCACCATAAACCTGATCCCTCCACGAACCAACTTTGATTTTTCTCAGAACCTGTTCCCGTTGATGTTGTCCCGCCAGGGACGGCTGTATGGCAAAATCATGGACGGATACTGGAAGGATGTCGGCAATGTTGACGAGTATCGTCGCGTCCATGTCGATTTCTTTGAAGATACTCTGAACCTTCAATTGCGCCGGGATATGATTGAAAGTAGCGGCGGTATCGTTTATCGTGGTACCGGCGTCCGGATTGGTGAGGAAGTGGAGTTGACCGGCAGGGTGGTTTTGGGCGATAACGTGTGCCTCGACTCGGGTGTCAAATTGCACAACTGTGTCATCGGTGATCGTACGCGTGTCGGCGGCAAGTGCGATCTGGAAAACTCGGTAGTGTGGAGTGACGGCACCATTGGCGCCGGAACGGTGATGCACGCCAGCGTAGTGGGCAACCGGGCCAGCCTGGGGGAAAACGTGCAGCTTCTGGATGCTGTTATCGTATCCGATGACTGTGCCATCGGCAATTTCGCCACTGTCAAAGCCAACTGCAAGATATGGCCCGGCAAGACGGTCGATGCCGGCGCCATCGTCTCGTCTTCGGTAGTCTGGGGCGAAAAGTGGAACCGGGAACTGTTCACCAATTCCAAGATAAGCGGTCTGGCACTGACGGAGCTTACTCCGGAAATGGCCGTCCGGGTCGGAGCCGCTTTTGGGGCGTTCCTCGGTCAGGGGAGCGCCGTGGTTCTCAGCCGTGATGCTTCCGACACCTCGCGCCTGCTGAAACGCAGCCTGACCTCCGGTTTGCTGGCGGCCGGCGTCAACGTATCGGACCTGGGAAATCTGCCCATACCGGTGGTCCGTTACGCCCTCCAGAGGGGTGGCTACGCGGCGGGGATATACGTTCGCCACAACCCCGAGGACTTCCGCCTGATTGACTGGATATTCTTTGACGGTTCCGGTCTGGACATGCCGACGGCACAACTTAAAAAAGTGGAGCGGATGTACTTCGGCGAGGATTTTGCCCGCGCTTCCCTCGATCAGATCGGACGTCTGGACATGCCCGCCAGCGTGCTGGACAATTACCGCAGCGACTTCCTTGACGAGATCGACATGGAAGCAATCAAGAAGGCCGATTTCAAAGTCGTTATCGATCACTCCAACGGCTCCTCCAGCCAGATTTTCCCCACTCTTTTCAGCCGTCTGGGCATTTCTGCCGTTGAACTGAACGCCACTCTCAACCCGCGCAAAATGTCCAGTTCTCAGGAAGAAACCAAGCTGGCTATCGAGCAACTATCATCGATTGTCACGTCGCTGAAGGCTGACATCGGTTTCCTGCTCAATCCGGCTGCCGAGAAGTTGACGGTCGTCGACGAACTGGGCAAACCGATTGACAGCCAGCTATTGCTTCTGGTGGTGACCGATCTTTATCTGAGAACGCACGCGGTGAAGAAAATCGCGGTGCCGGTGGGAGCTTCCATGGGTGTGGAGGAAATTGCCCAACAACACGGTGTGAGTGTCAAACGCGTGGTCAACGATCATCTGGCCATGATGGAAGTGCGACGGGAAGGTGATGTAGATTTTGTTGGCGGCACCAGGGGTGGGTTTATCTTTCCCGGTTTCCAGATGGGCGCCGATGCCATGTTGGCTGCCGTCCGAATGCTGGAAATGATGGCCCAGACTCAGAGCTCACCGGCCACTATCCGTGCCCGGTTTGAGCACTTGCAGCGGCGCATGATATCGGTTCCCTGCCCCTGGGCCAAGAAGGGCACCGTCATGCGCAAACTGATCTCCGGCTCCGAGGACAAGCGCCGTCAGCTTATCGACGGGGTGCGCATTTTTGAAAACGACGGCTGGGTGCTGGTGGTGCCTGACCGGTTGACGGCCGCCTTCAACATTATTGCGGAGTCCGGTTCGGGCGAGGAAACCACACGGCTGATTGATCAGTACCGCGAACTGGTGGACCAAGCTCAGAGTAATTAGCCGTCCCCTTGCGGTGCCTTCCGCAGACCTCGTAACGTTATTAGCATCAAACACTTGAACGCATAATCCACGGCCACCGGCCACCCGGTGGTATCGCCACGACAATCGGGGTGACACAAGGCCACCCCCTGCGCGGTAGTTGTCTGCTTCGGTAGAATCATATTCCGGGATGGAGTGTTTCCTGTGGGCGGTAGATGTCCGGAAGCTGTCCCAAAAGGCGACGATTTCGGGTCGCGTAAGGTGGGGGCTTGTCTCCCACCAATAAGAGTGGCATCGCCGGTGGCGGACTCAATGAATGTGCCCTCGGCACCCGCTACGCGGAATTGACGAATCGCAATATCGTAAGGTTTTATATGTGGTCGGGAATCCTTTCCCAGCCGCCTCCCAATGTAGCCGTTACGAAAGGATTCGTGACGACGTAAGAACAAGAGGCCTGCTTAAGCTGCTCCCTCTCCAGAGTTCCCGGCCAGTTTGTTCAATTATTACGCAGCGGTTTTCGTTAAAGGGAATCTGGACAGTCCGATCTATCAAAATATGCATGCTGACTTTTGTCGGTGAGGGCAAAGAGATAGGTATCGTAAAGAGGACACATATACACAACCGACCGTTAATATATGCAATGGGGACAGCATAAAGAAAGCAGTCACACTTTTAACACACTGGCGCTTGTGATCGGCTTTTCTCTGATACAGTCGGTAGATGCCCAGGATTTCGGTCAACTCATGGGTGCGGTTGACAAGCTTGAGACCACTCTGAAAAAGATGGTTGAAAGCGAATCCAAAGATCGAAAACAGAATATGGCTGAATTGTGCCGGATGGTAGAGCAAATGCCGGCGGGGACCGCCGGGACTGGTGACCGGATTCATCTTACTCAACCGGCGCTGGACGTCAAAACTTTACGCGCTGATGCAGGTCTGTTCAAGAAGGCTCAAGGTCACATTTTAGTAGGGAAGAAGAACAAACGCACAGGATAAGCAACAGTCATGAGAGTATTCAATACAGAAGGAGCATTATCATGAGTTGGAAAGATCTCAAAATCGCGAAGAAACTATACATTGGATTCGGTGTAGTTTTGATCCTCGCTGTGGCCATTGGTTACGTGGGCTGGGATGGACTGAACACGTTTCAGCAGATGGTGACCAATGCCGATGACGCCAACCGGTTGATCAAGTGGGCCAAGGACTGCCGCCAACAGGAAAAGAACTACATCATACGAGACGATATGAAATACGTCGAGCAGGTGCATGAAACCGCCGGCAAGATGTACACGCAAATTGATGAAACAAAAGCGCGTTTTCAGGATCAGGCTGATGTAGTTGCTATTGAGGCGGCCTTTGGCCATGCCAAGGAATACGAGGAGGCGTTTGACGACTGGGTCAGGTTTCACGAGGAAGCTGCAGCCGCTATGGAGACTATGGAGGTAGCAGCTCGCAAAGTAAATGAAGAGGCTGCGGCGCTAAGGATCAGCCAGAGGGATAAGATGGAGGCTGAGTTCCTGGCGAAAGAGACCCACGAAAAACTCGCGGATCGCTGGGGCAAGGCTGAGGACGCCAACCACGTGAACAGGTATATGCTGGAGTGTCGACAGGCCGAGAAGAACTGGATGTTGCGTAAGAACGATGAGTACGCCGAGATTGTGTTGACTGAAATCGATGAGTTTGTTGAACAGTGCCAGACAACCAGGGCCAAGATGAAGCAGAAAGTAAACCTGGACCAGATAGATAATATCATTGCAGCTATAGGTAATTACACAGGCGGGTTCGAGACCTATAGAAGCGTTCACAAAGAGCAATTGAAAAGTGAAGAGCGCATAGTACATGCAGGCAGGGAAGTCGTTAAGAACCTGGATGATCTGCGAGCGGTTCAAAAGGGCAAAATGGAGTCCGCCCAGCAGTCTGCCAATACCATGTTGTTCGGGTTTGTCATAGGTGTCGTTCTCTTAGGTGTCTTTGTGGCGTTTGTGATTGCACGAGGCATCTCCAGACCTGTCTCGAACATAGCCTACGTAGCTCAAAAGATCGCTACAGGTGACATTGACCATAACATTGAGCTTGATTCAAAAGATGAAATCGGAAGTCTGGCTCAAGCCTTCCGAGGATTGATCGACTACATGAAGGAATTGGCTAATGCGGCGGAATCAATTGCTCGAAATGATCTCACCATCCGCGTGGAGCCGAAATCCAAAAAGGATGTTCTGGGCAATTCATTCCAGACGATGATCACAAACCTGAGCGCCATCGTTTCTCAATTGGCGGGCAGCGCCGGCGAGGTAACGACTGCTGCCACGGAGATCTCTTCCTCTTCTGAACAGGTTTCCAGGGGAGCCCAGGTCCAGGAACAGCAGGTAGCCCAGGTCACGACGGCGGTTGAGGAGATGACGGCAACCATCGTCGAATCATCTAAAAATGCCGGCGAAGCTACTGACGGCGCCAAGGGCGCTTCCGACACGGCAACCGCCGGCGGTCAAGTTGTACAGGAAACCATTGAAGGAATGAACAGAATCGCTGCCGTGGTTCGTGAATCCTCCGAAAACATCAGCAAGCTGGCGACTTCTGCCATCCAGATCGGTGAAATCATCGGTGTGATCGATAACATAGCTGACCAGACCAACCTTCTTGCCCTGAATGCTGCCATTGAGGCGGCACGGGCCGGAGAACAGGGACGTGGTTTTGCGGTAGTCGCCGATGAAGTCCGTAAGCTCGCCGAAAGGACCGGTAAGGCGACCGGTGAAATCACCGATATGATCAAAGGCATCCAGCAGGGAACCCAGGAAGCCTTTGCTTCGATGAAAACGGGGACTAAAGAAGTCGATGCCGGTCGTGAACTGGCGGACAAGGCCGGAAGCAGTCTGAATGAGGTTGTCAATGGTTCCCAGAGGGTCATGGATATGATCCAGCAGATTGCCACCGCCTCGGAAGAACAGTCAGTGGCGGCTGAGCAAATCTCCAAGAATATCGAGCAGGTTTCATCGGCCGCCAAGGAGTCGGCGGCAGGAGCAGCACAGTCGGCAGCTGCAGCCGAGGAACTGAGCCGCAACGCAGATGGCCTGCAGCAGATTGTGTCGAGGTTCAAGGTTTCAAATGAGTCTCGTGGACCGGTAACCCAGGCTACAAAATAAATCTCCGGACTCAGTTATGGAGGGATGTTATGGATTCCGCGGGGAAATGTGACATTCATTTTGTTACGCCGTGAGTCGGTGTTATAAAAATGGCTGCCGCCCTGCGAACTAATTTTCCGGCTGTTGATCGGGCTTGTCGTTGTTGTCTGGGCGTCCCTTGATAAGTAGCGCAATCGGAACCAACACGCAATAGCCCAGCACCAACAGAATAGGCGCCAACGTAATCGAACCCTGCCCCAGAGTGACATATCCGAGAATAATCACCACCAGGGCTGCGGCGAATACCAGGTAGTTCTTCTTACCGTAGGGCCACTTGCTTTCACTCGAATCGGACCGCTTAGTTTTCTTAGTAGCTGCTGTCATCAAATATCCTCGCTGCTATTAACGCCGTGTGATCTGACTTGTCAAGAGTTTTTGATCGCCGGGCGGTTGGTCATATTTGTTGTTTTATACGTTGCTGACAATCCCACCGCCCAGATGAACATCAATAACTGCCGAACTTCCTCGTCGGCAAAGGTGGCTTCAAACAGAGAAGTAGATAAAAACACCACCGAACCGACCAATGCTGCCACCGATGGGGCGGAAATGATACCAGATCGGCGCCCGCGCCGGATTCCTTCAATAAAACAGACCAGGGCCGACAGCCACATACCGGCGAAAAATACCGCGCCCGGCACGCCGGATATGGCGGCTATATTCAGCAGGTCGTTGTGGGCATGAGTTAGTTTGCGTTTCTCAGGGATGTCGGCACGCAGGTGAGAGGCGTAGGCGGCCTGGAAATTGCCCTGGCCGACTCCCAGGATCGGATGGTCGGTTATCACCTTGAGTGAGTTTTTCCAGATAAAGACCCGCCCGCCCTCGTAGACGCCGCCCATGTCCCGGACCGTTTTATCACTGAAGCGGTAACTCAGACCGGGCATGGTGATCAATATAGCGGTCGCCATCACGGCCACAATACCTGTGCAATAGACCAGGTACTTGCGTCCCATTATCAGACCGAGCAAAATCAACCCCAGAGCCATTCCGGCCACGGTGGCGCGACTGTAGCTCAGGATGGTAGCGATCATAGCCAGCAGTGACACCAGAATCAGCAACTGTCGCAGCCACCGGCTCAATTCCGCCCTGCCGGCCATGGCATACCCGGCCAGGAACAGGGTCGCGGTGCCGTAGTAATTACCGAAAGTCAGCGAGTGCGAGAAGTTCCCCGTCACAATGAAACCGTAGTCGGACGCCGCCAGTAGCGGTTGGGTTCTGAACCAGTGCACACCCGAGAAATGCTGGACAATAGCGTAAAGAGAAACCAGCCCCACTCCCAGAGCCAGAGCCGTCAGCAGGTACCGGCGGTATTGGTCTTCTCGAAACAGGAAGATCCCGGCCGGTATGGCCAAAAACAACCATTCCTCCTTGAGAATACGGATCGATTGCAGCGATGTCGGACCGGCCACGGCCGACAGCATCATCCACGCCACGTACAGAGCGGCCCAGATGTAAAACCAGCGGGGGATCGTCGTTACTGGATTCATGCGGGTCAGAATGGACAGAATAACTAACAGGATTAAAGACACTCCCAACGAAACCTGGGCCAGCGCAATGGAGAATGCAGAGCCGAAAACAAACAGGGCAAAACAAATGACGATGACGTATTGGAAATGTCGGCGGCTGCGGTCGGACATTAAAGAAGGTCGCTTTCGACCAGTTCCACCAGCAGGTGGATAACGAAGATATGCTCTTCTTGTATCCGTTGCGTTGACAAGTGTGGTACAATCAGTGCCCGGTCGACTTTGGACACCAGTTTGCCGCCCTTGCCGCCCAGCAGACCGGCTGTCAGCAGCCCCCGTTCACGCGCAACGTGCACTGCTTTGATTAAATTGACCGAATTACCGGATGTCGAAATGACGAACAGCATGTCACCCTTCTGACCGATAGCTTCCACCTGGCGGGCAAAGATGTTTTCAAAGCCGAAGTCGTTGGCGGCCGCGGTCATTACGGCCGGGTCCGTACACAGAGCAACAGTCGGCAAAGCCTGCCGGTGTTTCTCGGCAGAAAGCCTGACTACCATCTCACCGGCGAAATGAGAAGCGTCGGCAGCCGATCCGCCGTTACCGGCAATCAGCAGCTTTCCACCGGAACCTATAACGCCTGAGATTACAGCCGCCAGGTCGAGGATTTCTATTCCTGACTCCTCCACAAGTGACTTGCGCAGAATAGCCGCTTCCTCGGCCAGCTTTCTCAGGTAGTCGAGCTTCTCTTCCTGTTTCATACTGCAACTGTCTCCAATGGGTGGGTTGCGGCGGTCAACTCAGTAAGGTAGGTAAACCGGGGGTCGTCTTCCAGAATGTTGCCGACAACGACAAACGAAGCCCCGGCATCAATTCGAGCGGCGCATTCCTCCGGCGAAGTCAGACCGCCTCCGATCAACAGGGGAATGTCGACATAATCGGCTACGGCGTGAACCATCCGGATCGGCACCGGACTGTCAGCGCCGGAACCGGCCTCTAAATAGACAAGTTTCATACCCAGGTACTGGGCTGCCAGAGCGTGAGCGCAGGCGATATCATGCTTGGCGCTGGGAATCGGCTGGGTGCCGGAAATATACTGCACCGATGTCTGACGCCCCGATTCTATCAGCATGTAGCCGGTCGGAATCACTTCCAGACCGAACCTTTTGACAAGCGGCGCTCCCCGGACTTGCTCGTCGATCAGGTAGTTGGGGTTGCGCCCGGATATCAACGAAGTAAACAGGATAGCGTCGGCGTCAGGGGTTACCTGGGCGAACGATCCGGGAAATATGATCACCGGCAGAGGTGTGACCGCTTTTATTTGTTTCACAGCCGAAGCGAAGTTGGTATTGAGCGTAAACGATGAGCCGACCAGAAGGGCATCGACACCGCATTCTTCGGCTGCCTCCGCCAGCGCTATACACGGATTCTCACCCGCTCGGTCGGGATCGAGCAAAAGTAAAAAACCGCCGCCGCGCCGCCTGTATGTTGCCATTAACCGTGAATACACCTGACCATCAGCCATCCTTTTGGGTTGCCTCCTTGCTGATAATTAAACGCGCCGTTTCAAACAGATCCTCTGCTATTGTCCCTGGCGCTACCGTTCCCTGGGCGAAAGCTTCCTTGCCTCCGCCACGTCCTCCGTATTGTGCCAACACCGATTGCGTCAGCTTGCCCATATGCACATCGTAATCAGCAATCGCCGTTGGACTAGCTGAAGACATGAATGTCAACTTGCCGTTTACTTCTCCCAGACCGAGCGCCACTATAGTCTCATGGCTGGCTTTCTGCGCATCGATCCAACTGGCCATAGTGTCCCGGTCGGTTTTTTTGAAGTTATGCATGATGCCCGACACCGGCCCCGCTTGGAATTCTTCTCCTATTGCCTTGACGCCGCCGGCAAACATCTCGGAGCGAATCTTCTTTATTTCTTTCTGCAGAGTCAGGTTGTTGTCGCGCAACTGCTGCACTCCGGCCAGGGCGTCTGTTTCGGGACGTCCCACCAACGATGCTACGTTTTGCCGGAATTGCTTGGACTGAAGCATGAATTTCTGTGCCTCACTACCGGTGATAGCCTCCAACCGCCGCACTCCGGAGGCGACACCGGTTTCCAACGTGATGAAAAACGGCCCGATCTGGCTGACATTGTCGACATGAGTGCCACCGCACAATTCGCGTGAGAAGTCTTCGACTGACACCACCCGCACGGTGTCACCGTACTTTTCGCCGAATAGTGCCACCGCACCACTCTTGCGGGCCGAATCGACATCCATTTCCTGTGTTGTCACCGGCGTGCCTTTCAGAATCAGACCGTTGACGATTTTCTCCACCTGTGTGATCTCTGCCGGTGTCATCGGCTGGTGGTGCGAGAAATCAAAACGCAACCTGTCCGGACCGACATACGAGCCGGACTGCCGGATATGCTGTCCCAGCACCTGTCGCAGGGCGGCGTGGGCTAGGTGGGTGGCAGTGTGATTGCGCATAATGTCCCAGCGGCGTTCGGCGTTGATTTTGACAGTGACAACTTCTCCCTGTATATCGCGCACGTGTCCCCTGGTAAGCCGGCCAACATGGATGTAGTAGTCACGATGGTTGTACATGGCTGTTACTTCGAGAGAGAATCCTTGACCACGAATCCAACCAGTGTCACTGACCTGACCACCGGACTCGACATAGAAAGGTGTTCTATCAAGAACAACGGCCGCCCCAGTAGCATGGCCTATGGCGAGAAGTGATCCGGTACTAACTTCCTGCTCGGGATTCTCGAGACGCAAGAACTCGGTAACCTTCTCGTCCAGCAACCCATTTTGTTCAAGCTTGTCAATGAATTCCTTAGTACCCTCAAGCGCAAACCTGGCATCCGCCCGCGACTGCTCCTTCTGCTGCGTCATCGCTTTATCGAAACCGTCCCGGTCCAATGTCAAACCGCGCTCACCGGCCATGATCTCGGTCAGATCGTAGGGGAAGCCATAAGTATCATACAACCGAAAGACGTCACTGCCGTCAACAATTGTACTGCCGACGCTCGTTACTTTTTTGGCTATCCCGTCAAACAACTGGCATCCGGTCTCCAGCGTGCAGCAGAAAGACTCCTCTTCGGATTGAATAACGCTCTCAATATGTTTCTGCTTTTCTTTAATCTCCGGGTAGGCGTCGCCCATCAGGGTCACCAGTACCGGCACCAGGCGGTAGATAAACGGCTCGTGCATATCAAGAATGCGTCCGTGTCGCGCGGCTCGGCGCAGGATACGGCGCAGCACGTAACCGCGACCTTCGTTGGAGACGCCGGCTCCGTCGGCAATGGCAAACACCAGCGCTCTCAGATGATCGGCCACCACGTGGTGAGAAGCGACGTGGTCTTTATATTTTGATTTGGTGATGTCGGAAACGGCCTTAATGATGCTTTTGAAAATATCTATTTCATAGTTGGAATCGACTCCCTGCATGACAGCCGTTAACCGTTCCAGCCCGGCGCCGGTGTCGACCGAAGGTTTCGGCAGCGGAATCCGGTTACCGTCCGGCTGCCGCTCGTACTGCATGAAGACCAGGTTCCAGATTTCGACAAAGCGTTCGGTCTCACCGTTGACGACATCGTCCGGACCGGTGCCGAACTTCTCACCCCGGTCAAAATGAATCTCCGAGCAGGGACCACACGGACCGGTATCACCCATCGCCCAGTAATTATCTTTTTTGCCGAACCGCAGGAGGCGAGCCTCATTTAATTGAGGCGCTATTCTCTTCCACAGATCATACGCCTCATCATCAGTTTCATAAACGGTGACATAGAGCCTGTCAATCGGAAGCGCCAGTTCCTTTGTCAGCCACTCCCAGGCGTAGGCGATAGCCTGTTCCTTGAAGTAATCACCGAAGGAGAAGTTGCCTAACATCTCAAAGAAAGTATGATGCCGCGCCGTGAAGCCGACGTTGTCAAGATCATTGTGCTTGCCGCCGGCTCTGATACACTTCTGGACGCTGGCGGCTCGCCGATATTCAAGGCGGCGTCGGCCGGTGAACACATCCTTGAACTGGTTCATGCCGGCATTGATAAACAGCAGCGTCGGGTCATCGAAGGGAATCACCGGCGAGGAGGGAACGATACGATGGTCGTGAGCCTTGAAGTAACTCAAAAAGGATTGTCTGATATCAGTAGTTTTAATCTTCGGTTTCCTCTTCTTGTCGCCGTTGAATCTGCTCAAATGCCGCCTTGGCCGCCTCGTAACCGAACCCGCGGCGAGCCAGGTAATTATATGCCTTGCGTTGGGCCACTTCAAGTTCAAACTGGCGGTATTCTCTCCATCTTTGCAACAGCGCCGCTGTCGCCAGTTGTAGTTCGTCTTTACCTTCAAGCACCTGCTCGACCGTCTGTTGCGCCAGTTGACGGTCGATCCGCTTACGTTGCAGAAAAGCCGTCAGGAACGACTTCCCGCACGGCCGCCGATTGACAAGTTTCTCTGCCTGATGATAGGCAAAGACGGCATCGTCAAGCACCCCCAGCCGGCAGTACTTCCGAATTGTTTCTTTGACGATGTTGTCCGGGAAATGTCGGGTTCTAAGTTTGACCCGGATTTCACCGATCGAATGCTCGCGAGCGGCCAGCAGTCGTGCGGCTGTCCTGTCACAACTCCACAGGTCAGATTCAGCTATCAGCCTCTCAAGCTGTGCTGCCGTGAGCACCACGCCGGTCATCAGGCCGAATTGTTCAACCAGGTGTGCCGGCACCGTCAATGGTTTCTCAATGCCGCTGATACTGACCGATTTAGCGTCAGGGGACCTCGCCGGTGTTATTGCCGTAATTTTCGTTTTCACTGTCTACCGCCAGGATTAAAAACACGGCCCGGTAAATTATCGCCGAACCACATATTTAGTTAAGCGGACAGGCTGGCCGGAAAGAAGCAAAAACTGCCGGGTGATCCTTTTTTTGACGTTGACATCAGCCAAAACAACTGTTATTGTTAATTGTTGAGAGAAGAACTTGTAACTTCGTAGTATATGGCAGGTTGGGGAATAGTTAAGGATTTGATTACTTTATTGCGTTACCTCGCAACAGGTAACGGGAGTATTGGATAAGAATAGAGCACCAGGGAATTGCTGACTTTCTATCGTCGGCAGGGAGTATATATGGAACTTGATTTGCAGGGGAATATCGAAAGATTCACATTGCCGGAAGTATTTCAGCTAATCGCATCAGGCCGTAAATCGGGAACGCTGGGGATTCAGAAAGATGATTCCATAGTGATGATATATTTCAGGGAAGGCAACGTCGTCTATGGCTATGGTCCCCGGCAGACGTTTCATCTGGGCCAACTCCTGAAGGAAAGAGGTGTGATCACCACCGAGCAACTTGAGGAGGCGATCAGCATCCAGGCCAAAACGGACAATTCCCGACGGCTGGGTGAGATCATGATCGGCAAGCGGTTCATTGACCGCAGCGACCTGAGAGACGTGGTCAACAAGCAGATCGAGGAGTTGCTGTATTCGCTGTTGGGCTGGCAGGCCGGATCGTTTAAGTTCTACGAAGATCAGTTCCCTACCGATGAGGAAATCACCGTCAACCTGTCGGTTGAGAACGTAATCCTGGAAGGGTTGCGCCGCACCGATGAGATGAACATGGTCAGGGAAACGTTGCCCGACCCGGAGTCGGTCTACACCATCTCAGCATCCCAGGGAGACCGGGAACGGGCCGTGACAATGAAAGCTGCCGAGTGGAACATCATGGCCCTGGTAGACGGGCGTCGTACGCTCGACGAAATCTGCCGGCTCAGTCCCCTGGACCGAAACCAGTCGCTCACCAAACTGGCGCAGTTGAAGCTGGCCGGATTGATAACAAAGACGGAGAAGAAAGCTTCTTCGGTGCCGCAGTTGCAGGAGATGACTAATCGCCTGGCCGGTTTGTTCGAGGACTACCTGACGGAGAAAACTGCCCCCAAAGTTACCGACCGTGATGTGACCAGGGCTTATCTGGAGAGTGTCGATTGAACCAATCAGACGATCTGGCAGCACTTGAGAAACTGCTCGAATCGTTTCTCGAACGGGCGGTGGCTGCCAAAGGGCAGCGCCTTCAGGTTCTGGGCGGTATCAACCGCCTGGATGATATCGCCCGAACTCCTGAGGACGGCAGCGAAGTGGTCGAAAACGTTGGCGAGTGGTTAGCCGATCATTCGACATGGCTGGAAAGCGGTGGTCTCCGAGATGGTGACCGCAATCGGATTGGCGATATGCTCAAACGGATCGACACCATTCTGGCGAAGCAGCAGGATAATTCTCCGGCAGCTCGCAAAATTCAGTCGGAGGTAAAGCGGTGGAGTGAGCGGACGACCGGGACCGTCAAACTGCACCTCCGCCGAGGACCGGAATCGGCCACCGATAGCGCCGGATCAATGGCAGCATTCGGCCGGTTGTTGGAGAATCTGGCGGGAATGTACCGGGATCTGGCAGGTTCTCATAAACATATTCTCTCGGTTCTTGATGATTCCCTGAAAACGGCCACCATACAGAAAAACAAGGATGCCTTGCTTTTATCAGCTTTTATCATATATTCACTGAAGCTGGATGACTATAAAGTCGGCCCGTATGTCAAACGGCTGAATCAGGCCGAGGCTCTGATTGACGGGAGAGATCAGCATGCTTAATCAGGCAGAAAAAGAATACTGCCGGGCTTTGCTGTCGCTGAAAGATAAAGATTATGCAGCGGCCTCTGATCACTTCCACGGAGCTGCTCGGCAGTTCGCGACTGATCGTGAATTCAGCCTGCTGAAGGAAACCACCGACTTGTTGTTGGTGGTGAGACAGCAACGGGCTCAGTTGGATGTGGAAGATAAGATAGAAGTTGAGGAGGTAATCCCGTATGGCCAAGAAGACGAGCTTCGCTGACAAGATCAAGAAGGCCGCCAGTAAGGAAGGGTCGCCCCAGTACATCAAATGGGTTAAGGCGTACAAGGGCGAAAACGGTGCCTGGAAATTTCGCACCGTCAACCTGGCGGTGACCGATGAAAACCGGAAAGAGATCTACGGTTAGACGAACAGTTCTTACCGACAAAGACCAGCCCTCCCCGGATTGTGGGAGGGCTGGTCTGTTAACATTAATGACTGAGTTTCGACTCCGACCGAAAATCTACCCGGTCTTCTCGATAATAGCAGCGTACCTTCCCTGCGGCCCATCGATGAATTTCACCGGTTGCCAGCCGGTTCCCCGCAGGATATCGGTCATCTCCTTCTGAGAGACAAGCAGCCAGTCCAACCAGGGTGTGACATATCTTTTGTACCTGACCCGGAGTCTGATTTGTCCTGCCGGGCGTCCTCTTTTCCGGTTGCGTTTCTGGTACTCCAGGTGTTCCGGGGTAGTTGTTGGGTAGGGACTGAGGGCAGCGGCAATGATTCTTCCCCTGGCGGATGTAATCTTTACAAACCTTCTGAACAGCCATCGTGCCCGATGCGGATTAGCCATCAGGCCGAAATTGTTGCCATACATAAGCAGGGTGTCAAAGATGCCAAGTTTCGGGGTTACCTGTGTCACCGACAGGAGCTTGACTTTCTTTACGCCGCGTTTCCGGCAGACTTTCAGCGCTAACGGGGAAGTGTCGATACCCGTAACGTCAAAGCCCTTGTTTTTCAGATAGAGCAGGCATCTGCCTGCGCCACAGCCAATATCGAGTACTCTTCCTTGCGCGTAGCGAATCGCCTTTTTCTCGACCGGTGACCAGTCGCGGTACTCAGCAAAATAGACTTTAGGGCCGCCATCGGGTTCCACCATGCCATCATCTCTTTCGATAATCTCGGCACCGCGTATACCATTCAGATAATCGTAAAGCCCATGGCCGAAGGCGTCATGCTTGTCTTTCATCTGTTCCTCCACCTGTTGTACCCGCCCCGCCCGGTAGTTTTAGATATGTTGCTATCTGTCCCCGGTGGTGGGTTTCGTGATCAAGATTACCACGGACAACAATCCACCAGGCGCTGACTTCCCGTCCGAAACGTGCGTCATAGATCATCTCGGCCAGTTCTTTATCGGTCATAGCGCGGATCGTCTGATCTCGACGAACGCCGCTTTGTGCCAGTTCTTCCAGAAGATTCAGGTATTCTTCACGGTTTTTGATTTCGATCAATCCCGCTCGGCCGATTATCGGTTTGAGGTTCTTGAGTTCGAGCATTTTCAGCAGCCAGTTGTCAGCGTCGACCAGGTGTTGCGCCAGGTCAGCGAAACTCATCGCATCGGTAGTGGGACGCCAGTTTTCCCGGCCCTCAGGAACCGCCCGCAGCCGCTTCAGACTCGATTCTCTGACAGCAGTAGAAAGCTTAGCTAGTCGTTGTGATTCAAGATAGCTCATAGTGCAAAAGTATGGCGATATCGCTCAAAGTTTGCGGCAGACCAGTTCTCCTCTGCCGATCGGGACGATCAGGGCGTCGACCCGGTCATCGTCGAGTGCTCTGTCAAGCATAGGTTGCAATACTCGGCGGTGGCTGATGGCGTTATCGGCGACCAGCAAGCCGCCGTTGACCAGTCGGGGAACAACTATGTCATAGCACTGCTGATATATTTCCTTTTCAGCATCGAGAAAGCAGAAGGCCACGTCAGCCACATCGTGGCTTTTATCCAGATGTTCACGAGCATCTCCAAAAACCATTTCCACTATGTCATCGACACCGGCGACACGAAAGGTCTCGGTTGCCATCTCAGCTTTGCTTGGATCAATCTCAAACGTGATTATCCGGCGACCTACCGCGCGTGCCGCCAGAGAAAGCCAGAGGGTGGAGTACCCGGCGCTGGTGCCGATTTCGATCCAGTTACCCGCCGGTGCACTCGCCGCCAGCAGGGCCAGAAACTGCCCGGTTTCCGGTGGAACCTGTCGCAGCCGCAGTTTTCGTGAGGAACCGTCGATACGGTCGGCGATATCCAGTTCTTCCAACCGCCGCATCCGATCAGCTATGGGGGAGGGGATGTTGTGGAACATGCTGACAATTGTCTCCTTGAATTGTAGGGCAAAACCCTTTGCTGTTTTGCCGGCATTAATAGGCAGAACCGCTTTGGGTTCTGCCCTACTTTTCTAACGTTGGTGTGTTGTAAAAGTGATACCATTATATCATTCAATGTGCTGAGATAGTGTACGACAAACCAAGCAGCACCTCAGAACTTCGTATACCGTCGGAAAAAATGGCATAACAGTCTGTACATAGTGCCTGTTCAGGAGATGTAAATGATTGCCGAAAGCCGAGGTGGGCAGTAATCGGTAATCGCAGGATTTGCCCAATATCGAGATCAATATTTATACTTATCCCAATCTTGTCCGCCTTTGTACCGGGGAACTTAAATCCACTGGTACGACCAATTATATCAGCGCGAAAACGTCGATATATCAACCCGCCACCAATGCTCAACCGCATTTGTTCACATCTAACAAAGCTATGCAATAGGGCTAGCTCAAATGTCTGCACCCAGGCATGACTGTCAAAAAAATCTCTTACTTCGGCATCTTCGGTTGGTGGAAGAAAAAGGTAGGCTGTTCCCACGTACCCTTGGGATTCTGAATGGTAGGCATATTCAATTCTCAGTCTGATTTTTGAAGAAACATCCTGTGAGAGAAAAAAGCCGTACCCAATAGGGCTAACTAATTTTCCATGACTGGACCACATTTGATTGCCATTCACTCCTATCTGAGTTTTCATCTGAGCTAAAACTAGCGATGGCAAATTCATCATTATAGTGATTAGCAATATCTTTGAATATATCACAAATCCCTCCTGCCACATCTGTTTACATATCTAAAAGACGCATTGGATTTATCAACGTTTAACACTTGAATACTTTTTTCATAGAAGGCGGATATCCACATCTATCCTATGCACATGACTTACTTCCTTAACAATTACAGGGCATAACCCTTTAGCGGTTTTGCCGGTTTCAATAAGCAGAACCACAGGGGTTCTGCCCTACTTCGCTGACCTCTTCCTATACTCCCGATACTTCTTCAAATACTCCGCCAGCTTCGCCTCACGTCCGGCTTCTTTGGGGTGATAGTACTCCGTGCCGGCCAGTTCGTCCGGGAAGTGCTCCTGGTCGGTCAGGGCGTCTTCGTATTCGTGAGCGTACTTGTACCCCTTGCCGTAGTCGAGAGCTTTCATCAGTGAAGTCGGGGCGTTGCGGATATGCAGCGGCACCGGCAGGGAGCCTTTGGTAGTAACGTCTTTCATAGCCCGGTCAAATGCGACGTAGGCCGCGTTTGACTTGGGAGCGCAGGCCAGGTAGATGACCAGTTGCGCAATTGCCAGCTCACCTTCGGGTGAACCAAGGAAGTGGTAAGCGTCGCGAGTGCTTATGGCCAGCGTCAGCGCATACGGGTCGGCCAGACCGACATCCTCGGAGGCAAACCGCACCAACCGTCGCACGATATAAAGCGGGTCCTCGCCGCCGTCGAGCATCCGCGCCAGCCAGTAAAGTGAAGCATCGGGATCACCGCCGCGCAGGCTCTTGTGCAGGGCGGAGATGATGTTGTAGTGTTCTTCGCCGTCTTTGTCGTAAACGCCTAACCCTTTCTGATGCACCTGTCTGAGGTCCGCAACCGTGATGGCGGCCCCTTCTCCCAGAAAAGAGGCGGTCGCCTCCAGCAGTGTCAGTCCCCGGCGGGCGTCGCCATCGGCGGCCGTGCCGATGAAATCAAGAGCACCCTCGCCCAGCGTCAGCTTCATCCGCCCCAATCCGCGTTCGTTATCCGACAATGTTCGTTGTACTATAGCGCCGATAGCACTCTCCGACAGTCGTTCAAGCACGTACACCCGCATCCGTGACATCAGAGCCGAGATGACTTCAAACGACGGGTTCTCGGTAGTGGCGCCGATCAGGATAATATCGCCCTTTTCCACGTACGGCAGAAAAGCATCCTGCTGGGCTTTGTTGAAGCGGTGGATTTCGTCTATAAAGATGTAGGTGCGCCGTCCGGAAAGTTGGTAGTAGTTGCCGGCCTTGGATATTATCTGTTTGACTTCCTTGATACCCGCAGAGACGGCGGAAAACGGAATGAATTGTCCTCGGGTGGAGTGCGCGATCAACTCGGCCAGGGTAGTTTTGCCGGTCCCCGGTGGTCCCCAGAAGATCATGGAGGTTACATTGTCGCTTTCAATCGCTTTGCGCAGGGGAGTGCCCGCTCCGACGATCTTATCCTGCCCCACGAACTCGTCAAAGTTCTGCGGTCGCATACGGTCAGCCAGAGGAGCGATTTCGGCCCGTGTCGGCTGTGATGATTCCGCCCGGCCGTTGTCAAAGATATCCATTAGTGAAATATAGAAGCCACCACGTGGCTCCACAATCACAATCCTTGTGTATCTGTGACCGGCAGATGTCCATAGGCCGTCGAAAAAAAAGTCTGGTAGGTCGGAACCCCTTGTGGTTCCGACAGAGGCATGGCACATCCCTCAGGAACCAACCACTCAAGAACTGGATTCCTGCTTTCGCAGGAATGACAGAAAAAGCAAGCCAGTGGCAAGCCACTTTTTTTGGCAGGGATGGCGCACCTCTTGAGATGCGTTTACAGTTCCTACTATAACCTGAGTATAGAATGGAACAGAAACTCACCGCGAGCGGTGAGCCACCCGTCTGTCGGCAATTGAGCGTGATACACACTTTTTCAACACACTGTTCGTGGCTTAGAAAGAATAGTTGAGGCTGGAGGAAAGCAGATAAACCTGCGACCGTTCCTGCGGGTGCCATTCCCATTCGGCGGAAAACAGTACGCTCAGGCTGACAGACGACAGCATCTTTGTATCGGTAATGAGATTTAGGCGCTGGAAAGTGAAATCGGACTGCCAATCGTCATCGTATGTCAGATCACGGAAACCGGTGACCGATTCGATGGAACAGAACAGGCGATCGAAACTCATGTAGTCAAAATCAACTCGCACCCCCTTCTCGGTGAAATCTCCGGGGTTGAGCAGATCGGTCATCTGTTCCTCGTGAAACTCCAGATCAGGCCCGGCGGCAATCGTCAGTCCATCGAACTCACGACCAAACATCAGCGCCAGGCCGACCCGGTTGTAGTCGGCGTTGATTGGATCGGTTGAACTATAGCGGGTCAACTCTATCTCGGTCTCAGGGCGGCCAAACCAGTCGGCGCCCAGATCGATCTTGCTGCGCGCATTGGTTTCAAAGCGGGTGTAATCGTCTTTGCCGGACGGTTTATTGTAATCTTTTTTCTCCAGGCGGACGAACAGGTCAAGCTCGACGTCACCGAAGAATCCAAACAGTGAGCTTTCCACACCGGCGTTCACGTAGTTCAACGGCAGTGAGTCCGGGACCTGGCGGGTGGTGACAAAGAGTCGGGTATCGACAAAAGAGAAGCCGGCCAGTGACTTTGTCATCGAGACCCTGCCACCCACGCGGCTGTAGTTGTAACTATAATCGGCCGGCCGGCGGAAACTCACGCCGTCTCCCCGGACCTGGAAACCCAGCGAGGTGGTTTTACTGACCGGCGTTGTCAATTTTGCACGCAGGGCGCCGGAGAGGTAAGTGTCGCCGAAGTCGGCCGTTCCGCGGTGGCGTTGACGCTGCTCCATCTCGCCGTCGAGATCGAGCCGGGTGTGACCGAGAGTCAGTCGACTACGGTTGGAAAGACGCAGCCTGATAAACTCCGCCGTCTGTTCGTAGCCGGCCGCCAGTTCCGTTCGCCGGTCGCTTCCCGGCCACCAGGTCACGGCAAATTGTCCCTTGAGATCGTCGAGATAATCGGCAGACGATGCCCAACTGCTCAGAAGGGAATCGGTACCTTCCAATGAATCGAGAAAGAAGCGTTGAGAAATAAGATCGTACCCGACCCCGGCTCGAATGTCAAAGTCATCCGCACACAACTTATCGGATCGGCTGATCACCAGCGCCAGTGTTAATGCAACGATACCAAGTGCCCGCAATCGCAATCTGCCTCAATCAGTTTGTCAGCGACCGTCGCCGGTGAGCATGGATTTCAGTTGATTGAGCATAAGCCGAGCGGCTCGCAGGGCAGCTGTGGTCGCTTCTGTTTGTTGTTGGCCGATGGCGTTTTCGGCCAGTTGCAACTGCTCATGAACATTGTTTAACAACCGCCGGGCGGCATCATTATCCGAGGTGATCTGCTCTGCCAGATGATCAGCTTCCAGGGTGAGTCGCTCGTGCTGCTGTTCCATCGTGCCGGATCTCTGGCATTTCCTGGCAGCTTCCACGGCCATCGTTCGAGCCTGCTGAAGGTTTCGCAGGGCAACCTCGGTTCTGCCCTTGAGAGCATGTTGGTGCGACTGCCGGTAAGTCTGTTCCGCCTGCTCAATCAGGTTAACGGCCGCAGCCGAATTGCAGTCACCGAGTGTTTCACGAGCCCGTTCCATGACGGCTCCCGTGGCTTCATAGCGGCGCTCGAATTCGGCCTCTCGATGCTTCTTGCGGTTGGCCACTTCGAGGATTTCTCGTGCGGCCTTTTCAACCTGTCGGGCCAGCTTGAGGGCGGGGCGGTAGCTGCCGGCACGATAGAATTCTTTAGCCTTAAGCAGATTATCCCGGGCTGAGTCATAGATTGTCCGCAGTCTGCCATCGGGTCCCGGCGGCATGGCGTCACGGGCTCTTTCCATCACTTCCGTCGCCCGTTCCAACCGGCGCAGGACAACTGTCTCTCCCTGCTCGGTCAGGCGACAGATCGCCAGGGCTTTTCTGGCCAGTTCCTCTGCTTTGGTAGAGAATTCATACGCCATCAGTCCTCGTCGCTTGCGGAAATGGTCCCATGCCTGCAGTTGAAGGTTCTCTGCCTTTTCCACGGAATAAACTGCCATCGGGGCATCGACCGTTCGGACGGCCTCTTTTGCCTGCTCAATTATCTGGTCGGTTTTATCAAGTTGCCGCTGGACTCCCTCCATCTGCATTTGCGCCTGGGACTGTGTCGGGGCGGCCACTACGATCACCAGACCTGCCAGAACAACGCTCAACAATATCTTTTTTGTCATTTCCATATTCTCCATCAAAGGTTCTGACAACATACGCAACAAACTCCGTGCCGACCGACCTTGGTGATTGTTAGTTATAGCAAGATAACAACTTACGTATAGTGCCTCAAGTCTGGTGTCATCCTCCTGTACCAGGGGGTACAACCGGGTGGCCCCAGCCGCTCATTGCGGCTGTATATTGTGAGCCTTCATTCGGCTGTACAGCCGCCGCCGGGTTATTTTCAGCAACCGGGCAGCTTCAGTCTTATTACCCCCGCTCTGTTTAAGGGCGTCTAAAATCATCTGTTTCTCAGTGTTTTCCAGACCACCGACCGGGGCAGTTACTCCCATTGGCTGACCCTTCACCAGGGGTTCGCTACCACCACTTTCCAGCGCAAAATCATCGACTCCGAGAGGCTGATCGCCGGCCAGGATTGTCGCCCGTTCGATGGCGTTTCGCAATTCACGAATGTTGCCCGGCCAGGCGTACTCCAGCAGGAGTCGCTGTACCTCTGCGGATAACCGGGTGTGCGGGTAGTTGGTTCGTTTCAGGAAGTATTGCGCCAGTTCGATTACATCTTCGCTGCGCTCGACGAGATCGGGCATCCTTACGGGAAAAACATTCAATCGGTAATACAGGTCTTCGCGGAATCGCCTCTCGTCGATATCCTCTCTGAGATTGCGATTGGTGGCCGCTACCACCCGCACGTCGACATCTACCTCATCAACACCTCCCACGCGCACCAGCCGACGTTCTTCCAGCACCCGCAGCAATTTGGATTGCAACCCGGCCGACATTTCACCGATTTCGTCCAGAAAGATCGTTCCCCGGTCGGCCAGTTCAAAGCGCCCCCGTTTCCGTTTGACGGCTCCCGTGAAAGCACCCATCTCATGACCGAACATCTCGGATTCGAGAAGCGTCTCCGTCAGGGCGGCGCAGTTGACGGCGATAAAAGCGTTGTCGGTTCGTCGGGACAACTCATGGATCATCCTTGCGGCCAGTTCCTTGCCGGTGCCCGAGCGACCGGTCAATAATACCGTGGTGTCAGATGGAGCCACTTTGGTCAGCAGGTTTTGCAAAGACTGCGCCGCTTTTGATGATCCAATGAACGTGTCGTAGACACCTTCGCGGATCACTTGCTGGTAATGTCCCGACAGGTTCTGCAACCGTTGTTTCTCGACCAGCCTCGACACCAGCAGTTGAAGTTCATCGAGCGGGAACGGTTTCAGCAGATAGTCGGCGGCGCCTTTTTTCATAGCTGCCACGGCCGTCTCGGCCGTGCCGTAGGCGGTCATCATAATGACTTCGGTGCCTTCCTGTTCGAGAGCGTTTTCCAGAATCGTCATACCCGAAATCTCCGGCATCGACAGGTCGGTGATCACGATGTCATAAGAATGTTTCTTTAGCAACTGAAGCGCCTCGGTCGGTTTAACGGTCGTAGTCACACTGTGACCGGCATCTTCCAGTGTACCGCAGATGAGCGAAGTCATTTTCGGTTCGTCATCGACAACGAGAATTCGAGCCATCCTCTATTCCTTCTGTTCTCTGGGCAGGCGTATCGTTATTTCGGTCTTGCGACCGCTGTGACTTGTAACCGCCAGGTCGCCGCCCATTTCAACAATGATTTTCCTGCTAAGGTACAGTCCCAGGCCCCAGCCATGTTGCCGGGTGGTGTAAAACGGTGTGAAGATGCGTTTCAGTTCCTTCTTATCAATACCCGGTCCGTGATCGATTACGCGGATAAGAACCTGATTATCCTTCATCTCGAAAGTTATACCGACAGCCGCCGGACGGGATGCCGTCAGGCAGGCTTGTACACCGTTGTTCAGTAGATTCACCAATACCTGCCGCAATGAACGATGATAGGTTTCAAAGACCAGTTCATCGGGTAAGGTGTCTTCGATCCATTCAATCGTTTGCTCCGTGTATCTTTCCGTCAACACTTTTCTGACCCCGGCAACGAGATGCGCCAGGTTGACCTGTTCCCGGCGGTCGGTCGACAGGACCGAGCCGCCGCCGGCGAAATCGAGATAGCCGGTGACTATTTCATCCAACCGGTCGGATTCTTCTACGATAAACGAGCTTTCCTCGTCACGGTGTCTTTTGCCCAGGCGCTCGGCCGAGGCGCGGATTATCATCAGGGGATTCTTTATCTCGTGGGCCACTACGGCAACCATCCGTCCCAGGAAGGAGTGCGTCTCACTCAGGTACAGATGTTGTTCTGCGCGGCTGATCCGGCGCTGGTAGAACAGAAACAGCAGACCAAAAACGACACCGGCAGCGATCGACAACCCGCCCGAATAATATAGATTCCGGCGCAGTTGAGTCAGATCGTCGAAGTAATCGACGTCGGCTTCCACGCCCAGCACCGCCAGCAGGTAGCCGTCATTGTCATAAAGAGGGGCAAAGGCCGAGCGCAGGTAAACGTCGCCGGTGCGGTAGGCCGGCGTGGCCAGAGCTTTGTCGGTGTGTCCGAACAGGATCGAGTCGATGTAGACGCCGTTGAGTTCAGCCAGAAAGTAGGTTGAGTCGGGTTCCAGTGAAGTGCTGACCAGCACCGAGTAGTTGTCATCGATGACAAACAGTTCCGCCAGTGAATCGGAAGCGCGGATTCTTTCCAGGAGATCGCTGACCTCTACCCAGGCATCCAAATCTCCTAAGGTGAGCGTCTCCAGGCTGCCGGTCGGTAACGCTGCGGCTGCCGCCCTGGCCGTGACCAGCAGACGTCGGGTCAGTTGGCTGTCCAGTATCTGCAGTGTACGCTGGTAAAACACCCACCAGGACAGGTTGATCAGCACGATCAAAAGCAGCACCAGGCTTACGGCGATAAGCAACTTTTTTGATCCAAACCGCATAATGTAAGTATCGGAGACAACTATCCGGTAGTCAACAAAACAGCCACGGCGGAACCCGACCCACTTTTTCTGCTGGGAAGGTGACAGACGCACATGCGGGGGGGCTTGAACTTGCTTTTAAGCTGCTTTTCTTGTGTAGAAAACCGCTTGTGTTAAAAATGTGATCGTACATATATTTGTAATTACTATCTTCGGCTGGTGGCGCACCCCTTGGGGTGCGTTTACAGTTCTTCTTACAATCAATGTATAAGATGGAATAGAAACTCACCGCAAGCGGTGAGCCACCCGCCAGAGTCTCTGCTGATGAAGCCTACCGCGGAATACTCTCCCCGGTCATTGATTCAATCTCATCAAGAAGCGCCTGTTCCAGGTCGGACTCGTCCACCCGTCTGACGATCTCACCCTGCTTGATAATAGCGCCGCGTCCATCGCCGCCGGTAATGCCGATATCGGCCGCAGCGGCCTCTCCCGGACCGTTGACGACACAACCCATGACAGCTACTTTCAGTCGTGTCTTGATATGCCGTGTCTTTTCGGTGACAGACTCCGCCAACGGTATCAGGTCGATCTGACAGCGGCCGCAGGTGGGGCAGGAGATGACATCGACGCCATCCTTTTTCATCTCACACGAGGCCAGTATTTGACGGGCCACGCGTACTTCGTGAACTGGGTCAGCGGTCAACGAGACCCGAATGGTGTCACCGACACCGGTCAGCAACAAAGCGCCGATACCGACCGATGACTTGACAGTACCCGGCTCCAGAACGCCAGCCTCGGTAATGCCGAGGTGAAGTGGATATTCGCATCTTTCAGCCAGTATATGATAGGCCCAGAAAGCCGTAACCGTGTTGGATGATTTGACTGAAATGACAATGTTGCCGAAGTCGATATCTTCCAGAATCGCAGCTTCGCGCAAAGCCGCCTGCACCAGCGCTTCGGGATCGTCATGGCCGTACTTTTCCAGCAAGTCTTTCGGCAGCGAACCGGAGTTGACGCCGATACGGATCGGCACCTCGGCCTCGTGAGCGGCCCGGGCCACTTCGCGAACTTTCCAGTCGGCCCCGATATTGCCGGGGTTGATACGAATTTTGTCGAACCCGGCGGCAATCGCTTTGAGTGCCAGCTTATGCTGGAAGTGGATGTCGGCCACCAGCGGCTGCGAGACCTGGCGCCGAATTTCACTCAGTTGATCAGCGGCGTCATCGTTGGGGACAGCCATCCTGACGATATCGCAACCGGCGTCAAAAAGCGCCCCGGCCTGAGCAACCGTGGCCTGGCAGTCGGTGGTGTCGGTGTTGGTCATTGATTGCACGGCGATGGGAAAGCCGCCACCGATAAGAACCTGGCCGATCTTGACCGTTCGGCTGTGTCGTCGCGTAGTGGGGTAGTGCAGTTCCATTCTGTAATCTCTTGACCTGTTTGGCTCGGATCGATAGTTTACGAAGTCCGGCGGCAACTGGCAATGGAAAGTTGATTAAATGGGACTGTGGATAAAACGGCTGGTGGCGATTCTTATCATCCCCGCGATTATTGCGGGGTACGTCACCTATAATCGGATAAGCGATAAACACCAGCGCGAGGAGAGCTCCCTCTATGCCCTGGTGGTGGCGCATGCCTGGTTGGCTTCGGCGCGATTGAGAGACGATCCGGACGGTTATGCAGCTTTTCGGGATTCTCTGCTGGCTGTCGACTCGCTGTCGGTCGATCAGTTCCACGAATATCTTGATCAGTACCGGGATCGCCCCGAGAAATACGAAAGGTTCACTCGGCTGATCCAGCGGTTCGTTGACTCCCTGTCCGGTAATGACCGGCAGTCGTCAACTGTGACTGATTTCGTTCACCCGGACTCCGCCGGCCGAAACGATTCGCTTTGACCCGGACGGAAGGTTCCGCCGTTTCATTCGCCGGCCGGGAAAGCGTTGGGGAAGTGTTCCAGTTTCCCCTGCACGTACGTTACCACGTCGAAGCGCAGATCGTGATTCTCGATACTGTGATCAATCAGGTACTGTTGTGCGGCGCGGGTAAGATTGGCGACTTTCTTGTTGTCAACCCGGTTGGCCGGATGGCCGAATTTCTGCGATGAGGCTGATTTGACTTCGACGAATACTATCAGATTGTCCTTCTTGACGATCAGGTCAATCTCTCGATGGCCGGTGCGCCAGTTGCGCTCCAGTATCTCAAAACCGTTTTGCACGAAAAATCGGCCGGCCAGATGTTCGAAGGTTTTTCCGGTTTGTACCCGGTGATCCTGTTTCTCCGGATTGTCATTACAGGAGCGCATATTCCTCAAGCAGTTCTGCTACCGGCTTGAATGACCGGCGGTGGATTTCGCAGGGTCCGTGCTCTCGCAACTCTTGCAGGTGAGCGGGGGTAGGATAGCCTTTGTGCCGGGAAAAGGAAAACGAAGGATACAATGCCTCGTAGCGGTCCATGATGCGATCACGGGTCACTTTGGCCATCACCGAAGCCGCCCCGATACAGCGGCAGCGACGATCACCGCCGATGATGGCATATTGCGGCTGGTCTATCCTGGGTACGGGGTAGTCTCCATCGACCAGTACAAAATCGGGCGATTGCTTCAGATCCATAACGGCTTTGCGCATAGCCATCAGGGAAGCTTTGAGGATGTTCATTTTGTCGATGCCCTCGTTGTCGATGATGCCTACTGCGCAGGGAAGACCCAGTTCGACAATCCTCTCGAACCACTGCTCCCGGCGTGCTGCTGAGAGTTTTTTGGAATCGTCGATACCTTCAAGGTCTACGTCGGGAGGGATGATTACAGCGGCCGCTACCACCGGTCCCGCCAGCGGGCCGCGACCGACCTCATCCACACCACAAACAGCCCGGTAACCTTTCTCCGCCAGCATCTGCTCGATATGATCGAAGTCGGGGACGGTCTCTTCAATTTTCAGTTTCATCTTTCTCCGCATACTTCAAGTTGGTGTCGAAATGATGTCCCAATCAACAAAATTCTCCACTTATCCTTGTTGTCGACTGTTGAAAGCGCTTTTATTAGCAAAAAGAGGCGTCTATATTGCGCCGGAATCAAAGCAAAACAGGCAACCATTACGGCTGATGAGCATCAAAAAACAATCGGATTTCAAGTTCAAAGTTGTCGCCGGGCGGCTGAAGGGCAAAGTCATAACCGCCCCGAATACCGGGATTACGCGCCCTCCGCTGACACGCCTGCGCCGGGCTATCTTTGATTTTCTGGCGCCTTACCTTTCCTCAGCCTGCTACCTGGACCTGTTCAGCGGGACCGGTTCGTACTTGTTTGAGGCGGTATCGCGGGGAGCAGGTGTGGCGCTCGGTGTGGAAGTCGACCCGAAACTGGCTGAAACGATCAATCGTAACGCCGGGAGACTCGAAGTTTCGGATCAGTTGACCTGCCTGGCTGAAGACGTCTTTGAAGCTGTGAGAAGGCTTGCTGCCGGCACGCGAAAGTATGACATCGTGATGGTGGCGCCGCCACAATATCAGGGGTTGATCGATCGCACGCTGGTTCTCCTGAAGGATACCAACATCGTCAGCACCGGGGGACTGATTATCTGCCAGCACGACACCTCGGAAACTGCAAAAATCGACTTCGCCGGATTCGAGATTGAGCAACACCGTAAGTACGGCAATACGACGTTTACCATACTGAGAATTAGTGATCTGACCGGATAGGGGTGAGAGCCCGCCGGCATCACCAGTGACCAGTCAGTGGCATCTCCACATTTATTAGTGGGTGACAATCCCCCACCCAACGCGCGTCGACCTCGGGTGGCAACCCCAAACTTGTTTGGGGTTGAAACTGCAAACGCAGGGTAGAATCCCTTATATAACCGGGGTATGAGCAGTATTATGAAGCCAATCAGACAATTTCGAGAGAATAGTTTTTTCAAAAGGTTGCTTTTATACCGACAGGAATTGACAGGGGTATGAACTATATTACCAAAACCAATCAAATAATAAGGCGGGATTGCTATGGCAAGTTGGAAGGTGAAGCGAGCGCCGGCGTTCCTTGCGGCAGTACTGGCAGGTTTGGTTTTATACTTATCGGCCTGCAACGGTGACAAACCGACGGGGCCGCCGCAGCCGAAGGACTATGTGGTCTATTTCGACGATTCCGGGAATCCGGGATGGATTTATGCCTATCATGTCGGCAGTGATTTACTTGACTCGTTTCAGGTGGCGGTCGGTTCTCTGCGAGGGTTAACGGTTTCGGCCGATGGGAAGAAGCTTTACCTGGCGTTACAGGATTCATGCTTTATGCTGGAAATAGGCAATCCGCAGAACCTGACCAAACTGCCATACGATGCCGGGGGCGGCATAGCCGTCTCACCTGACAACCGCTTGGTCGCTATACAGGGTAATGATCTGTACGTTCTGAGCACATCGGACTATTCCGTCGTTTTTCATGACACCGACCAGACATACTGGGGCACCTTCTCTTATGACAGCCGGACATTCTATGGCAGCAGGTATCGCGATTACGTTTACCGGGTCGAAGTTAAGGGGAGCAAACCACCCGTACGCAGACAGTTTACCGATTTTGTTTTTACATGGGTACGGCCATCTCCTAACGAGCACTACTGGTATATCTATGCCGGATGGGGTTTGTGCCATATGGCTGTGCAACTGTTCGATGTTGGCGCAGACTCGGTTGTGTTTAGCTATCACTTTGAGCCAGGCAACGGGCAACTTGAGCTAACACCTGACGGACAGCGACTTTTCTTCACTTATCCTGATATGACCATATCCTACTGTTGGCCCCCCAGTACCAGCCTTAGCGTTCTAAATACGGGGTCAAGAGCCGTCGAGCACGTTAATATCATCGTTGACAGTTTATATGGCACCCAGCCGAGTCTCCTTTACCTGAGTCATATTGAAATTACACCGGACGGACGCTTTCTTGTGGGAATCGACAGAGACATTGCCATGCTCGTTCTGGTGGATGTAGAGACCTTGCAGGTAATTAGACACCGGCGTATCGGTGATCCGAAAGAGCCCAGTGGGTTCACCTGTCAGAAAGCGTTGTGAGTCTTACGAAAGGAGGGACATTATGAGCGCAAGTGGCATGATCAGAAAAACAGCCAGGTAGGGCGGATCCGTCTTCGAATCCGCCTTCTGAGTCCCGCTCTCAATCGGAACGCAATTATGACAACTGCTATAACGACTGGGTGGTCCAATTGCTCGTGTTTTACAACAAGTCTGGATGATGAGTTGACTACACCTACAGCCCGGCCACGAATTGCAGGACAACTCTTGCGGAATTGTCGGCGGCTACTTCGAAAAAGCGTTCCAGTTCATCCCTGGCGGTGGCCGAACCGGAACCTCCCGCCAGGTCCGAGGAGGAACGAAAAATGATAAAGGGAATTTTGTTGACGGTACATACCTGTGCTACGGCTGCCGATTCCATGTCGGTAACCAGGGCGTCGAATTCGTGTGAGAGCCATTGGCGTTTGGTTTCGCTGTCAATGAAAGTATTACCGCTGACACCCACACCACCGACTCTCAGACGCGGTTGACGGGTGCCGATTTTTCTCAGGTCCGGTGTGCTGTCGGCCAGTGCGGCAGCCAGTGTGATCAGATTGCTGTCCACCGGGAAGACTACCGTGCGCACCACCGAATCAACGTTTGGCTGGTAAGCCAGTATACCGCGATGTCTGAAGCCGTCACGACCGATATAACCAAAATCGTGTGTTATCCATTCGCTGCAGACTACGATATCGCCAATCTTCACGATGCTGTCCACCGATCCGGCGATGCCGGTGAAAACAACCGTCCGGGGGTTGTAAGCATCTATCATCCTCTGGGCGGTCATAGCGGCGTTGGTCATGCCGATTCCGGATTCGGCCAGGATGACGCCTTTCCCGGACAATTCGCCCAGCACTACCGGGCGGCCCAGATGTGTCTCCGTACGCCGGTTGGAAATCTTATCGTTGATAACAACCCCTTCGGCGTCAAACGCATAAAGGATCAGGATGGAGTGATCTAAGGGTCGGTCTTTACGGCAACCGCTGATAATCAACAGCAGGCAAATCACTGCCGGCAACAGTACCCGACCGAGTCTGCGGACCGGAGTAATGCACCTGCCGGGAGTTGCCGACATACTCAGCCGTGCGAATCTGACCTTTCCTCTCATGAGGAGGTTGAACCTTCCGTGTCGCAACGTGGGGTAGTACTATTCCGGCGTGTCTGTCTGCTGCTCGGGAGAAGGTTCCTCAGGGATTTCCTTTTGAGCTACAGGCGCCTTTTTCTTGCCCTTTTCGGTGAATTCCTCTTTGATTCGGGCTGATTTGCCGGTCAAGCCCCTCAGGTAATAGAGCTTGTTACGCCGCACCGAGCCGGAGCGAATTATCTCGATCTTATCGATGTTGGGCGAGTGCAGGGGGAATATGCGCTCCACACCGATACCACTGGAAATCTTGCGGACGGCGAAGCTGGCGCCGGTGCCGCTTCCTCGACGACCTATCACAGCGCCTTGAAAGACCTGGATGCGCTCTTTTTCGCCTTCCTTGATCTTAACGTGCACTCGAACGGTGTCGCCTGATTTGAAATCAGGGTGGTCGTCACGCATATGACTTTTTTCGATCTGGGCTATGCGTTTCATCATCTATCCTTTCTAATTCAACTAATGTCGAAACTGGGGTCGTTTTTCTTTATCTGGTCTATCTCATCTCCGGTCAGTTCGGCCTGTTTAAGCAGGTCCGGGCGGTTGGCCAGGCATTTTCTGATGGCCTCCGCTCTGCGGAATTTTTCAATCTCCTCGTGATTGCCCGACAACAGCGCCGGCGGTACCGGCAGTCCGTCATAAGTAGCCGGCCTGGTGTAACAGGGTGTGCCGAGCATCCGATCCATGCAGGAGTCCCCCAGGGCCGATTGGAAATTGCCCAGCACCCCGGGAATCAGACGGACAATGGCATCAACCATTACCGCGGCCGCCGGTTCGCCACCGGTGAGAACAAAGTCACCGATCGAGACCTCATCCATCTCGTACAGACTCAGGATTCTCTCGTCCACTCCCAGGTAATGACCGCAGACGATGGTCATCCGCTGCAGCAGCGAGCAGGTGATAGCCCGCTCCTGGTCAAACGGCACTCCCGCCGCCGAAGTAAGCACCAGCCGGTCCTGCGGCGATGGTGGTGTCTGACCGCGGTGTCGGTAACCCAGCGCCTGCAGGCAGCGGTCCAGCGGCTCCAACATGAGCACCATGCCGCCGCCACCACCAAACGGGGTATCATCGACCGTCTGGTGTCGATCCCGGGCAAAATCCCGAAGATTTATGATTTCGATTTCAAAGAGCTTTTTTTCCAGCGCCCTTCCCGGCAGTGACTGTCTCAGCGACTGGTCAAAGTAATCGGGAAAGAGCGTAATAATTTCAAACTTCATCATCCGGCTCGGTTGGGCTCTCATGCTCCTGAATCAACCCATCGCTGCATATCATTATCTTTTTCCCGGCAATATCAACGCTGGTTACATACTGTCTCACGGCCGGGCAGCGCATCACCTTACCTGATTCATCCTCTATAACGTACACGTCGTTGGCCGGATATTGCTCAACATCGACCAGTCGGCCGATAGAACTCCCGGTATCCTTTTCAATCACCCGGCAGCCGATAAGATCGAACAAGTAATAGGTGTCTATCGGGAGCCGGACTACCTGATCTCTGGGGACACCCAATTGCCGACCGGTCAACCGGGCGGCCTCCTCCCGGGTAGTGACGTTATCGAACCGGATGACCGGTTTTCCCGATACCAACCGGGAAGAAGCCAGGCGCATTATTTCCCAGCCGTTGCGGTCGTGTACATGAATTTCTCTGAGATCGACAAACCGATCGGGGAAATCCGTTTCCAGCGTAACATACATCTCTCCGGTGACACCCCGGGTGCGTCCCAGTGTACCTACTATTATAAACGTGTCGGCCGGCACCGGCTATTCAAGGATTTCCAGGACGGCTCTTTTGCCCTGGCGAGCGGCCGCCGCCGACAGTAACGTCCGCATCGATTTTGCCGTCTGGCCGTTTTTCCCGATGACTTTGCCCAGGTCACTCTGGGCGACCCGCAGTTCATAAACGGTAGTACGGGTACCCTCAACCTCCACAATATTAATCTGATCAGGATTGTCAACCAATACCCTTACGATAGACTCAATAAAGTCCTTCATATTCGTAATCCTTTCTGTCTGTCGGTTTCATCTCAGATACAGTGTTTTGGTCCAGTTCTGTCAAACCTGATAGTGGCATCGATGCTGTGCATGTTGGTAGTGGTGTCATTCAGACTGGTCAGTGGATTCAGCCTCCCCGGTGGTCTCAGTTGGTTTGGCCGGAGTCTCTTCGGCCGACTCAGTGGGAGTCTCCGGGGGAGTTATGGCTGCTTTTTTCATCTTTCTGGTCTTTTTGGGTCGTTCTTTGATCGTCGTTTTCAGGATCATCTCAGAAGTATCCTGACCCTTCTTGGCCAGAAGGTACTTCTCGGTGAAGCCGATCTGGGTAAACAGAGAGCCGACTGTGTCACTCGGTATGGCGCCCTGATCAAGCCAACCGGCCACGCGATCCTCGAACAACTTGACCTCGGCCGGCGTAGTGATGGGATTGTAAGTGCCGAGAATTTCCAGAAAATTCCCGTCACGAGCGCGGCGCGAATCAGCAGCAACAATCCGGTAGAAGGGGCGTTTCTTGGCCCCCATACGGCGAAGGCGAATATGTACCGGCAATAAAGGTATCCTCCTCGGGTTATGGTTATGCAAACGGAAGCATCCCTTTGGGGATGCTCTTGAGTCTGCCTTTGTTCATACTATGAAACATTTTCTGCATGGCAAAAAACTGTTTGAGCAGTTGGTTGACCGACTGCACCGAGTTGCCCGAGCCAACGGCAATCCGACGCTTGCGCGAACCGTCGATCAAACCCGGGTGACGTCGTTCCTCGATAGTCATCGACTTGATGATGGCCACCATCCGCTCCATATCCTTCTCTTCGACCTTGATCCCCTTGAGGGCTTTGCCCACTCCGGGTATCATTTTTATTATCGACTCCAGCGGCCCCATTTTCTTGAGCTGGTCCATCTGTTGCAGGAAATCCTCGAAATCAAACTGAGCTTTCAGCAGCTTCTCCTGCATTTTCTCAGCTTCTTCGGTGTCGATAGTCTCCTGGGCTTTCTCTACCAGGGAGACGATATCGCCCATACCAAGGATACGGGAAGCCATCCGGTCGGGATGAAACGGCTCCAGGTCAGCCGGCTTCTCGCCGGTCGAGGCCAGTTTGATAGGGCAGCCGGTAACCGACCGGATCGACAGAGCGGCCCCGCCGCGAGCGTCGCCATCAAGTTTGGACAGGACCACGCCGGTAAGACCCAGTTGTTTATGAAACTGGTCGGCAATGTTAACAGCATCCTGGCCGGTCATACTATCCGCCACCAACAGTATCTCGTGGGGCGACAGGCTGGATTTTATCGCTTCCAGTTCGGCCATCATTTCCTTGTCGATATGCAGCCGACCGGCAGTGTCCAGAATGACCAGGTCGATAAAATTCTTCTCGGCGTATCTGACAGCCTGGCGGCAAATGTCCACCGGCTTCTTGCCCTCAAGTGAGAAATGCTCGACAGAAATCGAATCTGCCAGAACTTTAAGCTGCTTGACTGCCGCCGGACGATAGATATCGGCCGCCACTAAAAGCGGCTTCTGGTTTCTGCGTTTGGTCTGCAGAGCCAGCTTACCACACAATGTCGTTTTGCCTGATCCCTGCAGGCCGCAGACCATGTAGACAGTTGGTGAGCGATCTACCGGCGCCAGTGCCACGGCCTTGCCGCCCAACAGGTTAACCATCTCGTTATGAACTATCTTGATAACCTGTTGACCCGGCTCGATTGACTGCAGAATCTTTTCACCGACAGCCTGTTCCTGAACGGTCTTAACGAAATCGCGAGCCACTTTGTAGTTGACGTCGGCTTCCAGCAGCGCCTGACGGACTTCGCGCATCGAGTCCTTGATATTCTTCTCGCTGAGCTTCCCGGCGCCGCGAAGCTTCTTGAAGACCAGTTCCAGTTTGTCGCCTAAGTTGGCAAACATCTTAACTAATGCATCTCAGTCAATTTTCGGCAACCATTTGGCGGCCGTCTTCCATTATTCCCTCGGGCAAAAAGGCCGGGTTCCGGCCTGCCGGTTTAGCCCGGGGGCACCATTACAAAGCCTTCAATTATAGCAAAATAGAAAAAAATGGCAAGGGAAATGTGTGGGGAAATGTGGGGGGGTAACTCTGGCAAGAGTCGGAACTGGGCCGCGAACCTTCCGAGCTTGAAGCTTGTGCTATTACGTTTTTTTATGCGATGCTTGTGTCTTGTATCGTTGCGATTCCATTAAGATGTAAACCGGGTAGATTTCATTGACAAACCGATATGCCCCCTGACCTCGCTCCAAATCACTCTCGATGATTCCCAGTTCCCTCAATTTTCTCAGGAAATTGTGGAGCACCTTCTTTTCCGCTTCAGTTAGCTTGGATCCCAGCTCCTTTGTCGAAAAATGGGTAGAGAGAGGTACCTGTGCCAGTTTTCTCAAGATTGATCGGTAACGTTTGCTGCGGATAGCTCTGTAGACCTTGGGGTCAAGGTACTTCCTTCCGATTCGCTCGGCCGCCAGCGTAATGCCGACAACGGCATCATTGATATTTACGCTTTCGTCATCATCAACCCAGAATGTTGCGTCGCCGATCTCGTGCATCAGGATAGGTAGTCCGCTGGAGAACCTGACCATAAGCTTCATAGCTTCGGACGAAACAGGTATGTTGACGGAACGGAAGGACTGGGACAGAAACTCTCTGACGTCGTCATCGGAGAGTTTCTCAATTTCTATGATGGAGAATATCCTCATCAATGATGGTTGTAAACTGGCCAGCTTGTCACGTTTCTCGGGAAGTCCAACCAACATGGTGAAAACAGGGAAATCCTTGTAGTGCGTTGCAACTTCATCGACAAAACTCTTGTACCAATTAGCGAATTCCGGCTCTTCGGCCAATCCGTTAACGTCATCAAGAGCCATAAACAGCGCCTTTTGTTCCCCTCTGATTCCCTTCAGTAAATTGTCAAGAGCCTCCGGGAATTTCGCGACCAAATTCTCCAATTCATCTTTGCGCGGATTGAAGCTAAGAGAGATGCCAAACAGCCCTACTTGTTGGATGCTATCACCGAAGGATTGTTTGATTTTCTGTGACCACGTTTGCTCTTGAGTTACCTTTAGAACCTGATCAAAAATGTGGCGCACCATCTCGTTCAAGGTCGATACTCGACCGAGAAAGACATGGATTCCCAAAACATTCTCCTTTTCAGCAGCCCAGTGACGAAGAAATGAGGCAAAGGAACTCTTCCCAATTCCTCTGTCTCCAGTGAGGAATACGTTCTGTTGTTTTCCCCGCGTTGCCTGCTTCATATGCCGAATGGCCTCATCGACTTGTGCAGTTCTACCGATGAAGTTTTCGGCTGGTACAGGACTACCTGGAGTAAATGGGCTGTTGTCCTTGTTCTTCATTTTACTGCTCCAACTGTCTGTGACGATACCCGGGGCTGGAAAGGAGTCTTATTTTCTCGAACTCAAAAAACATACTACCCCTTGTCAATCGCAAATAAGCACAGGAGCAACATGCCAGCCCACCGATGATAAGTCAAGCGAGGATTCCTCCCCCTCTTACTCCGTCGAACTCACTACCAGGTCGATTTCGGTGGCGACATCAAGCTCGGCTCCTTCCGGTTCGGACTGCTCCAGGACCGTTTCGGGCAGGTAGTTTTCATCGGTGCGGTAAGTGACGATACCGACTTTCAGCGATTTGTCCTCGATACGTTTGCGGGCCTCGTCGATTGTCAGGCCCAGCACTTTTGGCATATACGTAAAATTGGAGGCCCGGCCGCGATTGACCATCAGGTTGACCTGGGTGCCCAGCGGTATCTCCATGCCGGCCGCCGGGTAAGAAAAAACCACCACCCGCTCCGGCAGCGTGTCGGAGAATGCCCAGGCGATCTCGCCCAAAAACAACCCGGCCGTCTCCAAATCAAGCATCGCCTGCCGTACCGATTTACCGCTCAGCTCCGGGATAGGTATCAGCTTCTGTCCCAGCGAAAGGACAAACTTGATTGTCCGCCCCGGTTTGACTTTGGTCCCGGCAAAGGGGAACTGATTTAAGATGATCCCTTTCTCCTTGCCGGGGGAGTATTCGTGAGAAGCGACTTCGTGCCTGAGATTCAGATCGTCCAGTTCGATCTGAGCTTCGATCAGCCGCTGGTCGGTGAAATCGGGCAGTGTGAACTCGGTGCCCTGGCGAGTAACCGTCATCATGATGACATCATCGATCAGCCAGTAGGCGAAGATCAAAAGCAGCAGCGGTATCACTCCCCACAGGATTATCTTTCTCTGAGGGGTTCCCGGTGGCAGTTTCTTCTCCAGCCAGCCGGGGCGTTTCCGCTGGGGTCGCTGATCCAGACGTGATGCTCGTAGCGGTGTCATCTATTTATCATCCGTTGTCCCAGTAGGAACCGGGTATAGCTCCTCTCTTCTGTTTCTTATATGAACCGTGACATGGTTGGAGTCAAGTTTAACTGGGGCGGGCAGGTTGCATTAGCCCCGAGTAGTGGCGGCGGGTGATGCTAAGGTCAGAATGAGGCCACGGCAGCCAGCATCAAATCTCTACCGGTAGAGTTGATGGCGAGGCTTAGTTTTGGCCCGGCCTGTTGCTCAACTTCGTTAGAAAACTGCCGGTAGGCCTTTTCGTCCGGACTGGAGATTACAAAGCAGTACAGAGCAGCGGCCCCGAATACACCGGCAATAGCGTAATTCCATTCGCTGCCCTTTTCTTTTGGTGCATAGAAGCCGGGAACGGATTCGTATCTCTTAAATGGCAGAGCAGCCGCATAAAAGGCGGACAGAGCCGAGTATGTGAGCCCGGTCACAATGCGTTTCTCAGCAGCGCGATCGGAAACCACTCGGAGAGCGGCTGTGGCTTGGTGTTTCCTCTCTTGAGACGTTGGAAGACGAGCTAAGCGTTTATACTCCCGTTCTGCTTTGCTGGTGTATCCCAGTGCAGTTGCACCCAATGCCGACAGCAAACATCCGGATCCAGTTACAACCGTCCCAGCCGCCCATCCGGGTTCCTGCACGCCCAATCTCGTTGCTTCGAGACCGACAAATACCAGGGCCTGGCCGACAATTACATTGATGATGCCTGAGACGATCCTTCGGTTCCTGTCCTTAGTCGACAGACGCTGCAAATAGTACTCCGCCAGTGAATTTGACATTGCCCCGGAATCAACATCTTCCGCCCACTCCGGAAGAGTCGCCGCGTATCCTGAAGAGAATGTAGTTATGTCACCTGTACCTGATTCGAGTTTGCTTTCTGCTCCGGCATTAGATACGGGCACCGGATAGAGCAGTAAAACCATACCCAATGTTCCGAGAACGTGTCGAGCAAACATCGCTGAAAACCTCCCTCTCGGATATTCCGCTGCAAATCGAACGATTGTTGTCACACTGCTTATGGCAAAACAGTATGCACCGGCACCGGTGTATTTGTCAAGCTGGAAAGTGGGTTGCCTCGGTCTGCTGCCGGCCTATTGCGGCACGAACAGCGCCAGGAAGTCCTGGAAGAAATGAGCGACGATGCACGGCCAGAGGCGACCGGTACGCACAAACAGCAGCGCCAAAAGCAGGCCGTAGACCGTGATAAGAATCAGCCCCGGCAGACCCTGGTAGGAGTAGTGGCAGGCGCCGAAAGCCACCGATGAAACAATAACCGGCACTGTCCAGGACTTGAATTTGCCGATCAGACGCAGACGGGTCATCAGGTAACCTCTGAACGCGACTTCCTCACAAACACCGGCGCTGATTGAGACCGCCACCCAGATGACGCGGCCGACCGTGTCGGTGGGGATCAGCATCGAAATCTCACCCGGTAACGGCAGACCGAGGAGCCCCAGCAGCCACGACAGGAAGGCCAGAATCAAGAAGGCCACCAGCAGCAAGCTGACCCCCCAGGCTATATCCCTGGGTGTAAAGCGCCTGAGGCCAAGGCCGATCAGACCGGTTTGCTCGCGGAGACAGGTCAGATAGATCAGCAGAAACAGGCACCACTGTAAGATAATCGTCGATACCAGCATCACCATCAGCATCTGATTGCTCATATTGCCAAACAGTGTCGCCGGGTCTTCGGCAGACAGAACTGACAAGGCGGGGTAGAGGATCAGCAGGACAAACAGGGTCAACCAGGTCAGACGAGAGCGGCGGAATTCACCATTGCCGGAATCTTCCTTATATGATGACTCCGGTTGAATATCACCCTCAACCCGGTAGACCGGTATACGTTCAAAATCGTCCACAGTCGATACCTGCAAATCGTTTCTTCTGTCTCAATCGGTGAGCCATGTCTCTATTCATATTTCGGCACCGACCGGAGCCGGTTTATCCGTTGAACATAATCAGTGTTAAGATAGTCACATGGCTCACCCAAAGCCAGCTTTGACAGATACTCTCACCGTACCGGTTTGTCCCCGCCAACTGCTAAGGCATTGCTGCACACACAAGTGATGGTGTGATACTGGTCCGACTGTGGATGCCGTGTAGCTTGAGACCCGCATATGGTAGCCATGAACTCCGGCGGCAGCTACCTTGAGCGGGAAAAGGAGGACAATATGTCAGGCAGTCGAATTGTTTATCAGAACTGGATTGCAGAGATCGGGATCGATCCGGAAGTGCTGAAAACAGGCCGATACCAGTGCGATCCGCTACTGGAGGCGATTTCACTGGATGATCCGGCAGCGAGCGAAATCAGCCGGGAGGAGGTGCGCCGGATCAACCGGGAGGAGCCGGGGCAGCGCGAAATAAGGTCGCAGGTTAGCAGGGCGCTCGAGGCTCTCAACGATGAAGAGCGCGAGCTTATCGTGCACTTCTACCTGATGGGTAAAAGCTACCGGGAGTTGTCCGATAGGACCGGGCGGTCGGTGCACAAGCTTGAAGCTCTGCACAAACGGGCGGTCAAAAAGCTGCGCAAAAAGCTGGCCGGTTTTGTAGAGCAACGTTTCGGGGTTGTCGCCGCTTCCCATTCCGACTGCCCTATCTGCAACTCGCCGTACGCCGCCGAAATCGACCGGTTGATCAGCAACCGCGACAAAACAACCACCTGGAAACCTCTGATCACAACTCTGCGCGAAAAATACGACCTTAAGATCGGTTCACCACAGACGTTGATCGGTCACGAGAAATACCACGGGCCTTGCCCGACACCAAAGGAGGAGCGACATGAACAGTCAGAATGAAACCGGCAAAGAAACACGCAAAGTGCGCGGCGAACATTGTCTGAACATCTTTGTCTCGTACGAACTGAAAAACCGTCTGAAGCAACTGGCCGAAAAATATGACCGTACCACGTCCGACATGGTGCGCGCCGTGTTGCGCATCGGTATACCCATGATGGAGGGTTTGTCGCAAGCGGAGGAAATCATGGTCAAGGAGTACATTCAACTGTTTCGCAAGCTGCGTCGGGTGAAATCCCTCAAAGAGATATAGGCAGTCGCGGGATTATCGAGCCCGCAAGCTCAGACGATCCGACTGCGCAGGAGCAGTTGTTACTTGGTCGTAAATGACCAAATATAGTCTTCGCCCAGCTCATTGCCGCATATGTCCGATATCGTGCTGCTGAGCGTAACGGTATACTCTGTATAGGAAAGGAGCGTATCACTCGGTACAAAGTAGAAACCGTTCCAAAAATAGTCGAAGAAGCCGTCCACCGAGGGATCAATGTCGACTGTTTGTAACGATACGCTGTTGCTATCTATCGCATCCGTAAAACGTACATGTAACACTGGTCTTGTAGGTACACCGCTGGAACTGTCTTCAGGAACGACCAGGCCAACTTCAGGTTTGACCGTATCCACATATGCGGTATACGACCAGGTGATATCCGATTCCAGATGGTTCCCGGCCAGATCCGTTATGGCGTCATCGATAGTCACCATGTAGTCGGTGTTACAATCCAGATAATAGTAGCTGAACTTGGCCGTCCTCCTTCCCCAGGGGAACGAAATGAAACCGCTGGCAGGCGGAGTAAGGTAGAAAGTGGCTGGTGTTACCAGCGAAGTATCAATATCCTCGGAGAAGGTTATGGAGATCTCCATAAACAGCGTTGCTGCCGTATTACTGTCGGGGCTTATCGATGATATTCTGGGCCTGACTGTGTCAGGGAGAGTGGTAAACGACCAGACATAGTCTTCTCCCATTCTGTTTCCGGCCATATCAGCGATTGAGCCCTTTATTATGGCCTGATACGTGGCTCCCTCCTCAAGATCTTCGTTCAATTGTAATGTTGCATCCCAGTGATCAGGAAGTGAGGGCAAAATCCATCCGTCAACCGCTGGTACTAAGTAGAAGGAAGATGTTGTCAGAGTATTCGTATCGATACTTTCAGAAAAAACGACCCATAGGTAATCAGGTCGCCTGACGTCCACCGCGCTATCCGCCGGATAGACGTAACGTACTCTTGGTGGATTAGTATCCTCATTGGACGTCGATTTATCACCACAGGATACTAAAGCCAATAATATGCATGTTATTACTATCAGAGCATGACTGAGTCGCATTATGATTCCTCCAGTTACTTCTCTCGAGTGTTGCCGATTCTCTTTGAGTCCTTTGCGGCGCCTACGGACAGGCCGCCGGGTCCGGACCTCCCTGAAACAGATATGCCACCAGGTACGTCAGGTCGCCGACGTTAAGGCCGCTTACGCCGTCGGCATTGGCTTCCTCGCTGCATGGTGATGCCGGGCCGCCCTGGAAGAGGTAAGCCACCAGATAGGTCAGATCGCCAACGTTAAGAGACATGTCATAGTCAACGTCGCCGCGCAAACCGTCATGGTTGCAGCAGGGGATCGTATCGCCAAATACGAAGGCGCTGTCGGCAAAGGGAACAAAATCAACAGTCGGGTAATCGGGAGCATCAACCTGGTGATAGACGATCGCCTCGATAGCCGCCGAATCGGCCACCCCCCACCAGTTGTTGGTGGCGTCGATCACCGTGGTCGGATCACTGCAGGAGGAGACGCTGAAGGCATAGAGACCGTTGCCTGCGATGTTGGAGCCGTGCACCGAACCCGTCGGTGATAGGACGGCGCCTCACCCGCCCGAGTGGGAGTAGATACCTCGTGTGGCGTGATCGCGAATATCGCATCCGTATATCTGGTAGTGGGGTGCGTAGGTGTTCTGTCCGAAGAAGTCCAGGCCGACATCACAACCGCTGATGGAGCAGTTACTGATGGATACGTCGACTGACTGGTAGATGTATATTCCGAAGCCGGTCCCGAGCAGACTGCTTTCTACCTGGCGAACCACACCGCCCTCGATGACCGTCGTGATGGGCGGATTCAGTTGGTAGCCGTCTATGTGGAAACCTTTACTCTGGAAGTTTTCGATTACACAGTTGTAGAACTCACCGGACGATCTGCTCACTGTGACGCCGTCCGAGGCATAGCGCAGATTACAGTAATACAAAATGCCGGTGCTGTTTTGTGGGAAGTTCAGTCCGTACCACGATCCGGCCACTGGTGAGCCGCCGGATGTATCGGCGCTGTTAGTGAAATGAATACAACTGGTTTTCTCACCGTCAGCCATAAGTTCGCCCTCAACGAACAGACCGGTGTTGTTGGCAAACATGATGACTGCTCCGGCCTGGATGGTCAGACGAACCGAATCGGCAACCGTCACGGAACCTGTGACCAAAATGGTGTCAGAGCTGGTCCAGGTGGTGTCAGCCGGAATGACACCGCTGACGATAACCACCGCCGAACCGGTTTCGGTCAGGCAGCAAAATACCAGACAGACGACAATAACGAAAAACTTTGAACACATAGTTCTGCGCACTACTCCTTTCCGGCAAGATCGTACTCTTTGCAGGTCGGCACATATCGAGCGGGTTTACTTTCGGCTCTCGGGTGTCGAATGTTACGTTTTAACCTCGAGCGCCTCCAGATGATTGGACCTTCCAACAGTATAACCAAGATCGGGAAATTGACAAGTGTTTTCTCCTCAGGTGTTCCCATCAGCATCCATCCCCCTTGTCACGGGCGGGTTTACGAGTGTATCTCCGGCTGAGGTTGGTAATCATCTTACCCACCGCCCAGGCCTCAGCGATGGTGGTGCATAAGGAGGGTTAGGGGATTCACTATCCCTCATCCGATCTGAAACCGAGCACTGCAAAAAGGTAGTCACGCCGCCGCTCGACCACCTCTATCCACGCCTCAACAGAGTTGATTCTGAAGACTGATAATCGAACTCGTCCGCGAACGCCCAGATTCAGCGTGTTTCCGTTCATAGCGATGGGAGCCGTCATATCAGGTGCGCGCAGAGTGACCATAGTCTCAGAATAACTAAGCAACTCAGCAGTACTCCAGTCGATAACATACGGCCCTCCCGTACTGCTCTCTTTCAGCTTGTTGACTGAATGCCTCTTGCCATCGACCACGAAGATGGCGTATCCCAACGGATACCTCTGTGCAAGCTCCGGATCTTCAAGCTCCGGATTTTCCTCCGCGGCTGCTTGAATCTCATCCCATCTTTTGTCGCCGGAGTAACAAGTCCAGACCGCAACCGCAAACGCTGCAACTGCCAACACCAACTTGATAAGCTTGTAGAGTTTCGCCTTCCACTTGGGCCGACGCACTCTGGGGTGTAATCTTCCCATTCCTTATTCCCTCCGCGGTGCGATATTCCCCCCGTCACTCCCCCTCTTCGACAACCTCACCTACTTTGCTTGCGTGTTCCCTGCGTTTGGTCAGGCCGTTGCGCTTGGTGGTGCCGTTGCGGCGGAGGATGAGCTTCTGAAATAAGTTGGCCTGCTTCTGGCCCGGTTCGACCAGTTTCTCAATAGCAGTGGCGATGCCGTCGGGGTCGAGCCCGATCTCTTGAAGCAGCAGGTTGCGGTTGCCGTGGGGGATGAACTTGTCGGGGATTCCCAGCGCCCGGAAACGGCCGGTGAAGCCTTCGGTCAACAGGTACTCGGCTACGGCTTGACCGAAACCGCTGCGCACGGCGTTCTCTTCGAGTGTCACGACTGCCGCCGCCGTCTGTATTATTTCCTCGAGTATCTTCAAATCAATCGGTTTGACAAAACGGGCGTTGACTATCGACAGCTCGATTCCCCGTTTCGCCAGGATGTCGGCCACCTGCCGCGCCGAGGTCACCATCGTGCCGACCGCCAGGACCACGATCTCACCGGGGTCAGTCAGCCGTTCCCAGGTGCCCCATTCTATCTTACTGATTTCATCGGACATGTCCGTGGGGATGGCGGCCCTCGGGTAGCGAATCGCCACCGGTCCGGTCAGCTTATGGTCGACCGTGTAGTGCAGCATGGCGCGCAGTTCGTTACCGTCTTTGGGTACGGCAAACGTCAGGTTGGGGCAGAGCGGTAAAAAGGAGAGATCGAACGTCCCGTGATGGGTGGGGCCGTCATCGCCGACCAGCCCGCCCCGGTCCATGCACAGTACCACCGGCAGATTCTGCAGAGCGATATCGTGCACCACTTGATCAAAAGCCCGCTGCATGAAAGTGGAGTAAATGGCTACATACGGCAGAGCGCCCTCGGCAGCCATCCCGGCGGCGAAAGTGCCGGCGTGGCCTTCGGCAATACCGACATCATAGAACCGGTCCGGGAATTTCTCGGCAAACTTCACCAGCCCGGTGCCGGCCACCATGGCGGCAGTGATCGCCACCACTCGCTCGTTTTTCGCGCCCAGTTCGAGCATGGCGTCACCGAAGACCTGTGTATAGCCGGGTCGGGTCGAGGGGTTGCCGGTAGTTTCGCCGGTTACTTTATCAAACTTGCCTATCCCATGAAATTTGAACGGGTTGTTTTCGGCCGGGTCGTACCCTTTACCTTTTACAGTGGCTATGTGTAAAAGAATCGGACCACTGAGATTCCTCACCTTTTGTAGCGTTTTTATCACCAGTTCCAGATCATGGCCGTCGATGGGTCCGAAATATCTGAAACCGAGCTTGTCAAAAAGCATCCCCGGCACCAGCAGCCCTTTGATGGATTTTTCGATATGTGAGATAGTATCGCGAATCTTGTCACGACGTTTGAAGCGGCCGGTCAATTCCCAGATTTCATCACGAAGTTTGTTGAACTTTTCATCGGTCATGATACCGGTCAGGTAGCGCGACATAGCACCGACGTTCCTGGAGATGGACCAGTGGTTATCGTTTAATATGACCAGCATGTCTTTTTTAAGCGAGCCGGCGTTATTGAGGCCTTCGTAAGCCAACCCCCCCGTCAGGGCACCGTCGCCGATAATAGCCACGACCTTGTGATCCAGTCCGGCCTGGTCACGGGCGGCGGCAAAACCTAAAGCGGCCGAAATCGAAGTGGAGGCATGTCCGGCCCCGAAATGATCAAATTCGGACTCGTCTCGCCTGGCAAATCCGGCCACACCATCATGCTGGCGCAGGGTAGGCATACGGTCCCGGCGGCCGGTGAGCATTTTGTGCGTGTAGGTCTGGTTGCTGACATCCCAGATAACCTTGTCGGACGGAAGGTCATAGACATAGTGCAGGGCAATGCTCAACTCAACCGAACCGAGGTTGGTGGCCAGGTGGCCGCCGGTACGTGAGACTACTGTGACTATCTCCTCCCGGATTTCAGTCGCCAGATCGATCAACTCTTCCATCGAGAGTTTTTTCATATCGGCCGGGGAGTTAATGGAGGGCAGGTATTTCATAATTTAAGCAGTCTCGCCAATATGGTCAGTATTGTCTTTTGCCAATGTATTGCGCCAGGGCTTTCAGCATGTTGTCATCGTCGTCATCAAACAGGTCTACGGCTTCCTTCACCAACAGTGAGGCGTCCAGCCGTGCCCGTTTAAGGCCGACCGCGCCGGGGTAAGTTGCTTTCTGTTTTCTACTGTCGGAGCCGACTTTTTTTCCCAGAAGTTTCTGATCACCCTCGATATCTAGGATATCATCGATAATCTGAAAAGCCAGCCCGATTTTCTCACCATAGACAGTCAGTCTGTCCAGCAACCGATCGTCGGCCTGCGCCAGTATGGCACCTAATCTGACCGAGCAGCGGATGAGAGCAGCGGTTTTTCGGGTGTGGATAGATATAATCTCGTCCCGGTCAACGTCGCGGCCTTCAGCTTCGACATCGGCTATCTGACCGCCGATCATGCCACCGGTACCGATTGCCTGTGCCAGTTCAGCCACCGCCTGTGTGGAACCGGTCCGTGCCATCAGGGCAAACGCTTCAACGTGCAGAGCATCGCCGGCCAGTACCGCCGTCGCCTCGCCGAATTTCTTGTGGGAGGTCGGTATGCCTCGGCGAAGATCATCATCATCCATACAGGGCAGGTCGTCGTGAATCAGCGAGTAGGTGTGAACCATTTCCAGGGCCGCCGCCGCTATGTAAATCGGCAGATTTTTTCCTTCGATATTTCCCCCGCAGTATTCAAAGGCCGTCAATGCCAGGATCGGGCGCACTCGTTTACCGCCGGCCATGACCGAATAGCGCATCGCCGTATGGAGGTAACAAGGTTCCTTCTCCTCGGAAGGCAGGCACTGTTCCAGTAGCCGGTCAACCAGTTGGCCTCGTTCCTTCAAGTATGACTTTACATCCGTAAGGTCGGTCGGCATCATTTATTGGTCTCTTCTAGGTCGAATTCTTCTTCGCCGGTCAGGCCGTTCTTTTCACGTATGATCTTAATTTTGGCCTCGGCCTCGGTCAGTTTTTTACCGCAGAAGCGGGCGATTTCAATCCCCTCGGTGTAGAGCTTGATCGACTCATCAAGCGATATTTCACCGGCTTCGAGCAAGTCGGTGATTTCTTCGAGCCGTTCGATAGCCGACTCATAGTCCAGGGTTTTTTTTTGAGCGCTCATAGGTCTACTTTTGCTTTTTTACAACGTCTTGAACCAGGGAAACAATCTGTCCGTCGATAAGGACCGTTTCCAGTTTTTCGCCGCGGTTAATCCCGGTCACTGATTTCAACAACTGCCGTTCCGGTAACTTCCGGCTGACCGAATAGCCACGGGCCAGGATCTTCAGCGGCGACAACGTTTCCAGCCGCGACAGGGCCAAAGATAGCCGGTTTTGGTGTTGTTGAAAACTGTTTTTTCCGACGCTGCCGAGATGACGAGACAGATTGTCAAGATGTTGCTGGCGCTGGCGAATCAGGTCGAATGGCCGGGCAAAAACCGGCCGGTCCAGCAGACCGTCAAGTTCCTGCCGCGCCGCCGATACCATAGAATCCAGCAGGACGGTCTGACGGCTGACAACGGACCTGACCGTATCGAGATACTCCTGTTTCGACCAGATAACCAGTTCAGCCGCCGCCGATGGTGTCGGTGCCCGCAGGTCGGCCGTCAGGTCGGACAGGGTGACGTCGATTTCGTGCCCCACCGCCGACACAACAGGTATCTTCGAGGTGGCAATAGCCCTGACCACCATCTCGGTGTTGAACGGCCAGAGGTCTTCCAGCGAACCGCCGCCACGACCGGTGATTATTACATCGATGTCGCCGCGACTGTTGAAGAACTCGATTCCGGCTGCAATCGTATTCTCGGCCCCGTCGCCCTGAACCTGGGCGGGGTAGATGATTAACTCGACAGTGTTGTTGCGTCGCCGGGCGATCTGGATAATATCGCGTACCGCCGCCCCGGTCGGTGAGGTAACGATCCCCACCCGTGTCACATACGGGGGAATTGCTGTTTTTCGTTCAACATCGAACAATCCTTCGGCGGCCAGTTTGTCGTGCAGTTGCCGGAAAGCTAACTCCAGTTCACCGATCCCTATCGGAGTCAGGCGGCGGCAGTTGAGTTGGTAGTTGCCGCCTTTTTCATAGACTGAGATATCACCCTGCACCAGTACCTGCTGGCCGTCTTCCGGCTCAAACCGCAGGTATGCCCCCAGCGACCGCCACAGCGTCACTTTGATAACGGCCCGTTCGTCTTTCAGGTTGAAATAGCGATGCCCGGAGGAGTGGTGGTGGTAGTTGGATATCTCGCCTTCGACCAGAATATCCTTATACGACTGCTCCAGGGTGGTTTTGATTAGCCGCGTGATCTGACTGACGGAGTATGTCTTTGGCGTCGTCTGCATGTGGCAGTATAGGGGAACGGGAGAGGGCTTGACAACAATGAAAACCGAGCATTGTAGGGCGGGTCCGTCTTCGAACCCGCCAGTCAGGGCAAATTTCCTTGAGACCTGCCAATTACGTGGGCGGCAGATGTCCTCATCTGCCCCGGTGCCGTCATGGTGAGCGGAGTCGAACCATGATTCCTCTTCTCAGGGTGGCCCCCTACAAACTCGTTTGGAGGGGAATCTTCTGAGTGGCGTCAGGTGACCCTGCCTGACGCTATTTTGTGGGCGGCAGATGTCCTCATCTGCCCCGGTGCCGTCATGGTGAGCGGAGTCGAACCATGATTCCTCTCGGCCGGGTCGCCCCTTCAAACTTGTTAGGAGGGGTATCTTCTGAGTGGCGTCAGGTGACCCTGCCTGACGCTATTTTGTGGGCGGCAGATGTCCCCATCTGCCCCGTTCTTTGAACGGATGTACCCCACCCAACGGGTGTGTTAATCACGAAAAGGAAACGGTCATACCGAATCAAAACCCACCTGATAGGGCGTGTTGATAAACCTAACAAACGTCATAGCGAGGAGCGAAGCGACGTGGCTATCTCGTTGACATTCAATATCCGAGATTGCCACGCTGTCGCTCGCAATGACGAGAATGGGACTTTTTCAACAAGCCCGATAGGTGGGGTACAAGTCATTCCTGCACCCCTCTGTCATTCCTGCGAAAGCAGGAATCCAGACAACACCCACTCCCCAACGGAAAATGCGAAGCCGCCGGGATCAAATCAAAACCCTAATCACACAAATGGTCGAAGAATCTCATAACTGCTTGGGTTACAGGTATTCCTCGACAATGGCGACATAAAGCATTAAACTATGAGTCGGTTACAAAACTATTTGCAGGAGCTCTGAGGTATGTCTCGAAACGCTATATTTATGTTACTGGCGGTCTGGCTGTTCTGTGTGCCGTTGGATGTTGCAGGTGCCGATCGCTTGGAAGTGAAAACAACCAGGGTGGCGGAGATATCTGACCTGCCGCTCGTTGACTGGGTATACAATATTGATTTCGCTGGCGAGTATGTGGGCGTGGTGGAAAAGGACAAGAGTTCATTTCAGCTGAGACGGAGTGACGGGAGCGTGGTCTTCTCACGCGAAGCAGAGAAGGGTACTTGGTTTGGCTCCATTAAAGTTTACTGTCCCGAAGGTCCGTTAGTGGTTTCTCATGCAAGGGGCGAGGACAACATTTCCTACTCCGCGTATACGGTTTCCGGCGAAGTGATTTTTGAGGATCTGCTGGCCAACTACTGCGAACTTCGCTGCTCACCGTCTGGTAACTACTTCTATAAATCGAACAACTTCATGGGGGGTGGGCGCGAGAAACCGGCAATCTACGACAGATCCGGGAGTCTGCTGGCATCTCCTACAATACACACCCATCGATGGGAACTCATCTGTGATAGTGATTCAACCATCATTTTCATGCACGATGACAGGGTTATGAAACTATCGGTGCCTGAAATGGTGGTTCTGGCCGAAGTCAAGATTAACCCCTTTGGACCACCGAGTGTGTTTCACACTTCTATAAGTCCATGCCATAGTTATTTTGCATACTCCGAATACGGGAAAGTAACTGTCTGTGATTTTGAGTCGGGGTTAGCCCGGCAAATCAATCTTGACCCTATCGGACCGGTGAATGTTAACTGGGATGTTGTGCTGTCACCGGGAGGTGAGTATGTGATTGCCTATGAGACGGTTGTAACCGGGGCCGTATTAAATTTATTCAAGAAAACCGACGAAGGTTACCAGCCTGCGGTGAAGAATTATGTTACTCCGGTAGAGAAACGTCATTATACGTGCGGAGGGTTCTTCTTCAATGGAAATGTCTGTGCTCTCAGTTTCCTGAATGATCATCCCCTCCTGCAGTTCGAGACATTTGTCATCGACTGTGATAAGTTAACTAAAGGAAGTGAGTCGTATATTCTACTGGACGGTCTGGTCACTGAGGATTCAACGGACCAGCAGCAGTTCCGCATCTATAGGCTGAATCGTGAGTCAGCTGGCCATCTTGAGATCAGAACAATGGACGGTCCGAAGGTGACAGGTGAATAAACGGCTGTTGAAATACTGCCAATGAAAGAACTCCAACAGGAAATGAGTTCAGGAGTGTCATACTATGAAGGAGAATTGTACAACGTCATTCGTCAGGGAAGGGGGGTGCCTGCAGTTCCTCTCTCCTGATTGGTATAACACCATGAGTCACAGGTAGACCAATGTTCCATTATCCGTTGTAACCTGCCCACCCCCCACACTTCCCCTACAAACTCTCCCCAAACCACCACACCTCCCCTTATACTGAAAAAGCGACCGCCCCTATGGCACCAGAGATAAGCGAAAAACAACTTGCGGCCAATCGCCGTAACGCCCGGCGTTCCACCGGCCCCCGAACGCCCGAAGGTAAAGAGCGCGTCAAGTGGAACGCTCTCAAACACGGCCTCCTGGCTGAGTCTGTTGTCGTTCCCAACCGGCACGGCCTGGAAAAACGCAACCAATTCGAATCACTGTTGGCGCAGCTCCATGACGAGCTGAACCCCGTCGGTATGCTCGAGGAAATGCAGGTCGAGAAGATCGCCGTCGCTTACTGGCGTCTGCGTCGCGCTCTCCGCACCGAGGTCGGTGAAATCTCCGACAACGTGCGCAACTCCCGCCGCTACAGTCTGCCGTTTCACCCCGGAACCCTCACCCTGCCGTCACGCGACGACACGAGTAAGATCGTGCGCTACGAAACAGCCATCGAGCGCCAACTCCACCGGGCCATCACCCAGCTGGAACACCTTCAGGGCGTCCGTCAGCCTGCTAATTCCCAACCTCCGGAGAAACCACCTATCGACGAAAAATAACGAAATTACGAAACAAACCCATTTTGTACGTTCAGTGTTTTTCAACACCCTGCTGATACCGTGTCAGGTTCTGCGGGCGGTTATCACTGATCCGATCAGCGCCAGCGCCACGATTGCAGCCAGACCCGGCAGCAGGTTTGTCAGACCGATAATCGGCAGCAGGATGGTTGCGGTTACCAGCCCGGCTAAAGACGAACCGGCCAGTTCGCAGGCATAACCTGCCCCCTGGTTGGCGTCTTTACCGGCGCCGTAGTAGCGGTTGGTTGCCGCCACAAACAACCCGCCGGTCGCAACCGCAACTACCAGCAGGAAACTGCCATGATACCACAGCGCCACCGATACTGCGATGCGGTCGTATGTAAACCAGAAGATCAGTATTGATACGAGCATGATGGACAGCGCCGGATATTCGGGACGCCGGATACGAGAACGCCCGGCAATAAACGTCCCGGCAGCCAGTCCCAGCATAAAAGCACCGATTAAAACGGCTATCTCGGAATAGAGGGATCCGGCCAGCGACTGATAAACATAGAATGACACCAGTTCCAGCGCTAACGATACCAGCCCCGCAGTGAAATAGAGAAACAGGGCTGGCATTTTGCCTCGTCTGCCGATCAAACCGGCCAACGCCATAGCCAATACAATTACTACCGGGACTCCGACAGCCAGTACCGGACGATTCAGAATACCGGCGACAATCGTACGATCGAAAGTATTTGCCCGGGCACGATAGAGAGCATGTAGATGCGGCAGCATCGGTCGATCAAGAGAGTTCACCTCGTTACCCCGGCTGACCGCCGCGACCAGTCGCTGCACGCGGAAATCGTCCAGACGGTCGTACAGGTAATCGTCACTGATGAAGTGTGGCGCTCGGCTCAGCCGGTTCAACCGTGACAGCAGGGAATCGTAGGGTAAATCCATCGTCGATGACGGGGAAGCCATAAGCAAGGTCATCTGTCCCGGCCACATAGTCACCCTGTCAAAAGACCCGGCCAGAGCGGAATGGATGGCGGTCAGTCCAGCGCGCACTTCATCGGTCACATAGCGATCGGTATCATAGCGAGTAGGGATATGGACAATGCCCGCCGGTGTCAGCCTGGACCTGACCAGATCGAAAAAAGCCGACGTCAACAACCGGCTGCTACGGTAACTGCCCGGCTCCCCGATATCGATGACTATTATGTCATACTTCTCCCGGTTGTCGCGACGGGCGAAGTACCGGACCGGGTCGTCATGTATCCATCGACCGGCAGCAGCTCCGGCGATATGGTCGGCCAGACACTCCGTGAGCGCCCGACGCGGATCAACGACGGTGATTGTCAGGTCCCCAAAAACTTCGGCCAGCTGTAGTACTCCGAACTCGGGTCGACCGACATACAGAATCGACCGGGCCTCCGGTTGGTACAACAGGGGCGGAATCAGCAGATTCTCGGCAGTTTCACGGTCGGGAAGGTTTCCTTCCACAGTGTTGTCGGTCAGCAGAACCAGGCTGCCCTCACGCAATAGAATCGCCTGGTGAGCGTAGTGGGTGTCGAACGATTCTACCACCTTCAGCGATCCGTACTTGACCTGGTCGAGGTAGCGATCCAGACGGGCGATTGACCCCTGCAGTACGAGTGACAGCAAAAGCAGGCAGCCACCTCCCGCTAACAGCACCGGCAATCTCCGTCTCTGACCGGCAACAAAACCACCGGCAACAACGACTCCGCAGAGTACACAGGCCATCTCCATAGTGGAGATGATTCCTCCCGCCGCGACAGTAATCAGAACTCCGCCGACAAAGGCGCCAATTCCTTCGTACATATACACAGCCGCGACCGTTGTGACCGCCGAGCGGCCTTCACGCGCTATGGCAGGAAAGAGCCAGCCACTCACCAATCCGGGCGGCAGCATGACCAGCCACGACAACAACGCAGCCGTGCCGAACGGTACCGCCTCGCCCACCAATTCGGTTACCAGGAGAGGTGACAACCGTGATGCTATTACCATCAGTGGAAGCACCACGGCACCGACAATAAACAGTACCGATGCCGGGGGACACCAACGCCGATGGCCGCCGATTAAGGCACCCACCGCCACCGCCGCCAGCCATCCGCAGAAAGCCGTCCCGATAAACAACTCATCGCCGTTGAGAGAAGAGATCAACTCCCGCAGAAGCAGCACTTGTCCGCCGATGGAGAAAAAACCGAGTAGAAACGCCCTGCTGTTCATACCGTCAGAACCGACCCGGGATTACACAACCACACTTCTTACAACGGTTCTCAATGAGGTTATTTTGGCGAATGCGATAGCCGCTGCGTTCAATCAGAACCAGGCCGCAATCCGGGCAGTAGGTCGATTCGGCCGGATGATTAACCACGTTGCCCAGGTAGACGAACTGAAGCCCCTCGGCCCGGCAGATTGCGTACGCTGCATCCAGTGTTTTCCTGGGTGTGGCGGGAAGATTCGTCAACAGGTACTGAGGGTGAAAACGGGAGAAATGCAGCGGTGTGTCGACGCCGATATAGGTCTTGATCCAGCGCGCCAGTTCCCGGAACTCATCCTCGCTGTCGTTAAGTGTGGGTATCACCAGGTAGACAATTTCCAGCCATATTCCGGACTTTTTGATCTGCACCAGCCGATCCAGAACCGGCTGCAACTCACCCCGGACAATTTGCCGGTAAAAATCCGGTCGCATACCCTTCAGGTCAACCTTGATGGCGTCCAGGTGCGGCAGCAGATCGTCCAGCGGTCGCTGCTCAATGTATCCGCCCGTAATCATCACCGAGTTGATGCCGTGCCGATGACCAAGCTCGGCGGTGTCATACATGTATTCATAGAACACTACCGGCTCGGAGTAGGTGTAAGCGATCGTCGGGACCTCGCGATTACGGCAGGTATCGATCAACGACCGGGGAGGGATATCCAGATTATCCGTCTGCTCCGGACGGGATTGTGAAATCTCCCAGTTCTGGCAACACTTGCAGTTGACATTGCAGCCGGCTGTGGCCAGCGACAGAGCCCCGGTGCCAGGGTGGAAATGATAGAGGGGTTTTTTCTCAATCGGGTCGATATTCAGGGCACAGGGTAAACCATGAACCAGCGTATAATAGACGTCCTGCCTGTTCTCCCGCACTCCGCAGTAACCGCGCTCCAGGTCGGTGACCGTGCAATGACGCGGACAGAGTTCGCATTCGATGCCGCCCCCATCCAGCTTTTTGTAGTAGCGAGCTTCCACCGACGATAGTTTGTCGGTCAGATCAAAAGCCCAGGCATTCTTCACTCCCCCCATCACTTCCGGCAGCAGGCCGCTCTGCGACGCCGCAACTGCCGCCGAACACCCCAGACAACGCAGGAACAACCGCCGATCGATCACAGCAACTTCCCCTCCGATTGATGGCCCCGGCTGTCAACTGAGACAACCCGAATTTCGATGTCGTCAAGCTCCGCCACGCCGAGGCCAAGTTGCTGAGCCGTGTCCAGGTACTTCACCGGCCGCTTCACATTCGCCAGAGAGGGCCGGCCGTGTTTTTTTCGCAGATATTCCAGAACCTCCAGCCCCATCCTGTCGACCGCCACCGGATCATCAGAAAACAAAAGTCCGCCATATGGCGCCATGTAGTCACCCACATAACCGGGGCCGCCCTGGTACTGCACCTGCATGGCAGCCAGCACCGTCAGTCGCGTCTTGCGCCGAATCGGATCCAGATTGTTGACGTGGGCGCAATAGGGATCACAGTTGTTGTCATGGTACTTGTTGGGATTGTGAACGGCTCCGTACATGTTCTTCAGACCGGCCGAAAGACCGGCGATAGAGTGATCTTTAAGCACCGGGATGTTGATATTGAAATCGACCATATCGGTTAGAATACGACTGACCAGCGAGCCGACCTCGCCGGAAGTGTAGAGGTCGGCGCTGTAGCCGACACCGCGAGTGTCGGTTCCCAGACAACGACGTCCGCGCGAGGCTGCATTGAGCGTATATCCGGCAGCCGCCAACTCCCGGCCGGTTCGTTCCCACACGACTGTATCGTTTTCTGAAAAACCGGCTTCCACCAGGAGATCAACCAGCGCGTCTGTGAGAGTTACCGGCGTGGAGTTGAACTGACGTGCCAGACAGTTGGTTTTCAGTCCGATGACTCCCGAGGGAAGGTACTTTCGCACCGCTGCCGGAACACTCGATTGCCCCGACAGCCGTTGCAGCCCTGTTGCCAGCAACGTCCGGCAGGTCTGCCGGCTGATCCCTTCGGAGCCGCCGGGGTCGGCATATCTGACAACGACCACCTGGCTCATACATTAATTATACCCGCTTTCAGCAAAACCACCAACTGTTTTCCCCTTGACCGATTCGCCGGGTCACGGTATCCTGCATCAAGGAGGATTTCATGGCCGCATTGAGAATACTCACCATCGGCATCGTACTGATTGCCGCCTGTTCACAGAATGCCGTCACCACCGTCAGGGAACCGGTTGTGGCCGGGACGTTTTACCCGGGCGACAGCACCGCCCTGGCACAGATGGTGGCAACTCACCTGGACAACGTGGTCGATCTGCCTGAGATCGACGGCCGCATCATCGCCGTCATCACTCCCCACGCCGGCCTGGTCTACTCCGGCCAGATTGCCGCCTGCGTCTACCGGCTGCCGGCTATGCAAGACGTCAAGCGGGTTATCCTGTGTGGTCCCTCGCACCGCTTCGCATTCGAGGGTGTTTCCGTGTACGGTCCTGATGTCCGCTGGCGGACACCACTGGGTCTGGTGGACTGCGATGACGATTTGTGCCGCCGGCTTCTTGAGCAGAACGAACGTATCCGGGTGGTGGAGCAGGCTCACGAGCGCGAACATTGTCTCGAAGTACAACTGCCGTACCTTCAGACGGTTCTTTCCGACTTTACCATCGTGCCGGTGGTGATGGGACAACAGACCGACGAAACCATAAAGTTGCTGGCTGACGCGCTGAAGTCTCTTAAAACCGACGAGCAAACCGTAATGGTAGCCTCCACTGACTGGCAACACTACCACCCGGTGTCGGTCGGTTGGAAGATGGATTCTCTCGGTTTGGAATGTCTGCGTACGCTCGACCCGGCCCGCTTGCAGCAATATCTGCAGAACCGTCAGGTGGAGGCCTGCGGCGGGGGACCGATGGTTGCGGTCCTGAAGGCAGCTATAGCCAAAGGGGCCAACCGGGTCAAAATACTCCGCTACGGCGACTCCGGTGACATCTCCGGAGATAAAAGTTCCGTAGTCAGTTACGTTGCCGCGGTTATTTACAAGTCAAACGAGGGCCAGGCCGATTCTACTCGTACCGGCACCGGTGGTCCGGTCGGAGTCGGGGAATCACATCCGAGGTTCGGCCTGTCCGATAACGACAGGGAAAAGCTGCTGGCGGTGGCACGCGAGTCGATCCGGCAGTATCTGGCTACCGGGCAGTTGCCGGAATTTGACGTAAGTGATAATTTACGACAGCCGGGTGCTGCCTTTGTAACGTTAAAGAAACAGGGGCAACTACGGGGGTGTATCGGTCACATCGTGGCGCGCGAACCGTTGTACAAGACGGTGTCGGTCTGTGCCGTGCAGGCAGCGGTGGCTGATCGCCGATTTCAGCCGGTATCGGCGGAAGAACTACAAAAATTGCATCTGGAAATATCCGTGCTGACGCCGCTTGAGACAGTTGTCTCTCCGGACGAAATCGAGGTCGGACGCGACGGCCTGATTATCACCCTGGGACAAAAACGCGGCTTATTGCTGCCGCAGGTGGCCACAGAGTATGGCTGGAGCAGTACCGAGTTCCTGCAGCAAACCTGCCGCAAAGCCGGCCTGCCACCAGAGGCCTACCTCTCTCCGGATGCGTTGGTGCAGAAATTTCAAGCGCTGGTGTTCGGGGAGTAATCTGTCATCATACTACCGGAAACTGTGCCATGAGCGGACTACAGTCGAACTTAAGTATCAGAATGATGGCACTTTCGTTCAGTATCCGTGATCTTTTTATCCCACGCCTGAACATTCTTCGGGAGGCAGGTATCACGCCAGAGTCTTGTTTGCTCGACTATGGCTGTGGATCGGGCAGTTACATCACTCCGGTCGCGAATCTGGTTGGCCCTTCCGGCCGGGTTTATGCCCTGGATATACAGCCGGCGGCTGTGGCCATGGTCAAGGGGATCGTCAAGCGCCGTGGACTGAAGAACATCACTATCATCGAATCGGACTGTGATACCGGCCTGCCTGACAACCATCTTGACGTTGTATTACTTTATGACGTCTTCCACGACCTGAAGCAGCCTGAGCGGATACTGGCGGAACTGCACCGGGTGCTCAAACCGACCGGTAAGCTGTCTTTCAGTGATCATCATCTTAAAGAGAAAGAGATTGTCTCCAGCGTTTCCGAGGGGAACTATTTCCGGTTAACGGAACAAGGCAAGAAGACTTATACCTTCGCCCCCACGACCTGAACCGGCACCGACCACACTTTCACTGTTCGGTCAGGTCTTGACTTGCCTCTGAGCAAGTTGTGACCTGACCGCCAGTATCGCCACATATATTTACGCGCGGTCAGGAATCCTTTCCTGACCGTACCTCATATATCCTCACCGAACCCGGATTTGACCACCCGCAGTAGTTCCTGCATGGCGGCTTCTTCGTCAGGGCCGTCGATCTCAACAGTCAGTTCCGTCCCTTTTTCCGCAGCCAGCATCATCACCCCCATGATTGATTTGCCGTTCACACGCAGGTCCTTCTTGATGAAAAACACCTCCGATTGAAAGCGTGCCGCCACCATTACCAACTGCGCCGCCGGGCGGGCGTGAAGGCCCAATCGGTTAATAACCTCAACCGTCCTCTTGATCATACGGTTTCTTCCACCAGGACAAACCGTTTGCCTGATAGTTCCTGCAATACTCCTTTCAGTTCCAGGGCCAGCAGGAATTCCATCAATTCGGCGGTGGGCAAATTCAGATCCCGCGCGATCTGATCTATTTGAAGAGGACCGGCCGCGAAGAGGTCGACAATTTTTTTCTCCATTTCGGTTAACTCCGGGAGTTGTGTGAACCGCCGGGTTAAAACATCGCCTTTCAGTCGCGGCAGTTCTTCAAAGATGTCATCAACGGACGTCAACAAGCGCGCTCCCTGTTTGATCAGGGTATTGGCACCGATACTCGAGCTATCCTCCGGTGGTCCCGGCACGGCAAACAATTCCCGTCCCTGTTCCAGGGCATGTCTGGCGGTAATAAGTGCTCCGGACTTGCGGCCCGCCTGGATCACCACCACGCCCTCCGACATTCCCGAGATAAGCCGGTTGCGTTCCGGGAAAAACGCCGGATCAGGGCGGGTACCCGGGAAATACTCGGAGTATACTGCGCCCTGTATTTTGATTCGTTTAGCCAGTTTCCGGTTGGATGAGGGGTACACGATATCCAGTGAGCTACCCCAGACAGCCACGGTGTGACCGCCGGCATCCAGAGCGCCGGCGTGAGCGGCGGCATCAATACCTTCGGCCATGCCGGAAGTTACAATCAGGCCGGCATCCGCCAGTGCCGCTGCCAGACGGAAAGTAAACCTCTTTCCCCCTTCAGTGGCATGCCTGGTGCCGACAATAGCTATCATCCGCTGATCACTCTGAAACGGGTCACCCTCCCTGAAAAGCAACGGCGGCGGTTCCGGCATGGTTGTCATTCGAGCCGGATACTCAGGATGATCGGGAAACAGAACCGCCCAGCCAAGCTGAACAATACGGGAGGATACCTGCCCGGCTTCTTCCCCGTCGTACCGGTTCTTGATCGCGGAAGCCAGTGTCCGCGAGATGCCCGATACGGACTCCAACTGGTTAATCGTGGCCGCCAGAACCGCCGATGGCGATCCGAAAGCCCTGACCAGCCGCTGGAAACGTCCCCGCCCAATCCCCGGGATGCTCAACAGCCCGATAGTGTCAGTCAGTCTCTCTTTTAGCTCGCTGTTTATCAAGTTCCCGCTCTACTACCTCAATGAACTGTTGCCGACCCTGACCTGTTACAGCCGAGAGATAAGTATAATCATCCGGCAAACGTTTGGAAACATCTTTTAGATCACTTTCGGAGACGGTGTCAATTTTGGTGATCACCACCCGTGACGGTCGTTGCAGCAAGCTGGAATCAAAGTCGGTCAATTCATCCCTCAACGTTCGGACCGTTTTCTGAATGTCGTCGTCGGCCACATCTACGATAAACACCAGCAGTAGTGTTCTTTGAATGTGCCTTAGAAACTGGTGCCCCAAACCTTTCCCCTGCGAGGCACCCTCGATGAGACCGGGGATGTCGGCCATCACACACGATTTAAATTCACGCAGTTTGACTATGCCCAGGTTGGGAACCAGCGTCGTAAACGGATAGTCGGCGATTTTGGGGCGGGCGGCAGAAAATGCGGCCAGAATGGTCGATTTACCGGCGTTGGGCAAACCCACCAATCCCACATCGGCCAGCAGCTTCAACTCGAGCGCAATCTTGCGGTGTTTCCCCGGGCGACCGTCCTGTGCTTTGCGTGGCGTCTGGTTGACGGAAGACTTAAAATGGTCATTACCATAACCGCCTTTACCTCCCGCCGCAATGACCACCGTATCGCCGACCTGATCCAGGTCGACCACGGTCTGACCGGTTTCGCGATCAGTAATGATGGTCCCCACCGGCAGGCGCAGGATCGTATCCTTGCCCGATTTACCGGTCTTGAGTCTGCCGCTGCCCGGCTGTCCATTTTCAGCCTGGTAATGACGCCGGTACCGGTAATCGAGCAGCGTTGTCAACTGCTCGTCGGCAACCGCGACCACACTGCCCCCCCTGCCGCCATTGCCTCCGTCCGGCCCGCCCTTGGGCACAAACTTCTCGGTATGAAAAGAGACACAGCCATGGCCGCCATGGCCGGCCCTGATCTCAATTTCCACGTGATCTACAAACATCCCCGGCAATATCTCTCCTGGCGGCATACTTGTCAATCACTCACTCCCCGGCCGGTGGGACTCTCGACAAATCCCCGAAATCTCAAAGGTGATCGTTGACCGGTGTCAAAAAATATCCCTATATTGCATTCAGGTGAAAGGATATTTGTGCGGTGTATGTTCCGAGGTTGTTCCGGAAGGTAACGATTCCGACCCGCGTAGGGTGGGAGCTTGTCTCCCACCAATAGAGGTGACGTCGCCACCGGCGGACATAAAGCCCGCCGCTACGCGATATAGAGTAGTAGTGACTTGTCACCCCGCCGCTACGCGGAGTGGACGAATTGCAGTTTCGTTCGGCGTGAAACCTGATGTCGAAACTGACTTATGAGACAGCTTCTCCCAGTCCGCCGCAAAAGTGGACGTACCGGGATGTACACCAATCACAGGATGTGGCTTTAGATTCAAGGATGTAAAAAAGTTGCCGGGAATAAACCAACGCAAACGGCAGTTCTATGAGCGATCATCGCTGTGGCTGGGCCGGGTCTGCTTCAACATGGGTCTGCGGCCGAACTTTCTGACAGCAGTATCGTTTGTCAGTTCCATCGTCTGCGGAATCTTCTTCTGGAAAGGAGAGATGCTGTGGGGAGTCTTCTGGATACTGATAGCCGCCTTTACCGATATGCTCGACGGCGCCACCGCCCGCGCCGGAGGTATCGGCACCGTCTTCGGCGGCATTCTCGACCACGTCAGTGACCGCTACGGTGAGTTTTTTATCCTGGCCGGAATCACGCTTTCGGGCGCCGTCCATCCCGGTTGGGGGCTGTTTGCGCTGTTCGGCATGATTATCGCCAGCTACACCCGCGCTGCGGCGGAATCAATCGGCAAGATTGAAAACTGCGCCGTCGGTATTATGGGTCGTCTGGAGAAATTCCTGATCATTATTGCCGGGTCGATCCTCGAATGGTATTTCCCGGTCGGCACCTGGCCTCGCGGTGGCTGGTTGGAGCTGGCTCTGATAGTGGTCGGCGTCACCTCCCTGATCACCTCAGTCCAGCGACTGGTGTATACGCGCAAGGTGCTGGGGGATAAGAGGGAGGTGTGAGAAGATTGTGTCGGTTTTTTCATTGCATTTCGCGATAGAGGCGGCTTGCCGCTCCGAACCCGGCCTACCGACATCAAACGTGATTTAGTAATAAGAAAGGCCTGCCTTTGATTACCGCACTTGGCAACCCCGTCTACGACTATATCAAGACTCAGAAAGTCGAACCCTCCGGACGCATCCTCTCCGGCTGCTCCACCAACGCCGCGTTAGCATTGGTCAAAATGGGTGAGCCGGTGCGACTGGTGGGTGCGGTTGGTGACGATTTCAAAGAGCAGTTCGTTAACGACCTGGCCCGCTTCGGGATTGAATACGAGATCGTGCCGTCACGTGAAACCGGCGGTTTCAAGCTGATATATTACGATGACTACGGCCGTCGCACACTCGACCTGCTGGGGCGCGCTGATGATATCGCCGTTATCGATCGCCGCTGGTACGATGATGCGAAAGCGGTATTGATCGGGCCTATCCTGGGCGAGGTGTCGTTTGACGCCATCGCCGAGATTCGGCGCAGTTTCGATGGGCTGTTTTTCTGTGACCCACAGGGATTGATCCGCGGTGCCGACGACCAGGGACGGATTTTCCATGAAAAAGTCGCCGGCATCGAAGAAGCGATCGGACGGTTCGACATCGTCAAACCCAACGAACTGGAAGGTGAAATCCTGACCGGTATCGACTGCCGCCGTGATCCCTACGAGGCGGCACGCATTATCAAATCGTGGGGACCGAAAGTCGTCATTGTCACACTGGCCGAGTTGGGCTCTCTGGTCTACGACGGCCGGGAGTTTATTGATATTCCACCCTACCAGGTCGATCTGGTGGATGCTACCGGATCGGGTGACGTTTACATGGCCGGGTTCACCTTTGAGTATCTCAAATCCGGTGGTGATCTGCGGCGGGCCGGCTGCTATGCTTCCTGCACCTCATCGATTATGATCGAAAATATCGGACCTGATTTCACGATGACCGAACAGTTGATCCGCGAGCGTCAGGAAAAGCTTCTGCGGGTGAGCGGCTTTCGGCTGTCGGTGGGTATCAATAAGTAGGATTGGTTCCCAACCTTCAAATCGCCGTATCGCCGCCCCCTTCCGGGCCTGCTTGCCGCTTTCCAAAATAACACGGCAATAAACTTTATGAATTTTCCAGGCTAACCCTTTACCCCAATGGCGGTTCACTAATCTTTGGCGCCGCCGGACCGCAGGTGAAAAATCTATTACTGCCACAGAACCTTTTGACCTGCACTTCCGTAGATTGACTTAGTAACTGTCAGCAATTATGTCGGGAAATGGAGGATAACAGATGCTCAGGATGGTGCTAATCATTGTGGCTGCAATTGCTGTCTTTGCCCTGACCGCCGGGGCCGATGACAGTGGCCGTATCTACGGCAAAATCACCACCACGGACGGAGATGAGTTCCAGGGCTTCATCCGGTGGGACAAGAACGAGGGTAGCTGGGTCGATATTCTGGACGCCACCAAGGAAATGCCAAAGGAGAAGGCGAAGAAATCTCGTCGCAAGTACCGCGATCGGGAAACGACTATCGAGATATTCGGTCTCAAAATCGGAAGCAGTGGTTCATCGACCAACTGGTGGTCGACAGCCCAGTCCGGCATCCGCTTCGGTCATATAAAAATGCTGGAAGTGATCGACGATGACGGCGCCCTGCTGACACTGAAGTCGGGTGAGGAAGTCGAATTCCGGGAAGGCTCAACCGATATCGGTGACGGCATCCGCGAAATAGTTATCGAGGATGAAAACGATGGTGAAATCGAACTGGTCTGGGATGATCTGGAGATGATCGAATTTATGGATGCCCCCACCGATGAGGAATCCATTTTTGGCGAACGCCTCTACGGTACTCTGATGACCCGGCGAGGTGATGAGTTTACCGGCTGGGTTTGCTGGGATGTCGATGAACTGTTCCCGGTGGACATTCTTGACGGTGAGGACAACCGTCGCTCGCGCAAGATCAAGTTCGGCAAAATAGCATCCATTGAGCGCTACAGTTCCAGCGGAGCTACTGTCACGCTCAAGAACGGAGACGAAGTGGTGCTGCGCGGGACTAACGACGTTGACGATGACAACCGTGGTATCGCCATCATGGATCCGGCCCTGGGGCAGGTGATCGTTAAATGGGATGAGTTTGACCGTTTGGATTTTACGGACTCTCCCGAGCCGCCGGTGCGCTATAAAGATTTTGACGGTGGCCGGCACCTGAGAGGAACCGTCTATGACGAAGACGGCGACAGCTTCGAGGGCGCCATCACCTGGGACAATGACGAAGAGTTCACCTGGGAATTGCTCGACGGCGACTACCGTGACATTAGTTTTGACATTGAGTTCGGTTTCATTAAATCTATCGAGAAGAAATCTTTCCGTTCATCGATCGTTACACTCCGCGACGGGCGCTCATTCCGATTGAGCGGTTCCAATGACATCGACGAAGACAACCGGGGTATCTTCATATCTCTGATAGACGGCGATGAGGTTGAGGTCGAATGGGAGGACTTCCAACGGGTGGAGTTCGATTAAGAAGCCAACAGCAACACCGACAGACCTGTAAAACCGGGAGCCGACGTCAGCAACGATGAAGGGGGAGTGGTTGCGGGAGTGGTCGTGTAGTGCTCCCCATTAGTCAAGCTGATTCTAAGAGAGTCTTGTGACTCAGATTATAGGTTTCTTCGGCCTGATTCGGCGGGCGATAGCCCAAAGCCGAATGCAGGTAGCTTTGGTTGTATTTCTCGATCCAACCATCAAGTTCTCCGATCAACTCGGTCGCACCCAACCACTCCCGCAGCCACAAAAGCTCCTCTTTCATGGTTCGCATCATCCGCTCGGTGTCGGCGTTCCCTTTCGGATTGTTGTAACTGGTGAACGCCTGGTTAACCTGGAGATGCGAACAGGCTTTCATGAACCTCAGGGAAGTAGGCTGCGAGCCATTGTCCGACATCAGATGCAGATTGTGACCTCGCACACCATCCGGGAACTGACGATTCAAGCCTCGCTCCAACGCGTCAAGCCAGTGACGAGATGTGGCCTGAACTCCTGAGTAATGGCCGACAACTTTCTTCGAGTACCAGTCCAGAACTATCACGATATAGACCCAGCCTGAATCGGTCATCACCTTAGTCATGTCGATCCCCCACCACTGATTAGGACGATCCGGCCGAGGTTTCCGCCTGGAAGACAACCGCTTAGCTTTCAGCTGCTGATTCGGCCTGACGGTCAAGTTATGCTCTTTCATCAGACGGTACACCCGCTTCTTGTTCACCACCAAGCCCTCAACATACCGAAGATATGCCCACACTCGACGATAACCCCAGAACGGATGGTCAGCCTTGAGTTCACGAATCCGCTCAACCAGAGATTCATTACGAAACATAACCGACTCTGATCGGCGCCGCATTATAACTCGTCCTCGGTTTTTTTTAACTCCACCGTCAAAGCACCGATGATCTGTTGATATCTGGCCGTCTTCTTCTTCAATCGCTGAACCTCGGAGCCGTCCTTCTCGGAATCAAAGGCCCGGTGTGCCCCGCTCAAAAACTGATCCCGCCAACGATAATACTGTGTCTGACCGATTCCGTACTCCGTGCAGATCTCCGATACCGACCGACCAGACAAGCCATCTAAAACGACTTTGGCCTTCGTCTTCGCATCCCAATTCCGTCGTTTCATGACCAACCTCCTTTGTGAAATCGGCCACAAGATACTCGCTTAGCAATAACCTGTCACTAACGGGGGGCAGTATACAACTATGGACTTCAACACGACTTGGTCATTAGACATAATTCAATCCTCCCCTTCTGAATTCAGTTCTCCCGTCCCACTGTTGGGCGGATGCTCGCACTTTCTCACTGCCACGTTCCACATGTTTATCCCTCCGCTTGCCGTTGACACGCTCCCTCCTACCCCTCCTTGTGCACCACCATTGCTGAGGCCTGGGCGGTGGGGAAGATGATTACCTCGGCGATCTGCACATGGTCCGGGCGGGAAGCGATCCAGACCACCGTCTCGGCAATGTCGTCACCCGTCAATGGTGTGTAACCCTGATAAAAGGCTTTGGCACGATTTGTGTCGCCGTAGAAGCGCACCTGCGAGAACTCCGTCTGCACCAGGCCGGGGTCGACGGTAGAGACCCGCACCGGCGTATCGACCAGGTCGATCCGCATCCCTTTGGTGATGGCGTCGACGGCATGTTTGGTGGCGCAGTAGACGTTGCCGCCGGGATAGACCTCGTGACCGGCAATGGAACCGATATTGATAATGTGCCCCCGGCCACGGGCAACCATACCGGGAATAACCGCCCGACTGACATACAATAGCCCCTTGACGTTGGTGTCGATCATCTCCTCCCAGCCGTCAATCTCTCCCGTATGCAGTTTGTCCAGCCCCCGGCTCAACCCGGCGTTGTTGATCAACAAGTTGATCTCTTCCCACTGAGGCGGTAAACCACCAATTGCTCTTTCGACCGCTGCCCGGTCGCGTATATCAAGTTCGAGGACATGGCAGTCAACCGGCAGGGCCGCCGCCAGCTTCTCAAGCCGTTCGCCCCGCCGGGCAGCCAAAATCACATTGGCTCCGACGGCGGCAAAACGACGGGCACAGGCCTCGCCGATCCCCGATGAAGCCCCGGTAATCAGCACTATCTTATTGTCCGGATCAGACATCTTGCTCTCCTATGTTTGGATGTCAATCTAAGCCATCCGGTCAGCCGGGTCAATCGGAGCCGGTAAGACCGACATTATTGATTTCTGCACAGTCTGTATAGGTTCGAGCCAATACTGTTGCCCCTTTCAGGGGAGCGCTTTCTCCTGTGCAAAAACTGAACAGCACTAACAATTGGCGCACCAGGCACTTAGTCGCCCCGATCAGAACAGCCACTCTCCATGGTCGTCGGCACGCGGTATGCAGCCCTGAGGATGGGAGAAAACAGCTAAACACTTTCCGGGTCTCGCCCGATACATCGGCTATGCCTGAGGCATGTCCTTATCGGGTGGTTGGAGAGTTCATCCGGAGGACAGACAAGTGGCAAACAGTAAGAAAAGACGCCACCGAATCGGCCTGCCGCGGAAGACGTACTGGCATCTGTACAGTTTGCAGAATCTGCAGACCGAGAAGCTGGCGGCGGTGGTAAACAAGGTTCTTAAGCGGGAATTCATCCTGATTAAGTAGGCTCAGCCAATTTTTTCTTGACAGTTCGGGAAACCGGCTGTAACTTCGCGCCTTAAATCCGGCGGCGTCGCCGGGGGTGCTCCTGCTGATCAGGACACATTGCTACGGACTATAATGGATGTGGAAGAATAAACTGACATTGATGCTGATTCCCGGATCGACGGGGATCCTCAAACAATTGCGAATACCGGTGGCCATAATTTATGTGGTCGTCGGAGTGGTTATCTCTTTGCTGTTTAGCAGCTTCTTCTTTTCAGCCGAGTTTTTCTCCGATCGCGTTTCCGACCAGGAACTGCAGGCTCTGCGAGCCGAAAACGAGCAACTGACCGAACGTTACGAGCAATTGCGCTGGTACCTGGCCGAAGTTGAGGATCGTTACACCGACCTGGTGAAAAAGGAGATCCACCTGCGGTCGATATTCGGCCTGGAAGAGATTGAACCCCAGCAACGGCAACTGGGTATCGGTGGACCGGTGTCACCTATGGTGGAATTGATGTCGCCAGCGGAGAAAACAGCCCTGGCTACCGAAACCGAAGTGGATCGGCTGCTGAGGCTGTCGGAATTCGAAATTGAGAAATATGCTGAGATCGAGTCGAAAATGGTCAGTCTCCAGGACCGACTCAATCACACTCCCTCAATCTGGCCCTCCCGAGGATGGTTGTCGCGGGGTTACGGCATGAAGAACGACCCCTTCACCGGCTACAAACAAATGCATCAAGGCCTGGACATCGCCAACCATCGGGGAACGCCGATCATCGCCACCGCTGATGGCCGGGTGTTCAGCGTGGGGGGCAACAGCGGACTGGGAAAAATCGTGGCGATAGATCACGGTTATGGTTTCCGCACCCGGTATGCGCACCTCTCGGAGATCAAGGTCAAGCGCGGCCAACGGGTCAAACGGGGCGATATTATCGGGTTGATGGGATCCACCGGATACTCGACCGGACCGCATCTGCATTACGAAGTCATTCGTAACGGCAAGACTGTTAACCCCGCCAGTTACATTCTCAACTAAAGTAGCCTTACTCTCGGCCGGTTCACTTCCGGCGTGCAGCTTGCAACGTTGTCAACTATCGTCTATATTGAATCGCCGAGGCCGTTTTTTTACTCGGCGGGAGTTGTAAACGATGGAGCGCCGTGAGTTTCTTAAAAAAACCGGGCAGGCGGCCGCACTGGCGGCAGTGACGGGCGGGGTCGGTTATCTGTTTCACAATCGTCAACTGGAAACATACGCCGGTGTTACTACCCTGAAGACCGACTTCACCGTGGCCGACAACGTTTCCCTGCCCCGTATCGCACTGGTCCGGCATGACGATCCGACATACGCACTCAAAAGCGCTCTGGATCTGGTCGGTGGTATCGGACGTTTTATTCATCCGGGAGAGCGGGTCACTATCAAGCCCAACGTCGGCTGGGACCGCACACCGGCACAGGCGGCCAACACCAATCCCGACCTGGTGGCCGAAATGGTGCGGCAGTGTTTGAAAGCGGGCGCCGATGAAGTTATTGTCACCGATGTATCCTGCAATGATCCCCGACGATGTTTCATCCGTTCCGGCATTAGGGACGCCGCCCGGCAAGCCGGCGCGCGTGTCATCCTGCCCACGCCGGAGGATTTTGTGCAGGTTAATCTGAAGGGCAGGGTACTTTCCATCTGGCCGGTGCTGAAGTATTTCGTACAAACCGACCGCCTGATCAATATGCCCCTGGTCAAGAACCACTCGTTGTCGAGGTGCACGCTGGGCATGAAGAACCTGTTTGGCATTTTGGGTGGACGCCGCAATCAACTCCATCAGCAGATCGACCAGTCGATTGTCGACCTGGCCCGCTATGCCCGACCGACCCTGACGGTGGTCGATGCCACCCGGGTGCTCTTTCGCTCCGGACCACAGGGTGGTTCACTGGATGATGTCGCTATCGAGAACTCGGTCATGTGCGCTACCGACCAAGTGGCGGCTGATGCCCGGGCGGCGGAGTTTCTGGGTCTGACCGGTGTCCATGTCGGTCATATCACGCTGGCCGCTGCCGCCGGTCTGGGGAACATTGACTATCATGCCGCCGGTTACAAGGAAATCATCTCGTGACGATCAGGACCGTAAGAAATCTGCGGCGTCTGTCACAGATCGTTTTTTTCGTCATATTCTGCTGGTTGATTCTGGAGACAAACTTCGAAGTCGATTTCTCACCCGGTGAGTCGGCAGAGATACGGCTGCCCTACCCGGTTTCAATCGCATTGCAGTTTGATCCGTTGACCGCCCTGGCCACGTTGCTGGCTAACGGCACCCTCTATAAGGGTTTGTTGTGGTCGCTGGTAATTTTGACACCGACGATTTTCCTGGGGCGTTTCTTCTGCGGTTGGATCTGTCCCTTAGGATCGCTGAACCATTGGATCGCCGAAATACCGTCGGAACGACTGGGGCGCAAGGGCCGCAACAAGATCGCCTCCAATCGTTACCACAAGTACCAGCGGATCAAGTATTACGTCCTCTTTCTCTTTCTGGGAGCGGCGGCGGTTGGTTCGCTTCAGGCCGGTCTTCTCGATCCGCTGCCGCTGCTGGCGCGATCGATCGGTACCGTAGTGTTGCCGATGATTCACAGCGGCGCCGGCGGCTTGTTGAGCTGGGTGAAGTCATTCGGTATCGGACCGGTCGGCTCGTTAGCTCAGTGGCTTTATGATCTGGTCGCTGCCGTGCTGTTTCCCTTTCGTACCGTCCATTACCACGCTATCCTGACTATCGGCTTATTGTTTGCGCTGATACTGATCCTCAACCGCGTCTTCACCCGCTTCTGGTGTCGGGGCATTTGCCCGCTGGGCGCCCTGCTGGGTATCTTCTCCCGTTTCTCGCTGCTGGGACTTCAGAAGACGGAATCGACCTGCGATAAGTGCCAGCTGTGCCTGCTTTCCTGTCAGGGAGCGGACAACCCTGATATCGGCTCGCGCTGGCGCCAGTCCGAATGCCACCTCTGTCTCAACTGCCAGGCTGCCTGTCCCACCGGATCACTGCGGTTTAAGTTCAATCCCGGACACGAAGTGTCCTCCACTAACCCTGCCGCCACTCCCCGGATTGACGTGTCCCGGCGTCAGGTAGTAGCATCGCTGGCGGCCGGTGTGGCGTTGCGGCCACTGTTTCGTTCGGGTGATGCCTTTGGGGTCAATGCCAACCCACGGCTGATACGACCACCCGGTTCGACTCCGGAAGACGGATTTCTGGCCCGCTGTATCAGGTGCGGTCAATGCATGCGGGTCTGTCCCAATAACGCGCTGCACCCGACGCTGCTGGAATCAGGGTTGGAAGGGATGTGGACACCGATTCTGATTGCCCGTATAGGTTACTGTGAACCAACCTGCACGTTATGCACCCAGGTCTGCCCCACCGGCGCCATTGCCGAACTGACGTTGAAGGATAAAGTCGGCGACAAGCGCACACCGGCCAACTGTATTGGCACGGCTTTCGTGGATCGTGGCCGGTGTCTTCCCTGGGCTATGGCTACACCCTGTATTGTCTGCGAAGAATGGTGTCCCACATCACCCAAAGCAATCTACCTCAAGGAAGAAACCACTTATGACCGGGAAGGTACAACGATCATTGTCAAGCGACCGTATATTGATCCTGAGCTCTGCACCGGTTGCGGTGCCTGTGAATTCGCCTGTCCCGTTTCCGATCGGGCCGCAATATACATCACTTCGGTGGGTGAATCCCGCTCACCGGACAACCAGATTTTGCTGAAAAAAAGAGAAAGCCCGGACAATGGTATCACATCAAAAACGTAACCCGGCGGTCACCCGGATGGCGATAGCAGCTATCCTGTCGCTGTCCTTTACCGCCTTAGGATGTTCGTCAAACTCAGACAGCCCGGGTTCTTATGCAACCGACCGCTTCCTGCCTGAAACCCTGGGTGAATCAGGGACTGGGCGCTCGTCGGATATTCGAGTGTTTTGCGGTGACTCTCTGTGGGAGTATATCAACGGCGGCGCTGAACTTTACCACCAGTTCAACTTCGTGGAGGTGGCCACGGCCGACTACCGCACCGGCAATATTGAGTTCACGGCCGACATCTATCGTTTTGACAATGCCGTAAATGCTTTCGGGCTATATACCAGCCTGCGACCGGACAACTGCCGACCGGCGGCGCTGGGAGTGGCAGGTTTCGTTTCGACGGCTTCGATTCATTTTGTCAGGGGCAACTACCTGGTTCAATTGACCGGTTTTGACAGATCGGAAGCAACCGATAATGCACTGGCACAGGCAGCCGAACAACTGGACCAACTGCTCCCGGGAACAACCAGTCTGCCGGAGACTTTTGGTGAATTCCCCTCGGAAGGGGCCGTGCCGGTATCCGAGCGGTATTTTGCACAATCGTATCTGGGGTATGAGTTCCTCTCGCAGATATACACTCGTCGTTTTATTACGGGACCGGATACGACTACTCTTTTTCTTTGTCTTGATAACCCTGAGGGATGCTTTCTGCAATGGTCACAAAATGCCGTAGAGACATCTACAATCGAATCAGCGGGTGACGATTTCCCCTTTGACGAAGGTCGTGGCTTTTACGTGGATGATATCTACAGCGGTCGCATTCTGGTCGGTATCTTTCGTGGTCGAATGATTGGAATGACCAATTGTACCAGTGCAACTCGAAAACTCATGCTGGACTGGCTGGCTTCGCTGTCTACGGCGTCGCAACTCTAATACCGCGTCAGGCACTGTGGGCGGTTATCAGTGATCCAATCAGTTTTCGTAGGGAAGGTCTGGTATGATCTTCCCCCGTTTTGGTGGACGGTTTTCTAAGCATGTAATAATTTTTGTTCATAGTCAACAGGGCTTATCTGGCCGAGTGTCGAGTGGCGTCGGGTTCGGTTATACTTCGTTTCAATCCAGGCAAAGAGCTTCTGGCGAGCCTGATCGCGACTCTCAAAGCGCTCGAAAGCAACCAATTCGGTCTTGAGAGTGGCAAAAAACGATTCAACGCAAGCGTTGTCCCAGCAGTTA
>JBDRNJ010000013.1:0-16890 GCA_043811375.1 bacterium | reverse complement strand
TACTTCAGTCGGCTCAAAGCTCGTTACCGTCAGCACCGCGGACTCAGCCCCGAACATCGCGAGAGCTACTTCGCTTGGTACTTCCGACTATGCAGAAAGTAACAAATATCAACACAAAATGAGCATTATGCCCGCAATGACGAGAATGGGACTTTTTCAACAAGCCCCAGGCCACCCGTCAAGCGAAAGCTCGGATTACACGCTATGAACGAACATCTCTCGCGCACCCCAGATGTGCTGTGAACCAGAAATTCTCTCCGAATTCAATTCCCAACCAGACCCACTGTAACTCGAGTGCCTGTGCATAGAACCTCGCTCGAGGCATGAACTCTTCCAGATCTGGATAGGTGTTCCTCATCTTGATTACGAAACTCTCGCCGTAGGTATTTATCAAGGTCCCTATATCTGAAGCCGGGTCCCCAACACCAGCAACACCGAAGTCAATCACACCTGTTATCTCGCAGTTCTGACTGTTTATCAGAATGTGGTACGGTCTTAGATCACCGTGAATTAGTGCAGGCTTGTATTCAAACGATTGAGGGTTCATCAGCATGCTATTGAACAGATGCTCGGCCCATTTCAATTGATGCTTCCAGAGCAGCGGGTAGACCGTTTCTTTCACCCTACGGTGAATATCCAGCCATCTTTCACGTGTGACGGGCGCTAGTGTGGACGGCAATTCCTCATCTAATTGAGAAAGCTCCGTCGTGTGCAAGCTGAAAAGGAACTTACCCAAATCTTCCGCAATACGAATCCGGGTGCTTTCATCCCAATCCATTATTCTCTCAAGCAAAAGAGGCCCTCCAACGAGAAGTGGATATACAACACAATCATCATCATTGTATATTGGTGTAGGGACGTTCACGTTAACTTTGGACCGAATAAGGTCGAGGATTCTCGTTTCAACATTTAGAATCTTGGCATATTCCTTTTTCTTCGCGAACCGAAAGACGTACATCCCATTAACGATCACAACATCGTTTATCAATCCCTCGTTGTTTATTTCGAAACGTTCGATCTCCAGGTCCGGCATAATGCTCTGGACACGTTGTCGAAGAATCTCCGAGCTATTTGACAATGTCTTCTCCTTAAGTACTTCTTACTGGATTCAAATCACAATACCATGCTAGCTGAAAGCAGTCGATCCAGTCATATGTGGCAGGTCTCTGCGAGACCTTCCCTACTACAATTGACAGAACATATTTACGTTTCTTGACAGCTACATTAAAGCATCGGCAGGTACTTGTCCTGCTCGTACTGGCTGACATGCATACGATAGTCGTCCCACTCGATCTTCTTGTTCTCGATCAATTTGTTAAAGACATGATCGCCGAGAGCCTCGCGAGCCAGTGACGATGCCTCCAGTTTGCGCACCGCATTCTCCAGCGAATTGGGCAGCGTGTCGATATTCAGTCCCGCTTTTCGTTCTTCGGACATAGTATAGATGTTTTCTTCAATTGGCGGGCACAATTCGTATTTATCCTCGATCCCTTTCATGCCGGCGGCCAGCATACAGGCAAAGGTCAGGTAAGGATTGGCGGCCGGGTCCGGCGACCGCAGCTCTATCCGTGTGGCTCGTTCCTTGCCGGTGCGATACATCGGCACTCGCACCATGCTGGAGCGGTTACGGCGACCCCAGCTGACGTACACCGGAGCTTCATAGCCGGGAACCAGACGCTTATACGAATTGACCCACTGGTTGAGCACCAGCGTAATTTCCTGAACGTGCTTGAGCAGACCGGCAGTGAACTGACGGGCCATCGTCGAAAGGTTGTACTCGTCTGAAGCATCAAAGAAGAGGTTGCGCTCGCCTTTGAAGAGCGACATGTGGCAGTGCATGCCGCTGCCGTTGATGCCAAAGATCGGTTTGGGCATGAAGGTCGCGTAAATCTCATTGTGCATCGCCACCTGCTTGATGATGAAACGGTAGACCTGGGCGAAGTCAGCCATCACCAGCGCTTCCTGGTATTTCAGGTCAATCTCATGCTGGCTGGGGGCGACCTCATGATGCGAACATTCCACCGGAATATCAATCGCCTCCAGCGCGTTGACGGCAGCTTTGCGCACCTCGGCGCCGATATCTACAGAACCGTAGTCGAAATAACCGTCCTGGTCCAGAGGCAGCGGTTTGTTCTGACTCTCGAAGTAGAAATACTCAATTTCCGGGCCGACATAAAACGTCCAGCCCTTGTCCTGCACCCGGGCCAGGTTTTTCTTGAGCACCCAACGCGGATCACCTTCGTACGGCTTGCCGTCCGGATGCGTAATGTCGCAGAACAACATGGCCACTTTCTCACCGGATATCTCCCACGGGATTATCCTAAAGGTCAGCGGGTCCGGTACCGCCATCAGATCAGACTCCTCAATTCGGGCAAAACCCTCCACTGAGGAGCCGTCAAACCCCTGGCCTTCGTCCAGAACCTGCTCGATCTCCGACCGCGCAATCGACATTCCCTTGATCTTGCCCAGGATATCTGTAAAACAGAGCCTGATATAGCGGACCCCGGCTTCATCGATAAGCCGGAGGACATCTTCTCTGGTCTTGGTCATGGTCTATCTCCTGTTATCTATGCTATCCGTGCATGCTGCCGGTGGTTGAAAACACCAATCTACGGGCTACATTATCAATAACAACCAAAAATAACATCGCCCGGCAATCTGCCCCGAACGGTCCGACCTCGGCATTCGTGGCGCTACTGTAAGAGTAAATGCAGTTCTCTATGACTGGGGGTCAGGCGACGGTAGCCGACACCGGCCATGTCGAATATCCGGCGGGCGGCTACGAAGATTTCTTCGTCATAGTGTTTATCCGAAAGGTAAACCACCTCGCTGATACCCACCTGCACAATCAGTTTGGCGCATTCGTTGCAGGGGAAGAGCGAGACATAGAGGGTGGCGCCGTCCAGGTCCGGCTTGTTGGAGGTATTAGTGATGGCGTTCATTTCGGCGTGGCAGACATAGGGGTACTTGGTCTTCAGGAAGTCCCCTTCCCGGGTCCAGGGCAGTTCGTCATCGGAGCAGCCGGTTGGGAAGCCGTTGTAACCGATACCGATAATCCGCTTCTGGCTGTTGACGATACATGCCCCCACCTGAGTGTAGGGGTCTTTGGAGCGCTGGGCCGATAGCTGCGCTATCGCCATGAAGTACTCTTCCCAACTGATGTAGTCGGACCGTTTGCCGCTCATGGAATTGATTATAGCAGATCAGCCGCGTTGGAGGAAGAGAAAAAAGAATGGTCGTCCGAAAGAGATCGACTGCGCGTCAGGCGGTAGCTTTGGGAGAGTCCGCAGCAGAGTAGACTTGGTGACCGCACTCCGGACACTTGGTGTATTCGCCCTTAGCCTTGGAGACTTTGGCCACCATGAAAGGATGATTACACACCGGGCAGGCACTGTTTACCGGCTGGTCCCAACTGGCAAAATCGCATTCGGGGTATTTGGAACAACCGTAGAAAGTTCGCTTGGTCCGAGAGAGTCGTTCCACTATATCGCCGCCGCAGTCTTTCCGGGGACACTTGACACCCAGACTGACCGACCGAGTATTTTTGCACTTCGGATAATTGGAGCAGGCCAGAAAACGTCCAAACCGTCCGGTTTTGATGACCATCGGGGCGCTACATTTCTCACACTTCTCGTCGGTACGGCTGCGAGCCTCTTCTTCCGGAAGCGGCCGGGTAGTCTTGCACTTGGGATAGGCCGAACAGGCCAGAAAACGCCCGTTGCGACCCCATTTGATAACCATCGGAGAACTGCAATTGGTGCACTTGATATCGGTAGTTTCGGTCAGGGATGCCTTGATCTCGCCTTCCTTGTCCTTGAGCCCGGCGATAGTCTCCATAAACGGCTCGTAGAACTCCCGCGCCACCCGGATCCAGTCATCAGTTCCCTCTTCCACCAGGTCCAGCTCTTTTTCCATGTTAGCGGTAAACTTGACGTTAAACAGCCTGGGCAAATGGGTAACCAGTATCCGGTTGACCGCTATGCCGAGTTCCGTCGGGGTCAGCCTGCGTTCAGACAGCTCTACATAGCGACGGTCCTTCAAGGTGGATATAATTGTGGCGTAGGTTGATGGCCGGCCGATACCGTCGGCCTCCAGCCGCCTGACCAGCATCGCTTCGGAGTACCGGGCCGGTGGTTTGGTAAATGACTGACTTGATTTCAAATCGATCAGCGTCAACGATTCATCCGGTTTCAGTGGCGGCAAGGTCTCTACGCCGTTGCCGTTGTCGCCGTTACCGTTACCGTTGTCGCCCGGTTCCTTGCTTTCGCTGTAGACTTTCAGGAAACCTTCAAAATTGACTCTCTGGGCCGTAGCTCGAAACAAGAAACGCCCGGCAGAAATGTCAACCGTTTCCACATCGAACCGGGCTGGTTTCATCTGCGAAGCCACAAACCGGTTCCAGATCAACGAATACAGCTTGAACTGCCTCGGTGTCAGGTACTTGCGCACTGTTGCCGGCGGCCGGCTGATACTGGTGGGACGGATCGCTTCGTGGGCATCCTGAGCGCCCTTTTTCTTGCTGTAAGTGACCGGTCTGGGCGGCAGATAGTCGCTGCCGAACTGTTCCTTAATGAATCCCCGCACCGCTTGCAGAGCTTCGGCTGCAATACGCGTAGAGTCTGTCCGCATATAGGTGATCAGTCCGGTTTGTCCCTCCCGGCCAATCTCAATCCCTTCATACAGTTGCTGGGCAATAGTCATGGTCTGCTTGGGACTGAAACCGGATACTCTGGCTGCTTCCTGTTGCAGCGTGGAAGTAATAAACGGTGCCGAGGGGTGACGTATTTTTTCTGATTTCTTGACTTGGGCCACCAGCCACTGAGCCTGACGCAACTCGGAGAGGTATTCATCGGCCTGCCGGCGCGATGTAATCGCGATCTTTTTGCCGCCGGCGTCGGCCGGCTTGACCACCGTCTTACCGTCAACACGGAGCAACCGGGACTTAAACTGTTGCTCTTCCGTATTTTCAAGTATCGCTGCAATCTGCCAGTATTCCTGAGGTTGAAAAGCCTGAACTTCCGCTTCCCGCTCGCACACCAGGCGTAACGCCACCGATTGTACCCGTCCCGCTGAAAGATTGCGCGCTACCGTTTTCCACAAAAACGGAGAGACGGTATAGCCCACAATGCGATCAAGCACGCGACGAGCCTGTTGCGCGTTGACCAGGTTCATATCGATCCGGCGCGGGTTTTTGACTGCCTCGACGACGGCGGATTTGGTTATTTCATTAAAAGCAATTCGCAGAATGTCTGCCTTGGTGTCGTCTTTGAGGCTTTCGGCCACATGCCAGGCGATCGCTTCACCCTCGCGATCAGGATCGGGAGCCAGGTAAACCGCTTTAGCCTTGCGGGCCGCTTTGCGCAACCGCGCAATTACCTTCTCCTTGCCCTTGATAATCTGATATTCCGGCTGAAAGTCCTTGTCGGCGTCAACTCCCAGGCGTGATTTGGGCAGATCGCGGATATGCCCGACCGTTGCCAGGACATCAAAACCCTTGCCCAGATAGCGGATGAGAGTTTTGCACTTAGTCGGCGACTCGACGATTACCAGGTTGTCGGCCATGTACTGTCCTTCGTACGTGTCAGCAGTTCAGTCTATAATGTACTACATCGAATCCGAGCGAGTAAACTTAACCCTTCCCTCAAGAAGATCTTTGAGGGCAACCATGGTAATTTTGCGGGAATCAATGTCGACTTCGGGATTTTCTTCCATCATTTCCAACTGGCGCAGCCGCTGGGCGTTAAGGTGACGGGCATACTGCGCAGCCACAATCACCGCTTCATAGCGATTTAGCTCCAGCTTCTCCAGTTCTTCAAAAGACAGTTTATTCACCTGGTCCTCCTATACCGGTCACTTAACTAACCGGTAATCTTCCTCATTTGTTTCTGATCGTGATTCACCGTGCGACAGTGATGACTCCTGACTATTGCCAGCACTTCACTGACGGCCGTGGCCAGGTCATCGTTGATTACCACATACTCAAACCGGTGGTAAAGCTTCATCTCTTTCAGGGCATTTTTCCGGCGCACACGAAGTTGCTCCTGAGATTCCGTGCCTCTTCTTTGCAGCCGTTCCCGCAACGCTGTTCGGGACGGCGGTAATACAAAAATCGTTATGGCCTGCGGGTAAATCTTCCTGAGCCGGAGAGCTCCCTGGACATCAACATCGAGCACCATGACTCCGCCGCTTTTAATAGCTTTCTCAAGCGGCGGCCGGGGAGTGCCGTAACGATAGAGGTGTACCCGGAAATGCTCGGCAAAAGCACCCTGACGAACCTGACGGTCAAACTGACGGTCAGTGACAAAGTGGTATTCGCGGCCGTTTTTTTCGCCGGGACGTCGCTCACGAGTGGTATAAGAGACCGAAAACTGCCACCCCTGTTTCCGGCGCGTCGGGGACAATAACCGGTGACATATCGATGTTTTGCCGCCACCTGACGGCGACGAAATGATTACGATTTTACCGTGCCTGTTTTGCTTCATTCTGTTTCGCAGCTACTACTACTCGACGTTCTGTACCAGTTCACGCAGTTTCTCGACTTCTTCCTTAAGGGCAATGGCCGCCCTGAGCACCACCATCTCCTGGCATTTCGACGCGATAGTATTTACCTCGCGGTTCATTTCCTGCAACAGGAAGTTAAGTTTTTTGCCAACCGGCTCTTTGACGGCCAGAGCACGCCGATACTGGTCAATATGACTTAACAGCCGAGTACATTCTTCCGAGACATCACTTTTTTCCGCAACAATGGCAATTTCCTGTTCCAACCGACCGGGATCATAGACGGTCGGGTCAGTCAGATCAGCTATCCGGGTGGTAAGTTTTTGCCGGTATTTCTCAACGACTTTCGGTGAATCGGTGGAAATTCTGCGGATATGCCGCGCCATGACGGGCAGTCGCCGCCTCATATCCCGCGCCATAGCGATCCCTTCGCGGCGCCGCATTCGAATCATATCCTCCAGCCCCCTGACGGCAGCCTTCCTGATCCCCACCCAGATCGCCTCGACATCGTCAGTTACATCCTCCGTGAAGGCAATCTCCGGCAGTATCAGCAGGTCTCCCACACTGATCTCGCCGGCCAATTTCAGGTTTTTTTTCATGGCTACCAACTGTTTATAATAAGCCTTTACGGCATATTCGTTTACGCGATATTTCCCGGGTGTTTCCCGGGGTTCGCGATAGCCGACAAAGACTGTCACTTTACCTCGACTCAGGTAATCACCGGCTAATTCCCGCAGACGATACTCCAGCAGTGAAAATTGACGCGGCAATCGAGCCGAGATTTCCAGAAAGCGGCTGTTGACGCTTGAAATCTCAACAGTAAAATCACCCGCACGGGTATGTATTTCGGCTTTGCCGAATCCGGTCATTGAATTCATACGTTTACACCTGAATCAAACAAGATTTGAAAGATAGAGGCTCTTTGTTACTTGTCAACTGTTATTCCGGACACAAGAACATCGTGGTTCACGACTTGCCGGTCACGGTGGACTTTCGGGGGTCTATCAGCTTGCCGATCGGTGTATCCCGGATTTCCGGTTGAGAGATACGGGAAAGCCGTGACAGAGCCGTATGAATCCGCTGCGCCGAGCGACGAACAATGCGCAGTTTACGAGTCACTTCCCGATCACACTGATAGCCATTGTCGAGAATCAGTTCCGTTACACCCAGAATGGTCATTAACGGATTGTTGATCTCATGGCGCAGTGTGCCAGCGGTGACCCTGATCAAATCGATCTGGTTTTTTTCTTCCGGCCTGATCGGCTTCCTGCGGCTCGTACGACACAGCTTGTTTACCATTCTGACAAGGTTTTCGTGACGGGAGACATCCCTGGCGTAGAAGTCGTTGGCGCCGAATGCGATAGCATCCTTCCTGGGCCCCTTGCCGTTACTGTCGCCAACGGCAATGATCGGCAGGTCACCCACATCCCGGCGCAAGAGCTTAATAAATCCAACCCCGTCCACATCGGGCAAATCAAGTCCTATAATGGCAATATCAAAGCAGCGACGACGCAATTCACCCAGGGCCGCCTGGCCGCATCCAAAAACCGATATCGAACTGCCGGGAAGTCTCTCCGCCAGTTCCCCGGCGAGAAGACGGGCATGGTACCGACTGGATTCAACCAGCGCTATTTTCAACTCTTGTTTCATCGTGCTGTCGTCAAGCTCTGCGCGACCGTATGGTCTGACCACTGTGGCAACAATACTTACGGAAGCGGCTTCCCGATCAGTCGTGCGTCAACGCCTTCAACCCGGTCGCAAGTCAATCTGTTTTCATATGAACCAGATAGACCCCGTGGCAGCAATCCCCCCCTCCCCTATTGCTGCCGTTCCAGGTATATATTGTATCGGCAGCAGTGTACGGACTGTTGACTTCTTCCCATACCCTTTCGCAGGCCAAATGAATATGGGAATTGCCCCGGTTCGACTATGAACCGCGATCACAGATCGCGGCCACACGGACTTTTATTGGCCGGTAGCGATTTTTGGTCGCGGCCTCGCCGGATCAATTCCTGCAATTCGACTGCGCCTCCGTCGCATGAAAGCTTACCGGCCCAGATCGTAGGCGGGAAACAGAGTTCGCGGCGGGCTATAACGAAAACGAACCGGGAGAACAAAACGGTAGTTATTGCTCCGGCGGCAATCAGGCAGATAGTGGTTGGGGTCCAGCACGATTGCCTTTGGGCGGAGCGCCATCCAGCGATGAACAGTTGGCGAAACAGTGCCGGCGGGAAACCGGCTCGATACCAGCGTATCGTAAATGGTATCGGTGGCATTGATCACGTATCCGACTTCAATCGGCAGAGCCACCGGACCGTTACTGGTTACCTTATAGGAAATATCATATCCACCGGCAACGGCGCCAGTTTTCAAATCCGAAACGCCAAAGTCGATACTGTCGCCGGTGACCATGATTTCGTCAAACAGAGCAGCGCTGCTGCTGCCCGTTCTCTGACTTAGCAGTTGCGAAAAGTCGCCCGGATATGTCAGGCGATGCCTGAAGGATAAAACATATTCTCGGATAGCGGCAAAAAGAGTATCATCACCAACTGCGAACCGAAGGGCGTGCAGCCCCGCCGGTATCTTGCGGAAGACACTGGAAATAAAGCGCTGTGTTGACTCCTCGCTGCCAATGTTGTCGGCAGTCCACTGCCGAAGTTCTCTCATGGTTTGCCAACCGGCGGAGCAGCGGGCGTGGTACATGATTGTGGCGGCCAGGTAGCAGGCCAGCCCGTGATTCAACCATCTCCCGGTACCGTCGTTTTCCGGAAACAGCGTCGGGAACCAGCAGTTGGCCAGCTCTACCGCCAGGGCGGTATGCAGCAGTCCGGTGTCGCGGATAGCTGCCGGAAGGATCACCAGTTGCCGGGCACTGCTGCCAAGCTGATGGGCGTGGGCCGCTACGATCGTCAGGCGACTATGCGGATATTCACCCAGAACCTGCTCATACTGACGTACCAGGGCAGCGGTCGACCGGGCCACAAAAACAGCCCAGGTGCTCTGAAGTTTACGTGGATAACAAACCTCAATCGCTACCTTCCCGGCCGTCGCTCGATCCCTGACAAGATCAGGATGAGCGGCAAACACCAGATCGGTGCCGGTCCGTGCCCGCACCAGGTACTGTTTGATTCCTGAAGGGAACTCCGCCTTATACCCGGCACCACCCGGGCCATAGCTGTGCCGACCGACGATGTCCGTCAGGACCGTATCGTCGTGGAGTAGCGGCAGCAAGCCGTAGTGCTCTTTTTCATTAATCAACTCTCCCGGATGGACAATCGACCAGGCGGAATCGATCCGCAGCTCTACATTATACAGTGAATACTCACGTATGTCCGCGCCCGGACCGGACCGCCAACCGGTGAGCCGGCGCCAGTCCCGGTAGAGACAAACGGACGGGTGCCAGTCGGCAAACAGGACCGGTTCATCATCAATGGACCCGGTCGGCGGCGGCAACCCGGTCTCAAACGCCAGCAGGAAAAAACCGGACCTCCCCGGGGCCAGCTTCTGCGGCAATGTCACTCTCATCAGGCTGTCGTCAATCAGCACCATGCTGTCGGGCAGAGGAGCGCCATAGTACAGAATTGAATCAAGGTGAAAACTGCCCTGAGGATTTAACTTAAACCAGATTTGAGAAAGCGTGTCATTGGAGACGTTTTCATACTCGACTTCCATCTGTCCACGCACCAGCGTCGACTCCGGCGTCACTTCGGCTCGAATCGTATAGATAATGTGGGGGATCGGCAGCGGCAGGTCCTGCCGACGTTCGGTTTGCGGCTGTGACAACACTCCCGGTGCCGTCAACAGACACAAGACCGCGATCATCATAAGTCGGCGTACGGCGGCTGAATTGGTGCGTGGCGTTAAGAATTCGTCGGCAGGTGTTTTCAAATGTCGGCCCCTCCCGGAAAGCAGTCGGAATAGCCGGCCCGAATCGTCCGGTTACTTCTTATCTTTTTTCTTAAACAATCCCTTAAGAAGGTTGCCGGCATCTTTGGTAAGATCATCGCCAAGGTTCTGACCCATTGCCGAGAAATCCAGGTTGACGGCCGGCTTGTCAACGGTGCCGTCGATAGCCAGCGGCAGCTTGATTCTCTCGACACTCTTGTCTGCAAACAGTCCGGCCAGGCCGCTCACAAGACCGCCCTGTGACATAAGTTGCTCAGTCCACTCCCGGGACAGCAGCAACGAGCCGCGATACTGGATACCACCGTCGAAAGCGTAGTAGCCACCCAATTCCAGATCACCCAGCTTGCCCACGCCGGTCTTCAGATTGTCCAGAATGACCCGACCGTCCTGAACAGAAATTTTCGTTTTAAGAGACTTTAATATCTGTTCCTTCTCGAACGATTGCCCGGCCTGTTGGGCCAAACCGGCGATGGCCGAATGAAGCGGTCCCGAAGTGACCATGCGGCCATCACGCATTTCGGCGGAGCCGTCCATAGTCAGCGCATTCAGGAACTCATCCGGTTCCCAGCCATCGGCACTGTAGCTGCCCTGAAGATTGACTTTTCCGAAAACATGGCCGCCGAACTTACTGAAACGTGAGACGAAGTCATTCGCCTCAATCCCGGTCGCCTGGTACTCCCCGTTGTAGTGAGGATTTTCAAAATCCTGCAGATCGATAGTGGTGCTGCCGGTGACGTCACCCGAGTACACTTTACCGGTGACGTCATAGCAACTGATCCGACGGTCTTCAATGCGGACCTTGCCCTGCAACCCGGTGAACTCGACCTGGCTGTAAATGATGGTATCGGCAGTGAAAGTGCCCCGGCCATCGATATCAGGCAGTATCAACGGCGGGATCGAGTCCGCCGGTAGTGCCGCCCGATTGGTTCCCGAACCGGGTACCGCCTCGGGAAACAGGCGGTCGAGATCGAACCGGTGCGAACTGAACTCGAACTGCAGCCGCGGTCGCTTGCCCCGGGCGCGCTGTACCGATTCTACCGGCAACAGATAAGGAAACGGATCGGTCAATTTCCCCGTGAATGCGATATCGCTGGTGGTAAACTGAAGTCGAAACTTGTCAACGATAATGGTGTCCGGCTGCACCCGCAATGTTGCCTCGAACAGTTCCACCGGCTCCGGCAGTCGACTGTCGGTCAGCGAGCCATCGCTTAGCGTGATCTTTCCCCGGGGTCTAAACGACGCCGGATCGGCCATATTGCCGACCAGGTTGATATCCACCTCAGCCGAACCACCCACATTCGGTTCGCCGGTTGGCGGCAGGAACCGGTTGATCACAGCCAGGTTGAACCGGCCATCCATCCGGGTATCGACGGCCACTTCCATTTTCTCCTGCGCCATGCTGTCGGCCATCAGGTACGGCACCAGGTTATCAATCCTTCCCGACAGGTTCATCTGGCCGGACGGCATGGTTCCCGAGAACTGGTTGATCCGGGCGACGTTGTTGTCAAAGAACATATCCAGCGTGAACGACTCGAACGGTTCCGGCAACAATGCCGAACTGTAACTGCCACCGGGAACCTGCACTGTCCCTGAGAACGTCATTTCGTGGACCTGTTTAATCCGCCCCGACAGCTTCAGATCAAAATCCATCAGACCGGTCAGTCGGTGTTCATCCTCCGCCGGGAGAAAGGGACTGATATAAGCCAGGTCACATCGTCCGGAGATGGCCCCGGTCACTAACGGATCATCAAAACCATCCACCACCAGATGTCCCTTAAGCGGCTGGCCGTCAAAAGAACCCTCTTCTATATTGAGACGCAGATTATCAGGCTTAAAATCGACCTGCGCTTGTCCCAGCCGAAGTTTGCCGTCGAGACCTTTTTTCGACATCACCATATCGGAGAGGGTTGCCATACCCGCGTATGACAACGGTTGGGCTTTACCGCCATCATACTCGGCATCAAGATCAAGCGTGAAATCGCCTTCAATGGTATATTCTGCGAACTCCGCCACCTGCTCCGGAGGCAGCAGGGACAGCAGGTCAGCCACCGCAATCGACTCCGACCTGATCCCCGCGCGCGCTTTTAAGGCATCGCCTCCATGTTCGAGATCGCCCGTCAGAGAAAATTCAAGCTCGTTGACTACGAGTTGAGCTTCCTTGATGGACAGATGAGCATTGCCGGCGTCGTAGGTGGCCCGGTAACGAACGGCCACGGCTGCCGTCGGCAGCGGCTTTTCGGTAACCACTACAACAGTGCCGGCCATGATGCTGCCGGATGATTCGTAGAATCCTTCTCGCGGATTCTCCAGACTTGTCGATAGCTGTAACCCTTCCAGACGAATCCGCAAACCTGAACTGTCGTCAACGTAATCGAGGCTGCCATTGTGAATCTCCAGTTGGTCGAAACTGATTGCCGCCGCCGCCACTTTTGTCTCCGGCGAGAGCTGCTCCGCCACTTCCGCCGGCGCGGCCGAATCTACCGCCGCAAACGTATAGTTGTTGGCGCCGTCGACACTTTTAACCATGACAATACGGGGTTTGTCGATAACCAGCCGATCTATCCGATAACTGCCACCCAACAGCGGCAGTAATTGCAGTTTGAGATCAATCGCATCGGCGGTCAGCAGGTCCCCGGTCGACATCTCCGCCGGGCTACCGATAGTAACATCTCTCAGTTCGATACCCAGCCCCCCCCACAGGGACAGGTCGACATCTTTGACATCAATCGGACGACCTAACATCCGGCTGCCACGTTCGACAGCCATCGCGCGGGCTTTCTCCACCGGGAAAAACAGTTTCAGCCCGATAGCGGCTAATATCAGCAGGACGACAAATATGCCGACTGCCCAACCGAGTATCCTGACCAGTTTCTTCATCGTTATTCCTCAGTCATCACTTGCCTATAGTAGTTGTACAGAGTAGTCCGGTGGCGCGACGTAATCAATTAAAAAACAGGCAGCTATGGGGCTAAGGGCGATTTGCTGCCAACTCCGGAACTGTACCAACTGGGCGGTTGTTACACAACTTATGGGTATAGTTAACAGGCTGTTCAATCGACCTCCGAAGTCGGCTATGAATCTCGGACGTAACGATCCCTGCTGGTGCGGCAGTGGCAAGAAGTATAAGAAGTGTCACTATGACCCGGACCAGAAGTACTTCAACAGCAAAATCATGGACGCTGCCTGCAAAACCTCCGGGTGAAAGAAGTAAGTTAACGAGGCGAGTTTCACCTCTCTCAGTTACAGGTCGGGTTCCGCAGTCCCGCACAGCGGGACAAGAAACCCGACACCTGCCTGCGATCACAGATCGCAGCCACACCTCCGACCCCTCTCAACCCCAAACAAGTTTGTGGTTGCCACCCGTCGCAGGAATGATGGGTGGGAAGCACCGTACCAACGCCGCACACGCGTGCCAGAAATCGTCAGGTAAAGGCAACTCGTTGCCTACAGGTCGAGCGTCTCACCCGGTTTGAGGATAACCACTTCGGCTCCGGTTACACGCGAGGCAAAATCCTCGGGGTTCTGCTCAACTACCGGAAATGTATCGTAGTGCATCGGCACCACTTTTTTCGGCTTCAGAAACTCTACCGCCTTGACGGCATCGTCAATGCCCATCGTGAAGTTGTCGCCGATAGGCAGAAAGGCCAGGTCGATCGCGTTCATCTCGCCGATCAGCTTCATGTCATAAAAGAGGCCGGTGTCACCGGAGTGGTAGATGGTCTTGCCGCCGATTGTCACCAGGAACCCGACCGGCGGGCCGGTGTAGCGGGAAGCATCCTCGCCGAAACCGCCACCGTGGTGGGCAATAGTCAGTTTCACGCGGCCGAAATCAAAGTCGTGCGCCCCGCCGATATGCATCGGGTGGACTTCCACCCCGTCTTTGGCGAACAGAAGAGCCAGCTCGTAACTGCTGATCACAGTCGCCTTGTTGCGCCTGGCGATGGCCACCGCATCGCCGACATGGTCGCCATGCCCGTGACTGATCAGCACCCATTTGGCGTCGATCTCCTCCGGTTTGACGGTAGCCAGCGGGTTGCCGGTTAGATAGGGATCGATTATCAGCTTGTGGTCGCCCTCGGTGATAGTCACGCAGGAATGGCCTAAAAATCGTACCTGAGGCATGGTTTCCTCCCTGGTTGGTCTTGAGTACAAGTATTCATTTGTTATATGACAAGAAAAGAGAGTGGGTGGTGCTTGTCAAGGCGGGGAGGTGGAATGACTTCAGTGGTGTCGGGCGACTCTGCCCGACACCGTTACCTGAACAAGCCGCCATGCAGAGTCGCATGACAGCACTTCACAGTCATCCTGAGCGGAGTCGAAGGGTGACTCCTCAATTTTAAGAAACGTCATGGTTCGACTCCGCTCACCATGACTTAGAGATTCGTAGGTCGAAACTGCGGTTTCGACATTGTTTTCTTCCTAATTCGCATAGATTCGCAGGTCAGAAACCTTTCCGTTTGTATTGTCGCCTAAGCGCCAGCAGGAAAAAGGCCAACAGCGCGATGACGACAAGACTTTCGATGGTTACAATGAACCGCGTATGGGATTCCGGCAGATACTTGCCAATATCAGACCGGCTGTATGCAATAAGAGAGAGATTGGCAACGAAAGCCTCCCAGTAGTCGCTTTTGGCCGGTAAAAAATCCCCCGGTGACCAGCTCCACTCGTAGTTTACCGTTTCGACGACGGCTTGGTCTTGCAAGGTTGGATTCAAATTGATTCCATCCCAAAGAAGAACAGCCGGAACAAACAACAGAACAAACGCCAGCCATAAAAGCGGCAACGTGAAGCTCTCACCGTAAAAGGAGATGATCTTGTACAGAGAATTAGATAGAACATACAAGGGCTCTTTCCTCTTTGCTTTTCTCATCATTTCTAGTTCGCCAATGTGGAAATCTCCAGCTTCGGCATACCGATAGTTGTTTATGTAGTTTGCTTGCAGGCGACGGTAGAGTTGGGAAACGAGGTTGTAGTCCGGCTGCATGGCAAACTCGTCAGAAACAGCGTTTCTGGGAACCCACTTGAGAAACTTCGGCTTCCTTGCCCAGGTAACGTCTACAAATTGCATTTCAGTTACATCAGTGTCCAAGAAGTCACATTCTGCAAGTGAGAGCTTTCTGAACTTGATGTTCTTAGGCTCGGCGAAAGAACACCACCTGAAATCAGCCCCGGACGGGAACACCTCCCGCTTGTCCTTCTCAGATACTATCCCATCGAAAGTAACCCTGGCCGCCTTGTCTGTCTGACAATAAGAGAAAGAAGCTACGTCCACGAACTGAGTATTATAAAACGACGTTTCTCCCGAAAACGTGGCCAGTCTAAACTGTGCAACTCCCGAAAACCGGCTCCATCTAAACTTTGCTTCTCCCGAAAACGTGGCATTAAGAAACTCTGCTTCGCCCGAAAACGTGGCCCTGTGAAAGTATGCTTTGCCCGAGAACTCGGCAAATGAAAAGTCAGCCCTTCCCGAAAACGCGGTCCAACTGAAGTAAGTATCTTTCTTGTATTGCTTCGGGAGTTTGTAGCCCTTTTTGGGGAAAATGAATCGGCTTAAATCATAATACTCAGTCTCTTCATCAGCGAATATCTTGTCCAGTTCGCTTTGAAAGACCTTTGTATCCTTGTTTTCTCTACCCGTATGGCAAACACACTTGTCGCCATAGGTGGCTGGCCGGCCGCACGGCTTGTCGTCGTGCATCTCAACCTGGCAGGTTTTTGGTGTGTCGTCTGGCATGGCTATCTGTCGGGTTTCTCGGTTCGTTTCATTCTTCTCAGGTTTTGTCGAAACCACAGGGGTTTCGACCTACTGTTCGTCTCGGACCCCTGTTACCTCCCTTAATGCTTAAAATGCCTCACGCCGGTGAAGACCATTGCCGCGCCGGCTTTGTCGGCGGCGTCGATAGCCTGCTGGTCACCCTTGGAGCCGCCCGGCTGGATGATGGCCGTCACCCCGGCATCGGTGGCAACCTCCACGCCGTCCGGCATCGGGAAAAAGGCATCGGACGCCATCACCGCACCCCGGGCTCGGTCACCGGCCCGCTTGACCGCCATGAAACCGGAATCGACCCGCGAGGTCTGCCCCATACCGACTCCCACCGTAGCGTCACCTTTGGCCAGCACGATGGCGTTGGACTTGGTATGTTTGACCACCTTCCACGCAAACAACAGCGACTTGATTTCCTCCGGTGTCGGTTCCCGTTTGGTGACCGTTTTCAGCGATGATTCCAGCGTCACCAGGTCGTCGGCCGTCTGCACCAGCAGACCACCGCGAATATAGCGGTAAACCATCTGGTCTTTCAAGCGGCCTTTGGCAATCGCCGGTAACGCCAGCAGACGCCGGTTCTTTTTCTTTTTCAGCAGCTTGAAGGCATCGTCGCTGAAACCCGGCGCCAGGATACATTCCACAAACGGCGTCTCATGCATCGCTTTGGCACAGGCGATATCGACTTCTTTGTTGATACCGATAATCGACCCGAAGGCCGACAG
>JBDRNJ010000012.1:0-3357 GCA_043811375.1 bacterium | reverse complement strand
TACTTCAGTCGGCTCAAAGCTCGTTACCGTCAGCACCGCGGACTCAGCCCCGAACATCGCGAGAGCTACTTCGCTTGGTACTTCCGACTATGCAGAAAGTAACAAATATCAACACAAAATGAGCATTATGCCCGCAATGACTTGAATGGGGCTTTTTCAACAGTCCCTTAACTGGGTGTCCACTTTTTCGGGGAAAGTCCAGTCCACCTTCTTTAATGAGGTAACGTGGGAGTCGGAACCACCCTTCGACAGGCTCAGGACAGGCAGGGGTTTCGACCTACTTTAACTTTCAATTTGTCACGCTGCGAGTCGGCGTGACCTACTGGCTGAAACCAACACAGGTCGGTCATGTACAATCTTTGATTGCAGCCACGAGTTTTCTGCGTATCTTGACGACATGCGAAAATACTGCCGACACATACTGGTGCTTCTGCTGATCGGGACGCTGGCGCCTGTCACCGCCGAGGCGGCCTCGCTGCTGATCCCAATGGATGACACCCAGACCGACCACCTCAAGGCGTACGGCGTGGTCTACAAGAGCCTGGACAAAGGCTACACGGGGGAGTGGCTGCTTGACTATCGGAGCGGTTCTTTTCTGCTGGATAATTCCGAGGAGATTGTCAACCTCTGCCTGCTGGCCGGGGTTTCTTTCGAGCAGGTAACTTCGGGGCAGGTGGCCGATATTTACCGGGAAATCGAAGTGGGAGATATGGAGCGCGTCGAACTGGAGAAAGCGCCCAGGATAGCCGTCTATTCGCCACCGTATGCCGAGCCGTGGGATGACGCCGTGACCCTGGCACTCAACTACGCCGAGATAAAATACGACCTGGTGTACGACGAGGAAGTCCTTTCCGGCGCTCTCGACGAATACGACTGGCTGCATTGCCACCACGAGGATTTCACCGGCCAGTACGGCAAGTTCTACGCAGCGTTCCGTAACCAACTCTGGTACCAGTCGGAAGTGCGCTCCAACGAGGAAACGGCCCGCAAGCTCGGTTACAGCAAAGTATCGCTGCTGAAACTGGACTTAGCGCTGGACATCTATGATTACGTGCGCCGGGGCGGATTTTTGTTTTCGATGTGCTCGGCGCCGGAAACGATTGACATTGCACTGGCGGCAGCCGGCGTTGATATTGTCCCGGCCGAGTTCGACGGCGACCCGGTCGATCCCGGTCTGCGGGATAAACTGGATTTCGACCGCACCTTTGCCTTTGAGAATTTCCAGCCGACCATTGATCCCATGCTTTACCGGCATTCCAATATCGACACCTACCCCGACCGGCTGGTTCGTTTTGCGGGACAACCGGACGATTTCTTCTACCTGTTTGATTTCGCGGCCAAGCTTGACCCGATACCGACCATGTTGACGCAGAATCATGTTAACACCGTCAGCGGCTTCATGGGCCAGACCACCGGCTTTCGCAAGTCGCTGCTGAAAAAGTTCGTCATTGTGCTGGGACAACCGGACAACTTCGATGAGGTCCGCTACATTCACGGCAATCTCGGCCAGGGTACGTTCACATTCTTGTCGGGTCACGACCCGGAAGATTATCAGCACATGGTCCACGACCCGCCGACCGATCTTACCCTGCACAAGAATTCGCCCGGCTACCGCTTGATACTGAACAATATTCTCTTCCCGGCCGCCAAGAAGAAACAGCGCAAGACCTGACCCCCCTGCCCCGGACAGTCCCAGGTATCTTTGATTGACACCCCCGGCACAAAAGCGTAGACTGATCTCATGACGAGCAGCTATGACAGAACCTATCTCGGGATTGATTACGGCGAACGACGTATCGGCCTGGCCAAGAGTGATCCCACCGGCCTGATCGCGTCCGCCCTGACGACGCTGGAAGTTACCGGTGACCGCGACGCGGTAAGCAAGATCGGTGGCGTTATCGAAGAATATCAGCCCAACGGCCTGGTAATCGGCTATCCCCTCTCAATGAGCGGCGAAAAGAGCCGCAAGTGCGAACAGGTGGACCGGTTCGTCGAGCGGCTGGGCCGTATCTTCACCGGTCCTATCCATAAAGTTGACGAACGACTGTCATCGGTTGAGGCAACCCGCACGATACATGCCCACGGTCAGAAAACCGGCAAGGACAAGAAACGCATTGACCGTCTGGCCGCGGTGCTGATTCTGCAACGCTTCCTGGACTCCCTGCCGTCCGGTGGGTAACATAGGTGTCGCTCTGAAACGCACGCAAATCGTAAGTCTGAGATAGCTATGGGCAGACGCATCCGAATTATACCGGCAGCAGGTGTCTTGATCGTTGTGCTGACGGCGGTCTGCGGCTTCTACACGTACTACAACTCGGTGAACATTGGTAACGATGTCGTTACTGTTATAATTGAACCCGGCGATTCTTTCTCGTCGGTTGCCGACAAACTGTTCGCGGAGGGAGTGGTAACGTCCCGCCGGATGTTGACATTAGTGGCGCGGTTGATGGGTATCGACAAGAAACTGACCCCCGGCCGTTACGACTTCACCGGTCGCAATTCCTGCCGTTCAGTGCTGGACCGACTCCGTCGCGGCGACGTGCTGAGAATCCGGGTGACTATCCAGGAAGGAGCCCCCCTCTGGAAGGTGGCTTCGATTCTCAACGATCGACTTGACCTCGATTCCGCGATCATTGCGAACGCCAATCACGACACGACATTTTTAACCACTCTCGGCCTGCCCTGTCTGGAGGGCTACCTCTACCCGGAAACATACCTGTTTCCCTGGGGCGTCAGTGAACAGGAAGTCCTGCGGGAACTGGTCAAGCAATATCACATCGTTACAGATACTGTTTGGCCGGACAGCATCATGGAGAATCTGACGCGTTCGGAAATCATTATTCTGGCATCCATAATTGAGGCTGAAACGCGGCTGGCCGATGAGCGGGAAGTGGTGGCATCGGTCTATATCAATCGTTTGCGTCGCAATATGAAACTTGATGCCGACCCGACCGTCATCTACGGCCTGGGCGGACTCGACCGGCCCTTGAATCGCCGCGACATCAAGATCGACACGCCCTACAACACCTATCAACGCAAGGGCCTGCCGCCGACACCGATCAACTCGCCCGGCCTGGCGGCAATCCGGGCGGCTTTGCATCCTGCAGAGACCGACTATTTGTATTTCGTAGCCGACGAGAACGGCGGGCATCATTTTTCGCGCACCAACGCCGAGCACAACCGCGCCAAACAGAGGATCAAGAACACGAGCCGGCCTTAGCAGGGTGTTGAAAAACACCGAATGAAAGACATGAATGTTACTACCTTGCTTTTTCTGTCATTCCTGCGTAAGCAGGAAACTATATATATCAATAGGTTACTGGATTCCCTAGCTTCACAAACGAAGTGCAACACCTT
>JBDRNJ010000011.1:0-57828 GCA_043811375.1 bacterium | reverse complement strand
TCCGACGAAGAGTCAGATTAATCGACTCTTTTCGGGATGAACAAAGCTGTGAAAGGATAGTATACACTCAGGTAATTGAACTGAACCAAAGACTCAGGGAAAACCACATAACTCAATTTACACAATAATCCTTGCACTACCGAAGCGAGGCAAGTCTTGACAATTCGAGGAGATTTTGTTATTTTTAACGTATCGAAAAACGTTAATTGTGTTTTTTGATCCCTTATATGGGGAAACCTCGGATTGTTGTGTGAGAAGCGGTTCACGCCGCGGTCAGGGATTTTGCCGTCCGACAGTCCGGAGCCACCGACCAGTCGTCGGTCAACCCTGAAGGAGCAAAGATGACACCACGCCGTTCATTCATGGGCACCACTGGCACTCTGATATGTGTGTTGCTTGTTTTTATGCTGGCAACCGCAGCTCAATCGTTCGCTGAGCAAATCGAAATCACCTACGACTTTGCTGCCCCTTTGGTGCAAACGGTCGAAATTGACGGACAGCAGTTCTCAGAAGTGACCATGCCGGGCTGTCCCCCTTCCGGAGCTGTCGGCGGCCCGGCCCTGCCCACCAAGCGGGCTCGTGTGCTGTTACCCTATGGTCACCGCCTCAAGTCGGTGGCGGTGGATCGTACTCAGAAGTATCTGGTCGCCGGTGGTCTGCGCCTGTCTCCGGTCGAACAGCCATTCCCCATGTCGACGCCGCCAGACCAGGTACCTCCGCTCTATGTCAATGAGGAGGTCTACGCCACAAACCAGCCGTTGCCCGACCAGACAAGTAGGCTGGTTTCGGAGCAGGTGTTCCATGGTTATCGTATCGCGCTGATTGACCTGGTTCCGGTGGAGTACATCCCCTCCACGGGGGAATTGCACTACTACTCCAAGATAGAACTGACGGTCACTACAATGTCAACGTCCGTCCTTCCGGCGGTGCGGGGGATTGCGACCGACGCTGAGGCTTTATCTGCAAGAGTGGACAATGCTTCCCTGATCAACAGCTACGGATCGGCCGGCAAGGTTGGCACGGGCAGCTACGACATGTTGATCATCACGTCCTCGACGCTGGCATCGGCTTTTCAGCCGTTGAAGAACTATCACGACAGCACTGGCATTATGACCGAGATCCATACGCTGGACCAGATAGGCGCTAACGATCCGCATTCGGTTCGTGATTACATTCGCAATGAATACCTCACCAACGGTATCCGGCTGGTCCTGCTCGGGGGTGACGATGACATTATTCCAGCCCTGGATCTCTACGTCGATGTTACTCTGTCCTCCGGGTCGATTACTGCGTATGACATGCCCGGGGATTTCTACTTTGCCTGCCTGGATGGTACCTTCAACTACGATGGGGACAGCCGGTGGGGTGAACCTGGCGACGGTGAGGGTGGCGGAGAAATCGACCTGTTGCCGGAAATCGGGCTCGGTCGCGTGTCAGCCGGAGACAGTTCTGAAGTTGCCAATCTGATCAACAAGACCATCGCTTACCTCGAGAGCAACGATGCTTACCTGTCCAAAGTCCTGTTGGTGGGTGAGGACCTCGGGTTTGGCGGGCTGGGTGAATACGGTGGTTATGCCATGGACGAGATGGTGAACGGTTCTGACGCTCATGGCTTCACCACCTACGGATTCGCCGCCGACCAGTATAACATCGAGAAACTATATGACCTGACCAGCCTGCCGAACAATTACTGGCCGCCGTCGGAGCTTATCGCTCGCATCAACGCGGGTGTGCATATCGTCGATCACCTCGGTCACAGCGACATCGGCTACGCCATGCGTACCGACACCGGTATGGTCAAATCGCAATTTACCAATACCGATTATTGTTTCCTCTATGCCGAGGGCTGCAACGCGGGGCGCTTCGATTTCTACGAATGCTGGGCCGAGTATGTCACGACCAAGCTGTCTACCGGGGGATTCGCCTGTGTGGCTAACTCCAGAATCGGGCTGGGCTCGCGCTCTACTCTGCATCCGGTTCACATTTTCAATCGCGAGTTCTGGGATGCCATCAACAGTGCCGACGAGGGCTGCCCGGAGTTGGGTATGGCCATGCTCGATGCCCGCTTCGATCTGGCCAGTTGGATCAACGAGCCCGCGATTCGCTGGACCTACTATGAAACCAACCTGTTCGCTGACCCGGCAGTGAGGATAAAGCCTGTCCGCAGCCTGGCCATCATGTTCCCCAATGGTACTCCCACGGAAGTCGAGCCAAAGACTGAAACGACGTTCGATGTTACTGTCACAGGGATCGGCAACGGCGCACCGCTGACCGGGAGCGGACTGCTGCACTACCGGATCGATGGCTCCGACTCTACGGCTGTACCCCTGGTATCACTCCGACAGGAGCAGTACCAGGCGGTCCTGCCTCCGTTGGATTGCGGCCAGACTGTCGAGTACTTCGTGAGTTTCAATGAATCAGGGGGCGGACGCTGTTACGCCCCTCTGCCGACCGAGCCGTTGACGGCAATACCTGTCAGCGAAGAGGTGGTGGTCCTTGAGGACTCATTGGAAGATAGTGCCGGCTGGACCATGACGGGTCTCTGGGATATAGGTGTACCGCTGGGTCAGGGCGGACAGGAGCAGAACTACCCGGTGCCGGATCCCACCGAAGGCTGTCTCGGATCCAGCGTGCTCGGATACAACCTGGCGGGCGATTACGAGAACAGCCTGTCAGCTCAGCACGCCACTAGTTCGGCCATCGACTGCTCCGGATCGACTGAGACGCGCCTTCGGTTCTGCCGCTGGCTCGGAGTCGAACAACCGGTCTACGATAAGGCCTCCGTTTCGATTAGTACTAACGGAACCGATTGGACCACCCTGTGGCAGAATCCGGCCATTATCGGCGATTTGGAGTGGATGGAGATTGAGTACGATATTTCCGACTACGCCGACAACCAGCCGATGGTATATCTGCGATGGACAATGGGACCCACCGACGGCGGCTTGCGTTTCTGCGGTTGGAATATCGATAATGTCCGCGTAGTCTCGATGTTTTGTCAGACCTGGATCTGTGGGGACGTTGATGGCGGGGGGGCACTGGATGTCGGCGACCTTACCTATCTTGTGGCCTACCTTTTCCAGAGCGGACCGGTACCGCCGGTGTTGGAGGCCTGCGACGTTGATGGGTCGGGCTCTATCGATGTCGGTGATTTAACCTACCTTGTGACCTATCTTTTTCAGGGTGGTCCATCGCCGGTGTGTTAGTGACAAGACACTTATACCTGACGCCTTTTTATCATGAAACTGTAGTCGGGTGATCTACGGATCACCCGGCTCTGTAAATGCAGCCTGTCGCTCGGAACCGCATGGTTTGATCTACAAGATTCCACAAAAAAAGACGGCCCCTTGTCGGGGCCGTCTTGTGTTGGTATATCGTAATCAGATTTACGATTTGACCTGGTTGTTCAACCACTCGGTGCTGACCGACTTGGGACGGGTGATGGCTGTGCCCAGGGCGCGGTTGAGCACCAACTGTGACAGCATACCCATCGAACGCGATACCGAGAACAACACCGTGTAGTACTCGAACTCCTTGAGACCGAAGTTGTACAGGATGGCGCCGGAACCGGCGTCGACATTCGGCCACGGGTTCTTGGCCTTGCCGTGCTCTTTGAGCACCTCCGGTACTACTTCGTAAACGCGGTCGACTGTCTGGAAGACCGGATTCTTGGTGAGGTACTTCTTGCCGAAGTTGCGGAAAGCCACAAACCGCGGGTCGGTGACACGCAACACGGCGTGACCGTAGCCCGGAATGACCTTGCCGCTGTTGAGAGTTTCCCAGGCGTAATCGCGAATCTGTTCCTTGCTGGGAGCACCTTCGAATTTCTCGATGGTCTGCAGCACCCAGCCCAGGCACTCCTGGTTGGCCAGACCGTGCAGGGGACCGGCCAGACCGTTCAGGCCGGCGGAGACGGCGTAGAAAGCATCGGACAAGGCACTGCCGACAGTGTGGCAGGTGTTGGCCGAAACATTGCCGCCCTCGTGGTCGCAGTGCAGCGTCAGGTAGAGCCGCATCATCTCAGCCGTTTGTCCCTTCTTTGAGGGCAGGCCGAGCATTCTGGCGAAATCTGCGGCCCAGTCGAGTTTCTTCGAAGGCTCGATCAGATCACCTTTCTTGTACCTGATGCGGTAGACACCGGCCGCGATAGTATGGATGGTGCCCATAACGCGCATGGCGTCTTCCAGGGTCGGCTCCCAGTACTCCATCCTGGTCATGCCTTCGGAGTAACGCTTGCGGAAGGCTGATTCGTTTTCCATGGTCAGGATAGCAGTGTCCAGCATCGCCATCGGGTGCGACGTCTTGGGCATTGCCTTGAGAACGCGCCAGACATACTTGGGGACTTCGCCGTAAGTCTTCAGTTCCTTCTGGAACAGTTGGAGCTCGTCGGCGGTGGGCAGCTTGCCGGTGATCAGCAGCCAGAAGATTTCTTCCGGAATCTTATCGACCAGTTTCAATAGTGGATATCCACGGATGATCAAACCCTGGTCCGGTTCGACCACCGAGGTATCACAGACCATCCCCTTGACACCGCGCATTCCGCCGATTGCCTGGGCGACCGTGACTTCGGAAATCTTGACGTCGCCGTGTCCCTTCATGAGGGAAACACGCTCCTCGCGGAGTTTCGGGATCAGGTCGGCCAATGTTTCTTTCAGTGTTTTGGCCATTTTGTTAACTCCTTCTATCCGGTTGTTACAGTAACAGTAAGCTTTCTTTACCAGTTGCTATGTGAATCATTTCACATTGCAGTAATAAATTATAAGTTGCCCACTGCCGGATGTCAAGAGCTGACCACAAAATTAAGAGATGTTCCCGGTGGGAATAGTCAGGCAGTTATCCCGATAGCAGGAGTCGATCTACAGCATACTTACTGTTACCGGGAAAGCCGGTTTTGCCCGAAAACGTCTTGACTGGCCAAGGGGGGGCAGTATATTCGGCGCCTGTGAAAAATACAGCCACTTTAGTGGCTCAGGAATAGGAGTCGGAAAATGATTACTCGTCAGCAAGCCCTTGATTACCACAGCCGTGGACGAAGAGGGAAAATCGAAGTGGTTTCCACCAAGCCATGCCGGACACAGCTTGATCTGTCTCTGGCTTACACTCCCGGAGTGGCTGAGCCGTGTATGGAAATTCACAACAACCCGGCCGATGTCTACCGTTACACCGCCAAGGGCAACCTGGTGGCAGTGGTCACCAACGGTACGGCGGTGCTGGGGTTAGGCAATATCGGCGCCGCGGCCGGTAAACCGGTCATGGAAGGCAAGGGGGTTCTTTTCAAGAGATTTGCCGACATCGATGTCTTTGACATTGAGCTTGACACCCAGGATTCGGATGAGATCATCAAATGCTGTCAACTCCTGGAGCCGACTTTTGGTGGCATCAATCTCGAAGATATCAAGGCACCGGAGTGTTTCTACATTGAACAGACTCTCAAAAAGACTATGAACATCCCGGTTTTCCATGATGACCAGCACGGCACGGCCATCATCTCCGCGGCTGCCCTGCTGAACGCGCTGGAGATCGTTCAGAAGGACATCAGCAAGATTCGCGTGGTCTTCTCAGGAGCCGGAGCGGCCGGCATTGCCTGCGCCAAACTTTATTGTTCGCTGGGCGTGCGGCACGAGAACCTGATGATGGTGGACTCCAAGGGTGTCATGTATGAAGGACGCGGCGACAGTTTCAACCAGTACAAGGCTGAATTCGTACGTAAGACCGACTGCCACACGCTGGGCGACGCCATGAAAGATGCTGATGTTTTTGTCGGTGTGTCGGTCAAGGACCTGGTCACCAGGAAGATGGTCAAATCAATGGCCAAGGATCCCATTATATTCGCCATGGCCAATCCCGATCCGGAAATAACTTATCCGGACGCACTTGATGCCCGCAAAGATGTGATAATGGCCACCGGTCGCAGCGACTTCCCCAACCAGGTCAACAACGTGCTTGGTTTCCCCTTTATCTTTCGAGGAGCGCTGGATGTTCATGCCACGGCCATCAACGAGGAGATGAAAATAGCCGCCGTCAGGTCGCTGGCTGACCTGGCCAAGCAGGACGTTCCCGATGCGGTGGCGCAGGCCTACGGTGTGGACCACTTCAAGTTCGGTCGCGAATATCTTATCCCCAAGCCTTTCGACCACCGCATCCTGATCTGCGAAACCTCGGCAGTAGCCGCCGCAGCTATGGAAACCGGCGTGGCTCAGCACCCGGTTGATATCGAGCAGTATCGCAAAGAACTGGCCGAACGTATCGGCCACGGCCGGAAACTGATGACGGTAATCAACGAGAAGGCCAAGCGGAACCCGAAGAAGATCGTTTTCCCGGAAGGTGACTCCAGCCGCATTCTGCGGGCGGCACGGATAGTATGTGATGACGGAATCGCCACACCGATCCTCCTGGGTCGACCCGAAGTTGTGCGGGAAACGGCCCGGCAGTACGAAGTGAATCTGGACGATATCGAGATTCTCGACCCGATCAGTTCGCCCGTTCGCAGCGAGTATGCCCGTCGCTATTTTGAGAAACGCAAGCGCAAAGGGATGACTACCGAAAAAGCAGAGTGGCTGCTGCGTGACCGTACATACTTCGGGGTGATGATGCTCGATGCTGGGGACTGTGACGCAGTTTTGTCCGGTGTCAATGCCGACTACCCGACAACTCTACGCCCGGCGCTGGAGATTATCGACCTCGCGGAAGGTATCAGTCGGGTTTCGGGCATGTTTGCCATGATACGCAAGGACAAAGTCTATATGTTCGCCGACACCACGGTCAATATCAACCCCACTGCCGAAGAACTGGCCGAGATAGCTATCTGTGCCGCCCGTGAGTCTCGCCGGTTCGGGATCGAGCCGAAAATAGCCATGTTGTCATTTTCCAATTTCGGATCGGCGCCGGCTCCCGAATCTAAGAAGGTGGGGCGGGCCACGGAAATCATCAAGAAGAGAATGCCGGACCTGGTCGTCGACGGTGAGATGCAGGCCGACACCGCCCTGATGCCGGACTACATGAAACGGCGCTACCCCTTCTCGCAGCTTAAGGAGAGTGCCAACGTCTTTATCTTCCCCGACCTCAACTCCGGCAACATCGCCTACAAACTGGCCCAGCGAATGGGCGGCCTGGACGCGGTGGGACCGATCCTGATGGGACTGTCCAAACCGGTACACGTTCTGCATCCGACGCTGGGAGTCAACGAAATAGTCGACATGGCCGCTATCGCCGTCGTCGATGCGCAGAAGTGAGTGGTGGATGTAAGATCGGCCCGTATTTGCTACGGGCAGGCGGGTGGCGGGCCGCCGATGAATAGGTAGCCGACCAGGCGCATCAGGTCGCCGACATTGATCGCGCCGGAACCGTCCATGTCGGCGGTGTTGAGGTCACAGGGCGCATGTCCGCCCTGGAACAGGTAGGCCACCAGGAAGACGAGGTCATCGGGAAGTTTGCTCCAGCCATTGCCGTCCACGTCACCGCACTCGGGATTGGGAACAGTACACATATCAAAGTAGGTCAGTTCCTCGGAGGTATTCTGATTGCCGGCCAGGTCGGTTAGCGCTACTGCCGCAATGGTCACCGTTGAGTCACTGAGAATGTAATCCCACTGGTATTGTCCGGTCGGCGACATAAAATGTCCGCTGTGACTGCCGTCAGCATGCCTGAGGGCAAGAAACGGCGGCCCCTGTAAGTCCTCGTTGGTCTCAACGTGCAGGATGCGGTTAATAATCAAGGTGGTTATTTCCGGTGGTATGATGTCGGTTTCACCCGCCCAGAGTTGCATCGCTTCTTTGGCGCCGACATAACGGAAGGGTACTCCATAGAGTTGGCTGGCATTTTGCAACCAGCCTTCAACCACTCCCTGGTCGGAGTGAATGGTGGGAGCGAAGTAGCTATGGCTGTAGAAGCTCAGCACTGCCCGGCCTTCCGTCTGCGCCAGTTGGAAAGCATCGTCGACGTCTGCTTGCGTTAATCCCCCGGGTTTGCACTTGGCTATCCAGCGCCGCATAGTACCCTCAGCGCGATAATCTTCGGCTGAAGGGTGATAAGGATCCCACTGGTTCTTACCGGCGGGAACGTTGGACCAGTAGTTGCTGAAGTCGTAAACAATCAGTCGTTCCAGCCAGTTGGAAAAATCAGTATTTTCCCATGTCCAGCCGGCGCGGAAACTTTCCGGGAAAAAGCCGTTTTCCAGCACCCACATGGCCAACTGATCGACCGCCAGTTCGGTATCGGGTTGCTGGCGATAGATGGTGCCGTCGAAAGTATTCAGACTCTGCCACTCGTTGTTCACCCAATCGGAGTGGTGGTAGTGCCAGCCGATTTCATCGCCCCACCGGTCGATCTGATCGGCAAAATTACCCAACATCACTTCCGGAATGGCGTTGCATCCTTGAGTGCTCCGGCAGTGCGCCTCGTGAGTCATCAGGAACCAGGTAATTCGGGTCGGTCGGCCATAACTGTCGACATGGGCGTTGCGCCAGGTCGAATCAAAGACGGTGGAGATGATCCCCCCCGAATTATAGTTCGCCAGTAACAACTCCTGGTTGAAGGAAAACTCATCCAGGGAATCCGATTCGGTATCGACAGCGTGAACCACGTAGACAACGTTACCGGCCGAGCGGTCGTAATCTTCAGCTATCGCAACGGAAGCGACAATCGTTATCAACAGGGCTGTCAGGATCAGCTTTTTCATTTGCAGCAATCGGGCAAATCTCGAATCGCAGACCGACATAGTGAATTCATGACCGATCGTAACTTGACGACAGTATGACGGTAGGATCGTCGCAATGGTCTCCGACCACCATCCTGCAGTAATCGGTATTTCCAACCGTCATCTGAAAAGATACGTATAAGCGCAGGAATGTCAATGGTTTTGAGCGAATATCCTGTTGGCAAAGCTCAACCATGAACAGGCAAACTGTTGTGTATCAAGAAGTAACTCGATTTTATGCAAAGTCGATGGTGCCGACCTCTGGGGTGCGCCGATGCCTGAATTTCCACCGGACACAGAATCGATGCTGTGTTTTGGGTGTCATGCTGCCCCTCACCAGCCGATATATGGTAGTGAGGCACCCGGGTACTCAGTCGATTGATGTCGGCGGGAACAAAGCGGTGACAAATATGATTATATTATTTGACTTGACAGTTTCGTTCTGTCGAACTATTATACTGGTCTATGCTGAACCAAACGGGCCCTTAGCTCAGTTGGTTAGAGCAGCTGACTCATAATCAGCGGGTCGCAGGTTCGAGTCCTGCAGGGCCCATAGATACGAGGAACTAAAGAAGGGCAATTAGCTCAGTTGGTTAGAGCGTTCGGTTCACATCCGAGAGGTCACTGGTTCAAATCCAGTATTGCCCATGTTATTTGATATATGGGCTGTAACAAATACAATTCCTTTCATGGGCGCCCGGTCCTGCCCACTATGGGAGAACAGGACAGCGCCCCAGAAATCGACCTAACAGCGCATCCGGCCGGGTATCCCGCCGGATGCGCTTTTCGTTTGGAGAGCCTATGAGTGTTGGTTCCAAGATGGATCAGAAGGAGGTCTCGATGCTAAACGATCTCGAGCAGCTTCTCAAACTTCAGGTGATCGACTACGACCTTGGTGAGTTGGAACGATCCAAGGAGTATTTGCCGGATATGATGGATAACCTCAACAATGAACTCAGGGAGGTTAAGGAGAAGCTCGAGAACGCCCAGACATCATTGGAAGAGGACAGGGTGCGTCGCCGGAACCTGGAATTGGAAGTCTCCACCAGGGAGGCTGAACTGGAAAAGTTCCAGAAGCAGATGATGACTATCAAGACCAACAAGGAGTATGATGCCCTGGTTGCCGAGATCGATGCTGTGAAATCGGTCATTTCGGAAAAGGAAACCGAGTTGCTGCAAACGATGGAACAGGTTTCCGTCCTGGAGGAGGAGATACCTGAACTGAAAAAGCAGCTTCAGCAGACGGAAGAAACCGACAACCGGCAACTGCAGATTCTCAAAGAGAAGCTGGGCTCAATTGGCGACAAGGTCGCCGGCAAAGAAGCTGAACGCAACACTATCAGTGCTTCCATTCCACGTTCGACTCTGGCCGTTTACGAACGGGTACGACGGGGCAAAGGGGGTGCCGTGGTGGTATCGGTCAGGATGCGTTCCTGCAGCTCCTGTCACAATGCTTTGACACCCCAGAGGGTGCAGGAAATCAGGCGGGCAGATAAGATCCATACCTGCGACGCCTGCGGCCGGATGTTGTACTGGGACATGGACGTATCGGACTAATTCAGGGAGAACCAACAAAGTCACCAGGATGGAGACAGGTGAGATGGCCAAGATACTCGAGAAGACCGGATTGACGTTTGATGACGTACTTTTACTGCCGGCCCATTCACAGGTGTTGCCGTGCAACGTTGATATCGCCACGATCATAGCTCCCGGTATTACACTTAACATCCCGATTATCTCGTCCGCCATGGATACGGTGACGGAATCGCGTCTGGCTATTGCACTGGCGCGGCAGGGCGGTATTGGCGTCATTCACAAGAATATGAGCCCCCGCAAGCAGGCGGAAGAGGTAGACAAGGTCAAGCGTTCGGAGTCCGGCATGATTGTCGATCCTATTACTCTGCCGCCCGATAAGACGATTGGTGATGCGCTGGAAGTCATGTCCCGATTCTCGATTTCAGGCATACCTATCACCCGGCAGAGGAAGTTGGTGGGAATACTCACCAATCGCGATCTGCGCTTTCACAAAGATCACCAGCGGCCGATTTCCGAGGTGATGACCTCGAAGAATTTGGTGACGGTCAAAGAGGGCACTACTCTTGAGGAGGCTCAGGAAATACTGCACCGTCACCGTATTGAGAAGTTGCTTATGGTTGATGACGATTTCATGCTCAAGGGGATGATTACTGTCAAGGACATCATGAAGAAAATTCAGTACCCCGGAGCCAGCAAGGACGACCGTGGTCGCTTGCGAGTGGCGGCGGCGGTGGGTGTCGGCGATGACCTGTCGGCGCGGGCGGAGCGCCTGGTGGATGCCGGAGTTGATCTGCTGGCGGTGGACAGTTCTCATGGACACAGCCAGGGGGTTCTGCAATCGGTCAAATGGCTCAAAAAGAAATTCAGCAATATACCGGTTATGGCCGGCAACGTAGCCACCGCCGATGGTGCCGGCGCCCTGATTGATGCCGGCGCCGATTGCATTAAAGTCGGTGTCGGACCGGGTTCCATCTGCACCACCCGGGTTATTACCGGGGCCGGTGTGCCGCAGGTAACGGCTATCATGGATGTGGTGGCGGCAGCCGAGAAATCCGACACGCCGGTTGTTGCCGATGGCGGCATTCGCTATTCCGGAGATATAACCAAATCACTCTCCTGCGGTGCACAGGCGGTCATGATCGGATCACTGTTTGCCGGAGTCGATGAATCACCCGGCGAAACAGTGCTGTTTGAAGGCCGATCGTATAAGGTTTATCGCGGCATGGGGTCCGTCAGCGCCATGAAGGAAGGCAGCCGGGACCGCTATTTTCAGGAACACCAGGAGGAACTGGCCAAACTGGTCCCCGAGGGTGTTGAAGGCCGGGTGCCCTTCAAGGGACCGCTATCTGACACTGTCTTTCAACTGGTGGGTGGGGTGCGCTCCGGTATGGGTCTGTGCGGCGCTGCCGACCTGTCCGAGTTGAGACGGAAATCGCAGATGATCAGGATTACTTCGGCCGGAGTCACGGAGTCACATCCGCACTCGGTGCCGATTACCCATGAGGCGCCCAACTACCGGCGGATCAGTTGACATCGGCGACAGGAAAAACGATATTTGTAGTTTATAACATATATTTGGAAAGCTTGCACAAGTAGGAGAAGCAGTCGCGCTTTAGATGAAAATTTGAAGTGAGGAAAGTCCGAGCTCCACAGAATCAAGGCGCCCGGTAACTCCGGGGCGGAGTGATCCGACGGAAAGTGCCGCAGAAACAATACCGCCTCCCTGTGAGGTAAGGGTGAAATCGTGGTGTAAGAGACCACGGCCGGTGACAGCAATGCCGCCGGTGGGTAAACCCCGCCTGGAGCAAGGCCAAATAGGGGAAGAGGAGTTGATTCGCTCCGTTTATCATTCCCGGGTAGGCCGCACGGAACGGTCGGGCAACCGGCCGTCAAGATAGATGGCTGCAGGCTCCTCCGGGAGCTTACAGAACTCGGCTTATTTTCTGCTTGTCAAGCCTTCGAGATACGGAGGCTTTTATGGGTCCGTCGCAAGGGCTGCCACATCTGAAATGGGTGGTGGCTCCTGATCCGGAACACGATCTGGTGGCACGGTTGATGAGTGAAACCGACCTGCCGGACAAAGTCGTTAAAATCCTCATTAACCGATCTCTGACGACCGCCGCTGATATCGATGCTTTTCTCAATCCCAAATTGTCGGACCTGATCAATCCGTTTGAAATGACCGGTATGAGAGAGGGCATCGATCGCCTGACGCAAGCCTTCTTCGACAATGAACGAATAGTCATCTATGGTGACTATGACGTCGATGGTATCACGGCTACGGCCCTGCTGTACATGGTGTTCAACAAGCTGGGCGCCCAGGTTGATTTCTATCTGCCGAACCGGCTGGTGGAAGGCTACGGTCTGTCGAAAAAAGGCATCGATGAAGCCAAGGCAAAAGGTGCCAGCCTGATTGTGACGGTCGATACCGGCATTACCGCGGTGGAACAGGTCGATTACGCGGCCAGCATAGGGATCGACGTGGTGGTAACGGATCACCATGAGCCTGGTATTCAGACTCCCAAGGCAAAAGCAATCATCAACCCCAAGCAGGTTGGCTGCAACTACGCCAGCGAATTGTCGGGAGTGGGTGTGGCTTTCAAGTTAGCCCAGGCGCTTTATCAGTCGCTCAACCAGGACGAGGGGGAACTGGAGGAACATCTGGACCTGGTGTCTCTGGGCACTGCTGCCGATATCGTGCCCCTGGTGGGAGAAAACCGGATTCTGACCAAATTCGGCATCAGACAAATCGCGCGGACGACGAAGCCGGGTCTGAAGTCGCTGACTTTTGTGTCCGGCCTGCTGGGCAAAGAGATCAGTACCGGCCAGGTGGTTTTCATTCTGGCGCCGCGGATAAATGCCCTGGGGAGGCTCGGTGACGCCCGTCAGGCGATCCGGCTGCTGTCCACCCGGGACGAGCGGGTGGCGGCGGAGATTGCCCGCAAGCTGGATTCAGAGAACAGGCGCCGCAAGGCGATTGATGAAATGACTCTTAAACAGGCGCTGGTACAAATGGAGCAGATAGTTGACCTGGATGGTGATCGCGCTATCGTGTTGGCTGAAGAGGGTTGGCACGCCGGGGTAATCGGTATTGTGGCCAGTCGCCTGGTCGAACGATACCACTTACCGACGGTCATGATTTCGGTGGACGAGAAAGGTGAAGGCAAGGGCTCGGCACGCTCCATCCCGGGGTTCCATCTTTGTGAGGCGCTTAAGGAATGCGAACATCTGCTGATCCGGTATGGCGGTCACAAATATGCCGCCGGTCTTTCCATCCAGAAAGACAACATTCCGGAATTTCGCAAGAAGTTCGTGGAAGTCTCCAACCGTCTTTTGAACAACGAAGACATCACGCCCAAACTGCACATCGATTCGCAGATCGAACTGACCGATATCGACGACACTTTCATGCAGGCGCTGGAATCGTTCTCTCCTTTTGGCCCGCAGAACATGCGTCCCCTTTTCATAACACGCAATTGCGAGGTGGCGGGACAACCATACACGGTGGGTAACAATCATCTGAAGATGCGGGTTCGTAAGGGGGACGCAACTTTCGACGTAATCGGTTTTGGGTTCGGTGATATGGTTCGCATGATTTCATCCAGGGGTTGTCTTGTTGATATCGTGTACGTGGTGGAATACAATACCTACAATGACGTAACGCGTAAGCAAATACGCCTCAAGGATATTCGCTTAACGGCCGGTACGGCGCCGGCCATGTGAGATGTAATGGAACTGCTGCGGAGATTCCGCCTGGGGGACGTGCGAGCCCTGGCCAGAGTTGTTTCATGGGTGGAAGACCAGCAGGATGGCTACCAGGATCTGCTGGGAGGTCTTTATCCCCGGGCCGGTCGTTCGTTGCGTATCGGTATCACCGGCCCGCCGGGCGCCGGCAAATCGACGCTGGTTAATGCTCTGACGCATCTGTATTTACAGGCCGAACGAAAAGTGGGCATTATTGCCGTCGATCCCACGTCGCCCTTCACCGGGGGCGCCCTGTTGGGCGATCGGGTACGGATGAACGATTTCCCCTCGGACGGATCTTTCTATTTCCGATCTATGGCGACCCGTGGTGCCACCGGCGGACTGGCGGCATCCACCGGTAATGTGGCGGTCATCTATGATGCCTTCGGTTTTGACGTCACCCTGATAGAAACCGTTGGTGTCGGCCAGATGGAGCTGGATGTTGTGGACGCCTGTGACACCGTGGTGGTGGTGGTGGTTCCCGAATCAGGTGATGCGGTTCAGACGATGAAAGCCGGTCTGATGGAAATTGCCGACATTTTCTGCGTTAATAAGGCCGACCGGCCGGGTGCCGACCGGGTTGTTCTGGAGTTGGAACAGGCGATCGACGCTCGCCGCCGGGGGGACCGGTCGGATGATGTGGTGGTGCTGGCCACCGAGGCCGTCAACGGCAAGAATATTGAAAGCCTTATCGCGGCGATCGAGAAGCACGTTGCATCGGCTCGCAGTGACGGCCGTTTTATCAGTCACCGCCGCAGCCAGACTGAAAAGAGGCTGAAGGCTCTGCTTGAAGAGCACGTTAACCGACAACTGCTGCTGCGATTACGGCAGGTGGCCGATCTTGATCAGATCGTTTCCGATATCTGTGAGGGGCGCAGCGATCCCTATACCGCCAGCCGGCAACTCCTGCGCCATCCGGCTATGAAGTTGAGTGATTTATGAATCGGCCGTCGCCCGGCTACCTGTAATCAGACGCATCAGGTATAGAGCTATCAGGTTGAGAATCAGCCCAAAATGAATACCGGCCCAGAGTTGGGCAAAGTTGGGGCAGGCCCGGTACTCAAAAGACGGGAACACGATCCGACCCAGATAAATGCCGGCACCGATCAGCACGCTAAAGGTGACTACCTGGGTCACTCTTCTGAAGGCGCCACACCGATGTCTCAGATCGTCGAGAAGGAGCCATAACTCGCTCACTGCCAGCGGTACCAGGCAAATGAACGGCGGGAAGAGGATCCTGGTTTCGCGGGTCAGGGAGAAGAATAATGCGATCACCAGATTGGCCGGCAACGAGATAAGTGTACCCCAGAAGAGGAAGCGCTCGGCTGCTGTTCGATTTTTTCGCGCCAGTCTCACCAGCGCCGTCAGTGACGCCACCCAGATAAAACCGAAGGATATGAATAACGAAAAGAGCGTGTCGCTGGTTCGCAGGCTGAACTCGAAGTTGTGGTATATCAGGCTGAATCGGGCCGGGTCCATGTCCTGCCAGACGATAACCCGGAAAAGCCCATACAACACCAGTGGCATCAACAGCCACAACAACCGATTGCGCCGTGGCATTTCGGACGGTGACCAGAATGCCGTCATTACCAGCAGGAGATAGAAGATCAACGATTGCTCCCGGGCAAAGCAGGCCAGGGTGAAAATCACTGTGGCAGCGGTAATCCGTGATCGCAGAACCAGTGCCAGCGCCAGAGTAACCAACAGGTAGGTCCAAACATCATCCCAGGTGTGTGTCGGTTCGGAAAATGCCAGCAGGACCGGGTAGGAACTCAATACCAGAAATACTCCCACCCAGGCCTGTCGAATTGTGAATCCAAGAATCCGCTGATAGTTGTAGAAGACCGGGCCCAGCACCAACAGTAACGGGAACTGAATCAGGAAAAACGATTCTCGAAGCGGCAAAGTAAATACCCGATTCAGCAGGAGCATGGCATACGTGGTGAAATAACGGATTTTAAAAGGATACCATGATAGATGCGCTTCCACCATGCGTTGCCATGATTCTTCGGCCAGATTCATATAGGTTCCGCACCACTTCCAGTGCAGGAAGAAAGACAGCACCAGAACACCAACGGTAATTGCCACCGGGGGGAAGTACTCGTTCAGCCTGCTTTTGGAGGCTGCTGGTTCACGGTCAGCCATCATCGTGCCTATATAGCCAGAACCTCAGTATCAGTCAAGATGATGTCGGCGGCGACTGAGTCTCGAATGGTATCCGACTCAATCACCGTTAGCCCGGAATCCGGTCGTATCATGTCCAACAACTCTCGGTGGCCGGATATTGGCGCTGCCGGGGGATTAACCGACAGCCGCAATTGCCGATAAATGAATAGAATAACTTAGATTTTACTATGCCTGATACTGCCTCACAAGACGACCGCCGACGCGATGTTGGCATGATCCTTAAGGACCTGCTTAAGGTCATTAAGGTGGTCTCGATGTACCCCCCGGACAACCCGCTGCCACAGTCAATGCGGCAATCGCTGACCGATAAGCTGGTTGATCTGGTGCAGCAGTATGGGCGGATACGAGTGTCGGTACTGAAGGATTCTCTGGCGGTTGAAAACGAGACCGTATACAAGGATCGCTCCCGGGAGGAAAATCTGGCGGGTATTTTCTTCGAGGCCGGCATCACCGATTTTACATTCACGGAAGAACTGGCCGGCGAGGATGTCTACAAACTGCTGGAGGCAATTCGGATCCACATGAATTCATCCGAATCCTGCGACCTGGTCTCAGCCATCTGGGAGCAGTCGGTCAGCGGATTCGTATTCACCACGCTTGAAGACAGCGCTTTTCTGGAATACGATAATAGTTTCAACGTCCGGGAATATCTTGAATCACATGAATCGCGAACCGAGGGCGGTACCCAGTTCGGCACCGATGATATGCAATCTTACCAGTCGATTTTTATTTCGGAGGTCGATGCGGCTGCTGACGACGGTTCCGGTGACTCCACGCGGATTGAAACTGCGCGCTCCGATGGAGCCGGCTTGCAGCAATCCGGGGAGCCGATGTATCCCGCAGCACCGGACGACTCAATCGAGTCTGGTGGTGAAGCCGCTTCGCCGGAACTATTGGCGGCCGCCGGCGCCATGGGTCTCGACAGCCTGGTCACGCAAGGACCGACAACGCCTGACGCCGGCATGATCCTCAACGAGGAGTTCAAACTTTCCGACGAAGAAGAGACGCGGATAGCGCAACTGGTTGACGATGATGCCGGGTTTGACACCTATGAGTCCACGATCGTATTGCTCAAGGAGTTGCTCCACCAGGAGGTTGAACTGGATGGTTTCTACGAGACGGTTACAATCTGCGAAAAAACACTCAGTGAATTCCTGCGAGACGGACGCTTGATTGAAGCAAGCCATCTGCTGAAGTATCTGGGTGACCTGGAGGGCAGGATTCGCGACGACAAACCACTGTGGTCCGAACGTTTGAAAGATGCCTGTATCACAGCCGGCAGCCGGGATCGTCTCAAGGTGCTTTCCTCGGCCTTAAATGACCATCCCAATATCGGCACCCACGAACTCAGACAGTACCTGGACAACTTCGGCTGGCAGGCACTCAACGCCATTACCGACCTGTTGGGAACTTTTGAGCATCGCCGGCATCGCGAGACTCTCTGCGATTACCTGACTGAGAAGGGCCGGCGCCAGCCCGATATAGTGGCCCGGGGAATCTATGACAAACGCTGGTACGTGGTACGAAACTCAGCCTCGATTCTGGCACGTATAGGAGATGATCGTTCCCTGAAATATCTCGCTGATGCCATGGACAACAAGGAACCGCGAGTCCGCCTTGAGATAGTGACGGCTCTGAAGGATTCCGATAACGACAAGGCGCTGCCAATACTGGTGTCGGGTGTGTCGGATTCCGAAAGGGAAATACGTCAGCATTCAATCGAGGCCATCCTGGCTCACGGTGGGCAGGCAGCTTTCGAAACCATCGCCGGTATCATCAACGATGAAAGGTTTGCCGACCTTGAGGCAGACGAGCAGAGAATGTTGCTGCGAGCCTTCTCGGAGCTGGGAGGGGAGGTCGCTGTCAGCTACCTGGTTCAGTTGATTGAGAAGTACAATTTCTGGCGCAATTCAACCCTGGTCTTTTATCGGCGGATCTCGTTTGAAGCGCTGGCCCACAACCACAGTGACCGTGCTGAGAAGCTGCTGGTCAGGCTGTCCTCGAGCTGGCGTCCCGATATCCGGCGTCAGGCTGTCGCTACTTTGCAACGTCGCCGGGAAATAATGCTGACAGGAGATTGATGTCTACTACTGATCTACAGGAAATGCGGGCTGTGGCCGGCAAGACGGAAGAGAAACTCGTCAATCTCTTTTTCATTCTGTATAAAAACGCTCGTATCATCGACAGCAACAACCCGGCCTTCAAGCGGCAATGCGTCAATTTCCACGAGCAGTTGCAAGGTCAATTCGTAGATGCCGATCAGGTTGCGATCAAGGTTGTCGACGGGCGTTACTTCATCAATCATCGCCTGGTCCGGTTTGATGACCAGGGCGTGTCGGGTGCCGCAGCGATCATCCGTGAATGGGAAACGGTCGGTCTGGCGGGAATCAAGTTCCAGGCTGATATTTCGGTCCGGGAAGTCGAAGAGTTATTTACCTTCGTTGCCGGCATCAAGCCCACCGGGGAGAACGTGGAGAGGTTGTCGGAAGCCCTCAAGAGCTACCGGCGTCCCACGGTGAGTTTCCTTTCGGTGCGTGAGGTAAGGGCTGAACAGCCGATAGTTGCCAAACAGATCCGCCGACAGTTTCGCGTGGCCGCGCGGGCAACCTTTTTCCGGGCCATGACCACAGTTGAGGAAAACATGGCCAGCGTCACTCTGGGTCGCGATATCGACGTTTCCAAGACCAAGCGGGTTATTCGTTCACTGATTGACCATATCGCCAAGGATGAACAATCGCTTCTGGAGTTGGCGGCTATCAAGAATTTCGATGACTACACCTACGCTCACTCGACCAACGTGAGCGTGTATGCTCTGACTATGGGTGTCAGGCTGAGCCTTGACCGTGCTCGCCTGTCACAACTCGGATTTGCGGCTCTTTTCCATGATATCGGCAAAGTGAAGCTGCCGGCCGATCTGATCCGGAAGCCTGAGTCATACGATGAAGACGATTGGATCCAGATGCAACGGCACCCGTTGCTGGGCGCCAAGACGATCCTGAGGAACCTGAGACTGGAAACCCACACGGCGCGGGCCTCCCGGGTGGCGTTCGAACATCATATCAACGCCGATCATACCGGTTACCCGATCCGGCATCGCCAGAAACAGTCCCTCAATGTTTTCTCCAGGATTATATCCATTGTTGATACCTTTGATGCTCTCACGGCCGGTCGCGTCTACCTGAGAAGTCCCATCTCTCCGGACAAAGTGCTGGAGAAGATGAGCTACCAGATGAAGGTGAAATTTGATCCTTTCCTTCTGAAGATTTTCAATGATGTCATCGGTATCTACCCGGCCGGAACCCTGGTTCTGTTGACGACCGACGAGATTGCGCTGGTGCTGACCAACAATGACGTCGACAAGTCGCGCCCGTACTTGAAAGTGGTCGGCAACAAGCAGGGACTTTTACAGGCGCCGGAATGGGTCGATCTGTCGTTGCCGGAGCACTCCGCTCGTCGCATAGTGCGTGCCGTTGATCCGGCCCATCACGGGCTGGATATCAAGAGCTTTGTCCTTACCGACTAAAACCGCAACGTCACTATCGCCTGTATCTCCCCGGCGCCGGTCTGTTCCATCCGGACACCGAGCCGGTCGCTTTCATCGATAACCGGGAACCCCGACAGGTGAGCGTCAACATAGGCGTCAAACATGGCTACAAACGTGACAATCACCGCGAACCAGGTCATCTTATTGCGGTCGTTCTTGTGGTCTTCATAAAGCGCGTACAGTTCGTTGCGGTTATTCAAACCCTGGCTGGTTGAGGCGTCTTCACTCTCGTACCGGCGGTAGAACCCGGCTGCCTGCCGGCCGTAGTGGATGGCCCCGCCCACCATCCAGGCATCCAGCCCGGCGAAAAATAAAGCCTTGATATAGCGCCGGTTACCCACCTGTCCCCAGCCGGGCAGTAGCGCCGATTTGAATAGTGCCGCAGTAGGATTTTGAGACAGGCAACGTTCCAGGTCCAGTGTGTCGGTGACCGGTCGATAGAACGCCAGTTTCTGACCCGGTCGGTACGGGAGCGTGTCAACGATTATGTCGTTTATCTCCGGCAGGGAATCGGCGGCTGTTTCTGATGTATCGACGTCGGTGCTGTCGGCCATAATTGGTGCCGCCAGCATCAGTAGCCCCAGGATCATCACCAGCTTCACCATGAGCGGTCAACAGTATACTTGCAGTTGCCTGGTACCCATTTCCAACTCGAGGATCGGTGTGGGAGGGGTGACGAGTTCTCCATCGAGGTAGATTGTCTGGTCCCTGACCGATTGAATCATGATTGTCTGACCGCGGTACAGTTTGATATTACTGCTGTAGACGTACTTGCGTTTGTGGATCAGTTTGACGAAGGTGGGAATATCGCAGCCGTTATCGCCGGAATCGAAGATAACTTCTGCGTAACCGTCGTCCGGGACTGAGGTTGGGCTGAGCGGCAGCCCGACGCTGTACGGCAGCAGGTTGACATTCAGAATGGTCGGACGTACCTCAAAGCTGAAGCTGTCGATAGTGATAGAGAACTTCCTGATACGGACAGTCGCGGCGGCTCGGGAGCCTAACCGTGACCAACGGAACCCCCAGCGAGGAGTTTTCGCATCGTGTAACAGATGTGCCATAGCAGGTATCAGTCCGATTCCCAGGGAACCCACCATCAGCCGACCGGAGACGGTAGCGGTGTCCACATTCCGTTGCTCCCGGCGCAACAGTTTGCTTATGACCGTCATGGCATCGACGGAACCGTACAGAGATCGGACGATGTTACAGTGCCGACCGGTTGGCAGAGCCCCCATAGGCAGGTTGGCGGCCAGTGCTACCCGGGCTACCAGATTGAAGGTTCCGTCGCCGCCGCAGGCTATCAGGGCGGTGACTTTTCCGCGACGCAGCATATAGTCCGGTGTTCGACGGCTTGATTTTCTCAAACCACAGGCCAATCGGGCTCGTTGGAGAAGCTCCTCCGGGGAATCTGATTGGAAGATGGTGTAGGCATAGCCACGACTCTTTATTGCTTCCGCCAGCTTCTCTACCAGTTGCCGATCGTGGTTGGCCACTCCGGCGTTTACCAGCAAATAGTAGTGTGCGCGCGGTTCCTTCTGACGGCGGTGATATTTCATGTGATCATTATACGCAAAAAAAGCACCGAGTAAAACCGTTTCCAACCGATTTTCTTCGACTTCGCCTGGTTCAATCATGGCTCTTCGCTGCCGATTATGCATATTAGGATTGTCATGAGGCATTTATGGAGCCATGCTGATGAATAACGGAACGAACGCTGCCCACCTGCCGGTAAACCGACCGTGGAATCGGCTGCCGCTGGTGGGCGTACCGCTGGCAGCGCTGTTTCTGACCTTCGCACCGGCTTTTTATGATCTGGTGACGGACTGGTACAACGATGCCAACTATTCCCATGGCTTTCTGATTCCGGTGATCTCAGTGCTCCTGCTGTGGCGCCGACGGGATTTTTTGAAATCACTAAATATTCGTATCGATTTACCTGGTCTGCCGGTAATGATTGCCGGGCTGGTGTTGTTTGTGCTGGCCAACTCCGCGGCCGAGTACTACACGCTGCGATTGTCATTCGTTGTGACCCTCTTCGGTCTGGTGTGGTACTTGCTGGGACGAACTGTGGCCAGGGCGGCGTGGTTTGAAATATTCTATTTAATTTTCATGATTCCACTCCCGTATGTGATCTATTACACTCTGGCGTTTCCCATGCAGGCCGGCGTCACCACGCTGACGGTAGCGGTGCTGGACGTTATGGGTATTGAAGTCGTCCGGCAGGGGAACATCATTCATCTGGCCGGTCAGTCGCTGGAAGTGGCTGCGGCCTGTTCCGGGATCAGGTCGCTGCTGGCGCTACTGGCTCTGGGTGCGCTCTATGCCCGTTTGACCCAAAGGGGACGTGTGGCACAGGCTATCCTGTTCATTGCGATGGTGCCGATCGCAATGGCCGGTAATATCTTCAGGGTAGTGTTGACGTCGTTGCTGGTACATATTCAGGCAGTCGACATAACGGCCGAGCCGCTGCATACGCTGTTGGGGCTGAGCGTGTTTCTCTTTGCCTTTATGATGCTGCACGCCGGCAGTGTGATTCTCAGGAGAATCCGGCAATGAAAACAGCCCTGGCGCTATCAACGGCACTGGTGATTATCGCCGGTTTAATGGGTAACTGGTTGCGGTTCGGCGCCGTTGAGCCTTCCCGGGCGGCCGACCTGTCGGTCATCCCGGACAAGATCGGTGACTACGTGAGCGTGAAAGAGCAATTCGTTGATGGCTCCGAAAATATCTTAAATGCCGATGCTTCCTGCCTGAAGCTCTACCGGGCCGCTGATCAATCAGAGTTGTGGTTGTATGTCGCCTATTTCTCATCCCAGAAGTACGGTCGTCAGATTCATTCACCCCGGCATTGTCTGCCGGGCGGCGGTTGGACAATTGAATGGCAGCAGCCTTTCGTATTGCCGGCGGCCGGTGGAGATGCCCGGGAAGTAAACCGGGCGCTGATAAGCCATCGCGGTGAGAAACACCTGATGTTCTACTGGTTTGAAACCAGGGGAACGGTCACCTGCAACGAATTCAGCCTCAAGTGGCAGATGATGAAAAACTCGCTGCTGTGTCGGGCCACCGATGCAGCCATGGTGCGCCTGACGCTACCGCTTAAGGGGCGGACCGTTGATGAAGCCACCGCTTCTGCAATGGATTTTATCGAAGCTGCCTATCCCGGGCTTCAAGCGGCTCTGTCGATGGACAATTAGACCTTGAACGCAATAAAGCGGTAGCTTATCATACCTCATGCTTTTACTGCTTCTCAGACTGGCGCGACCCAGGCAATGGTTGAAGAACGGTATCATCCTGCTGGCGCTCATCTTTGCCGGTGAACTGACGGACCCGACCAGGGTACGGTTGGCTCTGCTGGCCATCGGCATGTTCTGTCTCCTGTCATCGGCAGTCTATACGTTCAATGATCTTATTGATCGCCGGATCGATCGCCGGCACCCGATCAAGAAAAATCGGCCGATTGCATCGGGACAAGTATCACCCGGTCTGGCGGTGGTGATGATCGCAGTCCTGGGAGCAGCCGGCCTGGCCGGCGCCTGGCTGGTAAGTGTCGACTTTTTTTGGGTGGCGGTAGTATTTCTAATTCTGAATCTGCTTTACACTGTCTGGCTTAAGAACATTGTAATTGTTGACGTCATGGGTGTGGCTGCCAGCTTCGTGGTGCGTGCCTACGCCGGTGCTTTTGCGATCGATGTCCCGGCCTCCAAATGGATGCTCATCAACACGCTGCTGCTGGCCATGTTTCTCGGATTCGGCAAGCGGCGTCACGAACTGGTTTCACTGGAAGAAAATGCAGAGAAACATCGCCGAATTTTAAGTCAGTATTCCCCCTACCTGTTGGACCAGTTGGTAGCGGTGGTGACACCCTCGGTACTGGTAATGTACATGCTGTACAGCTTCTCGACGGAAGTGTCATTGAAACTGGGTACTGAAAATCTGTTTGTCACTATTCCCTTTGTCGTGTACGGGTTGTTCCGCTACCTCTACCTGATTCATAGAGAAGAAAAGGGCGGTTCACCGACACGGGTGTTGATCAGTGATATCCCCATTATGGTTACGGTGTTTCTGTGGTTGGTAACCTCAAGCTTGGTGTTGTATGTGCTATGAAGAAAAATCTCTCAATCCTGCCGGGTATTTTATGTCTGCTGCTGTGTGTTCTGTCCTGCAGCGATAAGAAACAACCTCAATCTGACGTAATAAGTACAGAGACAAATGTGGACACTCAGACGTTTTATGCAGCCGGTTGCCTGCCGCATGATATCGAGACTCCGGACATCAAACGTCTGGGATCACCGAACAAGATCCTGCCCACCGAAGCCGACTCGATACTGGGCGAGAAAGCGGCAGCCTACCTGGCCTGCAATCTGGTCGGTTTAGCCGAGGCGGATTATCAGGTTCAGGATTTAACCGTCTCCGCCGAGGTAGCCCAGTTTGCCTCGCCGGAAGACGCCTACGGATTCTACTCCGGTCTGCGCCCGATTGGTGTCGGCTCCGACAGCCTGGGCGTTGAGTCTTTTACGGACGGTGCCCGGTGTTACTTTACGCACGGTGACATGGTGGTGACTCTCACTGTATCTGAACAGGACAGCGCGCATCTGGCGGCCCGGTTTCTGCTCGGGCGAGAGATCGATAACCTGGTTCCGTCGGCGGCGTCAAAACCCACTTTTTTCATGCTTTTCCCCATGCGTGACCGCGTCCCGCTTTCTGAGCGCTTCTACTCGCACGATTTCCTGGATATCAGCGGTCTGGACCAGTTTTACAGTTCGGTGTATGTTTCCGGCAGCGACACGGCCGTGCTGTTTCTGGGTATGGATGACAGTGGCCAAAAATTCCTGGAGTTGAAAAAATATGCTGAAACTGTCGGTGCGGTTGACCTGGCGCCGGTTACACTGGCCTATGAAGATTATTCACTGGCCTTCAATGATCCTCAGCATGGCCGGATCTTGGCCGGTTTGGTGCGCAGCAAACTGGTCGGTATCATCGGCTACGATTCCACCGCCTATGACCATCTGATGGCCACCTGGCTGCAGGGGTTGCAGTAGCCAATCGGTCCTGGGGCAGACCGGTGCCCGTTCTCAGGCGGGGCGATCGCGCCTATTGATCAACCCGGCTGGTCGCTACCGGGGATTGCGATACCGCACTTCTCGAATTGTTTCAGCATTTCATCCGGCGAGGCATCCCACTGACCCCACTTGCGTGAGATGTGCTCCGTCCAACTGTAGTTGGTAAACGTATGGGCTTCCTGTCGACCGCTTTCAAGGGGGATGATGTAATTTGCTGCGCGATAATAGTCCTGAGCCAGGTAACCGTCGTCCATCGCGGCCATGGCCTTCTTGATCGTATCGTCGTCGAGATCACCGTATCGATCTTCAAACAGAACGTAGTCGAGAGGATACCGGGGGCGAGGCGGCGGATTTTCAGCAGGGTACCCCATCGTCAGCCGCACGAGGGGAAAGACTCGTGGGGGCAGCTTGTATTCATTGACGATCTTTTCGATCATCTTAGGAAACATCCCCAGAAAGCAGGAGCCCATACCGACACTCTCGGCGGCCATGACCATGTTCTGGGCCACCAGGGTGGCATCCTGAATACCGAACAGCATCATGGTCAGGTTGTTGGTGACCATCTGCCAGTTGCGCCGGGCCATGATTTTCTCCAGCTTGTGAAAGTCGACACAGATGGTAAACAACAGCGGCGCCTTGAAGGGGTGCTTATCACGTCGTCGCGACAGCAGCACACTGTACAACTGAGCGGCAAACGGCGCCTGTTGTCCCGCTCGAACGACCGCTTCGATGGTCTCATCCGAGGGTGTCTGTTCGGTATACTTGCGAATCGACTTGCGCCGGAGCATGGCGTCGATGACGGGATTGTTGATCATGTTCTACCCTTATAATCGGAGTGGCGATTATGGTAATGTTGGGAAAGATAGCCCGCATTATTCACAAACTCAAGCTAACTCCATAACTATCTGTCAGTGTGTCATCGCGAACCCGCCGAAGGCGGGTTGTGACCGGCAGATGTCCACATCTGCCGCAGATCGCGGTGCATGTGGACATACGCCGCGCACCTAACGAGATAGCCACGTCGCTTCGTTCCTCATCATGAAGTTTGTTATGTTTTTCAATACTTCCTAATAGATGAATGCATCGACCGACATGGGTGTCACGACGTTTTGCTTCACAATATTACGAGAGAACCTTTTTTAATAAGGCTGACTTTTATCACAGCTACTCTTTGTGTACTTGACGGAGGAAAGCGGTGTTTTCACCCCCTACGGGCGGCAGCGACGGCAGGGGGAGAGGCCTTCCCTCAGGGCGTCGTTGCGGGAGACATAAGTGTGATAGCGGTCGGGCTTGAGGTCGCGCAGCGACCGACAACCGGGACGGTGAAAACGAAAAGAGCCGGCACGGGCAACATAGTAATCTTCCGGTGAACGCTCGATAGCCCACAGACCGACACCTTTTTGCATGGCGTTGCGCTGGGCCGTAAGCAGTTCTTTCGTCTCGGGACGATTCAATTCGGTATCCTTAAACAAGTACAGATAGCCCAGCCCGCTGTCGAGGATAGCCTTATTAATGAATAAGCTGTCAATATACAGGTAACCCAGCAGCCGCCCGTATTTGTCGCGTCGCCGACCGGCAAACTCGATACGTGCCTGTTGGCCCAGGGTCAGATCAGACAGGAAGCGGCAGGCCTCGTCATAGAGCGGCTGGCCCTTTTCCGGTGTGTCGACAGACAGCAATCGCAGGCGGTCACCGCCGAGCAGTTCGACAGTATCGCCGTCCTCGATTTTCGCCACCACGAAGCGATCAGAGGGCCGACGGTCAAAGCCGATTTCTTCGGCAAACCGGAAAGCGACAATCACCACCACCAACAACAGCAGCAACAGCCACCTGACGGCTGTTCTGAGACGCCGTCGCTTATCAGGAGATAAGTTCGCCATTGATCCGTACCTCTGAATGACCGGCGCGGCCGGGATTGATTTCGATTAACTGCTCCACCCGATCCTTGATATCCTCGATATGGGTAATCAACAGGATCTGAGGGAAACGGTTTTTGAGGTTGGTCAGGGCTCTGATAATCAGATCCTTGCGGTCATTGTCCTGGGAACCGAATACTTCATCCAATATAATGAATGATCGGTTCAGACCGGCCGACTCGGTCAAGGCCAGCGATATCGCCAGTCTCAGGCAGAGATTGGCCAGATCCTTTTCACCGCCTGAGAACCGTTCCACGCCGTAGTACTTGCCGGCATCCATTACGCGCAGGTTGTATTTCTCGTCAAGTTCCAGCATGGTGTATTTCCAGTCGGTCATTTCTGCCATCAGCCGGCTGGAAAGTGATGCCAGCGTGGGTCTGATCTGACCGATCAAATGTTTGCGGAACTCTGCCAGCAAATCCGCCAGTTTCTCACGATGATAATGGCTGCTCCGAGTTTCTTCCAGTTCGGCGGTCACCTTCTCAAAACGCTTCATTTGTTCAGTCTTTTCCTGAAGCTCCTTCCCGGCAACTTCCATCTCTTTCTCCGCTGCAAAAAGATCGTCTCGGGCCGATTCCAGGTGCTGCCGTTCAGTCTCAAATCGTTGGTGGGCAATTTCAAATTCCTCCGGCTTAAAAGCAAGTTGTATCATACTGTCCTTCAATGACATAACGTGCTCCCGAGCCGAGGCCAGACGCTGCTCCTGCTGCTTGATGGTATTCTCGACAGTCGGCAAACGAGATACCTCGCCGCTGAGCCTGATCTGTTGTTCCCGGGCAATCTCAAGCTGCTTTAAGAGTTCGGATATTCTGTCATACTCCTGCTGATCATAAGAGACTGTCTTAAACGGAGTTAACTGTTCTTCAACATTTGCCAGCCGAGTGATCAGTTGTTTTTGTCTCTGCTTCAAATCTGACAGTTCGGTTTGGCAGGTCTGGTGACGTATTGTAAGCTCCTGCTTTTTCCGGACAGCTTCCTCCAATTTTTGACAGGTCCGGCCTGATTGCTTACCCTCCTCCTCACTGGCTGTTAGCTTGTCGATGAGAGAGGAAATAGCAGAATCGAGACGATGTAGTTCCTGTGCCAGGTGGTCTTTCATATGTGGCAGACTGTCGCCCAGAGGGCGCTGACAGAGATCGCAAACCGACTCCGGGCCAAGTTGGGTGATTGACTGTAACTGATCGGTAATCTTGCCCCTCTCGTGCTCCAGCGATAACTTCCTGCTGCGCAGAGTTGAGTAGTTATGGCGGGTCTGTTCCAGTCGCTCCTGATGTGCAGATAATGAACTTTCAGTATCATCCGGTATCGTACTTAATTGTAACTGATAATCTGCAAGAGTCTTTTTGCATTGGCTCAGGCTGGTCTCAAGGTGAATAATTTGACCGGTTAAGTCAGCTTTTTGCTCCATTAATGTACGGCGAAGTTCAACACGGTTTCGGGCCACTTCCATAGCTTCCATCCGCTTTCTGGTAGCGGGAAGCTCGGCCAGGCGGATTTGAAGAGAGGCCATTTCTTCTTTTTTTGATATCAACTCAATCCTATCTTGTTGATTTTCAGATAGTTGCTTCGCGAGGTCGGTAATCGAACTCTCCTGGGCTTCAATTCGTGCCGTTAGTTGCAACCACTGTGACTGAGTCTGCTGAATTTTGAGAAAGGATTCAGATTCCTTCTGAAATTCTTTTCGGGCCTGAGTCTGCAGGCTCTTAGACATGTTAACCCGTTGTGAAAGTTGAGGTATCAGGCTGGAGAGTTCGCCCAGGCGCAGTTGCACCGCGCCGGAATCAGCCAATTGCCTTTCCAGAAAGGCGGTTTGGTCCTTGTCTATCCGACAATCTCTCTTAACATCCCGAAAGGCTCTGTCGAGCCGCTCGATTCCCATCATACCGGCCAGTTGATCCCGACGCCGGGCCGGCTGGAGATCCGACAGAGCATTGAGTTCCTGCTGGCGAGCCAGAAAAGAGGTGAGAAACCCCCTCCAATCGAGACCAAAAAGTTCTCCGACATATTGACGGGTTTCGTTTACACCCACCGATTCTGATGTTTCTCCCCGGTACAGTTCGACCTCGGGCCGCTCGATTTTGCCTGCTAAACGCCTGATAACACGATAGTTCTGGCCGTTGACAGCAAACTCAAGGGTTACCTGGCAGGATTCGAAGGGACCGGCGAAAACCGACTTGATCTCATCTTTTCCCGAACGGGTTACCTGGGTTCCGTAAAGAGCCCACGAAATAGCCTCGACAATCGATGATTTCCCGGCACCATTGGGACCGATTATGCCTATGACGCTGTCGGGGAAGGTCAGATTGACCTTTCGGAAAACCCTGAAGTTCTCCATTTGTAGTGATATAAGGCGCATGGCAATTACTTCAAAAACCTGTATTGAGACCGCCATGTCAAGGTCTTCCTGCCGGATAGGCGAAAGCCGTGGAATAAAGTGAAAGCGACCAGCCGAGCCACAAGTGGCTTTTATTCTTGTAGGGCAGGTCTCCTTGAAACCTGCCATCTTTTTGCTTGTAGGGCAGGTCTCGCAGAGACCTGCCAAACTGACGGGACCACAGGGGTTCCGACCTACTAGACTGCCAATTCAGGCTGATCAATGGGGCAGATGTGGACATCTGACGCCCACAGAAATAACAGGTAAATAAGGCAAATATTTCCCACTTTTGTCTTGACAAATCCGGGTAAATCGTTTAACTTAGTCTTGAGCGTGTGTTTAGTTGCGCTTTGGTCCGAGAGCCACAAGTGATTGAAGACGTAACGACACAGGTACCTCTTAAAGACTGTATAATGCTAAAGATGTTGCCTTAGGGCGTATCAAAGATGATTCGTCCGATTTCGGTTGGATGGATATTTCTGAAATAGGCTGAAGGTGACAGCTTCCCCTCATTGTATGGTTTAGTGTCTGTAATACTTCCCGCAGTAGAATCGTTAGTACTACTGAGAACTCTTTACCGACCGCTGGCTATGTCTGGTCAGCTTACAGGAGGTGTCAACTATAGATTTCAAACCGAAAGGTTTAAGAGCGTTAAAACGAACACTTTTTGACACAACAGGAGCCTGACGGCTCCGACTCCAAAAAGAAGAGGAATCTTATGCACTTGATGGCTAAAAGTTATGTATCCGATTTTTCCCTAGACATTAATCCCATGGATACTGGCTGCTGCCTTATGACAACCGCTAAGGTTAGTCCGGCAGATTGCCGACTTTGGTTAAGACAGTGCAACACTCTTTCCTTTTTTAAGGAGGAATTTTAATGTTAAGAAGACTGATAAGCGCAGTATTCGTTATTGGCCTGGTATTGGCCTTTAGCGGTACAGCTACTTCAGATGTTACTAAGGGTGAGTTGAATCCGGTCATCAAGATCGATCAGAACAATGAGCGGTACGTAAATATCGCCGATGCCCGACCGGCCCAACCTTCCTTTAAGAAACCAGAATCAGCACTCAAGGTACTACCGAGTGGCTTAACGGCGCCTTCTACCCCTCAAGCCTACTTCTGCGACGTTCAGGACTACACCAACGGAGTTCCCTACTACTTCTGGCCCATCCCCGATGCCTACGGTGACGACCTGTTCAACATGCGGTTTACGTCCGATGCGGGCTACGACTGCACGCTGATGGTCGGCCACTACCTGATGTACGGCACGGCGATGGTCGGTGCCCCCGATTTGCGCTGCTACCTCTGGGATGATGACGGCTTTGGATTCCCCAACAACAAGTTGGATTCAGTGGATATCCTCAACGCCTCTCTCCCGACCAGTGGCATCGCATACGTCTCCGCCGATTTCACTCCCGCCGGCAATGCGTCCGGTCTCTGGTGGGTGTTCTCGGACGGCGATGAGTACCATCTTGGGTGGACGATTCTGGACAACAGCGGCGCCGGCACCGATGTGCTGGCCATCATTTCCGACGATGCCACCGGCTCTTCCTCTCTGGAAGAGCGCGCCAGTGAAAACTGGGGCGGCATGTGGGGAACGATGCTGAATGACTGGCTCATCGATGTGTCCTTCTTCATTCTGGCCGAGCGCTGTTGTAGCGAGATCCCTTATTCCGATTGCTATTGGCAGGGTTATCCTACCAATTTAGCGTATTTGTGGCGTGCCCCGCACCCGGTTTGGGGTGATGTGGCATACTCGATGCGCATGAGCGTAACTCAGGCTGAGACCCTGCAGGTTATCGACGTGGGTGTCTATGACGACGCTACCGGCCTGTGCGGTAACGACGACGTCATCATGACTGTCTATGACGATGACGGCACCGGTTTGCCGGGCACTCAGCTTGCCCAGACGACGATCCCCGGCGGTGGTTACGCTTTCTACCCGGCCTATACGACGTTTAATTTCGGCCTGGTGATGATACCGGCCGGTATGCCGGGCGCCAACCTGAGCGGCAACGATTTCCACGTTGCTTTCTCATCGTCGGCAATCCTTGGCAGCGGCGACTATGAAGCCTGTCTGTCATCCGACGGTACCGACGGTGTCGGCCGTTCCGCTTCCGACTGGGGCGGCGGCACATGGGTCGACATGCTGACCGGCTGGGGTCTGGACTGTAACTTCCTGTTCTATGCCAACCTCTGCAAAGACCCGTTCAAGGACTGCTACTGGGATTGGTGCTATGTTAGCCTCGACTACTTCTGGCGTCTGCCGGATGCCTATGGCGACTGGGCCCATGCTCAGAAGTTCACTGCCCAGGGCGAAGAGTGCCAGGTGCACGAAGTCGCCTGGGCACTGTATGACAACGGTACCCCGACTGCCTACACGACCACTTCCGAGGTCCAGGTTTACACCGATGCCGGTGGTCTTCCGGGCACCAAAATGGCCGGAATCCTTATCGGACCGGGCACCGGTAACCCGTATGTGCTCTTCCCGAGCATGATGAGTGTCGACTTTGGGCCTCTCAATGTCCTCACTTCGGGTGACTACTGGGTGGCTATCGAGTCACACGGTACTGACTCCACCGACGGTATCCGGACCCTGTCCGACGCCGGCGGCGGCAGTTGCGTAGACTCCTGGGCTGAGTACTGGGGCGCCTGGTCGACAATGTGCACCTACTGGGGCATTCCCTGCGACGCGAATGCCATAGTCGAAGAGCGCCAGTGCTGCATTCCGTACGGCGGTATGGTGTGCGTCCCGAGCGAAGACTGGCCGACCTACCAGCGTGACTACGCTCGTACCGGTCACTCGATGAACGCTATCAGTGATGCCTGGTGCGACCTGACCATGTACTGGAACTACGAAGATCCGGCACAGGGTATCAGCTGGTGCGGACCGATTGTCGCTTATGACAAGGTGGTCCAAGCCTTCACCGATCACTATATAGTGTTCGATCTTAATCCGGCTTCCCCTCCGACGGCCAGCATCGTGTACACCCTTTCGGGCTTCCCGCTGGGTGGCGCACTGCGCTGCACGCCGACGGTAGCCATGATTGCTGGTATTACTGATCCGGTGTTGTTTGTTGGCGGTGGTGACCAGCAGTCATTCGTTGCCTACGATCTGTACACCGGCGCCCTCATCTGGAGCCGCGACATTTCCACCGTAGGTACGGCCGGCCTGTTCGGACTGAACCGCTGGGGTCGTACCGTCATTCTTAATATCGGTGGTATGGATGTGCTCTACTGGGGCACTGATGACGGTAACGTGGTTGCCGTCGAGGCTGCTAACGGTTCGCTGTACTTCGGCTGGGGCACTAATAACCCCGTACCCCTGACGTACTCGGTGAATGTTTCCGGTACTACCGACGGCACCGACCTGTTCTTCTGCACCTACATTGGTACCGGTGGTCCTGAGGGTGATGTCTACTCGATAGACGCCGCCACAGGCGTTATCAACTGGCAACTGTCCGGCCCACCTCCAGCGGGCGGCCTCCAGGGTGTTAACGTCTTTACTCATACCAACGGTTACCCCATAGCCAACGAAGGTTTCGCCGGTGGTATCATGTACGACAATGGCAAAATCTATACCCCCTCGCGTGCCGAGGCCGACCATCCGACCGATGGTCTGTTCTACAGCATTAACGCGAGTGACGGCAGTCTGAACTACGCGGTGCTTTCCAACCGCGCGTACTATCAGACGCCGATCATGGATATCAGCCATGTTTACCTGCCGACCACGACCCGCTGGGGCACCCCGCCGGCCGGTGGTAACATGATCAAGTTCAACAAGAACAGTGGCGCCATTGAGGGTGTGTGCGACGGCCCCGGTGGCGGACGCTACTACGCTCACGATGCCGCTGCGACTTGTGAACCTGAGCCGGAACCTGACTTCATCGTTGCTGTCGATGATGACGGCTTCCTGCAGTTCATCAGAACTTCCGATATGACCGAGACATTCCGTCGTAAGATTGACAATGGCATAGGCTGGCCGTACGACATGGGCCAGGGCGTAGCCGTTGTTCATGACGTGGCGGACGAAGTCCACGTGCTGGCCACCTGCTACTGGGGCAATCTGATTGACCTCACCAAGCAGGGTGACCGGGCGCGTCTGGAAATCCAGACCTACAACCCGACTACTGCGGTTGAGTTTGGTTCCAACCCGTTGCTGCCGGTCTCGATACCGGATGTCTTTGTCAACACCGGTTGTACTGACCTGCAATTCCTGTCGATCTGTGCCGACCAGGATGCCGCGGCCTGTGCCTGTGACATCCAGAGTCCGACACTGTTTGCTTCGGTGAACACGGTAGGGGTTGACTTCATGGAGAAGGCTTCGCGGATCGCCGACAATCTGGCCCGTGACGCCTATCTGTCGAAGTATCTCCGTCCGAGCGAGAATGTTCTTGATGAGAACCTGATCATCTCCAGGGATGAAATGGATCTCACCAAAGAGCGCAGCAACAGTGCTGCCACGGCCTGGCCGCCTTTCGTGGTTAGTATCGACTTCCCCGCGGTGGGGTTGACGATAGCCCCGGGTGACACGGCCGATCTCGACCTGACGGTTGATCAACTCCAGATCTCCCGTGGCCCGCAGTGCTTCTACATGCAGATGGTGACCAACGATCCTGACTTCTACATCAACAACGTCACCATGGATCCCTGTATCTATGTCTGTCTGGTTGGTGGTTGCTTGATCGACACCACCACACTGTGGTTCGGCATGGGCTGCACCGATTACCAGTGGGTTACCAACACCGGCCGTATAGGTACCGGTGACTGGGATGCGCACTGCTTTGACATCGATGGCGACGCCGCTTCCTACTACCAGGCCGCCTATGTGTATGCGACCAGTACTCATCGTATGGCCGTACACACGCAGGATTGGACCACCGGTGGTGGCGAAGCTGACGCCTTTGTGTCGATGCAGCCGGATCCCAACTGGTGTGACGGCGAATGTAAACCACACCTCATGTCCGGCGTTACGCTGCTGGGTTGCATGGGTGGCGTTGGTGGTATCACCTCCGACGGTATTACCTACACACCTGTTGTCGGTGATATGGTTTGCAAGAGCTTCCTGGATTCCGTCCAGATATTCAACGCAACCTGGGATAACTTCGGTGTCGGGTTCGACAATGACTCCACCATGGGTCTCTACGTTGAGAGCCGGGTGGTTGGTGTTTGCGACGTTCCTGAACTGGACAACGTGACTATTGAGATCATGGAGTTCCATAACAGGAATAACGACTCGGTTACCGGCTGGTATCTCGGCGAGATTCTCGACTGCGATAACGGCGGCGACGAGCTCGGTATCGATCGCGACATCTCTACCACCTGGAGTCACAACACACCTGGTAACGATCAGGCCTGGGGTCAGGTTAAGATCCCGTTCGGCTGTATCTCTGTTGGTCAGACTGCCGCCGACAATGTGCCGATCCTGAACATCTGGGATGAGTGGGGTGTTTCCGGAACACCCGGCCACGGTTTCTGGGGCTGGGGAATCTTCTGGGATTTCTGCTACATCCATATGTCTCATGGTGTGGGTCATTTCTCGGAAGGTGTGATTAACGTTGACATCCACAATGGTGACGAAGAAGCGATGATGACATACGCTTCTCACGACTTCGAACCGTATGGTGACTATGAGGTCGCTATCGCACACTTTGCGCTGTTCGGTCTGGCTGATGCCTCCGATGGTGCCGAGTATGCCGGTATGGCTCACATGGTCAACAAGTTCTGCGGCTGGGAGCGTGGTGACGTGAATAATGATGGCACGGTGGGTAACCTCTGTGATATCATTTATCTCGCTAACTTTGTCAATACCGGCGCTCCGGGACCGATCCCGTTCATGCACTTAGGTGATGTCGTTATTGATGGTACCATCGACATGCTCGATGTCAACCGTCTGATCGACTATTACTTCGGTGGCGGACCGTGTCCTGATGGAGCCTGGTGCTTCTAATCTGAATTAGAAGACGGTTTCGTATAACTAAAGAAGCGAGGAGCTTGCTCCTCGCTTCTTTTTTTGTATCCGGCACCGATTGAAGGGCGTTATAATGATATCATGGACCCGGACGTAACGGACAAAAAAACAGCCGATGTTTCGGCGCTGCTGACGGACCTGTTTGAGATAGGGGCCGTATACCGGCAGCAGGAGGGGCTGCTGTTCAGCCTGAACTACCGCTTTGAGCGCCGCCGGTCGGTGCGGATGATCCGGGAACGACTGAAAACGGCCGGGTACAGCTTTACGCTGACCGAGCGGGAGCAGGTGCTGCTGTTGCAAATCGATCCGAGGCGACGGCTGCGGATTCCGACCGTGAATATTGTCCTGTTTGTGCTGACGTTGTTCTCCGTTTACTTTGTGCCGGTTTTTCTGCGCAACCTGCCGCCGACCATGTACAGGCTCTACCGGGATTTGGTGGTGCCGCCGCTGTCGTTTCTGGACGAATTACGGCTGGTGGCCGACGCGGTATTACCAACGCTGACGGCGACAATGCAGGACCTGGCCGGCGGGGCCGGGTTGGTTTTTACATTAGCGTTGATCTCGATTCTATTTGTACACGAGATGGGGCATTATGTTGCCGGACACCGCCGGGGAATCGTCACTTCCTGGCCTTATTTTATTCCGGCGCCAAATATTATCGGGACTTTCGGTGCTGTTATCAAATCGAAATCGCCCTTCTGGAACCGGCGCGATCTGATCGAGGTAGGCGCGGCGGGACCGATCGCCGGTTGGCTGGTGGCGATTGGCTGGCTGGTGTGGGGTTTGTCGGGTTCGTCAATCGTTACGCCGGAAATACTCGGTCTGAAAGAGTTCGGTTTTTCATTGGAAGGAGAATCGTTGCTGATGCGCGCGGCAACTCTGACGATAGTCGGTCCGGCAGCGGAGGGTCTGTATTACCGACTGAGTGAGGCCGCTTTTGCCGGCTGGGTGGGGATACTGATCACGGCCATAAACCTGCTGCCAATCGGTCAGTTGGACGGGGGGCACATTGTCTACGGGCTGGGTCGGCGATGGCAGCACTGGCTGGCGCGGCTGGCCGTGGCGGCCCTGCTGGTACTCGGTTTTCAGTCGGTGATGTGGTGGGTCTTTGCCGGTTTTGGTCTTGTTTTTGGGATGAGACATCCACCCACACTTCAGGACGGACAAGAACTGCCCCCAGCCGCTGTTGTAATGGGTGTAATATCGCTGATGATCTTAGTAGTATCGTTTACACCGATACCTTTTCGTTAACCAGAAGTTCGTTGATGAAGCTAGTGTCCTCGTCACGACCATACATCTGATCGAAATCGATCGGCGTTGTCACCAGAGTTTCCAGGAAGGCTTCGACGATATCCGGGTCGAACTGAACCCCCTTGTACGCAATGAGTTCAGCAACGGCCGTTCTCAGGTTGGCTCCTTTACGATAGGGACGGTTGGCCATGATAGCGTCGAAAGCATCCAGCACGGCCAGCAGCCGACCTTCAATCGGAATCTCCTCACCTTTCAATCTATCAGGGTAACCGGTGCCGTCGTAGCGCTCGTGGTGGGCGATGATGTAGGGTATAGCCGGTTTGAACAGGTCGATGCCGCGTATGATTTTCAGGCCCATTTGTGGGTGTCTGTTCATCAGTTCACGCTCATCGTCGGTGAGTTGTCCGGCTTTGTTCAGGACGGAATCGGGCACTCCGATCTTGCCCATGTCGTGCAGTGAGCACCCCATAGCAAGATGGTTGATACTGGGCTGGTCCCAGCCCAGGTGACGAGCCACCAGGCTGGCCAGCCGGGAGACCCGGTCGGTGTGACCGGCAGTACATTTATCGCGAGCTTCGATAGCGTTGGCCAGACCTCGGATAGCCTGCAGGTACGATGCCTGCAGGTCCTGGTAAAGACGATGGTTGGCAATTGCCGAGCCGGCCGAGTTGGTCAGGATAGTCAAAACGTCCAGTCGACCCGGCGTAACGAAATCAAAGCGCGATAAGATCAGCAGGTTGAATACACCCTGCAACCGGCGTCTTACAAAGATCGGCTGGGAAATGAAGGTCCTCACGCCGATCTGATCGTCGCTGGAGGTTGATTCCATTTGCACGACCGGTTTGGTGCTCTTGGTGTAGGCAAACTGCTGTAATGTTGTTTCATTGAGTACCGCTTCCCGGTGTCGGTCGTCGTCACTGACACAGATTTTCCGGATCGGTTCTCTGGTTTTAAGATCAGTTTCAATCAAACCCACCGCCACCGCTGACATCTCTTTCTTACAGGCGTTAATGACCATTTGCAGGAAGCTGTCAATCTCCAGGCCGGACTGGGAGGCGTTGGCGATTTTGAGAAACTCTACCTGGTCTTTGAGGGAGAGGTTTTCCCGCACCAGCCGCTGGTGTCTGAGGCCGCGATTGATAGTGGCTTTCAACAACTCCAGCTTAAACGGTTTAACCAGAAAATCGTAGGCGCCTTTTTTCAGCACGGAGATGGCTGTCTCGACGGTGGGGTGGGCGGTCATCAGAATGACGATGGCGTCGGAGTGGTTGTCCAGGGTAGTCTCCAGTACCTGTTCCCCGGAATATTCCCCCATCAGCAGATCGGTCAGTACCAGATCGACCGGCCGGTCATGTACATAGGCCAGGGCGTGCCGGGGATCGGTAATGGCCACGACCTCGTAGTTCTCTGATTCCAGCGTCTCAACGATGATATCACAGATGTACTTCTCATCGTCGACCACCAGGATATTCGTTTTCCCGTTGTCTTTCATGACCGTCCTGTCTTACATGGTTCTCTTATGCATCTATCGGATACCCGTGACAACAGACCACTGTCCAATCGACTTCTGTTCTAATATTGATCGAACCGGGCCGGTTATACCGGGAGTGATAGAAGGGATTTCTCGGAGTTTGGTAATCGTAACAGTATTGTTGAGCTAAACCGGGAGTCGACGGTCCGGTGCTTAATCAGCAGTGCCGGCCAAGTCGGCCGGCCAGAGCCCTTTCGGCTCGGTAGGAGGATCGGACGAGGGGAGCAGAGATAACGGTGGGGATACCGGCTTGCCGGGCTTCGTCGGCCAGCATATCGAACTCCTCCGGTGGCAGGTAGCGGTGGACGGGCAGATGTTGTCGGGAGGGAGCCAGATACTGGCCGATAGTGAGAATTGCCACGCCCCGGGCGGCCAGGTCGGCAAAGACGACTTTCAATTCCGTCAGCGATTCTCCCAGGCCGACCATAATGCCGGATTTTGTAATAGCTGTCGAATTCTCCTGCATCCAGCCCAACAGGTCCAGCGACCGGCGGTAATCGGCCTGTGGTCTGACCTGTGAGTACAGGCGGGGAACTGTTTCCACGTTGTGGTTGAAAACATCGGGAGTACAATCCAGGAGAAGTCTGAAGGATCGGGTGGAACCGGCGAAATCAGGAGTCAGGAGCTCGACCGTTGCCGCCGGGAGAGTCTGTCGAAGCAATCCGGTAACTTGAGCAAACCGGGCAGCACCGCCATCGGCCAGATCATCGCGAGTAACGGATGTGACGACAATGTGCGTCAGTTTCAACTCACCGGCAGCAGCGGCGACCCGTCGGGGTTCGTCAGGATCGGGTGGTAGGGGAATCCCCGGTTTGATGTCGCAGAAGCGACAGGCACGCGTGCAGACCGGACCCAGAATGAGAAAAGTAGCCGTACCGCGGCCGAAGCATTCCCCTCGGTTGGGGCAATTGGCCGCCCGGCAGACGGTGTCGACGCGATGGCGTTTCAACAGGCGGTTGAGTTGATTATGATCAGGCCCCCAAAGAGCTTTCACTCTCAGCCAGGATGGCTTGCGTTTAGCTGCCCCGGCCGTGATCATAGTGTTGTTTGTTTCGGTCATATCCGGTCGTTAGAGGGTTTCCACGAAGTTTTTTTCCGTCAAGTATAAGCGAAAACGCTCGATAATCAAGAGAGAGGCAAAAATTGAACAGAATGAGGAGAATATCAATGCCGCATCTGCTGGCTATGGCCGGGTGTCTGATGATGATGCTGTTGGCGTCGCCGATCGACGCCGCCGGGAAGAAAGAGGCGCGAGTGGTGAGAATCGGTGATGGACTGTCGGGAGAAATCCGGATCAGGCCGTCTCTGGCTACGGCTGACACTTGCCTGGTGCGCCACGACAGCGGTGCGGTATGGAAAATCGACGGCTGGGTTTTCGGCGCTGAACTGTACAAGGAATACCTGGACCCGGCTGCCACCTGTACGGCCCCGTATCCGTTCATGGTTACGGAAATTGCCATTCAGATGTATTTTGAGACGGCAACGCCGCTGTACGTGTCGGCTGATATTGAGGCCGCTGATAACTCAACTCCCGGCTGTCCGGTTCCCGGTGTACTGCTGGCGATCTCCTCGGAGTGGCAAACAATGGTACCGGCTCAGGGTCTTTACGAAATATGGATACCGCTGGATACACCCTATGCCGTCACCGGGCCGTTCTTTGCCGGAATTTATATCGGCAATTCCCTGGCTCCGGAGATCGGTGCGGCCGTTATCACTGATTCCTTCCCGGTGCTGTGCACGTCATACAACATCTGGGATTCCACCATTGGCTTCATCGACCTCAACAGTGATCAGAACGAATACTTCACGTTTCCGGGCCGGATGTTGCTTTACGCAGTGGGTATCACCGGCGGCAGTGGCGGCGAGCAGCCGGAGCCGGCCCTGACAATTCTGGCGCCGACGTCAAATGATACACTGTTGGGGTCAGCCGGTTTTTGGGTGTGGGACACCTCGGGCTCGGACATAATCGACTACGTTTCATTCGAATATTCCAGTGGGGGCGCTTACACCGAGGCCGGTCGCGACTATGATGGTTATCGACCGTTACGGGATGGTTTGAACAACTCCGATGTCGGAGATGGATTCAGTCTCGATTGGGATTTTTCGTCATTGTCGGAAGGTGTCTATACTGTTCGCGCAACCGCTTTCGATACGCTCGGCCGCAGTTCATCCGACAGTGCCGTAGTCTACCTGGAACCGACACCACCGGTGCCGACCATTACTTCTCCATCCAACGGATCGGATTTCTGTTCGCCGCTGGAGTTGTTGATGAGCAGCAGCGATGAGGATCTAAACTACGTAGATATTTCCCGGCATGACGCCCGGACCGGTTACTCGACCGGCATGGTGACACTGAACCAGTTCACGCTGGGCGATGATAACGGTAATCCCGACGACGGCAATCCTGTCGCGGGCGGTGAGTTCGGTGATTACTACAGCGGACCGGTGGCAGCGGCCATAGCTGTCAGGGTCTGGTTCGACCGTGGTTTTGAGCAGGTAATGAGAGAGGGTTACGATATTTTATCGGTGGACACAGTCGCAGAACGGCTGGCAACACGAGCCCGCATGCGGGAGAATCTGGGAACCTACGATGAGAACCTACTGCAGGCATTGCAGGGGTATGCTGCCGCACACGGCAGTCAGCTCCTGTTCGATTTCCACCGCAATCCCGACTATTTCCTGTTGCGCCGGTGGGTCGAGGATGAGCAGCGAGTGGTAGTTCTGGCGCTGGGAGGGACCCCCGGAATCTGGCTGGCGGTCGACGGTTTTACCGGCTGGGAGCAGCCGGACGGCAGCTACATGGTGCGGGTGTCCGATCCGCGTACCGGCAGCATGGTGACTATGCCGATGCGTGCCGGATTGAGCACCGGCGAACTGCTCTACAACGGTACCTGGCAACGGGTTGACCTGCTATTGTCAATACTGGGTTGGCCCTGGGATGTTTCCCGCCAACTTCTTGGAGCGGATTTTGTCGGGGCTGACGGCTGGTCGTACTCCTGGATACCGACCGGTCTCGCTGAAGACAGCCTGTACTTCTTTATTGCCGGTGGGCATGATGTCGGCGGACTTGCCGGATTTGGAACGGTGCTGCTGAAATACAATTGCTCAGATAGTTATGTCGCCGGCGATTACACCCAGGATGACGAGACAAACGTGGTTGATTTGAATCTACTGATACAGTTCGTGGCTTATGGTGGGGAGCCGCCGGACGGAGGCGCCGGTCGCGCCGATGCCAACTGCGACGGTATCATCAACATTGCCGATGTCGTTTACTACATGAATTTCCTGTTTGGCAACGCTGGGCCACCCTGTTATTGAGGTAGCAGTAATCTCTCTTGGCATGTGTGGCTGCGATCTGTGATCGCAGTATACTCCCGCGATCAGAGATCGCGGTCACACCTCTGACTAATTGCGACACAGCTTGCTGTGCGAAGCCTCGTTAAATCCGAAAACCTGCCAATAGACGATGAGGGCCTCCTCCATTATCTTCAATTCAGGTGCGACAAAATCACGCCGGGGCCGGATAATAGCCGGTTTTGTCGGGACAAACACCATTGTCGGATTGTTTCAATTGAATATATTACCGGTGTCGGCGTTTATAAGACATGACTATGGCAACACAGACGCACAAAGAAAGCAAGAATCCGCACGCCCCCTTTAAGTTGCGGTCCGACATGGTTCCCAAAGGGGACCAGCCGCAGGCAATCGAGGAGCTGCTGGATGGATTGAAGGCCGGTCGTAAACATCAAACTCTATTGGGTGTCACCGGATCGGGTAAGACTTTTACGGTGGCCAACGTCATCGCCCGTTACGGTCGCCCGGTGCTGGTGATATCACACAACAAGACTCTGGCCGCCCAGTTATACGGTGAACTGAAAGCCTTTTTCCCCGACAATGCGGTGGAGTTTTTTGTCAGCTATTATGACTATTACCAACCCGAAGCGTACCTGCCGACGACCGACACATACATCGAGAAAGACACCTCGGTCAATGAAGACATTGACCGGCTGCGTCTGCGGGCGACGGCATCGCTGCTGGAGCGGGAGGATGTCATAATCGTGGCATCGGTGTCATGCATTTACGGTCTTGGTTCACCGGAAGAGTACAAGCGGCAGTTTCTGCTTCTGAAGACGGGCGCGCAGTATGAGCGGGATGCCGTTATAAGGAAACTGATAGATATTCATTACAACCGCAATGATATCGACTTCTCGCGGGGCAATTTCCGGGTGCGGGGAGACACTATTGAGTTAATACCGGCCTATCATGACAGCGCCTTCAGAATAGAGTTCTTCGGTGATGATGTGGAGCGGATCAGACAGATCAATCCCCTGACCGGTGAGATTATCGCCGAAAAAGAGCGACTGGCGATATACCCGGCCAAGCACTTTGTGACTTCACGACCACAGTTGGAAAAAGCGCTGGTGTCAATTAAAGAGGAGCTGACAGAGCGGCTTCAGACCTTTCGTACCGAAGACAAGCTGCTGGAGGCTCAGCGGCTGGATTCTCGTACGCATTACGACCTGGAGATGCTCAACGAGTTGGGTTACTGTACCGGAATCGAGAACTACTCCCGGCATCTGACCGACCGTCGGCCGGGCGAGAGGCCGTTTACCCTGATTGATTTTTTTCCTCGTGATTTCATAACGATCATCGATGAATCACATCAGACGATCCCGCAGGTGCGGGGCATGTTTGCCGGTGACCGCAGTCGCAAGGAGACACTGGTAGCGCACGGGTTCCGGCTGCCGTCGGCGCTGGACAACCGTCCGTTGTTTTTCGAGGAGTTCGAAAACCTGATGAACCGGACCATCTATGTTTCGGCAACACCGGCGGAGTATGAACTGACCCGGACCGAGGGAGTGGTGGTTGACCAGGTGATTCGCCCCACCGGCCTGCTCGATCCCGAGATTACGGTCAAGCCACTGGCCACCCAGGTTGACGATCTGCTTCAGCAGGCCCGGCAGCGACAGGCTAAAGGGGAACGGGTGCTGGTGACGACGCTGACCAAGCGAATGGCGGAGGACCTGACGGAATATATGAAAAAGGCGGCGATACGTGTGCGCTACCTGCACAGTGAGATCGCTACAATCGACCGTACCGGTATCATTCGCGACCTGCGGCTGGCGGAGTTCGATGTTCTGGTGGGAGTCAACCTGCTGCGGGAAGGGCTGGATCTGCCGGAAGTATCACTGGTGGCGATACTTGACGCCGACAAGGAAGGTTTCCTGCGTTCGGCGAGTTCGCTCATTCAAACGGCCGGCCGGGCCGCTCGCAACAAGAACGGCCTGGTAATACTGTACGCCGACAAGATCACCAACTCCATGCGCAAGGCTATCGAGGAAACCGAACGGCGTCGAACCAAGCAACGGGCTTACAACGAGAAACACAACATCAACCCTGAAACCATCTATAAGACACGCGAGGAAATCCTGCGCTCGACACAGTTTGCCGACAGTAAAACGGTCGAGGAGAAAACCTTTGATAAGCCCAGCAATTTCGTTCGCATGGGCCGCGAGGATCAGTTGACCTTCATGATGAAAGCGATGAAAAAGGCCGCTGAGAATCTGGATTTCGAGACGGCCATGATTATCCGCGACGAGGTAAACGAGATGAAAAAGAAGATAGAAAAGGATCGGCGCCGACGGTGATGTTCGTGCCGTAAAGCAATGACATGAAATATGTAATTAAGAGAAGACAACGATTCTTGTTGCTGCTGCTTGTGGTTCTGGGACTTGTATGTGTCTGTGGTAAGGAGCAGGAAATCCCGATCCTTATCGACGAAGATGAGTTAATGCGCTATCTGGCCGAGACGGAAGAAGGGCGTGATCTGTTCCGCACCTCCGATCTTTTTACAAGTAATTCATTCTCCATTCCACTTGATGACATTTGCTACTACCGCATTGTCATCGATTCTATCATCAGGAGTATGGAACTCACCATGGATCATCATAGTATCTTCAAAGATTTCGGAGATGTCGGGTTGAAAAGAGATGCGGAGGTAGTCATAGATGACATCTTCTATACACGGACTATCCGGACGTGTCCAACCGACACTAGCGAAACTAAAGAGGCTTGTCTGGTTACACGTTATGCCTATTTCCGGAAGATAGGGGATGATACTCAACCATATGCAGGCTGGAAACTATATGGATACAATCCCGGTTCTCCAAAAAACACTATGAGAGTGACGGTTACTGCTGAGGGCGGTTTGTCCTTCCCTGGTGACACGGTTGGCTTTCCGTATGAAACGTTTCGATACATAATCCATTACAACGATACGTTCAAGACCTATAACCAAGATTCCACTAACTACCGTATAGACTCAATTGTTCCGGCAAAAATTCCAGGTGAAACCAATTACCGGTACGTCAAGTTGTCAGACATCGCCAATATCGGTGATGGCGACCGATTGGTGATCAAGACGCGGGATGTGGCTAACCGCTCATATTATCAACTCATGTCGGCGGCGACCGACGCCGGTTGGGGCAACAGCGTGGCGCACAGGTGGTCTGACAGCAGCCATTACCTTGACACTCTCAAGACACCAACCAACAATCCGAGATTGTGGAACCTGGTCTTTCTGCGGGAGTTCTGGCGGGTGCGTATCCCGGGCGGAACCGGGTCCGACAGTATGGCGGTCTATTCGCATGGCTAGTGTGTGCCGTATCGGATACCGCAGTAAACGTATAGCCGGAGTGCCCGGTGGATGATCCAGTCGGGAATAAGAGTGGCCGGCACCTTTTTTGTTGAATATCATTCAACACCACGAGTAATTCCTTCACGACATTGCTAACACAGAACAAGGAGGTACAATGAAGCAGAGGCGTTTTCAGAAACTGCCGCTGGTAGTAATCGCACTGCTGGCACCTGGGGATGGTGGGCTGCGGGACGCAGGTTCCCTCGGGGCACCGGGGGGTTTTCTACTACAAGTTTGGCGACGGCACCGAGTTCGGTAAGATTTACCAGGAAGGGTTCACCTGGCACCTGCCCTGGAATTCGATATTTGTCTACAAGACCCAGCTTCAGGAGAACAAGGAAGCCCTGACGGTTCTGTCCTCCGATGGAGCCACTATCAAGCTGGAGGTTTCGATTCTCTACCGGCCCCTGGCTCCCAAGCTTGATTCCCTGCAGGTAACCATCGGCCGCAACTACTATGGCGTCGCCATCGCACCGACGATTCGGGAAATTGCACGTACGGTGGCCGGTCGCTACAAACCGGAGGAGATCTATTCCACCAAGCGCGAGGAAATCGCCAGCGCAGTGATGGAGGGATTACAGTCAGCAATGGCGGATAAGTTTATCAATATTGAGAACGTTCTTATCCGTGATGTGCTGATTCCTCCGGAAATCTCCAAGGCGATCAATTTGAAGCTGACCGCGGACCAGGAAGCCCAGCGGATGCAGTTCACGATTGAGAAGGAGAAGCGGGAGGCGGAACGCAAACGGATTGAAGCCCAGGGGATTGCCGACTTCCAGAAGATTGTCAGCGCCGGCATAACACCATCCCTGTTAAAATGGAAGGGTATTGAAGCAACGCTGAAGATTTCCGAGTCACCCAACAGCAAGGTGATTATCATCGGGAACGATGCCGGCAGCCTGCCCATCATTCTGAGCGGAGATTAATAGCCTTTGGTCCGGCCACCCGGTATTAGTGCCCGGTGGCCGGTTGTACAGCCGATCGTTACCTGGTGCCGGAGGCGAAGCGCAGAATCAGATCGTGGAGTTCGGTGTCGTCAGTGGGAATTGTCCCCGTTTCAAGCGATTCCGGCGATGATATTTCTCTGAGCCGTACCACTTCATCGTCTGCCGAAACCTCAGGGCGTGTCAGAAGCAGTGTCTGACAGCTCACTGCTTTTATATCGTCGATCCCGCGATAAGAGGCGGCGTAGCTGGACCGGATACCGTACCACCACCACATCATGGTGCGGAAGAATGGGAACCCGTACATATCGTACCGCTCTTTCAGCTTGTTCAGCATTCGACCGGTTGTAAGGTAAGGGTTGACGGCCACCACGCCGTCGACCCGTTTTTCATCAAACGCAGCCAGAAGAGCAGCGTCGGCGCCGACACCGAATCCGACCACGATCAACGGATGCACAATCTGCCCGCGAAGGTCGAGGTGTCTGATGACTTCTACGATATCGGAAGCCTCATACTGACCATCACCGCGATAGAGGTTACTTGATCTGCCGGCGGCACGCTGATCGAAAGCGGTCACCGCCCAGCCCGAGTCCAGAAAAGTCCGTGCAAGAGGCAACATCTCGTCGCGATCAGCGCCGTCGTTATGGATCAGGAAAACTGTCCCCCCCGCCAGACCGGCGCTATCAACTCCTGTTTTGACAAAAAGACAGGCAATGGTGGTCAGGCCGTCGGATTCCACATGGAAAGTGTCGGGATTGAGGCCGGCTTCTATCCAGGCGCCGGCATCATTAGCGGGCAGGGAATCCGGATTGTAACTGTCCATATCAACACGACCCATCGAGACCCTGACTCGGTTAAGAGGGTAGATGACAAATACCACCACCAGTGCCGCTACTATCAACAGGACTATGACAGTCTTGATTATCTCTTTGGTCTGTCTTGAAATACGGGCCATTATATGCGGGTCCTTGCCAGGGTTTTACAACTGATTAGATGGTATAAAAGGCTACCAGAACAGTATGTCAATACAAAAAAGACCTGATGAACTACCCTGCAAAGGAGTGTTGAAAAATTCATTGCCGGGAGCGGAGGCCCGCCGGCTGAAGCGATGTGACAATCTACAACTCGGTATCCTGCAGAGAATTGAGATCACCACGTCCGCCTAAGCAGGTTCTCGATAATACACATCGTAGGTTTATCAACAAGCCCGCAAATGCGGGAATCATCAATTATGGACGATCCTCAGTCAGAATACACCGTACCAGAGGTAAACCAAACCCTAACCGAACGGCGACATCAGTTATCTTATTGCAACACAATATGTTATTGTGCCGCAAAGTGTCTGTTGGAGGGTCGGCGCTGATTAAACAGACGGCGGGAGCATGGTAACCAACTGTTCTGCATTGTGTTGCGAAATACAGCCGGCGGCTGGGCAATTTTGGACTAATTGTGGTCCAACTCCGGTCAGATGTGCGGAAGTCCGGTGGAAGTGACCAGTCACGCCTGTTTGACGTGTCACGATAACTATCTGTTGCTTCGTTTTATCTCGAGTTTTTCAACAAGTCCCACTTTATGGGTACTCCCGGGAGCCGACGATACTATATAAAGCGCCGGTTCTGTAATGTTAAGCTGATATTTCAGTGCCGGGAATTTGGATAATACAGCCTGAGAAAGGAGGTAGTGGCCTTTTTTCGCCTGGAAAAACGGCCATGAGTGTATTTGAGAAAGACACTATAGACAAAGGAAAACAGGAAAAAAGAAATTGAATTGATTTTTCCTGTTGACAAGATATGCCCTTAGCCTTATATTAGAGCTCGGATGATAGGTGAGTGAATCACCATCAGGCTAACAACAGCTTGGAGATTGTCAGCTCCATGAGCGAGCGGTAATCTTTCGAATATGAACTACAAGGTACTTCTGTTTTGAGTTGACTGAACTGTCTTCTCGAAGGGTACAAGTCGGTTAAGTTACAAAAGGGCTGAGTGTGGTTTGACCCGATAAGGGTCAGCCCAGCGGTCCTGAGAACCTGACGAGAGTTCAGTCTCTGAGTGTGATGAAGGTGAGCCGTTTTCAGGGAACTTCTTATTGAATCTTGGCTAAGGAACGACGGAAACAACAAGAACGATCCAAGATCAAGGAGGAAGTAATGTCCTTTCGAAGCAAGTCTCTCCGAGGTGCTTTTTCGATCATTGTGGCGGCTGGATTGGTGATTTTGTTTGCCGGTCCGACGACACAAGCGCAAGCGCCGGTACTTTGGGTGAAAGTGTTTGACACCACGACTTCATCAGGTGCCCAGAACACAGCGATACCTATTTATATGAATAACTACCAGGACACAGTAGCCGGTTTTAATCTGTGGATACAGCTTGACCGGGACGACATCATGGAATTCCAGACCGACAGCGGCATTTTCATTGACACCACCTGGTGGGAGTGTCTGGAATGGGTTGGCCCTGACTGCGTAGATTCCCATATGGTGCCGGAGATAGATACCATGGGAGACACCCTCTGGGATTGGTATCAGGTTGATACGTTCGACATTGTTATCGGTAACTTCGACACTACCGGGTGCCTGACATCGGGTTGGCAGTACATGCAGGCGCGTTCGATATCCGGTTACGGGATCGACCTCAATATTGCCGGAATAGCCAACACTGCGGATACGCCTTTTGTGGCCGGGATTGCGCCGCAGATGGGCGGTACGCTGGTAAAGATTCTGGCTGATGTTTTTACGATTCCTGATTCTATTGAGGATCGTACGTCCCAGATGATGATTGTTTATAACTTCCTTGACCACTACAACTTTTCTCGCCCGGACGGGTCTTCGATAGGCCTCAAAACCGACACCGTCCCCGACACCAACTGCTGGATATGTACTGCCTGGGCGGGCGATGTCTGCCTGAATTGGATACGGGTATCGTTGCCGCCGCCGGGGGGGTGTGATTCTACCGAAGAGGTGATGGAAGAGGTTGTCTACGTGGATACCAATGTGGTGACGCTGGAAAACGGCTCCCTGACGGTACAGGAGTCGTATCTCTGCGGCGATGTGGATGGGACCTGGAGTGTTGATGTGGGCGACCTGACGTTCCTGGTGGCTTACCTGTTCCAGGGCGGAGCAGCACCGGTACCGGTGGCGGCGGCAGATATGGATTGCGACGTTGACCCGATGCCCAATGTCGGTGACCTGACTTACCTGGTGGCCTTTCTGTTCCAGGGTGGTTCGGCACCATGCGGATGCTGAGGTGACTTGAGTCTGAGAAAAAAGAAACCAAAATAAAGAGAACTGTCGTGTCCTTGTGACGCGACACAACCTATCAACCCAATTAGTTGGAAGGAGGACGCTTAAAAGAGGTATTTTTGACACGCGCTCAAATGAAAGAACAGTCAGTTTATTCTTTTGTGCCCGTAGCGAATGCGCCCAGGATCTGGTGGCTCTCATCCGAGGTTGATTCAAGACGGGACCCGAGGGGAAAAGAAGGAAGAATAAATATGACGGTTTATGTGTTAATTGCAAACGAAGTAATTTAGGAGTAAGAAATGAAGCGGTATTTTATGTTTCTTGCTTTAACAGCTCTGATGGTTTTTTCGTTTGGGCTTGCTCAAGGTGCTGCTGAAATCAACTTGAGTGGCATCTCCCCCGCGACCGGCCTTGGACCCGACAGCATTAGAATGGGCGTAGCCTACACCTTCACCTTCGAACTCACTTACACCCCTGGTGATGGTTACATGGTCGGTGCTTTCAGTAATGGTTATGAGGTAAGCAGAACCGATGCCGGCCCCTTCTATGCCCTCACCTGGGACACCGTAGCAGCGTTCGGTTGGTTGGGCCGTTTACCCGGTGGTAACTTCTTTTTCAACCCCTTCAGCATTACCGGTACCGGCGCCGACACGATCGGCTACGGTGGTTATTCGGTAGGGGGTGGAATAACTGATGGCACCATAGGTGATGCTTACACGCTAACGACCGGTTGTGATGACAGCGACGTAGTCCTGTGCATCGACTCGGCCTTCTATCCTCCGGGTGGTTCCTGGTGGTGGGCGACCGTCAAAGCGGGTTTTCCCAACATGAACTATGCCCCCGGCTGGGGTGGCCCCTACTGCTACACTGTCTACAGTATGCCGGACAACCCGCCGGCATTCACCAACTGCGTTTCCAATCTGTCTATTGATCACGCGGCTGTGGGTACGTATACCTTCAACGCCGTGGATCCTGAAGGCAGTACCGTTACATACACGGTTGTTTCCGGTCCCGGCAGCATCAACAGCTCCACCGGTACATGGAGTGGTACGGTAGGTCTCTGCGACCCACCGGCGACCCTGGTGATTGGCGCTACGGACCTGACCGGTTCCGGTCAGACAACTACCTGTACCGTCTCGCTGATCTCCACCAACAAAGCGCCGACCTACGGCAACTGCGGTTTGTCAAACGACGTTGGTATGGGCAACGAGGCTTGCCACACCTTTACCGGCGTTGATCCCGATGGTGACCCGTTCTGGTTCATCATTCAGGATATTCAGCCGCATGCTCCGGTTGGTACTTACAGTATCAGCCCGACCACCGGTAAGCTTTGCTTCCAGACCGCGACTGGTGTCTATCCCGTCGGCGATGGTGGCGAAACCTACGTCTTCACCATTGGTGTGACCGATGGTTGCGACACGACCTGTGGCTGCACGAAGGATTTCGTTGTGCTCATCACCGAGCCGTATGAGATCCAGATTGAGAAGACCCACTATGCAATTCAGGGACAGCACGAGTATGTCGATGTGACTCTGAATTTGGGTTCTGAGGACATGGGTGGTTTCGACCTCCTGTTGGCCTATGATCGTTCGGCTCTGAACTTCCAGACCGTGATCGCCGGTCCTCTGTTTGATCTGTGCATGTACCAGGGTTGTGGCTGGGAGTATTTCAACTTCCGTACATGGTTCTGGCCGTCATACGAGCCCCACTTCTTCTGGGGTGGTATCGTTAAGGTGATCGGCATGGCCGAGCTGAACAACGGCGCTTTCCATCCCTGTTGTTTCATGATGCTCAAGCCGTTTGCTCTGTTCACCATCGACTTCCTGGTCACTGACAACCGTCTGTTCGAGTGCCAGTTCGCTCCGATTAACTGGTTCTGGACGGATTGTGGCGACAACACTATCTCCTCCGTATCTGGTGATACGCTGTTTGTCTCGCGCTATGTCTATGGCTTTGACCTGGTAGGTGAAATCAGTGACATGTACACTGGTTACCCGACCTACACCGGTGTCCAGCAGCCGTGCCTTATCGGCGGCGGTGTGGACAAACCGGCTCCGGTCCAGTTCATTAACTTCATCAGCGGTGGTGTTGACATCGTCTGCGCCGACTCGATCGACGCTCGCGGTGATATCAACCTCAATGGCATCGGCCATGAAATCGCTGACGCGGTTGTGTTCACCAACTACTTCATCTATGGCTTTGCTGCCTTCCACATCAACATCCAGGGTCAGATCGCGGCTACCGACTGCAACGCCGACGGTTTGGCGCTGACGGTTGGTGACCTGGTCTACCTGATCAGAGTGGTTGCTGGCGACGCTATTCCGTATTCCAAGCTGGCCCCGGTGGAAGCCACTTATGTGGTTAACAAGGGTGTTGTTACTGTCGATGCCGAGATGGGCGCTGCCCTGGTGGTGATCGAGGGCAATGCTACCCCGACTCTGCTGGCTGACCAGATGGAAATGAAGTATGCCTATGATGCCGACGAGAACGTAACTCGCGCCCTGGTTTACTCGCTGGCCGGTAACGGCTTCAGTGGCGAGTTCATCAGTGCGGGTGGCGATGTAGTCAGCATTGAACTGGGCAGCTATGAGGGTTCAGTTGTCAAGGCGACTGAGGTTCCTCATGACTATGCTTTGAACCAGAACTATCCTAACCCGTTTAACCCGACGACAACCGTCAGCTTCACTCTGCCGGTTGCCGGTGAGTACGATCTGACCATTTACAACGTGACTGGTCAGGTTGTCACTGAGTTCAGCGGTACTTCCGAAGCCGGTACGGTTTCGGTTGAGTGGAATGCTTCTGATATGGCCTCCGGTATCTACTTCTACAAGTTGAATGCCGGTGAATTCTCAGCCACCAAGAAGATGGTTCTGCTGAAGTAAGTCAGTCTATGACTGACATCTATCTCCGGAGAGGTTAATCCCTCTCCGGGGGTTTTAGAACTAAGGAGGAAAGATTTAGGATAATTGTTAAGGAAAGAAGAAACTGACAGATATACGGTTTTAGAGATTAAATAAGATGGCCTCACAAGTTAGGGCAATACAGCAACAAAACTTTGCGGGGGCCGTTATTTTTTTGTCTGGGGAGGCGGTTTCGGCCGAGCAAGCGATTGTGCACAGATTTGCAGTAATGCAGTCAGGTGCAATAGCTCGGTGGGGAAACCGGATGCATATCAAAGTTACTTCGAATCATGGCTTGTCACGGAGGTTTGATCGTCACCTTTGTTAAGGGAATTAACAGCGGTTGGTGACAACCGGTAAGCCATTGCGACACTTGCCACTAAACGGACTTGGCGGCTCTGGCTATAGGAGTTTTGTCTGAAGTCTGTCTTTGAGGGGGCAGGCGAAACAACAGGAACGGAAAGTTTTCTTCCGGTCTGGTTATTGCTCGGAAGATAGTTGTCGAGAACCATGTGTTATAAAGAGAGATTTGGTTCATTGATGTACTTTGGAGTAGTTTATGATACTGATCGGTCCACACTTGTAGATGGGACGATATCTGTTCAACCGCTTGGCTCGATCAGGAACTTGATGTGAAATAATGACCTGGCGCCATTTTTAGAGCGCCGGGGTTTGTTGATAAAACATAACATTCGGCCTTTTTGGAGGTTCTGATGAGATTGACGAGAGTAGCCGGAATTAGTCTGGTAATGTTTTTGATGTTAACCGGGATTTCCCGGGCGCAGGGATCCTGTAACGAGTTTGACAAGTTCAGCACGGACACGGCGTTCGTTGTCGGCACCTCGGGACTGCCGGGGGAAACGGTGGTAGTTCCGATCTCGATCACAAATGAGTATGATATTGCCGGTTTGCAGATCTATCTGGAATTCGACTCCGCCCTGATCAATCCTCAGTTTCTGTCGGTCGACTCGACCATCGATACGGCTCTTTTTATAGAGTGTCACGATTCGGTTAGACCCGAAGGCGATACTATAGTGTGCGATACATCGGACACCGTCATCGATACGTTAATCGTTACCGACTACTTGTTCACTTTCAATAGTCGGTTCAACCAGGCCAAGGGTATCCCGCGGGTGGTGGATGAAGTGGATTTCGATCCGCCGGCAGGCCGGAAGCGGGTCAAATTAGTAGTCTATCCAGTGGGTTTCTTCGAACCGGAGCATTCCATACTTGCCGACACCGGCGCTGTCTTTTTCATTCCCTTCGACATTGACCCCGGGGCTGCGACAGGCACCAGTACGACCATTTCATTCTACCGGGCAGCGAAGGCGAATGACTCGATTCCTCCAGATACGATAGGCTGTATATTCTCGCAGTACTACGATTCCACCGGGGCGCCTTTACACCGATTGCAGGAGGTAAACGGCGTGATCAGTTTCCAGGCGGGACTCGACCTGCCGGTGATCAATTCCTTTACGGCAACCGAGACGACAATAGACGAGGGTGATGCCACTACGCTTTCCTGGGAGGTCACGAACGCGACGCTGGGAGTGACGATATCCGGTTTGGGTGCCGTCTCCTCCAGCGGGGCGCAGTCGGTGAGCCCAACGACAACGACCATCTACACTATGGACGCGGAAAACGCCGACGGCCACTCCTATGCCAGTGTGACCATTACGGTCATCCCGGCCGGGTCCAATAGCCGACCGGTGTTTACGCAGCCGACACAGACCAGCTATGAGATCGACCAGGGGCAAACGCTGGCTCTGCAGGTAACGTCAACAGATGCCGACAATGATAATATTACGTTGACGGGCACTTCGCTGCCGGGCAATGCCTCTTTCGGTCCGACCAACCCGGTAGTAGGTGTTGGTTCGGTGAGTGGGAATTTCAGTTTTACGCCTGACTATTCACAGGTGGGAGTTTACCAGGCGACCTTCCTGGCGGATGACGGAAAGGTCGGGGGTACACGGCAGTTGTCACTTTCGATCACGGTGAATGAAATACCGTTTGACCGGTTGTTCACCACCTCGGCCGAGGGCCAGTCGCCGGTGGGGGGCCTGCCGGGAGCGCGGTCAGTGTTGTTTCCCATTAACCTGGTTACCTCTCAAACCGTCTACGGTGTGCAGTTTGATTTCGTTTTTGACTATGATTATTTCGAGGTTGATTCCTTTATAACAACCCCGCGGACAGAGAACTATGTTATTTATGACAACATCGGTCAGACACCGGGCCGTATTAAGGTGGTGGCGTTTGGTGTTGCCAACGAACCGATTGTTACCGATACCGCCAGCACGGCGATTTTGTATGCCGTAATGACAATCGACACCACTGCTATACCGGGCGACTATACTGTCCTGCTTGAGGACGGCTGGGAGTCTGTCAACCCCGATCCCGATTATCCGTCTCTGCCGCTGGTGACCGACTCGGGAATAATCCAGGTGGATCGTGCCGGTGATGTCAACCTCGACAAACGGGTGGACGTGGCCGACGCGGTGAACGTGGTGGGTACTATTCTGGGCAACTATACTCTTACTCCCCGGCAGTTTGCAGCCGGAGACGTGATTATTGACAGCACTATTAATGTGTTCGACCTGGTGGGGATAATTAACCTCATATTTGGTATCCCGCTTTCACCGGCAGCCGGTGAATTCTTCGAGGGTGGTTTCGCCACCGTGGAACTTGAGTATCCGGATCTGCAGACCGGTATGGTGGAGTTCCTGGTAGTCAAGTCCGAACTTCCCACCCGGATCGCCGGTGTGCAATTGGAGATCAGGTACGACCCGAACACGATGATTCTGGGCAATCCGATTCTGAGCAGCGAGGTCGATCGCATGGTGCTGAGTTCCACGGATAATGGCCGGGGGAGGTTCACCGCCCTGCTCTATTTCAAGAGTCCCTTAAGGACGCAAGACATGATTCAGGAAGGTGAAGCCGAGTTGCTTAGTGTTCCGGTCAGGGCCTTTACAGTAGTTGAATCAGGTGATCAGTCGCGGGTGCGATTAACGCGTGCTCTGCTGTCCACTCCTGCCGCCAGGCCGGTCAGAACAGATGGTATTGAGCCGTTGCTGCCGACCTCGTTTGCTCTGCAGCAGAATTACCCGAATCCTTTCAATCCGATTACCACTATCGAGTTCTCACTGGGGGCGGCCTCGGATGGGTCGCTGACACAGCAAGTGAGGCTGGATATCTTTAATATCCTGGGCCAGTGTGTCAGGACACTGCTGGACAAGAAGCTCACGCCAGGACAATACCAGGTGGATTGGGATGCCACCAACGGTTCCGGTCGCCAGGTGGCCACCGGAATTTATCTATACCGGCTGAGGGTTGGCCAGGAAAGTTCATCCAAAAAAATGCTCCTGCTGAAGTAGCGTGGAGGATAGGGAAATATGCTGAGAATGAAATTCATAGCCGGTGTTTTGACTCTGGTCATTCTGGTTGCTGCCGCAGGAGCGCAGGCAGCCGCACCGGCGCTCGATCCTATTGGTCCTCAGAATATAAACGAGGGACAGGTTCTCAACTTTGGGGTATCCGCCAGTGATGCAGATCTGACGATACCAAGCCTGACGACTTCAACTCTGCCAACTGGGGCAACGTTTACAGATGCTCATGACGGTACCGGCACGTTTGACTGGACGCCCACACATTTCCAGGCGGGAGTTTACAACGTTACTTTTTATGCCAATGACGCTGTTACTGCCGATGTCGATTCGGAGATTGTCGTTATCACTGTTAACGACATCAACGGTTTACCAGTGCTTAATCCGATCGGAACGCAGCCAGGGACCGAGAATGTCTTGCTGACGTTTGGGGTATCGGCCTCAGACATTGAGAGTACGCCGGTCTTGACGACTTCGACTTTACCAGGCACAGCCGGGTTCACCGACAATGGTGACGGCACCGGAACCTTTAACTGGACGCCTTCATTCATCGATGGTGGTACGCATTATGTGATCTTCTACGCGACCGATGATTCGGCGGCGGTTGACAGTGAGATAGTCCAGATTGATATCGCCGATGCCGGTAACCAGTTGCCGGTGCTGGCGACAATCGGGAATAGGAGTACCACTGAAGGCTTTCAACTCATATTTGGTATTTCCGCAACTGACGCGGAAAACATACCAACGCTGATAACCTCAGTGCTTCCGGGGATAGCTATCTTTACGGACCACGGTGACGGTACGGGGACATTTGACTGGTCCACGAGCTACACGAGCTCCGGAAGTTTCCCGGTCATGTTCTATGCTGCTGACGATTCTATGGCTGTCGATTCCGAGCTGATCACAATCACTATACTTGAGGCCGGCAACCAGGCGCCGGTGCTGGTGTCGATTGGAACGCAGTCAGGGGCCGAGAATGTCTTGTTGACATTTGGCGTGTCGGCTACCGATGGTGAGAGCACGCCGACTTTAACGACCACAACTCTGCCGGGCACAGCCGGGTTTACAGACAATGGTGACGGCACCGGTGACTTTAGCTGGACGCCTTCGTTCAACGATGCCGGCGCATATTTTGTGACTTTCTACGCTACCGATGATTCGGCGGCGGTTGACAGTGAGATCGTGCAGATCGATATCGCTGAGGCCGGTAACCAGGCGCCGGTGCTGACTGCAATAGGCACTCAGTCTGGTACTGAGGACGTGCTGTTGACATTTGGTGTGTCGGCAACCGATGCCGAGAGCACGCCTGCCTTGACGACCTCGACTCTACCGGGCACGGCCGGGTTTACGGATAATGGCGACGGCACCGGGACCTTTAACTGGACGCCGGGCTTTTTCGATGCCGGGACATACTTTGTAACTTTCTACGCTACCGATGATTCAGCGGCGGTTGACAGTGAGATAGTGCAGATCGATATCGCCGATGCCGGTAATCAACTGCCGGTGCTGGCGTCGATTGGGACACAGAGCGGCAGTGAGGACGTGCTGCTGACGTTTGGCGTTTCGGCCAGTGATGCCGAGAGCACACCTGCCTTGACGACTTCGATTCTGCCGGGCACTGCCGGGTTTACCGACAATGGCGACGGCACCGGAACTTTCACCTGGACGCCGGGCTTCTTCGATGCCGGGACATACTATGTGAGTTTCTACGCTACCGATGATTCGGCGGCTGTTGACAGTGAGATAGTACAGATCGATATTGCCGATGCCGGTAACCAGCAGCCGGTGCTGGTGTCGATCGGGACACAGAGCGGTACTGAGGACGTGCTGCTGACGTTTGGCGTTTCGGCCTCAGACATTGAGAGTACGCCGGTATTGACGACGTCGACCCTGCCGGGTACGGCCGGTTTCACCGATAATGGCGACGGCACCGGGACCTTTAACTGGACGCCGGGCTTTTTCGATGCCGGGACATATTATGTGAAGTTCTACGCTACCGATGATTCGGCGGCGGTTGACTCTGAGATTGTGCAGATTGATATCGCTGAGGCCGGTAACCAGGCGCCGGTGCTTGCAGCAATAGGCACTCAGTCTGGTACTGAGGACGTGCTGTTGACATTTGGGGTGACGGCCAGTGATGCCGAGAGCACGCCTGCCTTGACGACCTCGATTCTTCCGGGCACGGCCGGTTTCACTGACAATGGTGACGGCACCGGGACCTTTAACTGGACGCCGGGCTTTTTCTATGCCGGGACCTATTATGTAACTTTCTACGCTACCGATGACTCGGCGGCGGTTGACTCTGAGATAGTACAGATCGATATCGCCGATGCCGGTAATCAACTGCCGGTGCTGGCGACAATCGGGACACAGAGCGGCAGTGAGGACGTACTGCTGACGTTTGGCATTTCGGCCTCAGATATTGAAAGCACGCCGGTATTGACGACTTCGACTCTGCCGGGCACGGCCGGGTTCACCGACAATGGTGACGGCACCGGAACCTTTAACTGGACGCCGGGCTTTTTCGATGCCGGGACATATTATGTGACGTTTTACGCTACCGATGATTCGGCGGCGGTTGACTCTGAGATAGTACAGATCGATATCGCCGATGCCGGTAATCAGTTACCGGTGCTGGCTGCAATAGGGACTCAGTCGGGCACTGAGGACGTGCTGCTGACGTTTGGTGTTTCGGCCTCAGACATTGAGAGTACGCCGGTCTTGACGACTTCGACTCTGCCGGGTACGGCCGGGTTTACGGATAATGGTAACGGCACCGGGACTTTCACCTGGACGCCGGACTTTTTCGATGCCGGGACATATTTTGTGACTTTTTATGCTACCGATGATTCGGCGGC
>JBDRNJ010000010.1:0-55492 GCA_043811375.1 bacterium | reverse complement strand
GCATATGCGCCCGGCCGTCTGATTTTAGATCAGTGAAGTCGGAACTCTGCTGTACCGCCTCCTCGATTTCGTCTATCGTATAGGACGGCAGATCGAAATTGCGAGCCACGAGGATATGTATCATAGCCTCAGCGGCGTAGGCCGTTGCCAGTACCGTGCGGAAATCCGGCAGATCAACCACTATCGGTGGTGCGCCGGGGTCCCCCTGCATGGCGGCCGAAATACTGAACTTAAACTGCGGGTTGTGCTGGATGATACTCTCTACTCGTTGTTGCGCCAGCACCAGCTTCGGTATCAACGAGTTCTCCAGAAGATCCTGCACTTCCGAGATAGTCGGATCGGTGGTGGCCGCCTGGGCCATCACTGAATGCAGGCGAGTGAAGTCAGTGAACACCTTCGGCAGGGCCACCGGGGTCATCGGTATCCCGGCCGGCGCCAGATCGCCGCCGATGCCGATATGCGGGTAGGGCGCCACCGGGAAGAAGCCACCGGTGTCATGCATATTCTTGAATTTCTCGTACAGGTTGTTCAGCTCCGGATCGGCCAGGAAAACCATCAATCCCGAAAAAGCTGCGCCGAATCGGGCACTATCATGGCCCGGGCACATATACAAAGCCCGCTCAAACAGAGCCAGCACACCGGTAAAGTCAACATCGCCGGGACGGAACGTGGAATCGGGGTCGTCCCATGTGACATTGATTGCCTGGTTCATCATTCTTGCCAGCGAATCACAGGCCCGCCGGACCAGACTATCACATGGGGTACCATCTCCTTCAAACTTCAGCTTCACGTGTACGTATGAAGTGTCCACGACTTTGTCAGAAACAACCCGAACCCTAGCGCTATATACCTGGCTGGTGTCCAGACCGGCCGTGGTTACCCCTAAGTTGTGGGTGCCTGGTGTGGAGCCGGCGGCGGTACCTCTCAAAGTCAGCCAATCCGGCGAATCCAGCACTGCCAGGCTGTAGTCGACAGATCCGTTGCCGCACGCCTCTCTGACGGTAAATGCTTTATCGGACAGATAGGCACCGGGTACAGAGTATTCAAACTTCACCGTGTCCGTTACCTGTAGCCGGTAACTGCTTATTCTGGCTGTCATGCCGTCGGTATATACGTCAGATACGTTCGTAATGCCCAGCGCCTGAATAGCCGTCACGTTTACGCCAAGATCGGTTAGTGTCCGGCAGTCGGGGAGCATCTGACAGTCGTACGTACACGCCCCGACGGTCCCGATGGTCTCCAGCGTGTCACCCCACAAGGTTATCATCAAGGTTGGGCCTTCGTACCAGACCCTGATCGAGTCGGCCGAGGGTGCCAGAATCTGACGGAACGACAGTGATGAAGTATCATAGGTGAGAGCCAACTCCAGCATCGTTAGGTTGTCAAGGTTGTAAGCCTTGATATCAACTACGATAGAATCGCCAGAAAACCCGGTCGTGTACGCCGGTGCCAGGCGAATCATCGGCACCTGCGGTTCCATCAGGATACTGACCGTGACGGTCGTCCCGGCGGAAACCGTCACATCGGTCGTTTCGCCGCGGTAGACGACGGTGCCGGTGCTGTCAATACCTTCCAGTACGACAGTGCGGCCGCTGCCCTCCGCGATATTATCAATGCGACCGACCACCATACCTTCACTCAGATACAGTTCAGCCGTCACCGTGTCCATATCCGGCGCCGAAATAGTAGCCACGTACCGGGTTACCAGGCTGGTACCGGCGTTCGCTACCGCTATTTTGAACTGGATGGCGGTATCGTGGTCGTCGTTGATGACTTTCTCGGCGCAGGTGACCAGCAGGTACATTGCCGTCAGCAATGCCAGCGCCAGCATGATCCAGTTGAGAAACCGTTTGTTCATATTCAATCCCTGCCTCATAACGTCACCGACACGCCGGCAACAATCTGATAACCGTCGATATCAATAACACCCGCGTCGGCCTGACCCATATAGTAGCGTCCACCCAGTTGCAGGTTAACGTGCCGGCCCATGGTCCGACCCACGGTACCACCCACCCCCGTCAGGTACGAATAACCCAGGTCCTTGTCGTTGGCGGCAATCAACTTGACGTTGACCCCCGGCGACAGATACCACTCGGGACGGACATACCAGCGCCACGACAATGAACCCTGAAACTCGTTGCCGTACAGACGATACTGCTCGGCCACCACACCACCGTTCCCGTACTCACGATTCAGCCCCCGCCAGACCAGGCGGATACGGCCGTCAAGACGATACTTGTCCCAGCTATGACGACCTCCAAGGCGAAGCGCCACCTGCGGACTCCGACGATACACCAACTCGCCATCCAGGCGATCGGAACCGTACACCGTCACCACCGCGTCGCCGTACAGTGAACTGCGGCGCAACTGACGAAGGCCCGACACGGTCAAGCTCGCTGAATTACCGGGATCGTAGCGACCAATGTCGGTATACGGATTATATTCACCGGTGTATTCGTACATCACCCCCAGACCGCCGCGAACGTCTCCCAGCATCGCCGCCGTGCCCACCATCAGGTTGAAACCAAAACCCTGGCCAAAACGGCGCATGGCAAGACCGAGATAGTCCCGTGCCAGCATGTTGACTATCATAGTGTCATTATTGTAACCCAGTTCACTTTTGCCGGTGGGCAGGTTGACCCCGGCACTCAAAAGCAACCGATCATCGGATAACGACTGATTCACCTGCACACGGAAATCACCCGCCCCGGAAAGGCTGTGGCTGCTGTCTCTTTGCAGGTCGTTGGTCGACAACTGGGTCGAAAAAACCATCTCCAGATTGTTCCGGAGCGGCATATAACCACGCACCGGAACGCCCGACTGCTTGATGGTGGCCTTGCCGCTGCTGTCAGTCACCTGCCAGCTGTTATAGATGAAACGCGTCTGCAATGAAGGATGAGCATCCTTGACTACCTGTGAGGATACTTCCGCCGCCGCCAGAAACAACAGCAGCAGCCAGCCGAAAACTATAACTTTAGTTGCCATCGAAAGTACCCTCCACTATAACCGAACCCTTGGGTATCTCCGGCGGTGGTGGCGGATCATCGGTCACGCCACCGCCGCCACCATCATCATCATCCGCTGACGGCTCCGCAGCGCCCGTGTTCTCCACCAGGCCGCCCAGTGTGGCGCCCAGGTCAGGCGTCTCCACCGTAGCTACCATGATATCGACTTCAAGATTGTCACCCGCTTCCAGCGATGCCGTTTCCTCCGACTGCACTGCCGCTTCGGTAAACCCTTCGTCGGCCGCTATCGCCGCCTCAAACTGCTGCTGGGCTTCCTTGTAATTGCCCTCGGCCTTGAACTGTAAACCACGACAGAAAGATAGGAAGGCATCGTACGATTCCGTCGGCAGAGCTTCGATCGCCTCACGCTCGGCTGGTGTCGGTTCCACACCCAACTCCTTGAGAATCTGGTAAACAAACGCCACCTGCAGCGTGATGATCCGTTGCAGCTTGCCTTCCTCTATGTCCGGAGTCGCCTCCGAATGGTCTGCCGTATTGTGGATACTGCTGCCCAGGCGCACTTTCTCAGCTTCCGGATTGGACACCCAGCCCGTCACCACTCGACTACTGCCCAGCAATAACCCTGTCCGCGGCGCCATCGAGGCATCCACCTTACCTTCCTTGACCCACTCCATCTCCCGTAACAACTCCTGCACTCGAAGTCGTTCCACTACCTGCAGTGACTTCACTTTGGTTAAACTCAACGACGTAAACTCCGCCAAACCCACTGCCAGCGGCGCCAACTCCGGTGGCAATCCCTCGGAATCAAAATCATACACCGCTACCGTGTTGGCCGGTATCGTGTCGGCATCGATAGTATTCTCCTTAAACAGAGCCTTCTGGATTTCCTCAATGCGGAGCAGGCGTTCCATGCGAGCCTGAATACCCCTAAGCAACGCTTGCGGCGGATTCAAACCCAACGACGCCCGGTAGGCCTCCCGAGCCAATGCATAACGTGACGCCTTCGCTTCCGGGGTCGACTCTCCGGGCGCCAGTTTCTCGTAACACATGCCGACGTACAATTGGGCGCGCGCCGTCGGCTGCAATGCCAACGAACGCTTCTGGGCCGTCAGCGCCAGTTCATACTCGCCCAACTCAAAGTGGGCCACGCCCAACTCACACCAACTCCGATAGTCGGCAGCATCGGACTGAAGGCCCGCCTGTAGTGTTGTCACCGCCTGACGATGCTGACCGTCATCGCACAAACTGCGTCCCCGCAGATACAGACTCTGCGAACAACCCGCCAACACTAGGATTGCCACCAACAACGGCACTAAGCCTCTGTTAAATCGCATATTCGTATCCTGATCTTATAGTGTTATATGTTATCCTGCATCTACCACAGCCCCCACCAGGGGACGGTAGGTGTCTATCTTTTGCTGTGCCTGTATAAACGTACTATCCATTTCCAACGCCTTGCGGAAACAATCATAGGCGCGCTTGTAATCGTAACGATCTATCAACTGCAAGCCCTCGGCGTAATGCTGCAACGCGTCCATCGATTCCGTACCACCCTGCTTCAGATTGTGGCGGGTTTCCTTGGTCAACGTCAGTTCCAGTTTCTCTGCCAGTTCCTCAACCAGTTCCTGCTCCATTTTCTTGAAGTCAGGTCGCCCTTCTTTGATCACCATAGTCAATATCAGACCCGTCTCTACTTGCACCACCCGGGCCGTCATCCGGGCATTACGATCATCAAACTGCGTGATACTTCCGAAAACCATGAGATGTGCACCAAGAAGCTTGCCCACTCGAATCGCACTGCCGGCATCTATCAGACTGTCCCTGACTAACTTGTGCTCCTTGATGATATTGTCGATCAGACTCCGCTCCACTACGTCCAATTCACCAAAGGATGAAAAATGATAAACCAAAAACTCCGACAGCGCTCCGCCTACCAGACGGTTCTTCTCGATGTATTCTCCGATCGAATAGTTCACTAACGGCAAAAACGCTATCGTCCGGATCTCCGAGGTACCATCCCGAGGACAGGTCAACACATTACGTGCCCGCTTGATACCATACAACGTATCACACAACTGCGACGGCCAGAACTCCTGCGGCAAACGATTCAAACAGAGACCCACCTCAGCGATCCGTTCCAGGTAACCATAAGCCGTGTCCCTGTAGTTTTGACCGCGGGCGTAGAAGCTCAAACTCAGCAACTCAAACACCGCAATGCTGTCACGAGACGTAAGGTCATCGCGTCCGAGCAATGCCTGACCAATACCAATCGCATCATCTAACTGACCACGGACATACTTGCCATAGCCCGACGTCACCAGATCCGGCACCGGTTCCGCACCCTGGACCGCAGAGCCAAGAAACAGCGACAAACAAATTGCGCTGATTACGGGTGATACTAACCTTTGAAACCACGTTCGCATAATCAAATTCTCCTCTCTATTTAGACGACCTCTTGTAAATATACGCGCCAGGAGTGGTATGTCAAGGGTGCGGCCGGAAAAACTACCGGCCGCGAACCACCTCCGGCACAATAAATGACAGTTTCCCGATGAATAAGTTGGCATCTTTTACGTATAATAGCTTGAACCAGGAAAGGACTGATATGTCAGGTGCGTTTGTAGCTACATCAGCGGGTGCCTCGGCGGCGGCGGCACGAGCTCGGCGGGTCCGTATGATGCAAGAGGAGGAAGACATGACAAGATATCAGAAAGATGATCTGGAGGGCTGGGAGTTCAAAATAATTCGCTCCGCCACCAGGAAATTCAAGGACTACCAACAGGTCCGGAGGGTCTGCCAGGAGGAAAGCAAAGCCGGATGGGAACTGGTGGAAAAGTTTGATGACTCCCGGTTGAGGTTCAAGCGAAAAATTGAGAATCGAGCCAACGACCATCTGCTTGAAACTGATCCCTACCGCACTACCTTCGGTATCAGCGAAGGCAGTCTGGGTGGTATAATCGCGGGAGTTATCGTTGTCATAGTCGTGGTGGGAGTGCTGGTGGCGCTGCTGTTAAAGAATTAGTTGAAAAATGACACACGTAATTCAATCCTGGCGATGTTTGGTTATAGTGCCGATTGTGGTTGCTGTTATCCTGGCATGCTCCTGCAGCAAGGATAATGAACAGGACAGTGTCCTCGACAGCGGGCAGAGCGGGCAGGGTGAACAGGTAACGCTGGACCATATCGATGGCCTGAATGCCGTCGACAGTTTACGGACGGGGGAGATCATCCGCTTTCATATCCGTCTTAACAACAACACCAGCCATACAATCGCTGCTTTCTCGCACGGTTTTGAGGTCTACTCTCCGAACGGTGCCCGGTGGGGCACGACGACTGCCGACACCACCGGTGCTGTCGGCGGGACCCAGTTCGACGGCGGCATTTTTTTTAGTCCCATCAATACTACCGGGTCCGTTGTCGATACCATCGGAGTGGGGGGATTTCGACTTTTTGGTCCCGGTCTTACGCCGGGTTTCAACGAGGTTGCCTTCTCGGTGAGTATCGGCCCCATCGATCCGGTCTACCACGGCCGGTTGATTTGCTTAGATTCAACCTTCTACCCGCCGGGTGGAACCTGGCTCTGGGCAACCACCGGTGGCAATGTTAACCCTGATTGGGATGGCGCCCATTGCTTTCGGATTATCAATCCTGCCGCTATGAGTGACAAGTCACTTCTACCTGACGTGTTACGATAACTATCTACTGGCTGTAATTATTACCTTTTGAGACAGTCCCCCTGTGGTTTTATATCTTTGATCTTCAGCATGCTTTCCGGTTGCGGGAGCCAAAGACAACATTTCTCTACAAAAGGGGTTGAGTTCTGTGACGATATTTGCTATTATGAAAAAATATGTTTTTTCGATAGTCTTTTTATGTTGGAGGTTGCGCCATGGCTAATATGAGTTCTGTCAGCAAGGCAGGCGTCGGATTTTCCCAGATGCCGGATGATGTTATATACGGATACGACAATACCTTTGGCGCCAACCATTATAGTCGCCAGAAACTGGTGGTGCGCCGGGCGGAAGGCATCTGGCTTTATGATGTCGAGGGGAAAAAGTATCTGGACTGTCTGGCCGCATACTCCGCCGCCAACCAGGGTCACTGCCATCCCCGGATCGTCCGGGCGCTGGTCGAGGCCATGCAGGGTGGCTTTGCATCGGTAATCTCCAATGTCGTTTACACCGATTCCCGGGCGCTGTTTTTGAAGAGATTGTGCGAGCTGGTGCCGCAGATGGGGCCGCGCTTCGGTACTGACGGCAACAAAGGGCTGTGCAAGAACGGCGGCGTGGAGTCGGTCGAGACGGCCATTAAAGCCGCTCGCTACTATGGCTACAAGGCCAAGGGCATCCCTGACGGCAAGCAGGAATTGATTGTTTTCCACAACAACTTCCACGGACGGATGATCTCTATCGTTTCCTTCTCCTCCTCGGAAAGCTATCGCCAGGGGTTCGGTCCGCTGACACCCGGGTATAAGTTGGTCGAGTACGGTGATCTTCAGGCGGTCGAACAGGCTACCACACCCAACACCTGCGGTATTCTGGTGGAGCCGATGCAGGGCGAGGGCGGGATGAACATCCCGCCGCAGGGATTCCTCAAAGGGTTGCGCGATCTCGCCGACCGGCACGATCTGCTGCTTCTCTTTGACGAAATCCAGGTCGGTCTGGGACGCACCGGCAGGATGTTCGGCTTTGAACACGAAGGTGTTGTTCCCGACGGCATCATCCTGGGTAAGGCTATCTCCGGCGGTCTGGTGCCGCTGTCGGCTTTTGTCACCAACACTGCGATCATGGACATGGTCTTTACTCCCGGGAAAGAGGGCTCCACCTACGGCGGCTACCCGCTGGCTATGGTAGCCGGCAACGCCGCCCTGGATGTCATTATCGAGGAGAAACTGGTCGATAACTCTACCCGTATCGGTGCTTACATCAAGGACAAGATCGACCGAATAGCTTCCCGGTCACCGCACGTCAAGGAAGTGCGCGGACGCGGCTTGTTTGTCGGTATTGAAGTCAAGAACGGCGATGCCATGTCATTCTGCCGCAAGATGCTGGACCTGGGTCTGCTGGCCAACGACAGCCACGGCCACACCATTCGCATCTCGCCACCGCTTATCATAGATGAAAACGATGCCGACTACATTGTCCAACGACTGGAAAAGGTGCTGGTGGGGTAAGCCGTCACTTGTAGGGAAGGTCTAGAACAGACCTGCCTGGCCACAAGTGGCTTTTTTCTTGTAGGGAAGGTCTCTTTGAGACCTGTCAGCCACAAGTGGTTTTTTCTTGTAGGGAAGGTCTCCTTGAAACCTGCCTATTCCACCATTCGTCAGGACCGCAAGGGTCCTGACCTACAGTGGCTAAAACGACCTTCGTGACGGCTACATTTGGTGCAGTCAGGAAAAGATTCCTGATCGCGCATAAATGACTTTTTCGACAAACCCCTGCGCGGGAATGACAAGAAAACAAGGCAGGAACCTTTTCACCTTACATCCTGTGTTTTTCAACACCCTGTTAGAAATCCGCGCCAAGTGAGAAATAGTACGTTGGCTTGTCGGAGACTCTGTAGAAATCGGTTGACCAGGCCAGGTCGTAGCGCAGCACCACGAATCCGAGATTAGCACGCATACCGAAGCCAAAACCGGTGTGAATGTCTAACAGGCGACTGTGACCGACCGAGGTGCCGCCCTTGAAATCTTCGTTGTACCAGGCGGAACCGGCATCAATAAACATCGCCCCGGCTACCCGGCTGATGACCAGTGGCAGAGGGAAACGCATAACAAAGTATTCAATCATCGGAAAGCGGAATTCCCAGTTGATGAGAGCGTAGCGATTGCCCGACAGTTCGTAATAAGGTACACCCCGTAACGGTGTGACAACGTCGGCAAAATAGAGATTCTCGACCTCGTATACCTTGGCATCGAGCGTTCGGTTGCCGATCCAGTTGGTGGTTCCGCCCAGGAAGTACAGCTTGGGTGTTTTGCCGAAGGATGCCCCGCCGGCCATACGGAAGGCCATCGAAAATGTCTTCTTGAAATGCCAGTATTTGCGACAATCAAGATCCACGGCGCTGAACCCGATGTCGCCAGCGTCAAACCAGTTGACACCGCCCGAAACCGCCAGCCTGGCTCGTCGTCCGTTGACCGGACCGGTAATACCCCAGATTATATTGTCCGTTACCCAGGCCAGTTCACCGGTGGTAACCTTCGAACTGCGGTTCGGCGATATATCGTAGTCCTCGCGTTCCTCTTTCGTGACGACATACTCCCGGTCAATGAAATACTGGGAAATTGAAGACTGCAAGCGTGTGAAGGTTGAAAAAGGACGGCTTAGGAAACACTGTAATCCATAGAAACGATCGGAAAACAAGACATCTCGATCATTAATAGTCTGAATATAAAAATTCTTGGTATGAAACAGTCCTACGCCAATGTTGGTGCGATTACGATTGTAGAAATAGTAGGCTTGTAAGAAGGACTGATCGATAGTGTTGACAAGGTCGGTGGCCACGAAAATCTGGTGGTTGCCCAGGTAATCGGAGAAAACGAAATACGATTGACCGCGCAGCCCGAAAAACGAATCATAAGCGAACCCCCCACCGACGAAATCCGGAGTAAATCTCACCTTGTACTTGCGAACATCATAATCACCACCGGCTCTCGGCAGCGGGATGGAATCAAACGACGCCGGCTCCTTTAACCCCTCCCGATATACCGCAGTACTGTCCTCGGGAACATCGATCAGGAGAGAATCAAGCGGATCGGCCTGTTCGGATGCAATAAATACGAACTCATCACCATATATTCCGGTTTCGGTAACAATCGAGCTGTCAGGCACGTCGAATGGTGGCGAACCGGATTCGGGATCGCCGTTACTGGAGTCGGCGGCTGAAGAGTCGGGGTGACCGGCTTCACTAATCGTGTCGACTTCGACCGTGGCGGTATCAGCTGGAAGTGATTGCTTGGTGTGCTCGGTGGTTCTCCGGCGATGCGATGCGAGTATCTCAGAGGCCTGCCGGCTTTTCAGCAGATCGTACTTGCCTAACATGAAGTTGGTCGCTGTCAGAACGCCGTCCTCGCCGACCGGGACGAAGTCCTTAAGGATAAAAATGTCAAAGCCGCCTTTGCTGAAGGCTGAAAAAGCCACCTGATGGCCATCGGGTGACCATGATACAAAACTGGCGCCGGTCAGGAGATCGGTTACCGGATACGACCCGACACTGTCCAGGTAGCCGATATAGATATTGTCAATCCCGTTGCGACCGGAAATGAAAACCACTTTTTTGCCGTCCGGACTGACGGCCGGTGAGTGGTTGGCACCGGGGCCGACATCCAGCGGTGACATATGTCGATCGGTGATGCTCAGACGAAAGAGATTATAGTAACCGTAATCAAGATCACCCGGCATGAAAGCGCCCTCGCCGGAGTAGATGTTGTCACCGGCGTCCATTATGGTGTTGCGGTGATGTGGCCGATCGGACGAGAATACCAGTTCATCGGAGCCGGGTAACCAACAGGGATCGGTATCGTCATATCGATCATCGGTTAATCGCTGCACATTGTCCGACTCAATGGTATACAGGAAAAGATCCCGCTGGTGTCCCTGCAGCGCCGAAAAAGCTATCATCCGGCCGTCGGGCGACCATGACGGGGACAGCACATTGTAGAAATCAAGCTTCTTTTTCTTGTAGACCTTTTTTCGCGAGAGGTCGTACAGCATGATGGCATCATGGCCTCCCGATTTGGCCACAAATACCATGTTCCGCCCATCGGGTGAGAACGAAATGCCGGAGACATACCAGTGCAGCGATTCCAGGTCACCGGAACGCTCGCCTTTCACCAGACGATCGATCACGTGACCGTCGTCGGCCGAGATCAGGACGATCTCGGTGTAGTCGGATTTGTCGGTGAAGATAGCCAGTCGGCCGCCGTCAGGCGTGAAGACCGGTTTTTCGTTGAAATACGAGCCATCCTCCCGGGAGTGGGTCAACTGCCGGGCGATCTCGGAGGCTTCCTGACGAACAGCTATGTCCGGCCAGTAGCGGCGCTTCATCTCCTTGGAGAATTCCTTGAAAAAATCTTCCTCGTCGACTCCGATTGCCTCCTTAAGAGCCCGGTTCATCGTCAGGTGAATTTTCCCCTTGCGCAGGATAGTCCCCAGCTTTTCTTCACCGTATTTATCGGCAATGTATTTCACCATCGCCTGTCCCTGTTTGTAGGCCAGGAATCCCCCCAGCACCCGAGGTGGCGCCATGTAGTTGTTGATGGTAGCGTCTCGCATGTACATATCGGAGAATGCGTCCCAGCCGTGTCGTGAGGAGTACTCCGCATAGCCTTCGGCGAACCATAACGGCAGATTGAAAAGACGGTTCCGGGAAAGCAGCGATGCCAGCGCGTTGCCATAGAGCATATCATAGATCACGGCGTGCGTTAACTCATGGTGCAGCACGTGACGGTAATCCTCATAGGAACCCGTGAAAGGAATAACAATTCTGTTTTTGAAAGCCTCGGTGAACCCGCCGACGCCTTCCGGAATCAGCGAAGAAATGATATTGGTTTGCTGGAAATCATTGTGGGAATTGTAAACGAACACCGGTATGCGCCGCTGGATGTAGTAGTTGAGTTCATTAGTAATCTCCATGTAGGCCGATTCCAGCACGGTAGCGGCAAACTTGGCGGTGGGATAGGCGTTTTCGTAGAAATGGATGTCAAAATGGCGTGTCTGAATGTAGCTCCAATCGAAATCTTTGTACCTGACTTTGTTCTTGCCAAAGTATGTTTCCTGCGCTTCGACCAGAGCACCCGCCATGATCAGTAGAACCAGCGCAACGACCACAACTCTTCTCATGTCAATACGTCCTTCTTACTCCGAGTATTGGGCCACCATTGGCCACCGCCGCCGATCCGTGGCGACGGGTCAGGCCCTTACCCTGACAATATCGGCTCCTAACGAAGTGAGCTTTTCCTCTATTCGGTTATACCCTCGATCAATATGATAGACTCGCAACACTTCCGATTTGCCTTGAGCGGCTATACAGGCCAGTAGAATCCCGGCTCCGGCCCGGATATCCGAAGCCATGACCTTGGCGCCTCGGAGTTCCTCGACACCATTGATAATGGCCTCATCGCTGGAAACCGTTATATCTGCTCCCAAACGCCGCATTTCCATCGTATGTGTAAACCTGTCTTCAAAAACAGTCTCCTTGATACGCGAAGTTCCCGCTGCCAGGCAGGTGGCTGCCATCAGACAGGCCTGCAAATCGGTCGGGAATCCCGGGTGTGGGAAGGTCGTGGCTGAGATTGCCTTCAGCCGTTTCGGCCCGATTACGGTTATGCCGGTGTCATCGATCACGAGCCGGCAGCCCATCTCCGACAGTTTGTGAGACACCATCGTCAAGTGAGCCGGATCACATCCGGTAACTTTCACCTGTCCGCCGGAAACAGCCGCCCCGATCAAGTAAGTTCCTGCTACCAGCCGATCTCCGGACACGGTATAGTCGATTCCCCGAATGTTTTTGATCGGTTCGACCACGATTATGGGGGTACCGGCGCCGGATATCCTGGCTCCGGCCTTATTGAGATAATTGGCCACATCAACCACTTCCGGGTCGCAGGCGGCGTTATTGATGACAGTTTTGCCCTGAGCCATGACGGCTCCGAAAAGGATATTCTCGGTTCCGGTGTGAGACGGTCGATCAAAGTAGACGGCGCCGCCGGTAAGGGTTTTACCTTCCGCCAGTACATATCCGGCTTCTTCGGACACCGTGGCACCCAGGGCGGCGAAACCCTTGATGTGAAAATCAACCGGTCGCGATCCCAGCACACAGCCTCCCGGCAACGACACCCGAGCCTCGCCCAGCCGGGCCAGCAGGGGGCCCAGTACGAGAAATGACGCTCGCATCTGGCGCATCAGATCGTAGGGAGCCGTATTCTCAGTCAGGTTGGTTGCATCAACCGTCATAACCTGCGCCTCGACATCAAAGGAAACTTTCGCTCCCAGATGCTCCATAACCTTGACAACAGTGAATATGTCTCTCAGGGGAGGAACGTTTCGAATAATAGTCTCACCCTTGTCGGCCAACAAGGAGCCGATGATTATCGGCAGGGCGGCGTTCTTGGAGCCGTCCACTTTCAGTTCGCCCGTAAGCTGACGCGGGCCATCTACTACGAATTTGTCCATCTCAGATCCAATACTCCGGGTTCGGTGACGGTCGGTCGATCAGAGTCAACCCATCCTGTCGACCATTATGCCGTCTCTATTGATGATAACTGTTCTCTTCTCCAATTTGATTAACGAAGCGCGGAAAACAAAGTCAAAATTTACATTAACTGCCTCAGGCGGCAGAGCCGACTAAGTTGGCTGACACTCGGATTCCTGCTGCACCAGTTCTAAGCCGGTGTGTACTCGCCGGAAAAAATTGAGCGCTTCCCCGTGGCAGAAATCAGGGCTGGTCCACGGCAGACGGACAAATCGATCCCGCGCATAGACCAGTGTCGTCTCCGCGTACACGCCATCCCTGAGGTAAACTCGGTGGTTATATTCGCGGTGCGAAGCCATCACCAGGTTGGCCGGGGACATAATGCCCGGGTCGATATTTACCGTTCGGAAGATATAGTCGCCGCTATGATCGGCAAACCTCGGTTCGATTTTGCTGCAGGTTCGTTTGAGATCAACCAGGGCAGCCCGCGAAACCGGTCGCTCAAAACAAAAAAACCGTCGCAGGAGCCCGTCACCCATCTCTTCTTTGTAAAAGGCTTCTTCGGCACAGGGAATCTCGGTGGTTTCAATCTGAACTCGTCCAAAACGTCCTTCCAGGATCGACAACGCATCCGCCAGGGCATCAAATGACGAATAAATTATCGAAACCACCAGCCGCCCCGGGGGCGGTTCTTGAACACGCGCCATGAGTATCTATTTGGGCCGAAAAGATGGGGAAAACAACAAAAACATACAGTCGGTGTTTGTCTCCGGCGCTCTGTCGATGTATCGGATTATCAATTCCCGCGCCGGTGTCGCTGATGATTGCGGCGCAACGAGGAAAAAGCCGGCGAAGGGACTCGAACCCCCGACAGGCTGATTACAAATCAGCTACTCTACCATCTGAGTTACGCCGGCTTGCAGACGTTGAAAAAAGGAAGCATAATCACTTCAAGTGTCAAGGGTTTTTCACGGTGCCCGAGAGCCGATTCAACCGAATGCAGATCAAATCTTCCGCTTCCACTTGACGCCCTGAGGTGTATCCTCCAGCACAATCCCCCTTGAGAGTAGATCGTCACGAATCCGGTCGGCCAGGGCGAAATCTTTTTGCTCTCGGGCTTCGGTTCGCTGCTGTATCAGTGCCTCGATATCGGTGTCAATGTCCTGTTGTTGGTAGGTAAAGTTCAGCACGGTGTCGAGGCGGCGGATCGTCTGCACGGCCCGATTCCGTTCTTCACTCGACAGGTGATCCTCGGCTTTCAGCCGGTTGATATCCCGAATGAAGTCAAACACAACTCCTAAAGCGGCCGAGATATTCAGATCGTCGTCCAGCGCCTGCTCAAAACCCTGAGCGGCTTTGTCGATCAGACCCTCGGCTGTTCCGTCCGAACTACCCCCCGGATAATCCGACAGATTGGCAATGAAGTCGGTGTAACGTTCCAGGGCGTTGGCGGCGGCACTTAGCCCCTTGAACGTGAAATTCAATTGTTGCCGGTAGTGGGTGGAGATCAGCAGGTAGCGTACGGCCACCCCGGAAAATCCCTTTTCGAGAAGATCATGCAAAGTGTAGTAATTCCCCAGCGATTTTCCCATCCGTTGCCCTTCCACAATCAGGTGTTCGCTGTGCATCCAGTAATTGACGAATTTCTCGCCGGTGGCCCCTTCCGATTGCGCGATTTCATTCTCATGATGGGGGAAGATATTATCCACCCCGCCGGTATGGATATCGAAATGTTGCCCCAGGTATTTCATCGACATGGCTGAGCACTCAATATGCCAGCCCGGCCGACCCTTGCCCAGTTCCGTTTCCCAGTAAACGTCGCCGTCTTCGGGATCCCACGCTTTCCAGAGAGCGAAGTCCGACACGGAATCTTTCTCGTATTCGTCGGTGGCGATACGCGCCCCCGGTCGCAATCCGGCTATATCCAGGTTGGCCAGCTTACCGTAGTCGGGAAAAGCAGCGATCTTGAAGTAGTAGTTGCCGTCGACCTCGTAGGCCAGGCCGCGCTCGAGGAGCTGACGAATAATGACCACCATCTCCGCTATGTGCTCTGTCGCACTCGGGTATACCTCGGCTCTTTCCATACCCAGGGCGTCGAGATCATCAAAGAAGGCCTGCGTATAACGATCGGTATATTCACGCAACGGTACCCCTTCGGCCTGCGAGTTGCGAATCGTTTTGTCGTCGACATCGGTCAGGTTCATGATTTGGGTGACTTCATAACCCTTGAATTTCAAGTACCGTCGCAGCAGGTCCTCGAACATGTAGGTGCGGAAGTTGCCGATATGGGCGTAGTCGTATACCGTCGGACCGCAGGTATACATGCCTGCTTTGCCGGTTTCGAGGGGACTGAAGTCTTCCTTCTGCCGGGTGAAGGTATTGCGGAATCTCAGAGCCATGTCCTCTTATCCCTCCGTCAGTGAATCTACCGTCCTGGAGTTGAGCTTCTTGATAACTTCGGCGATCAACTTAATCGTATTATCATAGTCGGTCCGGTTCAGTATTCCATTATGGCTGTGTATGTAACGCACCGGCGGCCCAATAACGATGGACGGCACCCCGGCTCGGCTCAGGTGGATCGGTCCGCCATCGGTGGCGCCGCGCTCCATGTAGGTCAGGTGGTAGGGGATCTTCTTCTGTTCGGCCGTGGTGACAAACAGGTCGCGGAGCTTGATATTGGGAATCATCCGGGCGTCGTAGATGAGAATGGCCGGACCGCCGCCGAGTTTCTCTTTTTTCTTGAAGCCCTCAGGTGGCACATCCTGCCCGATACCGATATCCACCACGATACAGACGTCCGGGTCCCCCACGTGAGCTACCGTACTGGCGCCCCGCAATCCGACTTCCTCCTGCACGCTGGCGCAGCCCAGGATCGTGTTGGGATGCTTAGCCTTCTGGAACTTGCGCATCAACTCAAGTATGATGGCGCAGGAAACCCGATTATCAAAGGCCTTCGACATATACATGCGGCGGTTGCCCATGATCGTAAACCGGCTTTCCGGTATGATCGGATCGCCTACCTTGATTCCCAGTTTCTTGGCGACGTCGAATTTTTCCTGCACGCCGACGTCGATAAACATATCCTTTATCTCAATTACCTTGGCGCGGTCTTTTTCCGTCAGCAGGTGCGGCGGTTGCGACCCCACCACGCCTGTCACCGGACCCCGGGAAGTGATAATCCTCAACCGTTGGCCCAGGGCCACGTGCCCCCACCAGCCCCCCAGGGGCAGAAACTTGATATAACCCTCGGAGGTAATCTCCTTGACCATAAAACCGACTTCGTCCATGTGACCCACCACCATGACGCGGGGGCGATCGCTGCCGCCCTGCTTACGCCCCAGGATAGAGCCCAGCCGGTCGTATTCAACACTGTCGGTTGTGCCGGCCAGCTCGCGGGCCAATATCGAACGTATTTCCTGCTCATAACCGGAGACACCGTTGGCCTCCGTAATTTCCTGCAATAGAAGTTCTACTCTGTCCACTGTTCATCTATCCTCATCTGAAAAGTAATTTGTTATCAATCTCAACCGGTCACTGACCCTCCCCGGCCGCACTGTTGCCCGGATGGTTCGCCCCGGGAAACCCGATCCCGGCCGATTTCCAGGCTAACTACGGCAAACCTTAATTATATGCCATCATCAGCTCCGAGTCCACTCAATTGTGGCGGATTGATTCCGACAGGATAATTGAAACCCGAAGACCGGTTTTAACGTTGACAATTATAGTGCGGTGCACTATATTATGACAGGCACATGAGGATCATTCGAAGATACAGCAACCGGCGCCTGTACGATGTGCGGGACAGCCGGACCCTTACCCAGGCCGAACTGGCCGATCTTATACGCGATGGTGCTGAGATTCGGGTGGTGGACTCAAATACCGGTGAGGATATATCTCTTCAGGTTCTGGGCCGGATCGTGCTGGCGGAAGCTGCTTTATGGGGAGATGTCAGGCAGACAACCAAGCTTTTTTCAAACATAATTCAATTAGGAGGTGTCAGGTCCATGTCTATTCTGAAAAACACAGTGTTGGCTTCGATTGGAGCCATTCAGGTGACCAAAGCCAGAGCGGAGAAGATCATCGATGATCTGATCAAAAAGGGCGAACTGGACAAATCCGACCGCAAGAAAGCAGTCATGGAACTGCTGGATAAAGCCGAGAAATCAACCGCCGGGATGCGGGACAGGATTGCTAAGGAGGCATCAAGGGCGCACAAAGAGGTTTCACGGCTGGCCAAAGAAGTCAGGGAGTACAAGCTGATCAAGCGGGTTGATCTGAAGAAGATGGAATCCAAGCTCGACAAGCTGACCAAAACGGTCGCCTCCCTGGAGAAGCGGCTGGCTGCCAAAGACTGAATCCGGACACGTAGGAGTCTTTGCCGACGAAGATCGCGGCCGAAGATCATCTCAGGAAACGGTATTTGTCCCCGGCTTGTTCGCGGGACGAGTGCCGTTTCTGTTGTAGAGCGGGCTGATTGTCTCTACCGGGTGTTCACCGCTCCTCATCGATCAGGAAACGTACGGCGGTGCCCATCCAGAAGAAATAAAACAGCGTGTCGACCGGCAGGCTGATCGCCAGCAGCCAGTAGACTGTCTCCGGGGTGAACCGATCGGCAATCTGAGGGGCGCGGTTGAGGATATTCATCAGCAGGATCGGTATAGCCAGGATAAATGCGGCGAGAGTCAGACAGGTTATCGGATTCTCGACCACGACCGGTACCGATCGCGCCAGTGCCCTCGGTAACGATTCCCGGTAGACTGCGATGCGGGGTATGACAAAGAAAAACAGCGCCAGAATAGTTGCGAATGCTGCCGGTTGCAGTACGAACTCAAACGCCAGCATACGCTTGCCGGAACCGGCCAGCAACGGCGCCAGCAGTTGCGGCAGAGGCAGATAGAGCAGCAGTACCAAACCGTAGATTATAACCCAGGCCGCGACCAGATGAAACCAGGCCGAGAGTGCGCTTCTGATCGGATGCTGCTGTCCGGAAGGGATATGCATGAAACTACCGTGGAACATAATGGCCAGCGCACCCAGAAGCGGTCCCTCCACAAAAAACGCCAGCAACAGCTTAGCCCAGCCAAAATAAGCAGGCAACAGCACCAGGTGGTCGGGATAGTGAGTGAATCTGATTGCCTGCTCAGAATCCACCAGTGCGGTCCAGAATGTGACCAGGGTACCGGTGACCGACCAACTGCTTTGGTGGAATCCCTGCAGGATGAGCCAGTTAACCGCCAGGTAGCCCAGCAGCAACAACCAGATGCGCCCTTGGCGGAATTGTCGGGCAGTCTCCACCAGCAGGCCGATGAATCGATTTATCCCGGTAATAATATCCACCACTGATCCTGTTACGGAACTCTGGTGTTGCGTGGATTGGAGCCGGTTGAAAACAGGCAGTTTTCGCGAGCAGAGAGATCAGGGGACATTGAGAAACTGTTGTGCGGAAATCGGAAACGCCACATTGCCCGCCGCATCGGTGAAAGCACCGGTAACCACCCCGTTCGATATTGAGAAACCGGCCGGCACTACCCAGATGCCGTTATAAATACCATTGTTGGGAATGTCACCGGGGTAGGTGCCGTCGTCATACAACGGCACGTCTGTAACGCTGCCGAATGAAACAGTGGCTACACCACCAGTCTCGCCGGTAACCAGCCCCAATTTGATAAGTCCGTTGCCTTGATCATAAGTGAAGAAGACCGAATCAATCTGCGCCCGGGTATCAAGAATGATTTCGTCTGAAATCGGGTCGGCCGACATCGAACCGTCGCTAAACAGCAATCGCGCATAAACGGTCTTGGTGGTATCGTCATCGGAGAGAGTGAAATTGACCACTGTGTCGACAAAGGGCAGATACGAAGCGTCGGCGAATCCGGCATCCTCCGACAGCATGAAATACGTCGTCTCGTCATTCTGCGTGTACAGCCTGATTTTCACCTGGCGGCTATTGGCAAACCGGTTGCCGTCCTCGATGGCAATCGACAGATACCTCACCCGCACCGTTACCGGAGCCGACATATCGCCCTGTAGTCCGGAAGTCATCACGGCCGCGACTCGGAAGAAATACCTCCGGCCGGGAATGAGTTCCCCAACGGTGATACTGTCGGCCGTCGTTGTATTCAGCAGAGCGTAACCGGTGCCTGTTGAATCTGCGACAAATATACGGTAGAAAGCGATATCAGCGGCGTTGCTCACCTCCCAGGCGATAGCAGCCTGGCCGTTGCCTGATCGAGCGCTGAGTCCGGTCGGCACCGGCGGATCGCCCGGCAACGACTGTACCGGATCACGCGAATCGATATAACGACTGCAGCCAACTGCCACCGTCAGCAGAATCAGCCCGATTACTATGAAACTTCTTGACACCGGGTCTTCTCCCTAAAACCGTTTCGAAAGTGTAAGTTCCACGCCGTCAGGATTGGCGGCGGGGTGTACGGTCAGTCCTTTGATCGAAATGGCAGCCCCTTGTTTCGGTGGGAAAAACAGGGCATCCAGCAGGCTCACACTCCAGACGGCAACAACGGCACCGATAGTAACGCGACGGACGTTCTCGGTATCATAGGCATCCCGCCGGGATTCGTCCAGTTCCGGCTTGAGTCGACGCAGGTCGGCCAGTCTGCCGGTCGTGAGCAACTCATTATAGCGGTCCTGCTTTGACCTGTAGAGATCATAGCGGTAGTCAAACTCGTCATCGGCAGCCAGATAAGCCAGTACCGATACCACCGCCAGTGACCCCAACAGATACCCCTTCGTCTTCCTCTCAGAATACAATTGTCCCCAGCCGGGGATCAGCAGCGACCGGCCGGCCGCCTTCAGCGTTGTCTTGCGGGAAAGACGGACATCGATTTCCGATGGCCGGGTCGGGTCCAGCACCACCCGGCTGGAATACCGTTCGAAACCCGGTTTCTGCAGGACGAGTCGGTAGTCGCCGACCAGCAAATGACTGAACCGGGCCGGCGTTATGCCGGACACCACCACGTCTCCGGAGATCGTGACCAGGGCACCTTCCGGTGTGGAACGAACGACCACGTCCCCGGTAAGTATATTCTGAGCTGACACCGCCAGCGGCGCCAGTATCATGACCAGGACAGCCGTCAAAGTCCTTTTCAACGTCGACACCCTTCGTTTGATATACCTGCTTATCCTGCAGGATTGATCGAAATAATACAATAATTGATTACTAAAGCAAGAACCAAAAACAACAAAGGCCGCGAGTTTCATCGCGGCCGCTATTTCAGGTCGAAAACCGGGTCGTATGTTCAGCAGGATCCTCGCCCGGTGAGTACCACCACTATCGTCCGGGCCAGTATCTTGATGTCGGACCACAATGACCAGGTGCGAATATATTGCCGATCCATGTTTACTTTGCGTACTACCGATGCCAGTGAAGTATCGTAACCGTTCTCCACCTGGGCCAGCCCCGTCAATCCCGGCTTGACCTCCAGGCGCTCTGAGTAATCTTCGATTTTCTCAGACAGATCACGAACAAAGCTGGGTCTTTCCGGACGCGGGCCGACCAGCGACATCTCGCCCTTGAGGATATTGATAAACTGCGGTATCTCGTCCAGTCGGGATTTGCGAAGAAAAGCTCCCAAACGCGTAACCCGTGAGTCGTTCTTGGTGGCCCAGACCGGACCGGATTTCTTCTCGGCGTCAGCGACCATGGTCCGAAACTTGATAACACTGAACAGCCGGCCCTGAGAGTCCTGTCGACGACGATCGCGGGCCCGTTGCTCGGTGACATCAGTTTTCTGGCAGAAACGCCTATCGCGTTTGCGGTTGTTAAGACCAACCCTTACCTGGGTATAGAACACCGGTCCCCGTGAGTCTAACTTGATTAGAATGGGCAGAATTACAAACAGCGGTAGCGACAAAATCAACCCGGTTATCGCTCCTACGATATCAATCGCTCGCTTGACGAATCTGTTAACCAGTGCCCTCATTTTCTCAGGTCTCACCAGAGCCACCGGAATCGCAAAAACGATTGCCAGCGACATAGCTATAAATATCAAACCCCTGATATGTTCGCAATAGAAATATTGTAACTGCTCCAGCAAACTCCACGTCTCAACCGAAGGCGATATCGGCAGCGAAACCTCAGTAGTCGAGGCTACACCATAGCTGAGCTGCTGCCGCGAGAGAACCGCCGCATTCTCATTTCCCAAGTCATATGGTTGCTGTGGGCTGTTTTCCATAATTATATACCTAAATCGACAGACTTCTGCCGCATTAAGTGCCAGTTACAGCAAAAGGTCTGCCAAAAAACCACTTCAGTACTAAATGGCTATAGATATCCACAATCTCGACATAACTCATTCTGTCCCAATACGATAAATTGTAGTATCGTACGGTAAACGGGCAATAATCGAGATGCTCATTTTATAATGCGGGAAATGTCCCATACCATGTTGCCGGACGATACAGGATAGTTGCAAGTACTTGCGCAGATGACAATTGCCGGATGGAAGAGAAAATGTGACTGTATTTGTGCTTTCTATGGGGTTTTTGACGGGCGGAAGTATACCGTTGTGGCGGGTCTTGCTCGCACAGCGAGTGTGACCTTCCGAGTCTCTGTCGGAACCACAAGGGGTTCCGACCAGACTTATCGTGAGAGGGCAAGGCGACAAGCCGTATTAAAAGGAAGTGTTGTCGTCAATGCCGGGTGTTTTCAGTCCCGGGTCAGTGTTGGCTAAACTTAAAAGATACCGACAGACGATGCAGCGTCTCGGAAGAGTATTGCTCCTGGGGTGTGAAAGCATAATCGATCTGGCCCCAGGCAAGGCGTACACCTGCCCCCAGAGTGATACCGGGACCAAGCGGACGGTCGGTAACGGAAGGATAGTAACTGATACCGGTTCGCAGAAAATAGCGATCGTCAATACCGGCCTCAAGACCGTTGCGGACTATCGTTTCTCCATAGACTTTCCGTTCCAACTCCAGAGATGACAGCAGGCTCGGATGCAGGGGATGCCCGGCAATGCCGATTCTTACGGTCATCGGGAGCCGCTCACTGACGCCGCCGAGTGTTATGTCGGTGCCAAGATTGGCTACCGCAACTGCCACTATTAAACGATCCGTCTGATACCGGATTCCCAGATCAGCCGCCAGTGCCGTACCCGATAGATCGTCCAGCTTCTGATTGATCAGCTTGCCGCTTACCCCCAAAGAAAAATTATCAGACAGCTCTGTTCCGACCGAAACAGCCCCACACCAGTCATAAGCAGCGATGTCGCCGGTGACGACTCCGTTTTCATCGTATCCTTCGATCCGGCCGTAGTTAAGGAATGTCATGGACGCCGCCAGGGCCGTGTGGTCACTCGCTTTGTAGGCAACCGTCCCATGCTCCAACGTGATATCCTGAAACCAGGCGAAATGTCCCAGAGCAGCTTCACCACCGACCACTCCGGTCAAACCGGCCGGGTTCCAGTAGGCTGCCAGCGCGTTATCGCAAACGGCGGTATATGCCCCCGACATTCCCGCGGCTCCTGCGCCAACTCCGATCGATAGAAAATCAGCAGCCGTCCGGCCACTGCCGGTCGCAGCCACTGACACCCGCCCGGCCAGAGCCACCAACAGCAGCAGCAGAATCCATCCCAACAGTACCCGTCTGATAACTCTCGAATCCATCGTTACAATACCCCTTTCCCGATAGACATTATGCTATCATCAGAGGGGCAACCCCGGTGCCTGTCGTCACTCAATCGGGGCGGTCGGCCGGATTCTCTGAATGAACTATAATATCCGACGCAAACCACTGTATTCCTTAGTATTATGACACCGGCTACACTGTTGGCGGAATCAATTGGCGGAAACGTCTGCCGGTTCAGCATATCCTCGTATAACCCGATTGTGAACTCTTTGAACATCAACTCCCGGCCACCTCCGGCCATACTGCGTAACCAACAATTAGACAATCGGTTACAAGACACCGTTCAGTTTTTAGACCTCTTTCTGACATTGTCGGAAATCCGGTCAGATTCTCAAGCATAAGAAACCGTCTTTTCATCAACACCACATTAACCGTAGTCCTTTGCTAACTCACTGTCAACAATAAAGTTGACTAAGGTGAAGAATTCGTACCGTAAGTAACAAATGTAAATACAGGCAGTTACAGCGATAAGAACAAGCGCCATCAACAACGCCGGTCGATTAAATCGATTGTAGCCTATCCACCGGCGATAGTAAAGAAAAAAATCGCTACCACCTCAAAAAACTCCGGACATCCTGCCTATGGGGCTTATTAAACTGCGTTTCACGTCATGGCGAGTCATGTCCTGGCGGGTGTGGCAATCTCAAATTACTACCGGAATTTGGATCCTGTGACCGGTAGATGTCCACATCTGCCGGTAGGTCGCGGCGTATGTGAACATACGCCACACACTCAACAAGATTGTCGCGTCGCATCGACCGGAAGACCTCCGCCCCTGACAGTGACATTTTCAACAAGCCCGTGAATCGTGCGTCTAAATAATGAAGCTTTTTTATATTGACCGTTCTGAAGGCATCGGTTAGATTAGCCCACAGTGAGTTGTCAGTGAACAATAACTTTCGTGTAGAGAGGATAGATAGCAGATGAAGAAAGTCCTGTTGTTAATTGCCGTCGGGATGCTGACGATGACGTTTGTCAATATGTCATGCGGCGGGCCGAAGAAAACAGACGAAATGCCGGTAATAGACACGACTCCTCCGGCTCCCGTCGACACTATGCCGGTCAAGGAAGAACCCCCACCACCACCTCCCCCGAAACTCAGAGAGTCTCAGTTCGAGACAGTTTACTTTGATTTTGATAAGTACAACCTGCGTACGGATGCCAAGGCGGCTCTGGACATGAACTACGAGTTGCTGAAGGAATTCTCCAGCGCCATCGTCAAGATCGAGGGGCACTGTGACGAGCGTGGAACGGTTGAGTACAACCTTTCGCTGGGAGAGAAGCGGGCCAAATCGACCCAGGATTATCTGGTCGGACTGGGTATAGCGCCCAATCGCATCTCGATTATCAGCTACGGCAAGGAACGCCCGGTTGAATCCGGACAAAACGAGCAAGCCTGGTCGAAGAACCGGCGCTGTGAATTCCGGGTTATCTCTCAGTAACCGGGGTTACAGGTGTAAACAATGTCAGCCAATAAAAAGGCTTTACTGACCGCCGTCCTCTCGATGGCGGTTTTGTATTTGGTCCAGATGTTATCCGGCTGTTGCACGCCGCGCATGATCAATGAAATCAAGGCGCAGGTGCAGCAAGTGGAAATGCAGAACCGACAGACACAGCAGGCGGTGGCCCATATCGATTCGGTACTGACTGAAGATACCGAGGCCAACAAACAGCTGCGTAATGAAATGTCGGTCACTATCCAGGATCTGCAGCAGCGGATCGAAACTCTTCTGGAAAACTATAGCGACCTGATGCAGCGTATCGAGAAGTTCGGTCAGCAGCAATCGGCGCCGGCCGTCATCCGCAGTTCACCCGGCGTCCGGCAGGAGCCGGGCCAACCGGTCGAGGAGTCGGTCTCGGTTGACTGCGACAAGAAGTATGATGATGCCTTTATCCTCGTCCGCAGGGGAGAGTACGATCAGGCTATTGAAGGATTCCGTGAGTTTCTCAGTCTGTGCGAAAAACATGACCTGGTTGAAAATGCTTTCTACTGGGTTGGTGAATGCTATTACTCGCTGGAGAAGTATGACCAGGCGGTGACCGAGTTTCAATATCTGATCACCAACTACAAGAGTTCGGTAAACGCCAGTCGTGCTCTGTACAAGCTGGGCCGCTCCCAGCAGGAACTGGGCAAGAAGAGCGAAGCCATCAGGATTTTTCAGCAATTGGTCGATGACCATCCGGGCACTCTTGAGGCCGAACAGGCCAGGGAGCGACTCAAGGATCTGAAATAACATGTCATCTGACACTCTGAAGGTAAAGGTTTCAACCCCGATCGAGCCGATATTGCCCGGTCGGGGTTTTTATCAGGTGGAGGAAGATGAGCTTTATGTTCAGGTCGGACCGTTCTCCAAAAAACGCCGTTTCTTTTCCTATCTGGAATCCGATGATGTCCGTTTTGACATCGACCGGCAGGGACGATTGATATTCATTGAGGTAGCTCGGTCGAGCCGCCGGTGGCAGGTCGTGCCGCAGTTGAATCCTCCGCGAATCATTGAGGCCGCGAGTATTCGTTGGCTGGGATTCCGGGCTCGTACCAGCAACCCGCTGCTGCTTACCGTCGCCGGTTGTACCCGGCTTCTGATTCAGTACACCGATCGGACACATTTGAAAAGCTACTTTCTGGCCGAGTCGGTAGTGGCCCAGGTAGATGAATATAACCGACTGGCAGCCGTCTGGATAACCGACATCAGTGAAGACCGCGCCGGTCACCGAATGGCTGCCTTTCGCAAGCAGTTGCGCGGCAAGCCGGAGCCGTTCAGTTAGTAGCATGTGTGACCGCGATCTCTGATCGCGGGAGTAAACCGTAGTACACAAGCCGTAGGTCACGCCGACTCGCGGCGTGGCAGCGGGTGGCTCACCGCTTGCGGTGAGTTTCTATTCCTTCTTGTATATTGGTAGAAGAAGAACTGTAAACGCACCTCAAGAGGAGTGTTGATAAACCCTCGACTGCGTCATTGCGAACCCGCCGTAGGCGGGTGTGGCAATCTAAATCCGTTGTCGGGCTTGACGTATGAGATTGCCGCGCTCCCTTCGGTCGCTCGCAATGACGACCAACGGGACTTTTTCAACAAACCCCAAGAGGTGCGCCACCCCGTCAAGCCCCAAGTGGGCTTGACCGGACAGATGTGATCCCGCGAGTACTTAAGTTGACAGTCGATGCTCGTCAGTCTTAATTATCCTGATGCCAAAACCACCTGTCACAATAGTCAATGAGCACCGGAAACTGAAGGCGGAGATAGAACGCCACAATCGGCTATATTACGCCGAGGACAGCCCGACTATTTCCGATACCGAATATGACCGGCTTTTCGACCGGCTGCTGGCGATTGAGAAGGAATACCCCCGGCTTATCACTCCCGACTCGCCCAGCCAACGGATCGGCGCAGCTCCTTCCGCCAGGTTTGAACCGGTGACGCATCGGGAACCGATGCTGTCGCTGCAGAAGGTCACTACTATTGAGGAGTTCAACGAGTTTGATCGGCGGGTCCGTGAGGGGCTGGAGATATCGACTGAAGCGGATTATGTCACCGAGCCCAAACTCGACGGACTGGCCGTTGAATTGCTGTATGAAAACGGTCTGCTCGTGACCGGTTCTACGCGAGGTGACGGTGTTACCGGTGAGAATGTCACGTCTAATCTCAAAACGATCAGGAACATCCCTCTGAAGTTGTCGGATCGCACTTCGAATGCCTATCCGTTGCTGGAAGTGCGCGGCGAAGTAATCATGCACCGCTCCGCCTTCGTGAAGCTCAATCGTCAATTGGAACAAGATAACCGGGCGCCGCTGGCCAACCCGCGCAACGGCGCCGCCGGTTCGTTGCGGCAACTCGATCCGAACGTCACCGCCGGTCGTCCGCTGGTCTTTTATGCCTACGGTATCTCGGCAACGTCATTGCCCGGTCTGGACAGCCAGAACCGAACTATTGAGTTTCTGAGAAATGAAGGTTTTCTCATCAATCGACTGATCCGGGCGGTGACAGGTCCGTCCGCAGTTCGCCGGCGGTTTGAGGAGTTGACACAGTTGCGTGGTGACCTCGACTATGACATCGACGGTATGGTGGTCAAGGTCGACCGGTTTGCCCATCAGGAATTACTGGGGCAAATATCCCGGGCGCCACGTTGGGCGGTAGCCTGGAAATTTGCCGCCGAGACGGCTGAGACGGTAATAGAAGATGTAATATTCTCCGTCGGCCGTACTGGTGTTGTTACACCGGTTGCCCAACTGGTGCCGGTAAACGTGTCAGGCGTTTGGGTATCCAACGCCACCCTGCACAATGATGACAACATGGCACGGCTCGGTGTCTACAAGGGAGCAGTGGCGACAATATGGCGGGCGGGAGATGTCATTCCGGAAGTGATTGAAGTCAGGGACGGCGGGAGAGGAGAGAAGGTTAAGTTTCCCTCCGAATGCAATTCCTGCGGGGGAAAATTGGTTCGTCTCGAAGACGAAGCTGCCCACCGGTGTATCAACCCGGCCTGCCCGGCGCAACTGGAACGTCGGCTGTTTCATTTTGCATCTAAAGGTGGTTTTGATATCGATGGTCTGGGCGGCAAACTGGCGAAACAACTGATAGAGCAGAAACTGGTGAAGAATCCGGCCGACCTCTTTTCTCTGACCAAAGAGCAACTCCTCCCTCTTGAGCTAATGGCGGAAAAACGGGCTCAAAACCTGCTGGACGCTATTGAACGTTCTAAATTAACCCAACTGCCGAAACTGATTTATGCTTTCGGGATTATCGGAGTGGGTGAGGCTGCGGCCAGACTGCTGTCCGAGCATTTCGGCTCTTTCGACCGCCTTCAGGCCGCTCCTGTCGAAGAACTGGAGTTAATACCGGGCATCGGACCGGTCATTGCGCGCAACTTACGGGACTTCTTTGACAATGACGGCAATCGCCGGATGCTTGAAAAAATGCGCCGGGCAGGAGTCGCCTTTCCCGTCTATCATAGTGGCGACGGTGGAAAACTGACCGGCAAAACCTTTGTCATTACCGGTACTCTGTCCCAACCACGAAACCACTTTAAGAACCTCATCGAAAAGCACGGTGGCCGCGTAACAGGGTCGATATCGTCCCGGACAGATTTCCTGCTCTGTGGCGCCGACGCCGGCTCCAAACTGGACAAAGCCAGAAAATTGGGCGTTCAGATCATTGACGAAGATGGCTTGAGCCGTCTCCTGTCGTAATGCCCCTGCCGGTTTATCGTTTGTGCCTGGACAGAAATCTCTGGTATTTCTGCCATCATATTGACGTTGGCACAACCGCCCGGCGAAGGGTCTCTGCGAGACCGGCCCTGCATGTTCTGTTCGCCGGTTGACCGGAAGTTCCAATTTCCGCCTATATAATTCCAGGTTGCGGCCGATAATACGGACATACCACTAAAGGTATATTCAGACATGAAAAATATATTACTGGTCGATGACGATAAAGATTTGTCGCAGTCGCTCGCTAACCTGTTTGACTCCGACAAATTCAACTTCTCGATTTTGGACGACGGCGCCAATGTCGAGCAGTTTGTAAACGAGCATGAGAACCTGGATCTGGTCATGCTCGATGTCAACCTGCCCACCATGTCCGGGCTGGAAGTTCTTAAGCAGATCAGGCAGAGTAACGATAGTCTGCCGGTAATTGTCATTTCAGGTTTTGTGTCCACCGAGGACGCCATCGAGGCGATGCGGGAGGGGGCTTTTGAGTACCTGACCAAACCGTTCCAAATCGACAAGCTTATTGATACCGTCAACAAGGCTTGTGGCTACAGTGCCAAAGTCAGTAGTACGCGCGTGCTGCCCAATGAAGAAACCCAGGTCCACGGTATCAACGAAATCGTCGGTCAGTCGCCGGAGATCATGGAGATCGCCAAGTTGATAGGTCAGGTGGCCAAGACCGATGCGGCGGTGTTGATTTTTGGTGAATCCGGTACCGGTAAGGAACTGGTGGCCCATGCCATACACCGCAATTCCAAGCGTTATGCCAATGCTTTTCTGTCGGTGAACTGCGCCGCCCTGCACGAAACGCTGCTGGAATCGGAATTATTCGGTCACGAAAAAGGAGCTTTCACCGGGGCCTATTTCAAACGGATCGGCAAATTCGAACAGGCCGACCGGGGCACCCTCTTTCTGGACGAAATCGGTGACATGTCGGTCCTGACACAATCGAAATTGCTGCGGGTGCTTCAGGAAAAAGTCATCGAACGAGTCGGGGGCAATGAATCGATCGATGTCAATGTCCGCATAATTGCCGCCACTAACAAATCCCTGGTGCAATGTATGAAAGAAGGTTCCTTCCGGGTCGATCTCTTCTACCGGTTGAAGGTCTTTTCCATCTACATTCCACCTCTCAGGGAACGTCGCGCCGATATCCCGCTGCTGGTGGATCACTTCTGCCGGAAATTCGCCGACCAACTGTCGCAGCCGATTAAGGGTATTTCCAAAAAGACAATCCAGATGCTGACCAGACACAACTGGCCGGGTAATGTTCGGGAACTGGAAAACAATATCCATACCGCCCTGGTTATGTCCAGGGCCGACACCCTGCAACCGGAAGATTTCCCCATCTTCTCTGAGGACAGCGGCAAGACTAATGTCGATCTGGACGTGCTCGAGGATGACTATACCGATTCCTTCAAGAAGATCATTGAACCGATTATGCCCAGGCTGATTGCCAACTCTCCCGGACAGATATTTCACTTCCTTGAGGGTGCCTTTGAGAGGGCTGTCATTTCTTCCTGTCTGAAGCATTTTAACGGCAATCAGGTCAAGACCTCCGAAACTCTGGGTATCTCGCGCAACACCCTCCGAGACCGCATTTCCCGCTACAACATCTACTGATCGCCCTGAGTCCGGTCCGAATCTCATTTTGTCCGGGCATCGCCCGGTCCTGCCACTCTCCCATAAGTGCCTATTGAATAGCATAACAGACGTCATAGCGAGGAGCGAAGCGACGTGGCTATCTCGTTAACATTCAATATCTGAGATTGCCACGCTGTCGCTCGCAATGACGAGAATGGGACTTTTTCAACAAGCCCATAAGTGATACTATTTCTGCAACGAACGGGCTATATTGTGACATGAAGATTTGCCACCTGTCCGACAGTCATCTCGGTGCCGGCGCCGGTCATACGAAACGAGGGAAAAGTGGCCTGACCGAACGGCAGGAAGATATCGTCAACAGCTTCACCGAAGCGATCGATAAAATAATTGCCATCCGGCCGGACCTGTGTATTCATTCGGGTGACCTCTTTGACGCGGTGCGGCCTACCAACCGAATAATGGCTATAGCCGGTGAGCAATTACATCGTCTGGCCGAGATCGAGAGTATTCCGACGGTCATTATCGCCGGCAACCACGATGCGCCCCGGCAACCCCATATCGGAGCGGCTATCGACGTCTTCCGGCAGTTTGACAATCTATACGTGGCGTCCGGCAGCAGCCGGCAGGTTTTTCAGGTTCGGCAGGCGAGGATTCTTGCCCTGCCTCATTGCGTGACGACCGATGTTCTGCAAAATGAACTGGAAAGGTGTCAACCGGATAGCGACGCTGCCTTTAATATCCTGACTGCCCACGGTATTGTGGCCGGGATGCCCCGGTTTGCCATGGCTGAACTGGGCGAACAGGAAATCCCCCTCGATATTATCAATCGCTTCGACTACGCCGCCCTGGGACATTTTCACAACTACAGCCGGGTGGCTGAGCGCGCCTGCTATGCCGGTTCTACGGAACGATTGTCGCAGGCGGAAAGAGCGGCCGCCAAGGGGTTTGCGGAGGTGGATATGGAGCCTTTTCGGATAACCTTCCATGAAGTCCGTTGTCGCGACATGGTGGACCTGCCCATTATTGATGCCACCGGGTACCGCGGTGATCAACTGGCGTCCATTCTGCAGGACAAAATTACACAGGTCGACGGTTCCGACAAAATCGTCCGCCTCAGGGTTACGGGTGTCACCGAGGAGACACTAAAAACTATGCCGGTTGCGGTTGTCAATGATCTGCGACACAATTCCTTCGACCTGAATATAACTTTCGAGAGAACGGCTGACGACGAATCCGCAGTCTCGATAGGACGCACAGCCATCGGCCGTCTTGACACCGGTTTTATAGAGTTTCTTAACGCGGTCGATCTGACCGGGTTTGATATCGAACGCCTTAAGCGGGAAGCGATTCTGTACCTCAGGGCACCGGAAGAATCGTAGAATTGTAGAATCGTAGGTCAGGACCCTTGCGGTCCTGACGAATGGGGCGTGGACATAATAGTCAGGAGTACAAGACTCCTGACCTACAATTACTACAATAACGGTGGCCCACCTTTCGTGCTTGTTGATAAACATAACAAACGTCATAGCGAGGAGCGAAGCGACGTGGCTATCTCGTTGAAATTCAATATCCGAGATTGCCACGCTGTCGCTCGCAATGACGAGAATAGGACTTTTTCAACAGGCCCTTCAGGTGGGTTTCTTCGACACATCACTTGCCATAGTCAACCCACGGAAGCAGCTCCAGGCCATGCAGGAGCACTAACAGGACCGCCACGGGCGCTACGAACCTCAGCACTGTCTTAAAACCCACAAACAGACTGCCTGATGATCCGAATTCCTCGCCCCGGTCTTTTTCTTTCATCACCCAGGCTACAAACAGGCAGGTAAGAAAACCGCCGACGGGCAGCATGTAGTTGGTGCTGACAAAATCGAATATGTCAAAGAAACCCTGTTGTTTGCCCCTAAAAGGGATTGTCCAGGCGGCATTGGCCGAAAGGAAACCGAACAGATAGATGGCCGATCCCAAAACCAGGGTTGCCGTGCGGCGGCTCCAGCCTCGTTTGTCGATAAAGTATGACACAACTACTTCCAGCAGGCTGATAGCCGATGTCAGAGCAGCAAACGACAACAAAATGAAGAAAGGTATGGATATGATCGGTCCGGTCTCGGCAAACAGTACCGGCAACGTTTTGAAAATCAGGCCGACACTCTGACCCGGTTCCATACCGTAGTGGAAGACGAGTGAGAAAATGGCTATCCCGGCCATCAGGGCGATGACGGTATCCAGGACGGAAATCGTGATCGCGTCCCGCACCAGGTTGGCCTCTCGTTTCATATAGGAGCCGTAAGTTATCATGGCCCCCATTCCCAACGACAGGGTGAAGAAAGCATGGCCCAGAGCCGACAGGACGCCCTCAGCCGACAGCTTGGAGAAATCCGGCTCAAATAGAAATGCTATGGCCCGGCTGCCGCCTGTCGTTCCCAGCAAGCCGTAGAGCATCAATCCCAGCAAAATGACCAGCAGGGCCGGCATCAGTATCTTCGACCAACGCTCAATTCCGCGTTGAATACCTCCGTAGACAATGGCGATGCACAAGGCCATAAAGGCCGTGTGCCAGAGTATGGTGTCGCGGGGACTGAGAACCAGGTTTGTAAACTGCGATTGTATCTGTTCGGCCGTACCGCTGAAACCGACAATGGACTTAAACACGTATGCCAGCGCCCAGCCGGCCACCACACTATAGTAAGACAGAATAACAAATCCCGATGCCACCCCCAGCCAGCCGACCAGTTGCCACGGGCTGCCCGGACGATGCAGACGCTGGAAGGCGCCCACCGGGTTCTGCTTAGCCCGGCGACCCATCATAAGCTCGGCGATCATCAGCGGCAGACCGACGATCACTACCGCCCCCAGGTACACCAGCACAAAGGCTCCTCCGCCATACTCGCCGGTGATATAGGGAAATTTCCAGATATTACCCAGCCCGACTGCCGATCCGGCCGCGGCCAGAATGAATCCCATGCGCGTGCCCCATTGACCGCGCCCGGTTGCCGTGCTGTTGATTATTGATCCGTCTGGGGGAAATTCTGTGGTCTCAGAGTCTACCATAGTATGTTCTCCTGTCCGGACTACATTTGCTGATGCTCGTCTGTCGCTAACCATGAACGCGAAACTTCGGCCAAGAAACGCCGCTAATTGCTGTGATGTCAACAAATAATCCGGTTGCATACTTGTTTTTTGTTGACCGATTGCAGTGACAAAGATAGGTTCGACAAGTAGTAAAGGAAAATCATTGACTAATAACAGGGATATGTGATGAAAAAGGTTATTGTCTTGACGGCTGTGCTGGTGATATTGGCGGTGTCCGGTGTTATGGCCGACAGCTCGGCCGGATCAGTTTTCGGTACTTTCACCACGGCTAAGGCTCTTGGTCAGGGAAGTGGCGTTTTTGGAGGTGGGGTCGGTATTGCCGATGCTACCTCGATTGTGGGCTGGTTCGGATACGGCATGTCCGACTATATCGACGGTCGCCTGAAACTTGGTCTTGTCGACAACGACGGCAGCGATACGGAGATTTCTTTAGGAGCCGATTTTAAGTATCAGTTCTGGTCGGTGGAGGGTACCGTTCCCAACGCGATTGATATGGCTGTTGGTGGTTTTATTGAGTATGTCGACTATGGGGTTGCTTCAATCTTTCAGATCGGGGGAAACGTGATCGGTTCCTATCCCTTCCTTCTGCAAAACGGCACGACCCTGTCACCCTATGGCCGGTTCAATGTGCGGCTGGAAAGCAGGAGCCTTGATGTTCCGCCTTCCAGTGAATCCGACTCGGAACTGGAGTTCGGCCTCAATGGTGGCGCCGCCTGGCAGGTCAGTCCGACAGTCACCCTGTACGGCGAATTCCAGTTAGATGGCAACGACGGCGTTTTCCTGGGTATCGACTTCAGTGTCCTTTAGTTTCCGGTTTGATTCTCGATATTATGGCCCCGAATTACGGGGCCTTTTCTTGTGACATACTTCGATTCCATACTGCTGAGCATTCTGCAGGGACTCACTGAATTCCTCCCGGTTTCATCCTCGGGACATTTGGTCCTGGTGCAGGCAATTTTAGGTGTGAAGCAATCGGGGGTGTCGTTTGAAGTACTGGTACACTTCGGGACTCTGCTGGCGGTCCTGGTCTATTTCCGCTCGCAGATCGGCGGGCTGATCAGGTCTGTTTTCGACTCTTCCCGGAAGGATGACCGGGCACTGATCGGTTATCTGTTGCTGGGAACGGTTCCGGCGGCTGTGGTGGGATTGTTGTTCAAAGACGAAATTGAAGCAGCATTCTCCCGGCCGCTGATAACCTCTGTCATGTTGGCGTTAACAGGATTGATTCTGCTCGCTACTCGGTTCTTCAAACGGGGTGACGGGACGGTGGGCGTAGTTACGGCGGTGGTTATCGGCGTGGCTCAGTCACTGGCGCTGCTTCCGGGGATATCCCGCTCCGGCATTACGATTGCCGCCGGAATGGCTGCCGGAGTGCGACCATCGCGAGCGGCCGAGTTCTCTTTCCTGCTGGCCATCCCGGCTATCGGCGGGGCCATGGTGCTCAATTTCGGGGAACTGTTAACGATTGATACCTCACTCGCCGGGCCATATCTGGTCGGCACGTTGCTGTCGTTTCTATTGGGGCTGGTGGCGGTCCATCTGCTGATGGCGATTGTAAGGCGCGGGCGACTCGATTTCTTTGCTTATTATTGCTTTGCCGCCGCTGCTGTCGGACTGTATCTTTTCTTATAAATGAAGCGACACCTCCTGGTTATCCGTTTCAGTTCGTTGGGCGATGTCGTCCTGACCTCAGCGACCGTACTCAACCTGAAACTGCTCTATCCTGACAGCCGCCTGGTCTTCCTGACCAAAGCCGCCTACCAGCCCATCGTGAAGCTGTTCGGCTGTGTCGACGAGATTGTAACGTTGCCGCAACCATGTGGTGGCAGGGACTATTTCAATTTCCTGCTGGATCTGGATGAACGGCAATTTGACACCGTCATTGATCTGCACGGCAGCATCCGTTCCTGGCTGGCTCGTAAGATTGTCACGGCCGGTGCTAAAACGGTTTACCCCAAGCGACGTTGGGAGCGGCTACAGATTGTGAGAAAGCATCACCTGCTGCTTGTCTGGCCCCACACTATTGATCTATACAACGACTGTGTTGAGCAGCTTGGCGGAATTGCACTCTGTCGGCGACCGGTGATCAATGCTCCCGGTACGACAACGTCGCCGCCGAACAAATTGTCGGCAACCTCCGACCCCGGTCGGCAGGTCGTAATTGCCCCCGGAGCGGCCCACCCCAATAAGCAATGGCTGCTGGAGAGATTTGCCGAAGTCGCGACGACGTTGCACCGATCGCATGGTGTGGCAATCATCTGGGCCATCACCGCTGCCGACCGGGGGAAGGTGTCACTTGCTGAACGGATCGATCCCCGGCACTTCGTCGAACTGGTCGACTGCCCGATCACCGACCTGGCGGCGGTGCTGGAGAAGGCCGACCTTACCATTGCCAATGACTCCGGGGTAGCCCATCTTTCCTCGGCCGTCGGTACGCCGGTGCTGTCTCTGTTTGGACCCACTCATCCGGCCCTGGGTTTTGCACCTCGCGGCTTATTTGACCGGGTGGTCGAGGTGGAGGAGTCGTGCCGACCCTGCTCGTTGCACGGAAAGAAACCCTGTTACCGCAGCGAGCGTTTCTGTTTTACGCGCATCTCACCGGAGATGGTGTCTGAAATGGCCGGCGAACTGTTGGATGTTGCCGTCAATTCCGCTCGGGCGCTTTTTGTCGACCGTGACGGAACCATTATTGTGGAGAAAGAGTTCCTGGCGGATCCCGATGAAATCGAGTTTGAATCTGGAGCTATCGACGCCCTGCGGAAAGCTCAGGCGATGGGATTTAAGCTGGTCATCCTGTCCAATCAATCCGGAGTCGCTCGTGGGCGGTTTGGTCTCGATACTGTCGAGCGCGTAAACGAACGCCTCCTGTCGATGCTGGCAGCAGCGGGTGTGGAGATTGCCGGGTTGTACTACTGTCCCCATTACGCAGGGGGGGTGGTCGAAGAATTCGCCACTCGTTGCCGGTGCCGCAAACCGGCTCCGGCTATGGCCGAAGAAGCGGCTCGTCAACTTGGAATCAACCTGCGTCGTTCGTACGTTATAGGTGATAAGGCGGATGACGTCAACCTGGGCCGCGTGATCGGCGCCCGGGCCTTTCTGGTCGAAACCGGACACGGGCGCAACCAGGAACCTCTGCTGTCGACCGGCAGTGAGCGCGTGACGGTGTGTGACAATCTCGCGGCGGCGGTAGAAAGAATTCGGAAACTCGAAAGACAGTGATTAAACCGGCGGCATATTCGCAACCTCTCGGCGGCAAAAAAGTCCGCTGTCTCCTCTGTCCGGCGGAGTGTCTCCTGACAGTAGGCAAGATCGGTATCTGCAAGTCCCGCTTCAATCGGGATGGCGAGTTGGTAACCGACAACTACGGCGAACTGGTATCACTGGCGGTTGATCCCATCGAAAAAAAGCCGTTGTATCATTTCTACCCAATGGCTGATATTTTGTCCACCGGACCCAACAGTTGTAACCTGGGATGTCTCAATTGCCAGAACTGGACTATATCCCATAAAAAAACCACAACCGTCTATTACTCGCCTGACAAACTGACCCGGACCGCTGAGTCCTGTGACTCGCTGGGAGTTGCCTTCACCTACACCGAGCCGCTGGTCTGGTTTGAGTACCTGATGGATACTGCCCCGCTCCTGCAGCGGGCCGGTTTGAAAACAGTGTTGGTTTCCAACGGCTATATCAGCCCGGAACCCCTCGAGGATTTGCTGCCGTTTATCGATGCCGTCAACGTCGATCTGAAATCAATTCGCCCGGCTTTCTATAAAAAAATCTGCAAAGCGAAACTCCAACCGGTCCTGACAAATATCAGGCGCCTGGCTGCCGCCGGGATTCATCTGGAGATCACTAACCTGCTGATACCGGGATTGAACGACAGTGATGAAGACCTGCGCGACCTGATCGATTTTGTGGCTTCAGTCTCGGAGATGATTCCACTTCATTTTTCCGCCTACCATCCCAGCTACAAGATGAAAATCGAAGCCACTCCCACCGAAACCATGATGCGTGCCCACCGGATGGCCCGGCAGAAACTGCCCTGGGTGTATACCGGCAACATATTACTGCCGGGTTGTTCCGACACCCGCTGTCCCGATTGTGGCGAGCTATTGATTGAGCGCAGTGGCTTTCATACCGCCGTCACCGGGCTGAAAAACGGTCGCTGTTCGGCCTGCGGCGGGGAAACGGGGATCATCCGATAGGTGGTGATGTCCGGTTGTCGTCCGATAATCAGAAACAACAGAGCCCTGGCGCCAAATTTGGATTTGACTTATACGCGGGTTTCCGCGTCATATAAGGGATTGTTTGCGCCCAACAGTCCATTCCGGCTGGTTTTGCTATTGGATTGATGTTGATATACACCTTGAGACAACTACGGTGGCTTGTTCGAGCTTTAGTCGTGACGATCGCGGTTATGGTCGTCTGGCCGGACACCGCCGGTGCCCAGTTCTATTTCGGCAAGAACAAGGTCCAGTACACGAAATTCGACTGGCAGGTCATGACGACCGACCACTTTCACATCTACTTCTACACCAGCGAATACGATATTACCGGCATCGCGGCCGGCCTGGCCGAGGACTCCTACCGAGAACTGTCGGCTAGGTTCAATCACGAGGTAATCGACAAGATTCCCCTCATTATATACTCGTCGCCCGGTTACTTTTCGCAGACCAACGTTATTCCGGGCCTGTTGCCCGAGTCGGTAGCCGGATTTACGGAATTTATGAAGGGGCGGGTGGTGGTGCCGTTCCATGGGTCTTACCACGATTTCGATCAAGTCATTCGGCACGAACTGGTGCATGTGTTCATGTTGTCCAAGCTCGAATCGGTCCTGAAGAAGCACCGCTATGTTCGATATATGTCACCGCCGTTATGGTTCACGGAAGGCCTCGCCGAGTACTGGTCCAAGCAGTGGGACCCCGGGGCGGACATGATTGTCGGCGATGTTGTCATCAGTGGCCGGCTGCCGTCTATCGATCAAATGTACCAGATACGCGGCAGCTACCTGATGTACAAGCTGGGGGAATCGTTATGCCACTTTATTGACTCCACCTACGGCTCCGACAAGCTCGTCAGGATGCTTGAGAACTGGCACAAAGGACGCAGTTTCGCTCACATCGTCAAGATCACGCTGGGAGAAGATCTTGAGAAATTGTCGCAGCGCTGGCACTATTCTCTACGCAAGCGGTACTACCCGAAGTTGCTCGGTCAGGGTTTGCCGATCATGGAATCACGCCAGGTAACCAGGGGCGGTTTTTCCGTCAGCGGCGTGCCGATAAGTTTTGATGACGGCGACGGTCGCCGTCAATGGTTGATATTCACTGCCAATCGGTTGGGATACACCGGCATCTACATGATACCGGCCGATGGAGAGGGGCACCGTGCCAAAGTCCTGCTCAAAGGGGAACGATCGACCGATTTTGAGTCGCTGCACCTTATGCGCTCGGGAATCGACGCCAACGACTCAGGGTTAATCATCTTCTCCGCCAAATCCCGCGAGAAGGACGTCATCTACATCTACGAACTCGATGAACGGCGGGTAACTCGCGTCTACGAGTTTGACGATCTGGTGGCGGCTCGATCCCCACGTTTCTCACCCGACGCATCCGGGGTTGTCTTTTCCGGAGTCGGCATTGACGGTTTCAGCAATTTGTATCTGCTTGACCCGGTCACCGGGGATTACCGGCCACTCACCGACGACATCTACCATGACGTGTCACCGGCGTTTTCACCCGATGGCCGCCGGGTTGTGTTTGCTTCTGACCGGGGCGCCGATGGTTACCGGGGAGCACTGAACCTGTTTACGGTCAATATAGCCACCGGTCGTCTGACACAGCTCACCTTCGGTGCCGGTCGCGATGATTCTCCCTGCTGGACGGATCGCGGGGTGTTCTTTTCGTCGGACCGTGAGGGAACATTCAATCTTTATCTTCATGACGATTCCGGGACACTGACCCGGCAATCGAGTTACGTCACCGGTGCCCTGCAACCGCGTCTGTCTCCCGACGGCGAGCGACTGTACTACACCGGTTTCCAGAACATGGCCTTTCAGATATTTCAGATGGACCTGCCCACGGAAGCACCGGTTGTGGCACCGACTCCGCCTGAGGTTGTGTCGAGCTGGCAACCCCGGCGACTGGAGAGCAAGTACAAGCACTCCTCGGTGAGATACAACACCAGCTACTCGCTGGATATTGCCCAATCATCGGTCGGCTACGATCCGGTTTACGGCTCGCTGGGTGGACTGCAGGTAATGGCTTCCGATATGCTGGGCAATCACGCCTTTCACTTCCTGCTGACCAATACTGCCGGCACCAAGGATAAATTAATGGAATCGTTCAATGTTGGTGTCACTTATATCAACCGTGAACGGCGGATCAATTGGGGCATGGGTGCTTTCCATCTCTTCGACGAGTACTACAATGATTATGACGTCTTTTATACCGAGCGCCAGGCGGGGTTGTTGTCGCTGGTGAGATATCCTCTGTCGAAGTTCCAACGGCTCGACCTGGTATCTCTGGCAAAGTATTCCAAGCGCACCAAAACCATCCGTTCTCACGGCCGGGAAGCCTTCCTGCTGACGAACTATCTCAGCTGGGTATTCGATAACTCACTGTGGGAAATCACCGGCCCCATCGAAGGTCGGCGCTACAATATTACGATCGGCACTACTGTCCGGATGGATCAGCTTCGGAGCTTCAGCCGCCTGGCTATGGCCGACGTGCGGCACTACTTTCGACTGGGACGGCATTCGGCTCTGGCTAACCGACTGTTTGCCTACTCGTCATCGGGAATCGAACCACAAAGAATCTACTTTGGAGGCAGTTGGTCTTTCCGTGGCTACAGTCGGCGGGAATTCTACAATCGCAACATCCTGTTTGCATCCAACGAACTTCGGTTTCCGCTGATGGACAACCTGGTGCTGGGTTTTCCTTTTGGGACGATGGCTTTCTCACAGATACGCGGAGCACTCTTCTTTGATGCCGGCGCCGGCTGGGACGATGTTCTCGATCGTTTTCGCGGTTCGTTCGGGGCCGGTTTCCGTGTTGCGCTGGGTTATCTGGTGATTCTGCGCTTCGATTTTTCCCGGACTACTAATTTCAAAACCATCAGTTCGCAGACCGATTTTGACTTCTTTTTCGGGTGGAATTTCTAATGGTAAGCCGTTCACGTCTGATAATACTGTGTCTGATGGCGATAATTCCGGTATTGACGGTCTCTTGTACCAGAAGCTACCGCTCCTCCCCCGAGCGGCAACAACTCCCTTCACCCTGGCCGTATCACCACGGCGGACTTGCTTCTCAGGGATCTGTTCGGGAAAGCGGTTTCGAGGGCAAGCTGGATATTGTCTGGGAGACGCGCCGTGGTGAAAAACCGGTCGGTCCGCTTACGATCCGGCAGGGTTGCCTAATTCTCCCCGGCTCCAGGAACAAGATACGCTTTTACGATACTGTTACCGGGCGCCTGCTGGGTTCGCTGAAATCTCACGGGGTAGCCCATACCGGGCTGGTGATCCAGGACAGCCTGGCCTTTTTTGCCACCTCTCCGCGCCGGGCCTGGTTACGCTGTGTCAACCTCCGATCGGGAAAACTGCTGTGGAAACGCCATATAAAGGACGCCGCCGCCGGGTCGATATTACTGGATAACAGGCTGATTGTTAGCTCGATGGACGGTCAGTTGCTGGCCTGTAGCATTCAGGATGGTAGTGTCATCTGGACCTTCCAGACTGATGGCGGTCTGGCGGCGCCGGTCAGTTATGCCGATGGACGTATCTTCCAGCCGTCCGATGACGGCACGCTGTATGCAATCTCGCCGGAAGACGGCTCGGAACTCTATCGGGTGACCGGTAACAGCCCCAGGGTCGGTGCCGTGGCGGTGTCCGACCTGGTCTTTGCCGCCGATATGTCCGGTCACGTCTACGGAATTGAACCTCAAGACGGCCGGATAGCCTGGGACACCCGCCTGGATGGTCCCATCTGGACGACACCGGCTGTCGGCGACGACCGCCTCTTCGTCGGCCACAGTGGCGGCAGGCTGGTGGCGCTGGATGCCGTCGATGGACGAGTGTTATGGCGCTTTGACGCCGACGAGGTAATCAGAGCTTCGGCCATTGTGGTTGACGGTTACGTGATTGTGGGTACGATGGCGGGAAGCCTGTTTTCGCTGGATGCCGATGACGGCCGGGTAGTTGACCGGCGTCAATTGGGCTCAGCGGTGGCCTGGCCCCCGGTCAGCGATGGCCAACGGGTGTTTGTAGCCACCCAGTCCGGTACAACCATATGCTTTGGACGGAGACATGACGACAGCAAACACGACGATCAGTGAAGCGGCCCTGGCCACAAGTCTCAACGAACTGGCTCACGCTTTCGCTCGTGAACTGGCGATGGCCTGCCGCAAGATGTCCGTCTACGGACCTCAACACCCGATGGGCGGCAAGGCCGTGGAGAAACCCTTCTTTGCCCTCGATGACATTTTTCGCTTCCGTAATCACGTCAACGTCAACCTGCACGGCGGCTTCCTGTACGTGCTCAATATCCGCCTGAAACCCAGCCTGTTTACCGAAGAGATTCAGCGCTACCTGCACATTCTCGAAACTGAAGCGGTGCTGATTGAGCGACGTGTCACTATGGCGGAACTGACCACCTTCATTGATCGACTGGTCAAACGGGTCGACCTGTCGCGCCACGACAACCTGTTAAGCACTTATCTGGAGAAAACCCATATCACTTCCATTGAGGTCAACTCTGAGAAGGCGTTTCGCCTCTTTGATGTGCAGAAACAATACCGCGGTGACATCCACACTGATTTCAGCGTCAGGCACATAGTTCTCACTCAACTGGGAGATAGTCTTCAGACCATAGCGGATATCGGCTGCCGCCCGCAGCAGGCGTTCGAAGAACATGGCATTGATTTCCGGCAGGATATCATTGATTACCTGTTGTCAGAAAAAGTGATGGCCTTCCCACAGGATGAGGTAATCAGGACAATGAAGGCGATGACCGACCGGGTGCGCGCCCTTCCCGACAACGACGAAGAAAGAACCGAACTGCTTCAAGCCTGCCGAACCCTCACCAAGTTGATTGATTACCACCCGAAACGGGCCGCAATCACGGCCGAACTGGACAGGCATCTCAGCAGTAACCGGCTGGATCCGGAGACTATCCGCGAACTGAGCACCGAAGCCGGCGCCATCAGAATCGCTTCTCGTGAAAAGATTGACAGTCTGTTGCAAAGCTTTTTCGATTCAACAAACTCGCCGTTGCCTATCGATGAGTTCTGCCGGGCATTTCAAAAACTACTGAAAACGGGCCAGCAATCCAAAGCTACCGAAGTCATGCAAAGGCTGCTGAAGTTGCTGACCAATCCCGATGGCGGTATCCGGCAGCGAGCGCTGCAGCTACTATTGAGTTCCATCACCAGCTTTGATATGACGACGGACATCGACGTTTTCGAGACGACTGCTTCGCAGGTGATGACGGATGTCGCTGCCGGGCAGGAGACCTACGAGTATTCCGAAGTTATCTGGCAGATGCTTCAAAAGACGTGGAGCCAGCGACGGTTTAAGCAGATGGCGCGGTTGGCCGACTCGGTGGCTCGACGAAGACGGTACGACGGCAACGTAGCCGTCTATGACTCCGTAGCCGTGAAAAAGGTGCTGGATAATCTCAATCAAGAGCAATCCATCCAGGGGCTGATCGATGAGATGATCCGATCCGACCACGAAACGGCATGTTGTATTCGAGAGATACTGATTGCAATCGGCTCCGAGGAAGTGGCGGTGGCGCTGTCGCATATCATTTCGCACCCGCTCAGGCAGGTACGACAACATGCCCTGAGAGTACTGGGCGAATTGGGGAAAGCGTCGCAGGCGGTGTTTGCCCGCATCCTGGCCGACGAAAGCATGTTTGAAAGGGAAAACGGTCGTCACGAACTGGCCGACAACAAGTGGTACGTGGTCCGTAACTCTATCTTTGTGCTGGGAACACTGAAGGACCCTGAGGGGGTACCGGCGCTTCGCCTGCGCTTTAACGACAGCGACGTCAGGGTCAGACGCGAAATAGTGACGGCGCTGGAAAAAATCGGTGGCGAAGATGCCTGCGACTTGTTGCTGATGATGGCAGCCGATCCGGTCAGGGAGATTCGCGAGAGAGCAGTAGTCGCCGTTGGTCATATCGGGACACCATCAATGGCTCCCCAATTGGCCGATCTGGCCCGACGCCGACCTGCTGTAGCCGTCAGAGCACTGAATTCGCTGGGAAAAATCGGCGGCGAGGAAGCTCGCTCATTTATTATTAGATTACTGGAGAACGATCAGGAACTGGCAGAGTTGACATCCGAACAGGCCTCAAAAGAAGAATTGCGGCTGGCCGCGATTGAATCTCTGGGAAAAATCGGTGATGCCAGATCAATTGAGGCGCTGAAAGGTTTCAAAAGCAGTCTCTCGACTACTCAAAAAATGTTTTTCAAGAATTCAGCGGTCAACAAAGCGCTCACAGAGATACTTTCGCGGCACTGAGCAGTCACCACCCGCCGGTTTGGCAGTCTCCTGCCAGAATAACATTAACACACCGCCAATACGACAGTGTCGGTATGCCTGTGTGGCATAATCCTCTCGATACCCTACTAACAAAAAACACTATCTTGCTGTATAATAGCAACTTATCCGTTTCGGCACACCGTTTGATTACTCTTTGGTCAGAATGCAGAAACTAAAAGAAAGAACCCAAGGAGGTATCAAATGACTTACTTAGTGCCAACCAACAGGATCACGCGGGAAATCGATGGTCTGTTCGACAGCTTCTTCAGTTTCCCGACTGTCAGAAGCCGCGTCAATCGCGAGTTCATGCCGAGGGTCAATATCAGGGAGACCGATGAGGATGTTTCCCTGTTGTTTGAGCTGCCCGGCCTGGAGAAAAAAGACATCAAGGTGATATTCAGAGATGATGTCCTGACCGTATCCGGCGAGCGGAGTTTCAAGTCCGAACAAGAGAAAGACGGCTATGTTCGGTCCGAGATCATCGGCGGGTCTTTCTCGCGATCATTCACTCTTCCCGACACGGTTGACGCCGAAAAGGTTTCGGCTGACTACAACAACGGTATGCTTGAAATCAAGCTGGCCAAAAAGGAAGAAGTGAAACCCAAAGAAATTGAAGTCAAAGTAGGCTAAGCGGCTGCCCTGCCGGTGCAGACCGGTCTCGGCAAAACAAGAAAAAAGCCGGTCGGATCGACTGGCTTTTTTTCTAACGCCGGCTTATAAAAGGAGAAAAAATCATGAGTAAGATAATCGGCATAGACCTGGGCACTACCAACAGCGTCGTGGCCGTTGTGGAAAACGGCGAACCGCAGGTGATAACCAATTCCGAGGGTGGGCGCACCACCGCTTCGGTGGTGGCTATTGACAAAAACAGTGAGCGTCTGGTCGGTACTGTGGCTCGACGTCAGGCGGTTTCCAATCCGCTCAATACGGTCTTTTCCGTCAAACGACTGATGGGGCGGACTTTCGGCGAGGTAGAGCAGGAAATCAAGAACTTCCCCTACAAAGTAACCGCCGACAATTCCGGCGAGCTGGTAATCGAGATGGCCGGTAAACAGTACCATCCGCAGGTGATATCGGCTATGGTGCTGGCCAAAATGAAAAAGACCGCCGAGGAATATCTCGGCCATTCCGTCCGGGAAGCGGTCATTACTGTTCCGGCCTACTTCAACGACCGCCAGCGTCAGGCGACCAAGGATGCCGGCAAGATCGCCGGGCTTGAGGTCAAGCGCATTATCAATGAACCGACGGCGGCGGCGCTCGCCTACGGTTTGGACAAGAAGAATGCCGGCAAAGTCGCCGTGTACGACCTGGGCGGCGGCACCTTCGATATTTCGATCCTCGAATTGAACGACGACGTTTTCGAGGTCCTCTCGACCAATGGCGACACCCATCTTGGCGGTGATGACTTCGACAAGCGTATAATCGACTGGCTAGTCGATGAGTTCAAAAAGTCCGATGGTATCGACTTGTCGAAGGATCCGATGGCCATACAGCGGCTGAAGGAAGCAGCCGAGAAGGCCAAGATGGAACTCAGTTCCACGTTGCAGACGACCATCAACCTGCCGTTCGTTACGGCCGACAGCTCCGGCCCCAAACATCTCAATATGACGCTGACACGGGCCAAATTCGAGCAGTTGGTCGACGATCTTCTCCAACGCTCGATGAAGCCGGTGGAACAGGCACTCAGAGACGCCGACTTGAAGATCAACCAGATCGACGATATCATCCTCGTCGGCGGCATGACCCGTATGCCGAAAGTGCGTGAGTTGGTCAAAGCTTTCTTCGGGCGGGAGCCAAGTCACGCCGTCAATCCGGACGAGGTGGTCGCTATGGGTGCCGCCATTCAGGGCGGTGTGCTGTCCGGTGACGTCAACGACGTACTGCTCCTGGATGTCACTCCCCTGTCATTGGGAATTGAGACCATCGGAGGAGTTACGACCCGGTTGATTGAGCGCAACACGACCATTCCGACCAAAAAGTCGCAGACGTTCTCAACGGCTTCCGACAACCAGCCGCAGGTGGATATCCATGTCCTGCAGGGTGAGCGCGAGATGGCCATTGACAACAAAACCATCGGCCGCTTTATTCTCGATGGTATTCCGCCGGCGCCTCGGGGTTTACCGCAGATTGAAGTGACGTTTGATATCGATGCCAACGGTATCCTGAACGTGTCGGCCAAAGACATGGCTACCGGCAAGTCGCAGAACATCCGTATCGAGGCTTCCTCCGGGCTGACGCAGCAGGAGATTGAGAAGATGGTCGACGATGCTAAAACCCACGAGGCCGACGACCGCGACAAGAAGCGACGGATCGAAGCCCGCAACCGGGCTGATGCCGCCGTCTTCCAGAGCGAGAAACAGTTTAAGGAATATGGTGACAAACTCGATGCCGACGGCAAGTCGAAGATCGAAGCTGCCGTGAGCCGCGTCAAAGAGGCGCTCAACGGCGACAACCCGGAGGAGATGACGTCGGCCACCGAAGCGTTAAACCAGGTATGGCAGCAGGCCTCAGCTCAGATGTATCAGCAGGCCGGTGCCGGACAGGCTGGAGCTTCGTGTGCAGGTGGTAATGGCAGTGGCGATACCACTAGTGGCGATGCCACTGGTGACGCGGTTGACGCCGATTTTGAGGAAGTGAAGTAGGCAGTAGGTCGGGTTTCTCATAAGGGTGGCGATACCACCGGAACCCGACCTGCGAGTAGTGTCTACAAGTGGTGTCAGCCGACTCTGGCTGACATTGATGACGATAGGCAGTAGTTTGTAGGGAAGGTCTCGCAGAGACCTGCCAATTAGACCGGAAGTGAAACGAACAACCTATGGGTAAAAACTACTACGACACACTCGGCGTCGGCGATAACGCCTCACCCGAAGAGATCAAACGTGCCTTCCGCACTCTGGCCAAGAAGTATCACCCCGACCGCAACCAGGGCAACAAAACGGCCGAAGCGAAATTCAAGGAAATCTCCGAGGCGTACGACACCCTCTCCGACATCAAAAAAAAGTCGCAGTATGACACCATGCGCAAGTATGGCGCCTTCACCGGTGCCGGTGCCGGACCGGGAGGCGGGCCGGGAACGGGCGGTGCCAATTTCGATTTCTCCGATCTCTTCCGCCAGGGCGCCGGTGGCCGGGGCGGCTTCCAGACGTTTCGTTTCAGTTCATCGGGGATGAATGGTCTCGATGACATTATGGCCTCGTTCTTCGGTCGCCGGGGTGGTGGTGGCGGTCAGGATCCCTTTGGCGGACGAGGGCGACCACAGGCTCAGAAAGGCGCGGACTTGACAACTACCCTGTCGGTGTCGTTTATGGAAGCGGTCAACGGCGCCAAACGGAAGTTGCGGATTCCGCAGACTGGCAAGGCGTTGTCCGTGAAGATTCCGCGCGGTATCGACAATGGCGGCAGGATTCGTCTGGCCGGGCAGGGGATGCCGGGGCCAAAAGGGGCGCCAGGCGCCCAGAATGGTGACTTGATAATAACGGTGCAGGTTATGCCGGATCAAAACTTCGAGCGCAAGGGAAACGACATTTACACCACTGTGACGATTTCGTTCAAGCAGGCGATTCTCGGCTGCAAGGTGAACGTCAAGACACTCACCAAACAGGTAGCCCTGACTGTCCCTCCGGGCACGCAACCGGGCACGACGATGCGCCTTAAGGGTCAGGGCCTGGCTGTCAGCGGTTCCCCGGGCGACCTTTATGTCGAAATCAAAGTCGAGATACCTAAGACGCTGACTGAGGAGCAGAAGAAGATGTTGGAGGAGTGGGAGTGAGGGAAGCAGTTGTTGTCAAAGATGAAGATGACTAATAAAACACAGGTAAAAAAGAAGAAGCTGCCGGTTTGGGTACCAGCCAGTGTCCTCACAGGGATTATTGTCTTCTTCTTGGGAACATTCTTCAGGCCCATTATCGAGAATATCAGTGAATCGGTTTATGGCTGGTTTTCGGAGCCTGATTGCAGAGTATTGGTTGATTCAATATTGCTGTCACGAACTCGTCCAGCTGAAGCGGCCAAGTTAAAAATCAGATTTCGCATTTTCAATGAAGATGAAGTAGACAGGACTATCCAAATACTAGGTATTGAAAACGGGAAGTTCGGGCTTCGAGGATCAATCGAGACAGCGCCGATCAGGGTGTTGGCACGTGATGTACATAAAGATAGTGTAATAGGTTATTCTACAGATCTCGGAGGGATTTTCACATATGAACCTGCACTCATTAGTCAGGAATGGGGCGTTAGTTATCAGATTGCCGGAAGCACGGATACAGAATGGGTCCACATTTCTCCAGTTCAAATTGAAAAGCTAATGTTCTTCTTGACACCCACTGATAGTTTCAAGTTCGCTACTTCGTCAGGTCTTTCTGTTACGGAGTTTCATCAGAGTGCACCTGTGTCAAGCTGGACACCAAGTGGTAGAATACATAATGAAACCAAGGACCACACCATTCTTCTCTACCCGATGGAGAAGATCCGCGTAGGCATTGATACAAGTGACGACCATATTGCTGATTACTACGTGACTGGACCTTGCGAGCCGGGCTTAGTTCATGAGGGTCCTGTTTCTTCAATAGATATTAACGCCGAATATTATGGCGAGAGGGTTTGTGGTTTCGTCATGGGTGTCTATTATTCTTTCACTCAGGAGGACAGCCTTTGGTATCATGTCCTAGGTGATGAATCTCTTTCGCGCTCGTTTGACCTATTCAGGACGTATGTTGATAGAGACGTTCTTTTCTCAGATGAATTCATATATGTGGACATGAATACATCTAAGTAGCCAGAGCATCGTGCGAGGTTAGTGTCCTGGTCTGTGTGGGAAGTGGATGCATTTCGAGATTCAAGCTTTTATGGGAGGATGAAGTAATGGGAATTAGTGAAAACATTGTATGTGCATTGGGCTGCTTTGTAATAATGTATGGGCCGTTGGCAGTAAGCAATGCTGGACCTGTCCACTATGATCACGGTTCGGACACTGCAACTTGGCAGATACCTGATTCTGCGCAGACTGAATTCTACTCGCAGGAGCAACATAACACGTTTATTGCTCTTGGGACTCCATTCTGGGGACAATTGAACATTGACTGAATGTACGAAGGGTAGTTCCTCCAAACCTGTTTCCAGGGAGAATTGACTTGTACCCCACCTTTCAGGCCTGTTGATAAACCTAACAAACGTCATAGCGAGGAGCGAAGCGACGTGGCTATCTCGTTGACATTCAATATCCGAGATTGCCACGCTGTCGCTCGCAGTGACGTGAATGGGACTTTTTCAACAAGCCCTATCAGATCGGTCTTGATTCGACTGGACGGCTTCCCATTCGTGATAAACCCACCCGCTGGTACATCTGTTCAAAGAATGGGGCAGATGTGGTCATCTGCCGCCCACAGAATAGTGGGCGCGACCGGTGGTAAAAGGGGCGAAGCCCACAAGAAAGGCGAAGCCTTAAACTTATGCTTTACAAACACGTATCAATTATTACAAATTAACACAGAATCGTAGGTCAGGACCCTTGTGGTCCTGACGAATGACTATGCAGCAGGTTGTAAGATGAACATCGTTGACGTCCAACAGTTGTCCAAGGTATACCCCGGTGGCGTCAGGAAGAAGGGTGTCGTCGCGCTCGACAATGTCACTCTCTCCGTGGAGCAGGGGGAAGTGTTTGGCCTGCTGGGACCCAACGGGGCCGGCAAGACGACTTTCCTGAAAGTGCTGCTGGGTATAACCCACGCCAATTCCGGCAGCGCCACTATCGGCGGGCTGGGATCCGATGACCCGTTGTCACGCCAGAAAGTCGGCTATCTGCCCGAAAACCACCGTTTCCCATCGCACCTGACCGGGCTGGGACTGTTGGAGTTTACCGGTCGCATGTACGGAATGTCGCATGCACAGATCGATGAGCGCACCGACGAGTTGCTGGAGCTGGTCGGTATGGATCGCTGGGCCAACACCAGGATCAGGAAGTACTCCAAGGGGATGTCGCAACGAATCGGCCTGGCACAATCGCTGATATGTGACCCCGATATTCTGCTGCTGGATGAGCCGACCGACGGGGTTGATCCGGTGGGCAAGATGGAAATTCGCGACGTGCTCAAGAAAGTGCGTTCGGAAGGCAAGTCGATTGTGCTCAACTCGCACCTGCTGTCCGAAGTGGAAGCTGTCGCCGACCGGGTGGCTATCCTGTCGCGGGGCAAGTTGATCAAGATCAGCAGCGTCGAGGAGTTGACCATCAGGGCCAGTCAGTACGAAGTCGAGGCTGAGATCGGCAACCATGTCATCGAGATACCTGCCAAGGTCGGCAAGATTATCACCGTCTCTTCGAAGAACCTCGTTGTCGAGTTGGTCGAGGAAGCGGCTATAAACTACATAATCGACCAGATGCGCATGAAGCAGATCAGAATCAAATCAGTGCAGCCAAGAAAAGTCTCACTGGAGCAGTCGTTCCTGGAAACTATCACCGCGACGAAGGAAACCAGTCCATGAGGGGTCTTGTCCGTGACAGCCTGGTGGAGATGTTTGACCGCAAAACGGTCTGGATATTCCTGGCGGTGACGCTGATCGGAGTCGTGGTGGCAGTGCTCACACCACAAGTGGATATGGAGATCCGCATGGAGGGGGATATGGATTTTGGTTCCCTGGGTGACTACCTGCGCAACCCGGTCACTATGGCGCTAAGCGGCTTTCTGGCGTTTGTCGTTTTCCTGACGGTCCTGGCCACCGCCGGTGTGATACCGACCATGTTGGTGCGCGGCCGGGCCGATTACTACCTGTCCAAACCGATCTCAAGAGCTGGCCTCCTGCTGAACAAGACACTGGCCATCTGGCTCGTATATGGCGCTATGATCTTATTATGTGGTGTTATTTGTTATGTGACCCTGGTACTGGTGCATGGTTTCTTCGACTGGCGGGTGTTGTATCTGTTCGGTCTCTATCTGGTCAGCCTGTTTATCTGGCTCAGTGTCACCATAACGGTCGGGGTCGTTTCCGGATCGACGGCCATTGCCATGATGTCGGCCTTCCTGGTCTGGGTAGCTCAGAAGATACTGCACTTCCATGAAGAGATTAACGCCTTCGTCGATTCCCAACCGGTCAGTTATGTAATCGACACCCTCTACTATATCGTACCCAAAACTGGCGAACTGGCCAGTCTGATCGACACCCTGGCTCTGGGCAAACCGGTCGAGAGCTGGCTGCCACTGTACAGTTCGTTGATGTTCGCCTTTGCCTGCACGGTGCTGGCGGTAGTCGTCTTCAAACGCAAGAACTACTAAAGTGCTTCCGGGTCGGAATCGTTCCTAATACGCCAGCGATGAATCCCACACCAGTTCGAAGCGGTTGCCTTCGGTGACCAGTCCCTTATTGAAATACATGAATCGATCCGGCCGGATGGTATCGGACAGTGTGATCGTTACTGTATCCTGATAAAAATCATAGATAGTAATCACCAGCCCGGTGTCATCGGTTAGAGTGATCTCAGGTACTGCTCCCAGCAGGCAGGGAAAGAGGAGGGTATCGTTGGTGACAAACCGGCCTTGGTCGCCGGTTCTGCCGATTATTGTCTGTGCCGGATCCGGACCAAGCTCCAAAACCATCCAGTGGCTGTAGTGAGCAGAACCGTGTCGCTGTCCCAGGCGGTGAGCTGATATCGGTAATACCCACTAAGGACCTGTTCACCAGTATCATCTCGTCCATCCCACTCGATAACGTGCCCCCCAGCTTCAATGTTGGTACTGTCCAGCAGCGAAGCCACATGTCCACCGTAATAATTAACGATTTCAAGTGTTACCTGTGCTGCAAAAGGCAGGTCAAAGTCGATTCCGGTAGTGGGACAAACTTTTTGCGGGGCTGACCGCTTTGACAAGTAACTGGAATGATTGATGCTTCCCACACGAAGATTGGTCATAGCCGTGCCCGCAGTATCAACAACTCTCAGCGAAAAAAGCGGTCCTTCTACCGGGTTGTTTGATAACCTGCAGGTCATAAGGACGACCGGTACCAGAAGGACGCATATGAAAGCGAATTGTTTCATCGGAATCTCACCAGGGAGTATGATTTACTCTACGAGTTGCGGCAATTTATTGTCATTACCTGGCGAAGTCAACATATTTCTGCGCAAGGAATTGCACCTGGAAAGCCGTCAGCGAGCCTGTGCCGTATCCAATCTCCTTTACAGTGTATGAACCTCAGTGTATATTTAGTAAAACTACGCACGTATAACATAGGAGCTTGTCGAATGACCCCCTTTCAGTATCTCAAGAAGACAGAAAAACAAAGACAGCGGGACCTGTTTGAATTCCTGAGGTTTCCGTCAGTATCGGCCAAATCGGAACACAAAAAAGACATGATTGCCTGTGCCCGGTGGCTGACCCGGCATCTCAAGGGGATCGGCTTCAAGGCTCGCACCATGCTCACCGGCGGGCATCCGGTAGTCTATGCTGAATACAAAGCCGACGGCAACGCACCCACGGTGTTGTATTATGGCCACTACGACGTGCAACCACCGGAGCCGCTCAACCTGTGGCAGTCGGCTCCGTTCAAGCCGGTAGTTCGCAAGGGCTACATCTATGCCCGGGGTGCCTGCGATGACAAAGGTCAGGTGTTCGCCCAGATTAAAGGCCTCCAGGCGGTGCTGGAAACAACCGGCACATTACCGATCAACGTCAGGTTGCTTATTGAGGGCGAAGAAGAAACAGCCTCGGAAAACCTCCCCAGGTTCATCCGCAAGAACAAGAAACTGCTAAAATCCGACATCGCCGTAGTTTCCGATACGTCTCAGTTCAGCAAGACGTTACCGGCGGTGACGTTCGGTCTGCGCGGTATCGCCTTCGTGGAACTGTTTGTCTATGGTCCCGACCGTGATGTTCACTCCGGCGGTTTTGGTGGTACAATCGCCAACCCGGTCAACGTCCTGTGCGATATGGTCGGGCAGTTGCATGACAAGAACGGTAAAATAGCGATCCCGGGTTTCTATCGGGATGTCAAGCCGGTCAGCCAGTGGCAACGCCGGCAGTTCAAGAAACTCCCGTTCAACGAAACGGCTTACAAAAAGTCTCTGCGTGTTCCGGCATTACACGGTGAGAAAGGTTACACCACTATGGAGCGATGCTGGGCGCGTCCCACGCTGGATATCAACGGTATCGCCGGTGGCTACCAGGGCGAAGGCGGCAAGACAATCATTCCGGCTATGGCTTCCTGCAAGATTACCATGAGGCTGGTACCGGACATGGACCCCAAAGACATATGCAACAAGATTGAGAAGCATCTGAAAAAGATCGCTCCCAAATCGGTTCGTGTGAAAGTAATCAAACATGGCGGCGGCAGAGCTGTGATGATACCCACTGACGGACCCTGGCTGGGTGCCGCCGCACGTGCCGTCAAGACCGGTTTCGGCAAGACCCCGGTATTTATGCGGGAAGGTGGTTCGATTCCGGTGGTTGCTGATTTCAAGAGCATCCTCGGTATCGACACGCTGTTGATAGGTCTTGGTCAGAACGATGACAATGTCCACTCCCCCAACGAACGATTCCGCATAATCGATTTTGAGCGGGGTTGCCGCACTGCAGCAGCACTGCCGGTGGAACTGGCCGGAGTGAAACGGTAATGGATCTCGGTCTGAAAGGACGACGGGCGCTGGTGACCGGTTCCTCGGCCGGATTAGGCGCGGCGGCAGCAATGGCTCTGGCTCAGGAAGGGGTCGAGGTTGTCATTAACGGCCGTGATCTCAAGCGACTTGAAAAAACTGCTGCGAGTATTCACTCTGCTACCGGCGTTAGCCCGAGGTTGTCGGTTGGTGACATTTCCCGTGCCGATGACATCTCCAAAATCGTTCAGACGGCGGGTGAAATAGACATACTGGTCTCCAACGGTGGCGGCCCGCCGCCGGGCGACGTAGCCGACCATCCCGCCGAGCGCTGGCAGGAAGCCGGAGAACTGGTGCTTCATTCGGCTATCAGCTTGACACGAGCCGTTATCGGCGGTTTGAAGGAACGGGGTTGGGGACGCCTGATCTACATTACATCGATAGGCGTGTTACAGCCGGTCGACAGCCTGATTCTTTCCAACACCTTTCGGGCCGGTGTAACAGCCTTCTGTAAGACGATCTCCAACAACTACGCGCAGTATGGCATTACCGCCAATTGTGTCTGTCCCGGGTATACCGCCACCGAGCGGCTGTCGCAACTGGCCGGTAAACTGTCTGAAGATTCCGACCGAACGGCCGGGGAGGTAATGGCCGGTTTTGCAACCGCCTGCCCGTCTCGACGGATAGGCAAACCTCAGGAACTGGCCGCCCTGATAGCCTTCCTAGCCAGTGACCGAGCTGCCTACATAACCGGGACATCGATCCCCGTCGACGGTGGCCTCAACAAAGCCCTGATATGAGCAGACAGTCGGTGTCGGGGCAGCAGGTGTGGTCGACGACATCGAACACAACAGCCCGTGACCGGCAGCGGCGGCAGCGGTGACACCAACACTGTCCCAGGGAAGTGACACCCGGCACAGTCTGGGCCTGATACTGACTGTCCTACTGGTTCAGCAACTGCTGGGGGCGCTTACTTTCCCCATTGCCAAATACGGGCTGGCGGCGATTGAGCCGTTCACGTTCGCTTTCTTTCGTTACGGCATCTCATCGGTGTTTCTGATTCTTATTGTGCGATGCCGTCGCTACGATCGTCCCATCGAACGGGGCGATTACCCAAAACTGATCGGTCTGGGTCTTCTGATAATCATTCTCAACCAGACCGCCTATTTATTCGGGCAGTCACTCACCGCCGCCGGACATGGGGCGGTTTTGTTTGCCACGGTGCCGCTGTGGATATTCATCCTGGCGGTAATCCACTTAAAAGAAAAACTGCACTGGCGACGAATAGTCGGCCTGGTGATCGCGCTGATCGGTGTTTTCATAGTCATTACCGCCGGCGCCGTCAAGACAGGCACAGAGTACCTGCTGGGTGATCTGATGATTCTTCTGGCGGTGATTGCCTGGGCTTATTACACGGTGCTGGGTAAACCGCTGGTGCAAAAGTACGGTGTCTTTCGCACGACGGCCTGGGCGCTGGTGTCCGGGTCGGTGGTTTATTTCCCGTTCGGTCTTTACCGGGCTATCGAGTTTGACTACTCCGGCACTACCACTACCGACTGGCTCACGGTGCTGTATGTTGCCATCGGCACGTCCGTCATTGCCTACTCGCTGTGGTATTGGCTGCTCAAACGGATGGAAGCCTCGCGGCTGGCGATATATCACAACCTCCAGCCGGTCGTTGTTGCCGGTGTAGCTTACTTCATGCTCAACGAACCGCTGGGCTGGTCGTTTGTAATCGGGGGTGTGATCACTGTTGGCGGCGTGATTTTTTCAGAGGTGTAAAACAACCGCGCGCGGCAATTTGTGGGCGGCAGATGTCCTCATCTGCCCCAGCAGTCTTGTAGGTCCGGACCCCTGCGGTCCGGACATGACTACTCGAATCCCACCTGCTGCTGCCGGTTAGAGTATCATCCACGCCGCTTATGGACTTTCAGCCCGATGCGAACTACCGCATGCGGTGGGACACCCGTCTACTTGCCACCTACCGCATCGGTTGGCGTTTGCCGTAGGTTAACGTTCGCCAGAGCCATTCGAGCGGGCCGAAACGGAAACGGGTCATCCACAAGTTTGACGCAATAATCAGTACCACCCAGATCGCTACCGTAATCGCCAACTGACCCCACCGCGGTACCTGTCCGAACAGGCCGAATCCATGCCCGTAGAACAGAGTGGTGCAGATAAGCGTCTGCAAGATGTAGTTGGAGAACGCCATCCGGCCGACCCTGGCCAGTGAGCGTTGGATTCCGCCCAACCATTGGTTTTTACACGATAGCATCCAGAACGACAGATAGGCCGCCGCTACCAGCAGAGAACCCCAGTAGTTGGGCAGCGTTCCGCCGAAAAGTGAGTACTTCATTGACCAATCATGAGCGATATGCTGGCTGGCCCCGTACCCAATCAGGGGTAAGCCAATCACAAGCCCTATCAAGAGCGTCACTGTATAGAATCGACTCGATTTCTCGGCTGAGATTATGCCCCACTTCATCAGCGCCATGCCGGCGAGCATAACACCGACCGTGCGCCAGACGCCGAATACCAGATAGATAAACGTGTGCAACATGAGTGCTCCCGATACCCGTTCGCTCATTTGATCGAGCCAACCACCCTGGAACGCCTCCAGTCGCTGCGCTATCACCTCGGCTGAAGGTGTCCAATACTGGGCGTTTCCCTTGAT